>CAMVGU010000003.1 GCA_947167105.1 uncultured Selenomonas sp. | reverse complement strand
CATGATTTCCCTCCGTTTATGGTATGAACTCATTATATCATAAACGAAGAAAAACGTAAAGTTATTTAAAATCGTTTATACTACGTCAGCATCTACTAAAGGGATATAATGAGACTGTGGCGGGCAAGGCACGTCCTGCCACTGAGGTATTTGCCGAAATGAAGGCGAAGTATAACCTATGAAAAAGTACAGCGTCAACATCACTCCGCATGCCGAAAAGGTGCTTAGTCAAGTCTTCGAATACATCGCTTTTGAACTTTTAGAGCCGGTTTACGCTGCCAATCAGCTTAAACGGCTGCAAGACGGTATTCTGTCCTTAGACATCTTTCCCACTCGTTGCAAGGTTTTCAGTAATAAACTTTATCCAGGCCAAGAGTTACGCCGCTTACTGGTTGATAATTTGACATCACCTCCCAATTTGCTAAAATAATAGTGAGAAAATTTAAGAGAAAGGATATGTTGCCTTTGGCACAAAAACGCCCTGTCATCAAGCCATGGGAAGACTTGACCATCTCAGATGACTACATGTTCAAGCTGGTCATGCGACACAAGAGATTTTGCAAGAAACTGCTGGAAACAATCCTCAACATCAAAATCAAGCGCATCACCTACCTGGAAGACGAGAAATCCTTGAAATTTCGCTACGCCGGCAAAGGCATCAGGCTGGATGTCTATGTGGAGGGCGATGATACCATCTACGACATCGAGATGCAGGTGCGGGACTATGGCGATACGGAGCTGGCCTATCGCACCAGGTACTACCAATCCATGCTGGACATAGAAGCCTTAGCCACCGGTGCCAACTACAAGAAACTGAAGAAATCCTTCATCATTTTCCTGTGTCCCTTTGCCATTTTCGATGGCAAACGCCATATGTACACCTTTCGCAATTACTGCGAGGAGGACAAGGATTTGCCCCTGAATGACGGTGCCACCAAGATCTTCTTGTCCTCCGAGGGCACCTTGGATGATGTATCCCCTGCCATCCTGGCATTTCTCAACTACATGAAAGGCCTAAAGGTTTCAGACAGTTTCGTGGCTGAACTCGACGAGTACATCAAGGAAATCAAGGCCAAAGAAGAAGAAAGGGTGAGCTATATGACCTACGAGATGAAACTCCGCGAGGCTCATGAAGATGGACAAAATGAAGAACGCAAGGCCGGTATCAAAGCTTTTATTGCCGGTACCAAGGCCCTTGCCGCCAGTCCTGCTCAGGTAGTGGAACTACTGGTAAAAAATTATCCTCTCACCAAAGCTGAAGCCCAAGCCGCCGTCCAGGCAAACTGGTAACCCCCGCTCCCTCCCCGGAGGGAGCTTTTTGTTGACATCACATCCCAATTTTCTAAAATAGTAGTAAGAAAATTTTAAAGAAAGAATCTGTTACCCTTGGCACAAAAACGTCTTGTCATCAAGCCTTGGGAAGACCTGACCATCTCAGATGACTACATGTTCAAGCTGGTCATGAAGCACAAGCACATCTGCAAGCACCTGCTGGAAATGATACTTGGAGTCAAAATAAAGCGGCTCGTAGACCCAGAAACTGAGAAGCCCCTGAAAAATAGATATGAAAGCAAGGGCATTAGGCTGGACGTGTATGTGGAAGACGATGAGGAAACCGTCTACGATATCGAGATGCAGGTACGCCGCTACCCGGAAGCTATCCTAGGGCGGCGTACCAGGTACTACCGGTCGGTCATTGACTTCGATTCATTGCAGGCCGGTCTTGATTACAACAAATTGAAAAAGTCTATCATCATCTTCATCTGTCCCTTTAAAATCTTTGACGGCAAACGTCACCTGTATACTTTTAGGAACACCTGCCAGTAGAAGAAAAGCATCCAGCTAGACGATGGCTCTCTAAAAATATTTCTCAGCACCAAGGGAACAATGAATGATATCCCCAGCAAGGTAAAAAACTTCCTGAACTTCGTAGACGGGCTGCCGGTCAAGGACAAATGGGTTGATGAAGTACGTGAGCTCATCAGCAGGATAAAGAAAATCGAAGAGGAGAAGGTGAACTACATGACTTTCCAGATGAAAATTGCAGAGGAGCGAGCAGAAGCTGAGGCTAGAGGTGAGGCAAAAGGTATAAAGGCAGCGATTGCCATGGCCAAAGACTTTTCTATCGGCCAGTCTCAAGTCATAGAGCAGCTTATGAAACGTTTTGATCTCACACACGACCAGGCTTTAGCCGCTGTCCAGGCCAACTGGTGACCCTAGCTCCCGCCCCGGCGGGAGCTTTTATTTTCAGGAGCAACAGCCTCTTCCTGTGTCAAGCCGTCCTATGTCCTATACAAATGACTGGCACAGACCCCGCAAAAGCGCCTTCCTAATTTTGCACCAATCAGCCTTGCTTCCTCTTCACTAAACACAGAGCGTTCATCCCCATCCAGCAGTTCCTCGATAATCTCTCCCTCAGCCAAGGACAATTTTTGACAAGCGCTGTACACATCGGTCACCTCTCACGGTTCTTCCGTTAAATCGTCCATCAAGTCTTCTTCCATATCATCAGAAAGCTCCACCAGATGAATTTCTCCAGTTTCGCTGTTCTCAAGAAAAACATATTTGGACAGACTATCATCATCCCTGCCTTGGGGAAGCTGTGCACAATCGGCATATAATCTTTCCACACATTCTTGGCAGACACTTCTCCCCAGCTTGGCGCAAAGCATTCTCATTTCCAGTGGATTAAAGGAATCTTTTTTCGCCAGTGGTTGCTGCTCATCAATATCTCCCATCCGTTCCGAATGAAATTTATCTTCGGCGCGCATGCGAAATGCATCACAAAGAATAGGGCCTGACGAAATATGAAATTTGCGCCCGTGCTTGACCAGCCTGTATTTGCATACCAATCGCATCCTCATATAGCTTTTACCTCTTTGCTCAATCACGTAACGAAAAATCTGAGCCATCTACAACCTAAGTAGATGACTCAAAAATCATTAAACCAACTTTTCATGAAACACTTATATATTTTGCTCTAACATCGCCATCATAGCGCAACTCTACAATAATTTTCCTTCAAAAATTCTTTAGTTAAGCTATCTGTAGAGTAAGTGGGAATATTTATTTTATTGGCTATTTCAAAAATTTGTCCTGTGTCGATAGCTTCTATCCTACAGTTAAGATCAGAATAATTAAATCGTGTTTTTGCTCTTTCTGGCATATATTGACTGTTGAGTTTACACCTTGCCAACCCCATTAAATCTCTAAACTCATCACTATCCATAAATCTTTTCCGTAAATCCATAACAGAAGCTACACTTTTCCTGTGCTCTTCAATAACTTCTTTCGACTCTGGCTCTCTACAAAAGATAAAATTATACGCATACCTCACCTCATCAGCTGTAACGCCAACTTCTGATTTGCTTTCATCCAGCATAAGTAAGCCTCCAAATCTCCCTCACCTATCTCTTAATTCCGCGTACCGTCCCAATAGCTCTTCATACCACAAACGAAGTCTGCGATGCTCTGCCTTTTCATAAACATCCAATGAACCCGCTGGCCTAGAGCATGTTTTACCCAGATCTGAAAACTTCTCCTCAGCTACATAATAACGATTTATACCGTCATAAAGAGTATATCTATAGCCAAAGTCAATTATAAGTCCTTCCCACTCTATTTCTGTTTTGCAACCCACCTCAATAACCACAATCCAAGGCCTGAAACGCTCAAAATTCATCCCTTCAAGGACTTTTTCTCAGCCTCTTCCACATCGATCTTCAAGAAGTGAATTTCCTTCCCTCTGGCATACTGCTCACATACAGAAGTCAGGGTAACAATCTCAATCTCATGACTTCTTCCATCGCTTGTGGCCAGGCTGCAACAACTTCTTGCCTCACCTACGTTATCGAAGGAAGAAACCTCCTAAAGGAAAGGGCAATGGCGAAAAGTCTCCGTCCTTCGACAAAGATCATGCTGCCACCATCATCAAATATTTCGAGGGGCACGGCGCCGGAGGCATCCTCAAAATCAAGCTTTTCATCATCGGTGAAATCTTCAGCCGTATCTTCCTTGCCGGCTCAATACGCAAAGGCCTCCTGAATACCAAGAATATGGTTCTGGCAGGAGACGGCACTCCCGTGGTCGTATCCAACCGTGAGCGCAGCCACTCTATCTGCGATTGCCATAAACAGAGCATTGACAAATGCTGTCACAAGCGCTGGTTCTCCCAGCCCGATGCCAATTGGGGCTGGGATTCGTCCAGAAACTTCTTCTACTACGGCTATAACCTCTATCTCATCACAGATGCAAACTCAGGACTGCCGGTCTTCCCTATCCTGGAGCGTGCTTCCCGCCATGACCTTCCTTCCATGCTGCACGGACTCGCCTGCATCAAGGCGTTCTTCGCTGACTGGAATATTTCCGCTTTGATCCTTGATTCTGCACACGATGCAGCCGCCGTGTACAAGATGTGCAGCAAAAGCAGCATAACGCCCTTCATAGACTTGAACCCTCGCGGTACGAAATCTGCTGAGGACAAGGGATATACCATTGGAAATGACGGTGTACCAATCTGCCCTCTGGGACTTCCTATGAAGCCCAATGACACTGACAAGAAGCGACACAGAGCCAAATATATTTGCCCAAAGACTAAATACGCCGAAGGGTTATGCATGTGCGACAATCGCTGTACCAATTCCACTTATGGTCGTGTCGTGAATATAAGCCTCAAGGATGATCCACGTCTTTTCTGCGATCCTCCACGAGGTTCGACTCAGTGGAAGCAGATCTACAACAAGCGCACATCTGCCGAACGAGCCAACAAACGCATAAAGATCGACGGGCTACTGGAAGAAGGGCACCATCACTCTTCTATGATGTGGTATATTCGGTTATTCGCCATAATATCCGTCATCCACGTAGATGCCTGGCGCAATCACAAACGTGAGAGTGCTTGACCCCTGAAAAAATTTGGTTTTTCAGGGGCTGGGAGTTCTGCGCCAATTTTCCTGTATACCTTTTAGCTATGGTATTCCAACCTCGTATATAAAATTATTTCGCATCACCTATATACGGATGACCACCGATTCTCATTTAGAATGATGGGTTTTCTAATTCACATTAATAACATAATCCATCTCCGTTTAATTATGATGAAAGCTTCATCTTATTAAACGGAGATGGATGCTTTATTCCATGAATATTATACCACATATATAAAAGCGAATTCTATTTCTACCCAAGATTTGTTTTTGGATTTCAAAAAACGGGCAGTCAAGCTAGCCAAGGAGATTAGGGGAAAAAGGCAGCAAGGCTTCCCTACTCCTCAATCCCGATGAAACAAATCCCTCGTAAATACCTTCTCCCGAACATCTTCAAGCTCACTCTGCATGCGGTTCGCCACAATTACCTGGCTTTTCTTCTTCAGCTCGGCCAGATCATGAGTAACCCGGTTGCCATACATGGTTCTTCCCTCCGGCATTCCCGGCTCATAGATGAGTACTGTTGCCCCTTCACCGCGCAATCTCTTGATGATGCCCTGCACGGCACTTTGGCGGAAGTTGTCGCTGTTTGTCTTCATGGTCAGACGGTAAACACCAATCGTAGGTGCTTTGTCATCCTTGATCCAGTCCCCATTTTCATCTTCTTGGCAGCCGGCCATCAAAAGCACCTGTCTCGTCAGGTAATCCTTGCGCGTGCGATTGGCCTGTACAATCGCTTTTACCAAGTTCTCCGGCAGATCTGCGAAATTTGCCAGAAGTTGCTTGGAATCCTTCGGCAGGCAATAGCCGCCATACCCAAAAGAAGGATTGTTGTAGCCCTGCCCGATGCGCGGATCCGAGCAAACACCCTCGATGATGCGCCGCGTATCCAATCCTTGGGAAAGAGCATAGGTATCCATCTCGTTAAAATACGCTACCCGCATGGCCAGATAAGTGTTTGCAAAGAGCTTTACCGCTTCGGCCTCCGTGGAGCCCATCAAGAAAGACGGCACATTTTCGTCGAGTGCCGCTTCCTGCAACAGCTGCAGGAAAGTTATTGCCGCCTGTTCCTGCGCAGCACATGCAAGATCCGCGCCCACAATAATACGGCTGGGATGCAGATTATCGTAGAGTGCCCGGCTTTCCCGCAAAAATTCCGGGCTGAAGATAACTCTCTCCATGCCAAGATGCTGCCGGATATATTCCGTAAACCCCACTGGGATAGTGCTCTTAATCACCACCCATGCGTTGGAATCACAGTCACGCACCAATTTGAGCACCGCCTCCACAGAAGACGTGTCAAAATAATTTCGATCGGTGTCATAGTTCGTAGGAGTCGCGACAATTACAAAATCTGCTTCTCGATACGCTCGGACTCCGTCCGTTGTAGCGGTCAGATGCAATTTCCCCATGTTCAACTGCTCCTTGATCTCCGCATCTTCGATCGGGCTCTCACCTCGATTCAGCATCGCTACCCGACGCTCATTGATATCCACCGACACCACATCATGCTGACGTGCCAGCAAAACCGCAAGCGATAGTCCCACATAGCCAATACCCGCGACTGCTATTTTCATAAAAACGCTCCTCACATATAAGGCTCCAAAATCTTCTCATAAATTATGCTCGCTTGGGGATGTTGTCCCCCTAGAGTGCTACCTGCCATTTCCTTTTCCATAGACGGCCAGCATTCGCCACCCTATTTCCCAAATGCTCATCTTCGGACAGTCCGGAAAAATATCTGAATCGTAAAGCAATGTGCCGTCGGCTGCTCCGGAAAGCACCGCCGCATAATTCACGGGGGAAAGCTCCTCCAAGTCCAGCTTGCCTTGCCATGCCTGAACAAATGCTTGAAGCAAGGGATTTTTGAGCGAAGAAATAAAAAGTTTTCCCTGAGGCAAGTCCTTCGGCCACTCCTTCACTGCCTCCCAATCCAGTGCCAGATCATGCCCCTGCCAAAACACTCTGGCAATGCATCGCAGCCTGCCCCCACTGTCCGTGATGGGAAATTCTCTTATATCCGGATGCTCCGCAAAGAGGTGATCACCAACCTGCATCAAAGCAGAAAGATGTTCCTGACATATGGGCAAATCAAACACAATGGCCGGTATCTGCCGAAAAACCACCTGCCAATTGCCCCTTGAAGAGCGACAGATACTGCCTTGGTTTCTGACGGCTGCCAAACCTGTATACGTACCATCCTCTTCTGCCAGATACACATGTTCCGCACCAGACTCGAAGAATCTCACGCAGGCTATGACCGAAGCCGTACGTCGGGTAACCACCGCCTGCAACGGCATAACCATTTTCCCGCTATTTCCGGGATGCTTCCCTTTCAACGAGAGCCACTGGCTATAGTACTTATCCACAAAAAAACGAGGCCGATAGAAATCCTCAATCCTCGCCTCAAACTCCTCTCGGCTCCAATCCCACCAGCGAATACAGAGAAACTTGTAGATATCCTCATCGGAGAACCTTTTCCTGATGAGGCGTGCCGGCACACCTCCCACAACCGCATAAGGCATCACATCCTTTGTCACAACGGCTCCCGCCGCTACAATGGCTCCATCCCCAATGGTAACGCCGGGGATGAGCAGGGCATTGAATCCAATCCACACATCATTGCCTATGACCGTTTCCCCGTTATTTCGGATTTCCGAACCAAATAGATTATGCATGTACGTCCCATATTGCTTGCAAAAATCAAGCCGCCTCTCATGTTCTTTTTTGTCCGTAACAAAGGGCTCTCCCATATCCAGCACAGGGGAAGTCGTAACCAGTAGAGGATGATTATCCAAAATATGCGCACCAACAGCAATGGAACAAAAACTCCCGATCGATCGACAGTTCTTTACGAAAGGCTTGAGAAACGCCTTGTATCCATAGCTGCATTTTCCGATAAAGGTATCCCCTTCCCGTGATGCTCCCACTTGAATTCCTTTTCATCCATTTCTGATCTCACCTTTGCAACAGTTATACGCTTACACCATGTTATGTGCATCACGCAAATAAGGCTAATTACAACTTCTCGTCAAGGCCATTGGATCGATTATTATATAATTCTTTAACATCCCTCAATATCTTAGCATATTCACCATCGCTTCCATTATTCTTAAATACAAAATGAGGAACTTTTCCTTTTCCAAGAGCCTCACGATATAGGCTAATAATAGCGTAGTTGTCTGTCACTAATATAGCCATTGTATTATAAAATGAATTCAGATGAACATGTATTCTATCATTACTTAAATGATACTTTATAACATCAGCTATTTTGTCTTTATAATAATTTCCTTCGTGTCCATTTTTCTTTGTCAGTATTTCCATTAACTTGCTATTATTATAATCAAGAAGAATGACATTTATTTCCCTTTCATTTTTCAGCCTTTTATCAATCAATTCACTATTATTAGAAAAAAATTGTTTTCCATCATTCATCACCAAAATAAACTCTTTACTTACTACAAATTCATTTCGAAATTTCTCATCTTCCATTGGAAAACAATCTAAAATATCTATTAATCCATATTGCTGACACTTATTGCAAATCGGCAAAAAATTCTTTATAAGATTTTCAGTTGAGCAGTCCGAAAGATATGAAGTTATAAAAGTAACAGGAATAGCAATAAAAAATACCTGAGCTAAAGACTCACATATCTGTTTCCCAAATCCTTGATCTTGAAAAAGAGTTGAAAAATATAAGAATGCAAATCCTATTCCAAAAGAAATACCGCTCGTTGCCTTTTTATTCTTCAAAACATCTTTCATAGAATGATTCATCCTTTCCATCATAAACTTCCATCTTATTCCGTACATGCGTTTTATTTTGTTTAAGGAAATACTGATTAATTCAGCATCATTGCGTTGATTTTGTTCGATTCCGCTTGATAATGTGGTAAAATAATCGAAGAAACTATTAATCCTGCTAGGAGGAACCACTATGGATCGGCAAACCAGTTTTACAGATTACGAATATGACAATCGCAGCCGTCGGACTCGGCGCGAACAATTCCTCGCGTCGATGGACGAGATGATTCCCTGGCAGGACTGGGTCGACATGATAGAGCCTTATTATCCGAAAGGGACGCACGGACGCAGGCCGATTGGCGCAGAAACCATGCTCCGTATGTATCTGATGCAAAACTGGTTCGGCTTGTCTGACGAGGGTATGGAAGATGCTGTGTACGATAGCTATGCGATGAAGAATTTTCTGGGCATAGATTTCACGCACGAGTGGGTTCCCGACGCTACCACATTGCTCAAGTTCCGTCATCTCCTTGAGAAGCACGACATTGCTGAAAAGCTGTTTGTGGATATCAGGGAGCGCCTGGATCATTCCGGATTGATCATGCATGGCGGAACGATTGTGGATGCCACCATTGTGCGGGCTCCTAGCTCGACCAAAAACAAAAACAAGGCTCGCGATCCGGAAATGCATCAGACCAAGAAGGGCAACCAATGGCATTTCGGGATGAAGAGCCATTCCGGAGCGGACGCCGGCACAGGCTATGTCCATACCATAACGGCCACAGCAGCCAACACGCATGACATCGTCGAGACGCATCATCTGGTGCGCGAAGATGACCACACAGTATATGCGGATTCCGGGTATCTCGGAATCGAAAAGCGTGATGAAATCAAAAATGACGAGCATCTCTCGCAAGTGGAATACCGCATTGCCGCACGTCCCTCGCAGAATCGGTTGACCAATCGCTATGGCGGCTTCAACTGGGACAAGAAAATCGAGCATGACAAGTCTTCTGTTCGCTGCAAAGTAGAGCACCCCTTCCATATCGTGAAGAATTTTTTTCATTGTGCAAAAACCAGGTATCGCGGCTTGAAGAAAAACCTCCACATGTTCCATATTTTGTTTGCATCAGCAAATCTTCTGATGTGCGCACGGTCAGGCAGGCAAAGAGATTTTTGCCTTGCTATGGGATGAGTGCGCCCACTTGCGGGAAATCCCCGCAAATTTGGAGCGTCGGAAGCAAATACAGGCTCATTTCGAGTATCAAGATGAACTGTCAGTGCATAAATTCACGAAATATGAGAACAAGTCACTCACGCTGCTTTTTTGGGGACTTAATCAGTGTTTCCTTAAGTCTTCCTATTCAGGATCCTTCCGTATGGTTTTGATAATCGTTAAACTCGGCCTATGGAGTTTTCCTTCGTATTCGGAGCACATGCGATCTGCGAGCAGGATATTCAGTTCTCCCTTCAGCAAAAAATCTTTTTGTTTGAGCACGAGGCGTGCAGCTCAGTCTCTATATTGATAAAGACTTCCAGAGTCGAGGAAATGTACAGGTACTGCTGCGCTAGGGTAGGCTTTCTTGAGCTATGCGTGCAAACAAATCCAGTTGCTCAAAAGCTTTTGCTGATATATAATTCATGTTGGGATTCGCCTTATTGTGGATTGTATATCTGTGGTGAGATGCATATCCATGATAAGGAGAATCCCATTTTTAAATTTATGAATATTTACATCGTGCTATTCATATCTCATAGAAATGTGACTGAACCTCTTTTCAAGGTAAGCATTCTTGTAAATGAGTACTCTGCTCGACTAACCGCATTATCTATTTTGAACGCCCGATACTTTTACTTACATCCTTTTATTTTCTTATTGACTTTAATTGCCGCATCATATAACCACACGCACTCATCATCATAATGCTTCGAATATTCTTCTCTATATGCGTTTAGATAATTATCTTCTGGCATATATATCCACGTAATTGAAAGTGCAGAAAATACATCTGAAATATACTTTCTTGTATTTGCATCAATTACAAATGCACCAATATTAGGATGGCACTTTATGTTTAATCGTCCGATATCTTGTTGCATGAATTTTGTATTAGAGGTAACAGAACTCAATAATAGTTTATTCACCCACATCCTATCTTTAGAAATAGCATTACAACAAATATCATGTAAAACAACAACAGCATTGTTTTTCAAATATGGTAAAATTGCAAGAAAATCCAAAATTTCTCCTGGCATTGTGTGTACTGTGTCTAGTACAAGAAAGTCAAAGTCCCCCCCCATCTCATTCACTTGTTCAAATGCAAGTTTACCTAATAAACGTTTGTGATACACATCTGGAAGAAGTTCTTTTGCTTTTTCAGCCAAATAGCCTGATTCAAGCTCTTTATTCAAATAAAATTCTTTAAATAAATCTACTGAGAAAATCTTGCTGTCTACTCCTAGCATATCCATAGTTTGCATGATAATAGCAGAAGTTCCTCCAGCAGCTAATCCTACTTCTAAAATGCGTTTTGGTTTAAACTTTTTCAATAATCCTGAAAGAAAAGCACTCTCAAATTTGGTCATCTCAGGCTCATTTGGAGGGCATCCAATCTTCGGGATAATAACGTCTCTCGGGTTCTCAAAAAGCTCGATTTCTTGATATAACATAACAATCACTCCTTCAGCGAATCAAATGATTACAATAAAATAAATTTTTTCCTTCTATATATTCATTCAAATTATCTTTTAAATTTATATTACAATTTCCCGCAACAATAAGAATAGGTTTATTCATTTCATTTAAGGCACTAGGATGACATACAGGCATGCCATCAATCATTTTACCCTGCAAATGTTCATCTTCATCAACGAAAAAATCTCCCAAAGTTAAAAAATGTTTCATAATCTTCTTGAATCCACTTTTGTTCCATTCATACACCCCCCAAATTGCTTTCCGTCTTCCATAAAAAGGCAGGAAAGAATAGAATGTTCCGCTTTGGGACTTTCGTGCATTCCTTAATTCTTCTAATTCTCTCTTTGTTTTTATAAAAGAATCTCTAAGTCCCAAGTTTTCATTTATAGATTTAATTAATTCCATTTCCAGAACAGTCATTTCATGTCACCCCCTCACCTTATACCTTATTTCTTTCAGCAAACTTTTGTTTGATAAAATCCAGTACAGGACGAAATGCAACGTTCATATCAAAATGTTCAGTCGCATATTTCATAATTTTCCTTTGCATATTCTCTCTACTTCTTTCAGACTTCATGACTCTATCATAAAACTCGAAAATCTTTTCCATATTTATCGGAGTATCATCTGCTGGAACACGAAAATAATATGGATAATTCGTGTCGCTGTCCAATTCAGTTATAACACCAGAAACAATCAATAATCCATTTGCTGCATATTCCTTTCCCTTCAGGGAACTGTTATAGTATACGCCGGATCGATGTCTGCCCAAACTGTCAAACCCTATATCGCAGGACATATATAATTTAACCAATTCCTCTCCAACTAGAATGCCATGAAATATTACATGTGACTCCAAATGGTATTGTCCTACCAACTGGCGATAATATGGCATCTCTGGTCCTTGTCCAACCATGTGCAAAACTATATTTGCATTTGGAAGCTTTTGAAGATACAACCGCATTCCCTCAATCACTCGATCATAACCATGCCAATAAGTAAACTGAGCACATGCTATCATATGGATTCCTTGCCGTTTATCTTGAACCAAATTTTTCCTTATTTCATAGTAATATTTGCAATCTACAGCATTGCTAATATGAATAGCAGGGATGCCAAATATTTTCTCATCATTTGAATAAGTCACGATAGCATCGATATATTCCTTTAAATTAGCTCTATTTGTTTGATCAATTATTTTCTTCGGTCTCCATTCCGCGGAATTATACTCTTTATCATATGGATAAGTAGGTATCTCAAATAGCAATATTATTTGAGAATTTTGCTGCCTTACATGCTTTATAAAATTAATATATTTCGAATCGAGAAAATCTGGTCTTCGAAGATAAAGATAATCAACATCCTTCCAATCTACATCGGGAGATAGAAAATAATATTCATACAAATGGAATTTTTTCAACATGCCATCCAGAGCAGACTTACTACGTGACCAAAGATCCGCATATGTAACTTCTCCTAATTGCGAAAGAGACTTGCATTGTAGACGTATTTTATTATAAATTCCAACAGAATTTCTTTTTGATAACGCTCGAATAGAATATACATTCATTGCCTGCATTGTCAAGTACCATCCTACTATATAATCTCGACATAAATTATTACTTGTATGAGCTTTCTCAAAGACAATTTTTTTCGCTATAACTTCTTGAAAGATAGGTATCTGATTGACAACTTTGTTCATTCCTTTCTCCCATATTAAAGGGTAATATGAACAGTTCCCTTCTGTCGGATTTCCACACATATTCATATGTTGTTTTAAGCAGGATATGATTTCCATGAATTTTTTCGCAGAACCATCAAAGGAACAGATTACACGCTCTATTTTTTCTCGTATCAGTTCAGATGTATCGCTTTCTTCTAACATTATATAATGGTATCCGTCTAAATATGGTGTTTCAACCCACTCTAAATCATCCTTAATCCATGCCAATATCAATAATTCATTCTTTGGATTTTTTATTCGCCAAACATCATAATCCGCCTCTAAACTTACAAGTATATCCACATCACCAATTTGATACCAACTGCACATCTCTTCCTGTTTAGACAGATAAATGATTTGTAAATCATGTTCTTCTTTTAGGCTATGTTCTAATGTCTTTACCGCTATGAAATTCTTATTTTTTACATCACACATCTCAACTGCAAAAGCAATTTTAATTTTTATTCTTTTCATGATTTTCAATCCATTAAAATTCTGCTCGCACGATTGGCTTAGGTGCATCTGGAACAACAGCACTTAACCTGTCACAAAATTTATCTTTTATCCAAATCATCTTTCCATTCGACTGTTTCCACTGCCTTTCACATGGATATCCAGCAGATTCAATAGGGCTCATGCCTTTTTGTGAGTCATCGATAAAATACCCATCTCCAATGCCCACATCCTTTTCCAAGGTACCTACATAAACCATGATCTTATGTCCCTTCTCTACAAATAAAATCTATTCTTTCATAGTATCCGTATGTTGTAAGCACATTCCTAGCAACACTGAAATCTTCTATAACAATAATATAAGGTCGCACAGAACAACAGGATAAACTCTCTGCTCCGGCTACTGGTTTCCCTGCCAACACTCTCCCTTGCAAAGAAGGATTTGGTGAAATGATTCCATCAAATTTCTCCATAAAAGAATCATTTATTTTCTCTGGATTTACCAGCCAACACGCTTTAGGTCGATTCATTGATATGCAAGAAAAGTCTGGATTTAATGTCTTTTTATCATCCACTTTCTTCTTAGATGCCGCTTTCGTAAACATGTCTTCAATTTCATGTATGAATTCGTGAATTCTTCCATTCATGACCTCTTTGCTTTTAGCAATTGGTTGCAGAGCATTCTGTGCGATATACCGCCAGTCTGTCACCTGTTGTCTGGCATTATCCATTGCCATTACCGTGACGGTATAATACCCTCTTCCTTGGGCTACATATGGGAAAATACGTTCCAAAACATGCCCCAGTGCACCCTCTGGAGGATACGGCTCTTTGGGGAAATCATCATAGTTCCAATCGACTTCCAGAAGTGGTACCAATGCCGCACGGCGACACCAAAAGGCACTTCCTACGGCCACAGCCGGCTTTGTAAAGTCCAATGGAACCCTAAGGCCAAGTTTTTTTAGGAGACTTGCTGCACTGTCCAAATTTCCCTGACAACCCCAGTAGGAAGTCCGAAACATGGAATTTGAATTTAGGCAGTAATTGGGTGGAACCATAACACCAAGCCGAGGATTTTCCTCAAACTCATCCAAAATACATTCAACATATGCAGATGAGGCAACCAGATTCTCCAAGAAGCTCCTGGCCCAGTTGGGGCCAATGGTCAGGTAATCGAAATGAGAATCTTTTTTATCATGAAGAAAACAGAAATACTCATATTGAGATGTAATACCCTTGCAGGTCACCAACAACGCCGCCCAATCTCTGCCACGATTCTCCATGATAAGCAATTGTACATGGTGCTTGCTTCTTGCAAGCAGTTTCTCCAACTTCTTTCTTCGTACCTCAGAAACTGTAACTATGATTAAGTCAATTTCTTTTGGAGTTTTTTCGAGAAATATGACATAATCAGAAAACATTTCCTCATAAAAACAAAAACTAATAATAGCAATCCTTTTCTTTTTCCACGCTTTTATGGACACAATGTTTTCCGGTATAATCTTGTAAAGATTTAATCGATCTCTCAAATCTGCCAAATTGCAATGATCCAAAAGCCACTGCCAAATATGTTTTTCGTCATATTCTCCTTGATTCCTCAAATAGTCCATGGTGCGTGGAAGTGCATCCAGAAGGCCGCGAGACAGACGTTCACCTGTATCCAGAAGAAAAGCAGTTTTCGACAAAAATGGCATCTTCCTTCTGCCCACCAGTTCATAGACATTCCAAAGATCCTGTGCAATGTTTTTCTTTATTTTCGATGAATCTAAATCCACCGTCTTGCAAAAAGGAACACCTTGATATCCCCAGCCTTGAAAAACACGATGAAGCTCTGCCAACCTTTCCTCTTCACTACATTCTTTCGAGGACAATTCCCGAAATAATGCAATCATGCGCTTATCCTTTAGCAATGGACTCCGCAGCACCAGAAAACCGGGAGAGAAGTGTCGTGTCAAAACGCCCCCCTGCACAGACTTGCTGAAGGAGTCATTTCGCTCAACAATTCCCCAAAAGTCTGCCTTTTCTCCTTCCATCTTGCGTAAAACGTCTTGCATAGAATATAGCGGTCCAAAAAGCGAATCATCTACCAGCAGCAATTCATCGAAGACTTTCAGCCTTGAAGTTCCCAATTGCTGAACGATTATGTTAAATCCCTCAATTGAAGTGTTGCCAGAATATGATTGAATATACGGTGACACCTTACGCAAGCATGTATCATTCTCTTCCTTCAAGTTTCCGCAATACACAATATGCAACGCCTGGACATTGTCTTTTATCTCCTTTAGCAAATAAAGGACATACTCATAAATTTTATTTGCATCACCTCGTAACGCTACGATAGCTATTCTCCTCATAAAGATGCCTCCCAGAAAAATCCCTCTACGGGATTGCATATTCCTTACAAGCATACGTTCTGTCAGAACAACCTCTTGCTCCACGTCTTCGGCGTTTTTTCGCTGATGATTTCCAAATCCAGATGATAACGGAATTTCTTTGTTCCGCGTTCTCTGATATAGTCAATCATTTCCTGCAATCCCTGACGCAGAGTATACTGGGTCTGATACCCCAAAAGGCGTCTGGCCTTCTCCGCAGAACAAGTCGCCAGTTTCACCTCTTGAGGGCGCCCCGGCATGTAGGTCGGTTCCAAGTCAAAATGCAGTAACTCGGCGATGGTCTGAGCCAATTCGTTAATGGTGATGAATTCCTCATCCGGTCCGATGTTCACCGTCTCCCCCACCACATTCTCCTGAAATGCCAGTTTTTCCAAGCATCCAATATCATCCCGGACAAAAGAAAAACAGCGTTTCTGCGTGCCATCTCCATAGATGATAGGCTGACGACCTTGGAGCATCAGGTTGATCATGATACTGGCCACGTTCCGATATGGATCATCATATTTCTGGCGCGGACCGATGATATTATGAGGCACAGCAATCACAAGCTCTATGCCATGCACCTCCGCCAAACAATGGAGCAGATTTTCTGCCGAAAACTTGGAGATGCCATAGGGATCCTGCGGCTTGCAGATCATATCCTCCGTAAAGGGAACCACCGCCTGTGTCCCATAGCGCGCCATGCTGGAGCAGTAGACAAAACGGCGCACTCCTTGAGCAATAGAGGCTGAAGCTATGGAGGCGGTATTCAGGTAGGTGTTCTGGCAAACCAAACGCGGCGAGAAAACAGACAGCCCTTCATAGGCAGTACAAGCGGTATGATAGACAATATCCACGCCTTTCAGCAATTTATTCATCGTACCAATATCATTGCAATCCACTTGGTAAAATTCTGCACCATCAGGCACATTATCCAGATAGCCGCCGATGAGATTGTCGCACCCGAGAACTTCATGACCATCCCTCAACATAGCGTCTGCCAGATGACTTCCCAAAAATCCGGCAATGCCGGTAATAAAAATCTTCATTCCTGTAAATCCTCCCATGAAACATTCCAGACGATCGACACGAAACTAAGCAAACACGAAGTCCGCTCCTTCCCGATAGCCGCAACCGGAAAGCATCTGCCACGCATTTGGGACATTGCCAACAACTATGACAAACGGTCGACTTGTCAGGGTGCGCAGAGACTTGGGATCTAAAGCGGGAAGCCCATGAAGGATCGCTCCCTGGCGAGACGGATCACTGATGAAAAGCATGTCAGCGTCCATCCTTATGAAATCGCCTGGGATGTCCGCATCATTTCCCAGCCAAAAGGCTCGTGAACGTCCGGCAAGTCTTGATTGACGAGCCAAAACTGCAACGCTAGACTTCTCCGAGCCATGAGGAGAAGAATCTTCCTTAGATGCCGATGTCTTTGGAGACTTGGAAGCCTGTGGCGTACCATAGATATCCCATGGTTTGCGGGCGCCAAAGCCCAGCCGCTGACGTTCTTCATCTGTCCATCCGTTTTCTAAGAACATCAAACGATAAAGCTCCGGATTTTCTTTTTTTACCAAGTTGGTACCAACTGACATTTTGTGATAGACAATGGCTTCCGGAACATAATAGATCTTCTTATGGAACAGCTTCCTCATCAGCATGCAGTAGGTACGATCAGAGCGATAGAACCTGCCCCACTCCGCATCCAACGGTCCGGTTTCGTCGAAAATGGCACGTGGGATGTACACGGAGAAAAAATTACCAAAGTCTATTTCAATGTTCCTTCCGTTGCAAAAAATGGGAACATTCACCAGATTGCGGTCGTTCACCGAAAGCGTAACATCGCACTCATAGCCGTTATCGGCGTAGGGCACATGTACCCGCATGTTGCGTCCCGCTGGCCAGATTTGTCTAGGCAGAGCGATACCTGCATCCGGCAATGTATAAACGGCTCTCTGCATTTCATAGATAGCGCCTGTTTCATAAACAGAATCCGTGTTCACCATCAGAATGTCATTCTCTTTTTTCGCTCTCTCCATCCCCTGATTGACAGCATAAGAAAAGCCGGAATTGAACTCATTCTGAATCAGGATGATTCCATAGTCCCGCACATACTCTGCCAGCTTTTGCCGTGTGAGCTCGGAAGAATCATTATCCACTACAATGATTTCATCACAGTGCGCCGCCTTCAATGAACGGATGCACGCTCCAAGATCATCTGCCTGTTCATAATTGGCAATGACAGCCGATACCGGGTGCCTCAGTTTTTTGTTTGCATATACCTGCTGCTGTTCCTGTTGTCTCTTATCAGCACGGCTTCGAAGCTCCTTCAAAAGGAGCGGGTAGTCTGAGACGATTTCCGGCTGCTTCGCCTGATCTTCGTAACAGCTAACTTGCAGAATGGGCACGGAGTATAGTTCACAGACTTCACTTGTCCTCAGAACAAAATCGTAGTCAGCAAGAATCCCCAACCCCGACGCAAAGCCTTCCAGTCGCTTATCAACGGAACGCTTATGGGCAAAAGCACTCAGGTCGATATAGTTCCGATTGCGCAGGAGCGACTTATTGCAACTGGCGTATTTGATAGCTCGAAGCTTTTCCTTCGTTTCAAAGAGATATACTGCCGAATAAACAGCCTCGGCCTCCGGCAGATGATGAAAAGCTGCTACCATGGAAGCCAGATACTTGTCCATCCAAGCAAAGCCTGGATCAAGATAAAAAATATAGTTTCCCTTCGCTTTCTGGAGAGCCAGATTTCGTCGCTCAGCAAGATTCGCCCCTGCAGGAGCAACCAACAGACGCAGACGATCATCATCCTCCCCCTCTGCCATCCGCCACGCCTCAGACCCCTGCTCCGCCACTAGCAGGATTTCAAAATCAGTATATGTCTGAGAATAGACGGAAACCAATGCTTCATGCAGTTCTGCGCCTGAGGAATTTGGAACAATAACTACCGTGCAGAGATCATGGATGGTAGATACCTGTTCTTTCTGTAAAAGATAGCGTGTTAAATTTTCCATGACGATAGGCAGTCTTTTTCCGGAAGAAGAAGCCAAATTCGTAAATATCGGATCAAGCATAGAAAATCCCAATAATACATCTATTCCATCATGAATTGTTGCTTCCATTTCTTCACCACTTTATTTCATTCACTTTTCTGTATATGTATATGGTACGGAAATATCTCTCACTTCCAAACATACTCCTGCCAGATTTGGTCAATGCTCCTGCAGATCGCTCCCGGCTGGATGGCGTGAATTTCCTTTTCGATTTCTGTCAGATACTTGATGGCCGAAATGGACACCTCCGTGCCATTGGGCAAGTCCCGAAGCACGGCAGGCGGCTCTACGGGTACGCCAATCCCTTGGGCAATGGTTCCGGTCTTCTTCGGATCCTTGTCGATGACCCGCGAGATCCTTCCTGCAAGTTCCGGATGCCACTTCAGCATGTCCGCCAAGTGTGCTCCCAATCCGTAAACAATCATGCCGGACTGGGTCTTGTCCACACAGGGCACATCGATGTAGCCATTTTCATCCTCCCCCAGAAGCTGCCTTCCCTCCACGAAATCCACGTTCTCCACATATCCATAGTCTAGCAGTCGTTCACGCACCTTGGTATAGTTTCCGTCCAGAACGATGATCACAAACTTGCCCCTCACATCCTTCAATGCATCGGGAATACAGATGGGAAGACCGTTCGCCACCTGTCCCCGCAGGGAAAGATCCTCCTCAATGAAAATATCGCCCCTGCCCATCAACGGTTGGAACTCCCTCCGAAGGTAGGAGGCTCTTACGCCACGCGTGCCCCAAAAAATGCGGCGGCAGTTTGCGGCATTCAGCAGGAACCTTTGCCGCCAACGTGCCTGTGCGTCCTTGCCCCGCAGACGCTGCCGCTGCAAATCCGTAAGCTCGTACCGCGTGGATATCTGTTGCGATTTGGGAATGGCAACCTCAAATTTATTTTTCAGCCTGCCTTCCTTTCTTCCATGCCGCAAATAATGAGCGAGAGGATTTAAGCCATGCCTTGCAATATCCGGATATTTCTTCAAATACCATTCCGTGGAAAAATCCTCCGATGGATTATATCCTTTCTTCCATCCCTCAAGACAGTAATGCACTGCTGCAGAATGACGTGTTTTTCCGACATTCTTTTCATGACCTAGGTATTTTTTATAATACTCAAAATCAAACAGATCTGATTTCTCAACCAACTCAATATCTTGTTGCTTCTTTGCCGGCAACGATGGAAGGGAAGCATAGGCATCGTCGATTGTCTGGCAAATCAGCCCCGGATTCAGGGCATACATCTCTTTTTCAATTTCATCGTAATAACGAATGGCCGCAATCGAGATCCGCGTACCTGCGGGCAAGTACTTCAATTTTTCAACGGATTCGATGGGGACTCCCACTCCCGGTGTCTTCTGCCCTGTCTTGGCTTCGTCCTTGTCGAAAACTCGCCCGATTCTTCCCGCCAGATCCGGATGCCAGTCCAACATATCTGCCAAATGCGCCCCCACACCATAGACCAACATCCCCTTTCCCTCTGCCTGCTGCAGAGAAGCTACGACCTGATCAAGATTGGGGCAGACGAGACCGGGATTCAATTCGTGAAGCTCTCGAATGATTTCCTCGTAATAACGCAATGCAGAAACAGCAACCTGTGTACCTGCGGGAAGATGCCGCAACACTTCCGGTGATTCCACAACTATGTCCAAGCCGGGTGCCTTGTTCCCGATTTTCGTTTCGCCCTTGTCAATCACACGGATAATACGACCTGCCAAATCCTTGTGCCAGCCCAGCATATCAGTAAAATGAGCTCCCACTCCATAAACAATCATGCCGCCCTTCGGAATGGCTTCAGACATACTGGGCACATCATTTTCTTTAGGAGAGATCTTCACATCCTTCATCTCTGCGATATCCCTTCCGGACAAAATCGGATCGCCATCATTCGATTTTTGCAATCTCTTCTGTTTTTTCTTTTCCGGTTTCGTCGTCTTTTTGTCATTGCTGCCTAAAATCATTCTCATATTCTCTTCCCCCATGTCGAAATTATGGAATTCTGTGTTTTCGCAATCACTAAAAATTTTCGCACCCTTCCTATCCCAACAACTCATAGTCCACATATTCTATGCTGTATTTTTCATGGCGTTTGGCAAGAAAAAGCGTCGTCAGGAGCTCCCCAAGATATCCCATGCATCTCGGTGGGCGCTTCATCCTTCGCCTTTCCCATTCCTCATCCACTGCTTCCAGGATTTCGAAGATCCATCGGCTGTATTCCCCAAACATATCCCTTCGGGCAATCAGCATGTTATTGGGAAAATGAATATTTCCTTCAAATATCCTTTCCGCAAGTTCCGCATCTTCTGCGTTTTTGCACCGAATCATCTCCATCAAGACTTCGTAATCCTCCCCGGTCATGGATGTCACCGGAAGCTCGGAAAAATATCTTCTGACGCTCGGGAAGGTAAGCCGGGGACGAGGCACAAGAAAGTCCACCTCTCCTGCCTGCAGTTTCCGCAAGGTTTCCCTGTCCAAACGAAAATGACGGCGGTAATGGCAGAGTCCCAGATATTCCGCCGCCGGTGCATTCTTCCAAAGCCAGTATGTCACGGTAAGCTCCGAATAGAACGGGTTCTTCTCGGAGATATTCTCTCCTGCGTCATCATAGAAGGCACCCTCTTCCCTCGGTTCCCGGAAATCTGCCGCTCCCGCTACAACTCGATGAAGATAGGGAGGGAGACTTCCCTTCCATGACACGGGGGCATCCTTTCTTGACGATGCCATGGCTAGGAAGAGGCTTGGTTCTCCCCCGTTTCTTTCCCTCAAAACCGGAGCTTTCGGATAGCTGCCGAATATCTCGTCATGTCCCTCTTCCACTGCCCGCTTCAAGTTTCGAAGGTCTGCCTCCGACAGGGGCACCTGTGTCATGGGATAGAACTCGTAGAGTTTCCATTGCTCTGTCCTCGGAGAAAGGTAGAGCATCGAATAGTCCTTCGGTTTCCTCTCCACGGAAATTGCCGGAAATGCAACGGAAAGCTCCTGCAAGGCCTCGTCTCCCAGAAGCCTCGTCATGGCTCGAAGTCCGATGTACTTCTCCGCCTCCCGTCCTAATCCCCGAAGGGTTTCCCTGACTTCCTCGTGATATTTCTCTTGGAGCGCCACATGGATGCCTGCCTTGGGATACCGCTTTGCCGCCTCTTCGATGGAAAGGAGCGGCTTCCCGCAGAGGGTTTCCGAGAGACCATCACGACGGGTAACCGCAAAGCAGCGGATGTCTCCCGATCTTCCCTGTCGGGCAAGAAACCGTGCATATTCCTGTGCATTGAGCCCCGCCCCGTAGATGATGATTTGCCTTGCGCGCAGAAGGGGAAAACAGACCTTCTGATAGTGGTCGTCGATGGAATACGTCTCCCCGTCCCAGAGGATTTTCTCCTCCCCGATGCCCATGCGGATGAGATTCCGGCGGATTTCTTCTGCAATCTTCCTGTTGATGACGGAAATGAGAAGGTAGTCAAATTCCATATGGGAAAGGGCTTCCACCTCCTGCACGGGAATTCCCATGGTGCTGATGCTGCCAGCATTTTTGTCCACGATTCCCATAAGCGCGATATAGTCGAACCTCACCGCCTGCTCATAGAAGCATTTTCCGACTTCTCCCGCGCCGTAGATAACCACCCTGCTTCCCTCCGGAAAAAGATGCCATGGAAACATATAGCTGACTTGCATGCCCCGTCCCGGCCTGTTCTGCTGATTTTTTCTATGATAGGCATGGAAATAATACTCCATCAGCCAGGAATCCCTGCCAAAGAGCTTTTCCATCGTCTGCCGCACCTCGGACAGATCTCCCTCTACACGGCCATCCCCCCGATAACATTCCTGCACGAAGAAAGGATCCGTATCCAGAACCACGCACTCGCGCACCTTTTCCCGCTCCTCCGGACGGGAATGGAAGTACGGGATTTCTTCCATATAACGGTCCAAGCTCCGAACCTTCTTCACCATGTTTTCCACCAGTCTCGCTAAAAAACGGGCATCCCTTCTGGTTCTGGTGACCGAAGTCGCAGGTCTCCGGTATATGTAAAAAACATCCGGAATTCTCACATACACCGGCGCATAGAAGACACAACGGAAAAGGAAAATCACATCCTGCCCCGGCACAATGTCCTCCTCAAAGCAAAGCTGGTGTTTCTCAAGAAAATCCTTTTTGTAGAGATTATGCATGACAACACCGGACAGTTTCCGCTCTGCCCACAGGGCGGTACGAAGGGCGGGTTCCCATGGAATCCTTTCTGCTTCCCTTGGGGTTGGCAATTGGTCAAAGATCAGCGTGCGAAATGCATCCTTCACCGTGATATGCTCAATATCCCCATTCGGCAGATAACAACCGGTGGAATGGACAATGTCTGCCTGATATTTTTCTGCCTTTTCGTAGAGGCAGGATAATGCATTGGGCATGAAAAGATCATCACTATCCAGAAATGAAATATATTTCCCCCGTGCGGCCTTCATGCCGGTATTTCTGGCTGCTCCGGATGTACGGTTCTTTTCATGATGCAGAATTCGAACCTTTTGATTTTTCTCGTACAGCTTCTGGCAGAGGGCAAGGCTGCCATCGGTAGAAGCATCATCCACGAGAAGGATCTCGAAATCCCGAAAGGTTTGGGCAAGAACGCTGTCCACGCATTCCTTCACATAGGCGCGGGTGTTGTACACAGGGATGATGACGGATATGGCAGGGTTGAGTTCAACAATTTTTTTCATACGCTACCCTCGTCCCTCACCCACCGGAGAAATGTCGCGCGGGAAACTCCCAAGGTCTTTGCGGCATCCCTGGAAGAAACTTCGCCTCGTTTCCATTCTTCCTTTAAGTGCTTGAATTCCGCAGGACGCTCCTTTGGCCTTCGCCCCACCTTGACGCCTTTGGCCTTTGCGGCGCGAATGCCGTTCACCACCCTCTGCTATAATGGTAAATCTAAACTTCAACAGGCTACTTCCTTTCCGAGAGCGAGCAACTATCATCTGCTCCACCTCATAGTCCAACGGATGCTCGATTCATTGCTTGCTCTCCTCCGAGAGCAGCTAACAGATTGGGAAGCTTGTATTTATCGTTCTCCCAAAGGAAATCATTTTCCATGGGAGGCTGGTTTTCTTCCTCCAGCTTCCGCATTTCCTCCCGCTCCATGAGCCCCGCATAGATTCGCTCGCCGTTATCCCACATGTTCTTCTTCCTTCCCGCAGTTTCTTATCTTGCAGTTTGAAACCAGCAGTGGCTTGCCTGTCATGCTGTAGAGCACGGCCACGGAGCTGGCATCCCCGTAGTAGGCATCGCTCCAGGCTATGGCCCGGTACATGTCCCCGCTTTCGTCATATATGCCCCAGGCTTCCTCCCGGTAGGTTTTGACCATTTCCTCATATTTTGGCAAAAGTTTTGGGTACATGGATTTCACCGAATCCAGAAGGAGAGGGTGGGGCCGCCACCAGAGAACTGCTTTCCTTTCCCTGTGAAAATATTCCAGAGTGTCACGGATTTTTTCTATGAACAGCTCCGGGGTGTCCAGGAATTCCTGGATGCTGGTGTTATAGAGGATGACTTTCCTGCCGCCTATTATTTCCTGCCATTTCTCAGGCAGGTTTTTCTTATCCCTGCCAGTATGAAGCAGCTTGTCTATCTTGGGGGAGCCCAGGGCAAAGATGCGTTTTTCCAGGTTTTCCCTGGTGTGCCATTCTTCCAGGGCCTTGATGTAGGCTTCTTTTTCTGCCTTGGAGTTCATGATGATAACATCACTGTGCCAGAAAGCAGAGGCATTGGCGAGAGTCTTGACACGGCCATAACGGGGATTTTTGGCATCCTTATCCCGTATTATGAAGTAGGGTATATACACAAGTTTGTCAGTGCATTTTTTCAGCACACTGGGATAGTAATGGGCATCTACACAGTTTATTTTTCCCCGATCCTCGTAGGGGTTGTGTATTACGATAATATCCGGGTGCAACTGGGAGAGATCCGTTTTCTCCCAGGGCAGCAGAGGCAATCCCGGTGGGAACTTTTTCGCGTCGAGGAACCATTCATTGGGGGTGCCGTCCTCTTTCATATTGCAGTAGGGAATCGGTATTATATAGGCATTGCAGTGCTCTTTGTCACTGTCTGCCGCTTGCCAGAGGCTTTCCATGCAATCCCACATGGAGGCTTGATAGGGGAGGAATACTATGCCTTTTTTGACGTTTGTTTCCTTTTTCAGACCTGCGGCAAGCTCTCCCAGCATTTCCTCGCACTGCCGCAGTTCTTTTTTCACGGGGAAATGGCCTTTCCTGGCGGCTTTTTCCAGCACGGTGGTCAGCCTTTCTAGGATTTTGCCGTAGTGGGTCTGCCGGAAGTCATATTTCCTGCAAACTGCTTTCAGCTCGGCAAAGAAACTCAGATACTCCCCTGGCGTCCTGGTGCTCTTATGCTTTTTCCCTCCTGATATGTCCTCTCCCATTTCCGCCAGGACGCCCAGAATGCGCCTGTGGGTATGGAAGTCCATCATTTCTCCCATATTGCTTCTCTCTTTCACATCAAATTACGATTTTTCCATAATGAGATTGAAATTGCTTGGCTATTGTCAGCAGATCCTCTTTGTGTTCACTGGTGAGGCGGCGATATATGTTTAGCAACTCTATTTCATCCTGGCACAGTTCCTGCTCCGACTGGGGCCTGTCATCTCCCAGCAGCCAGGCAAGAGAGACATTTTCAGAGCAAGCTATGCGGACGAAGCCGTCAGCATCCGGTTGCCCTGTGCCCCTCAGCCAGCCTAAGATGGCATTCCTGGTGACACCAAAACGCTCAGAAAATTCCGTCTGGGTTAGTCTGCTGTTCTTGTTTTTAGCCTGTTGCCAGAGTTCGTTGATACGTTTCTGGAATCTAGTTTTTGGCAGGTCCATCACTTTTCCCATATTGCTTCTCTCTCTTTCACGTCAAAAATAGCGCAGCACATGTAATAGTCCAGAGGGTCAGTGATTTTCATGTTATGCCTGGGGCTTTTGATAAGGTGCAGGGGGAAGCCGTAGGTGTGGCACAAGTGGGCGGAGTCTACGAATTTCCTGCCGTCGGCGAGGGCCTGCTGATGCAGCCTGTAGATGTCTCCGAAGTAAAAGGACTGGGGAGCCTTGGCTACGTACATATGCTCCCGGAGGGGCACATGTGCGATGTTTTTGCCATCGCTGCTTTCCACCACGGATTCCCGGACGCTTTCGGAGGTGATGGCAGAGCCGTGCTCCTTGACTGCTTCTATGTTTTTGCTGATGAGTTCCTCGTTGATCAGGGGACGCACTGCATCATGGATAAGGACAATGTCTTTAGCCCCGGCTTCCTTGCTGAGCCTGTCCAGGGCCAGACGAATGGAGTCGTGACCTGTGTCCCCACCGGGGACGATGTCTATGACTTTGGTAATGCCATACAGCCCCAGCATGGACCAGAGCTTGTCTATCCAGGTCTCTATGCAGGCAATGACGATGCCGTCTACTTCTTTATGCTGCTGAAATTTCTCCAGTGTGTGTATGATAAGGGGCTTGCCGTGGATGGGGATAAACTGCTTGGGGCTGGAGTTTATTTCCATGCGCCGTCCTACGCCCCCGGCGAAAATAACCGTGTATACCAAGCTGTCGTTTCTCCCCTTCCTGTTTTTATTCCATCCCCCCCACCACCGCTTGCGCGGTCCCCCGCCCCCAAGGGGGCGGACATGTAAGGAGAGGATTAAGGAAACCATTTCTTTTTGCCGTGGGCTATCCTTAGCTTCTGGCCATGGGTGAGCATGTAGATGGTGAGCAGCAGCTCTCCCAGATGGCCGCAGATGCGGGAGTGCTGTACTGCCTTTATCTCCGGGGCGCATATTTTCTCCACCTGCTCCAGTACGGGAAACATCCAGCTGCAATAATTATCAAAGGCCCGGGCTCTGGCTATAAGCATATTGTAGTTATAGAGGATATCCCCCCGGAGTATCTGCTCCGCTCTGCCCCGTTCCTCGCTGCCGTAGAGTTTTTCCAGAGCTTCCAGCATAGCCGCCACCGCACAGGGGCTGTTATAGCGGCTGTACTGCATGGAGGCATCCGGCCAGCATAAGAAAGGCAGAGGCAAAAGCACATCTAGTTTCCCTGCCAGTAGGGCTTGTTTCTCGGCTTCCGTGGGCAGGAGGCAGCGGCGGTAGTGAGCTATCCCTTTCACTGACGCATGGCTGTTTTTCCAGGCCCAGTAGGTGACTGTCAGCTCGTCATAGTGACCATTTTTATCAGATATGTTTTCACCCTCGTTATCATGGAAATCCGTTCCCATCTGCCGTCCCAGGGCTGTGCCCGCCTGAACGGTTTTGGAGCCTGCAGGAAAATGCACCTGTCCCTGCAGGGGCTTGTCATGGAGGGATTTTGCCACATAGACGGAAAGCTCCCCTCCGCCAGGAAGCGAAGGACTATCCCCAGCGGTATCTCCCTCCCAAAAGTCCAGCCTGCCCCCGGCTTTATACAGGGATTTCATAAGTTTGTACTCAAGCTCCCCGTCCACGCAGATAAAGTCTGTGTGGCCATGGCTGCGCAGAATTCCTGCTATTTCCCCATGCAGATATTCAGGCACGGCCACGTAGACCCGCGCTTCTTCCAGTTCCTCCACGGGAATAATTTTTTTGCCGGCTAGGGAGGAAGGGTTCCCCCTGGTGTCCGTGACCACATACCCGGAAATCTCCTGCCCTCTCTCCTCCAGCGCTCTGGCTATGCCATAGGCCATGGCTTGCCCACCGTAAACATAGCAAGGTTTCACCGTGGGTTGCTCCTTTCCATACCTCTTGCTCTCCTCCCTTACGGGGCAGCTTCATCCGTGCAGTCAAATTTAGCCAGTCAACAAAACTTGTTTAATTATATAACGGATTCCGTTATTATTCAACTCTCTGCGGCCTCTTTTTCTCAAATGCCGTTGGTTTTCTTTTCTGACAGGGCTTTTGAGATATAATCCCCTTAGAGGTGATAAAATTATGTCCATCGGCAACAAAATCCGCCAAAGGCGTAAGGAACTGGGCCTTACCCAGGCGGAGCTGGGCAAACGCGTGCACAAGTCTTCACAGGTTATTTCCAACTGGGAGAGAGGCTACACCACCGGCATCGCTGCTGATGACCTGCAGCAGCTCTCTGCCGCCCTGGACACCGATATGCGATTCTTCGTCCCTGCCACCCAATACACCCTGGTACCTATGCCGGAGACGAGTTATGTGAGGGAATCTGCCACTGACAGCCGTCTGGAGTCGCTGATTGCTGCCTATCCATATCTGGATGAGAAATCAAAGGACATCATAGAAGCCATAGTGAAGCTTTCGGATAATAAATGCAAACAAAAAGCATAGCACCTTAGGCTCATCACCGGAGATGCTATGCTTTTTGTTTGGGGTCCAATATTTATTTAGTCTTTACATCACTGCTTGCCAGCTCAATCAAGTAGCGCCCCACTGCATCCTGCCAGCGCGGCAGGCGCTCGAAGCCGGCTGCATCCAGGCTTGCTTTCGACAGGCGGGAATTTTTCGGGCGCACGGCTTTAGTGGGATAGGCAGTGCTGGGCACCGGCTCCACCACTGCCCCGCAGCCCGCCTGGCGGAAGGTTTCTGCAGCCAGCTCGGCCCAGGAGCAATAGCCTTCGTTGGTCGCATGGTACACACCGTATTTTTCCGTCTGCACCATATCTGCCAGCAGCCTGGCCAAATCCCTTGTATAAGTTGGTGAACCCACCTGGTCAGCCACCACCGTCAGCTTGTCGTGGCTTTCCGCCAGTTTCAGCATGGTGCGGATGAAATTCTTGCCATTCACGCCAAAGACCCAGGAGATGCGCACAATGAAATACTTCTGCATGAGTTCCTGGACTGCCTGCTCACCGTGCAGCTTGGAAAGGCCGTAGGCATTGCAGGGGGATTTCTCCCCATCCACCTCGTAGGCCGAATCGCCTGTTCCCGGAAACACATAGTCCGTGCTGATATAAACCAGCTTGCAGTCCAGCTCCCGGCAGGCAGAGGCAATATTGCGGGTGCCTGCCCCATTCACGGCCTCGCATAGCTCCCGCTCATCCTCTGCCTTGTCCACCGCCGTATAAGCAGCACAGTGTATGACTGCATCAGGACGATAGGACAGCAAGTATGCACGCACCGCCTCCCCGTCCGTCAGGGAAAAATCCCTGCTGGACACGCCCCGGGCTTCAATACCGCGGGACTGCAGCTCCTGCACGCAGTCATGGCCCAACTGGCCCGTCACGCCCGTTACCAATATCTTCATCTGCAAATCATTCCTCTCGCGCGTTTTTCTCCTAGTATACCATAATCAATACTTTTTTGCTTCATATCTTATCTCAGTGCACCGCAAAGCCGCGCATTCCGTCACGGGATGCGCGGCTTGCGTCTTTTTTAACTTTAGGAAGCCTTGGAGACCTGCACGGCACAGACCTTGTACTCCGGCTGCTTGGAGCCGGGGTCAAAGGCATCCAGGAGCACCTTGTTGATGAGGCGGTCATCTTCCTTATCATGGAAGGACACGTACACCAGCCCCGGCATGGGCTTGCCCCGGCCATTGATTCTGGCCTTGAACTTGCAAGTTGCCCGGCGGGAGGTGATATTCACCAGGTCGCCGTCGGCGATGCCCAGGCGCTTGGCATCTTCCTCGTTAATCTCCACATACATCTCAGGCGCGGCATTTTTCAGCTCCGGCACATTCCCTGTCATGGTGGCGGTGTGCCAGTGCTCCAGCATGCGGCCCGTGGTAAGGAAGAAGGGATACTCCGCATCCGGCATTTCCTGGGCGTCTATCTGGGGACGGGCGTAAATGACGGCCCTGTTGTTCTTGCGGGCGTAGAACTTGATGCCCTCCCCTTCCTTGACATAGGGGTCGTACCCTTCCGCATAGCGGATGTACGTCTCCGGGGAGCTGTCCGGGTCTGGCGCCACGGGCCAGGTGAAGCCGTGGCCCTCCCTGAGACGCCTGTAGGAGGCCATCTGCATGTCCGTGCCCTCCTGGCACTTCTGGTACTCTGCCCAGACTTCCTCGGGAGTCTTAAAGGGCACCAGATGCTCATAGCCCATGCGCTTGCCGAAGTCAATGATGGTCTCCAAATCGCTTCTTGCCTCTCCCGGCGGTTCCACGGCCTTGGCGATATGGTTGGTGCGCCGCTCTCCGTTGCCGTAGACTCCTTCCTTTTCCATCCACAGGGCGGCAGGCAGCACCACATCGGCCAGTTCCGAGGTGCGGGTGGGGTGATATGTTTCGGACACCACCATAAAGACCTGCTCCATGCCGGGACGGTAGTAGTTGAGATTCGGCAAGGACTGGCCCGGGTTAGTGGTCATGACCCACAGGCATTTGAGATCCCCCGTAACCGCCGCCTTGAACATTTCCAAAGTATGATAGCCCGGCTTACTCGGCATAGTGCCCTTGGGCACCCCCCAGATTTCCTCCAGTTCATTCCTGTGCTTTTCATTGGCCACAAAGCGATGGGCCGGCAGGATATGGGAAAGTCCTCCTGTCTCCCGGACGCTGCCGCAGGCGCTGGGCTGCCCCGTAAGGGAGAAGGGCGTATTGCCGGGCCTGCAGATTTTGCCCGTCAGGAGGTGCAGATTGTGTACCAGATTGTTGGCCCACACCCCCCTGGTTCTCTGGTTGAAGCCCATGCACCACATGGACATGGTGTTGCGCTTGGGGTCGGCAAAGAGCCGGGCTACCTCGCGAATGGTCTCAGCAGGGATGCCGCAGGCCCCCGCCACCTTCTCAGGCGTGTAATCCTGCAAAAATGCCTTGTACTCCTCATAGGTGAGCTTGTCGCTGGCGCCCTTCATAAATTCCGTATGGTCGGCAATGAATTTTTCATCCGTAAGCCCTTCCTCAATGATGACATAGGCCATGGCGTTCATCAGGGCCAAATCCCGGCTGGGTATGAAGGGCAAGTAGTAATCGGCAATATCCGCCGTGCGGGTCTTTCTGGGATCTGCCACGATAATCTTTACATTTGGGTCGCTGTTCTTCCTGTCCACGATGCGGGAGAACAGCACGGGATGGGCCTCGGCGGAGTTGGAGCCAATCAGGAAGAAGGTGTCCGCTGCCTCAATGTCAGCATAAGTTCCCATGGGCTCATCTGCCCCGAAAGTGGTGACAAAGCCCGCCACGGCACTGGCCATGCAGGTGCGGGGATTGCCCTCCACATTGTTGGTGCCGATGCCCGCTCGGAAAATCTTCTGCATGGTGTAGGTTTCCTCGGCAAAGGTCTGGCCTGAGCCGTAGAAGCCCACGGAATCCGGGCCGTAATTTGCGATAGCTTCCTTGAATTTTTCCACCACCAGGTTCATGGCCTCATCCCAACTGGCTTCCACAAACTTGCCGTCCTTCTTGATAAGGGGCTTTTTGAGCCTGTCCGGGGTGTCTATAATCTTGGGCAGCAGAATGCCCTTCACGCAGAGGCGGCCCTTGTTCACAGCACAGTCAGGATCGCCCTTCACAGCCACGATCTTGCCCCCGGTGACACCTGCCAGCACGCCGCAGCCCGTGCCGCAGTAACGGCAGACACCCTTCACCCACTTCTCTGCATCCTTCTGATCCACGGGGCCTTTAGTCGTATCACGCTTGTTGCCGCAGCCTGCAGCCATCATGGCGGCTGAGACAGCAATAGCCTTCAAAAAATCTCTTCTGGTAAATTCCATTATCCGACCCTCCTTCACAGGGAACCCATGGCATCAAGATGGCAGGTATAGCAGCGCTCACGGCTGGGCAGCACCTTGTTGGCCTCCTCATTATGTACCAGGCCCGTATGGCAGGTGACGCAGTTCATGCCGTTCTCGAAATGTTTGGCGGTATGGGGGTCCTTGCGGGGACCTGCTATCTCCGCTGTCTTAACCTTGTCCTGATGGCAGGTGTAGCAGTTCACCTCATTGGTATCCTGCAGCTTGATGGGGTCAGGTACATTCCCCGTCACATGGAGAATAAGTTCCTTGGTGCCCTTCATCTTGGATTTCACCAGCCCCGTGAATCCCGGCTGCTCATGGCAGTCGGCGCAGTCCACAGTCTGATGGTTGGAATGCTGCCAGGAAACGTACATGGGGTCCATCTCATGGCACTGCTCCCCGCAGAAGGTATTCTGGTTGGTGGCCTCGATCATGCCGTAGGCGGCAGAGAAGGCCACAATGCAGGCTATGCCTGCTATGGCAATATGCTTAAGCTTTACTTGCTTTTCTCCCAGGCTCATGGTTCTCCCTCCTTCTTCTCACTCATGCCGAAGGTCACTGCCCCGGCCTCGCAGGCTCCTATGCAGTCCCCGCAGTTGGTGCAGAGCACCCTGTCAGCAAGGCTCCTCCGCCCCGGCGCTGTGCCCATGCTGCAGGCAGCAGCGCACTTGCCGCATTGGGTACACTTGCTTTCCTCCACCTTAACCCTTAAAAGCCTTTTCACTCCCAAAAGGCCGTACAGGGCTCCCAGGGGGCAGAGGGTACGGCACCAAATCTTCGAGCCCCAGATAAGGCCCGCTCCCACCGCCAGAACCAGCAGCACAATCTCCACTCCAACCCCAAAGAGCAACAGCCGCTGCAGGGCAAAAACCGGGGATACTATATTGAACACCGGCAAGGAGATAATAAATGACAGCAGCAAAGTAATGACAAGGGCCAGCAAAGGCAGGTTCTTCTCCCTGATGTTCTTCTTCCTCTTAAGCGGTATCAGCTCCAGCAGGAAATTCAGGGGACAGACAAAACTGCAGAACACCCTGCCCAGAAGGATTGCCGCCAGAGCCAGGGGCAGAGCCGAAAGAAGCAGCGGCACCCACAGGCTCTTGCCCGCCAGGGTGATCTCCAATGCCGTCAAGGGGTCGGTCAGTTGCAGCCCCATAAGCTCTGCTGAAATATAGGTGCCGTACCAGATAAGATCCGTATACCAGATGGGCAGCAGCAGCAGGACAAGGAAGAATATTTGCAGGATTTTGCGGATAACTTTTATTTTCATGTCACGCCCCTCCCAAGTCATTCCCGTCTGGGCTTTACGGTGACGGCCTTCCGGGGGCTGGCAATGCAGACATTCTCGCAGCGTCCGCAGCCTGTGCAGTAGTCCGGGTCCACCTGGGGATACTTGTAATCCTCCAGCTTGATGGCCCTGTCATAGAAGGGGCAGGCGGCGTGGCACACCCGGCAGTCTTCCCCCTTCCTGGCCAGGCAGATATCCTTGTCTATTTCCGCCAGGCCCATGCGCACCTTTTCCTTCTCCACAGGCTTCAAGGCTCCTGCAGCGCACACATCTATGCACTTCAGGCAAAGGTCGCAGTAGCCTTCCTGGGGCACGATATAGGGTGTGCCGATGGCCAGGCCCTGCTCCCCGTGGGCAATCCTGATACATCCCAGGGGACAGATTTCCGCGCACTTGCCGCAGCGGGCACAGGTACTCAGAAACATTTCCTCCGGCACCGCCCCCGGTGGACGTATCAGCCCATCCCCAGCCTCGCTGCTGCCCTCCATGCCCAGCAGCAGTCCCAGGATTCCTCCTCCGAATGCCATCTTGACAAAGGTCCTCCTTTCCATGGAATTCCTCCTTGCTATACAGATAAATATTGCTTATTCTAATATTATACAATTTTTATAATTCGTTATATGTTGCCATAGTCACTATTTGCAAAAAAAGAGCCGGCTGACCGGCTCCATAACCATGCTTACTCTCCTTCATCCTCCGTGGTGACATAGCTGGGGTACAGCCCCAGCACCCCCGGAAGCTGCTCTATCTCCCGGCTGAGCTTGTGCAGGGCGGCCAGGTCTTCTGTCTCCGCCACCAGCACCAGTTCCCCGCCGGGAGTGCGTTCTTCCACGCTTACGCCCGGAAGCTCCGCCAGGCGGCTTCTGAGGTTCTTCTCAGCTTCGGGCTTCATTTGCAGCAGCATGCTGCCAAGAGCCATATACATCCCTCCCTTCCAAAAAAAACTATTTGCCATGCCTCTCAATTCTTCAAGGCCTCCTGCAGTTCCTGCTTAGGGCGTGTTGATTAAATGAGCTTAGTCCAGATTTGTGGGGATTGGCTGTCCATGCAAGGCGACAAACCGCAGGCATAGTGGGGCTATGCTGAGGATTTGTCAACGCAGCAGGGGCAGTCAAGACCCGTGAAGATGGGCTGAGCGAATTAATCAACACGCCCTAGGAACTGTAGCGAAATAAACATACCAAATTCCCCCTTGCCAACCTGCCAAAACCGTTATAAAATTAAGAAAAAGGAATTTCCTAAAAAATTCATAGAATATCCCTCCGAGCAAAAGCATCTAAAGCAGGCTTTGCCATGATGCTGCGCCTGGGCGCTCTGCGTCCACAGGGTTTGGGGAGAAATCCCCTGGCCTTCCGCTTTGAAAAGGAGAGATGGCCCCCCATCATGCAGTGGGCGAGGACTGTCTTTTTGCGACCGCGGAGGGACGGTCTTTTTTCTTGCCCAAAGAAAGGGGATAGTCTGCATGAAAAAAAATCCTATTCTTCTCTGCATGGCCCTGGCCGCCCTCCTGCTGACAGGCTGCGGCGGTGAAAAGACAGTTCCCGCCTCCCCGCCACAGAAAGCTAACTCCGCCCCCAGGGTGGAGCTGCATGTGGCAGCAGCCGCCAGCCTTACGGATGTCATGAAGGAATTGGCAGAAGTTTACCGGGAAAAGCACCCGGAGGTGACACTCACTTTTAACTTCGGCAGCAGCGGCGCCCTGCAGCAGGCCATTGAAAACGGCGGCGAGGCGGATTTATTCTTCTCTGCCGCCCGGAAGCAGATGGATGCCCTGGAGAAGACAGACAACCTTGCCCCCGGTACCCGCAGGGATTTGCTGGAAAACGCCGTGGTCCTGATTGTACCCACGGACAGCAGCCTTGGCCTAAGCTCCTTCAATGACCTCACCAGGCCGGAGCTTAAGCACATTGCCCTGGGCGAACCCAGGGGAGTTCCCGTGGGACAGTACGGCGAGGAGATTCTCGCTAAGCTTGGCATACTGGAAGAGGTCAGGGAAAAGGCTGTCTACGGCTCCGATGTGCGCCAGGTACTCGCCTGGGTGGCAGCCGGAGAGGCGGACTGCGGTGTGGTCTACGCCACAGACGCGGCCATTGAGCCTAAAGTGAGGGTTGTTGCCAAAGCTCCCGAGGGCTCCCATAAACCGGTCATCTACCCTGCCGCCGTTATCAAATCCTCCAGGCATGTTGATGAAGCCAGGTCCTTCCTGGACTTTGCCGCCTCTGAAGGAGCCAGGGCTATCTTTGAAAAACACGGATTTGTTTGTAAGTGAGCTGCCATGGAATTGTCTGTCTGCATCGAAAAAAAACTCAGAGACTTTACCCTGCAAATTGACTTCACCCTGCGTGATGAAGTCTTCGCCCTCCTGGGCGCCTCGGGCTGCGGCAAGAGCATGACCCTGAAATGTATTGCGGGCATCGAAAGGCCTGACCGGGGCCGCATCCTGCTGGACGGGGAAATTCTCTTTGACAGCAAAAAGGACATCGACCTGCCTCCCCAAAGGAGGCAGGTGGGCTATTTGTTCCAGAATTACGCCCTCTTTCCCAATATGACCCTGGCTGAGAATCTGTGCTTCGTCATGGAGGGGAGCAAAGCTGAGAAGAAGCAGAGGGCACACGGCCTCCTGCGGCGCTTCTATCTGGAAGGGCTGGAAAATGCCTATCCGGGCGCCCTTTCCGGGGGGCAGCAGCAGCGGGCGGCCTTGGCCCGCATCCTGGCTTCAAAAGCGCGGCTTTTGCTGCTGGACGAACCCTTCTCCGCCCTGGACAGCTATCTCAAATGGCAGATGGAAATGGAGCTGATGGAGATCCTGCCCTCCTACGGAGGGGCAGCCCTTCTGGTATCCCATGACCGGGGGGAGGTCTACCGGCTGGCCAGCAGGGTGGCTGTCATCAACCGGGGAGCCATGGAGCCGCCTGCAGATAAGAAAGAACTTTTCCGTCACCCCGGCACCCTTGCCGCCACCCTGCTGACGGGCTGCAAAAATATTTCCGCTGCCCGCAGGCAGGACGGGGAGCATATCTATGCGGTGGACTGGAATCTGACCCTCAAAACGGCAGAGCCTCCCCCGGAAGGGACAAAATATGCTGGCATCCGCGCCCATTTCCTCCAGGCCAGGGAATCAGCAGCAGGAGAAAATGTCTTTCCCATGGAAGCGGTGCAGATCATCGAAGACATCTTCTCCTACATAGTCATGGTTCGCCCCCTGGGCAGTGAGGCTGCCCCCCTGCGCTGGGAGCTGGCCAAGGAGGAATGGCAGCGGCTCGAAGGACGGGAGCTGTATCTCTACTTCCCCCCCGAGCAGATAATGGTTATGGAAAGCTGAGGTGTGCAGCCGATGGAGCTCAGTCCCCTGATCATCACACTCAAAACCGCTGCTGCCGCCACCTTTATCACCTTCTTCCTGGGGCTGGCCCTGGCCTATGGGGTTATCCGCATGGACAGGGGACGGGGTTTCATGGATGCTGTCATCACCCTGCCCCTGGTACTGCCTCCCACGGTGGTGGGCTTCTTCCTGCTGCTGCTTTTCGGCAAGCGCAGCACCATAGGGAAATTCCTGCTGCAGTTTGACCTCAGCCTGGTCTTTAGCTGGCAGGCGGCGGTGATAGCTGCTGTGGTGGTATCCCTGCCCCTAATGTACCGCACCGCACGGGGAGCCTTTGAGGGACTGGATGCCAATATCATCTATGCCGCCCGCACCCTGGGGGTGAGCGAGTGGCGTATCTTCTGGCACCTGCTCATCCCCAATGCCCGCCACGGCATCCTGGCGGGGCTGGTGCTGTCCTTCACCCGGGCCATGGGAGAATTCGGCGCCACCATCATGTTCGCCGGAAATATCCCGGGCCGCACCCAAACCATGTCCACCGCCATCTACGCCGCTGTCCAGGCCAATGACTACGACCTGGCCATGCAGTGGGCAGTGAGCCTTGTCTTATTCTCCCTGGTCTTCATACTGGCCATGAATGCCTGGGGAACCAAAAAGCCTTCCCCTCTGGGGAAGGTGCCCCGTTAGGGGCGGATGAGGTACGGCCTGCACAACTGTTTAGGAGAGAACCAATGAAAGAAATCAAGACCACCGAAGCCATCGGCCATATCCTCTGCCATGACCTGACCCAAATTATCAAAGGAGTCGCCAAAGGCCCCCGCTTCCGCAAGGGGCATGTGGTGATGGCAGAAGATATTCCCGTGCTCCTTTCCATGGGGAAAGAACATCTCTTTGTCTGGGAAAATGACGGCAGTATACTCCATGAGGACGAAGCCGCCGCAATCCTCAAAGAGCTTGCCCAGGGCAGAGGCATGACTGCCTCGGAGCCGAAGGAAGGGAAAATCGAACTCACCGCCGCCTATGACGGGGTGCTGGAAATCGACATTGACAGGCTGAATGCCCTCAACGACCTGGATGATATCACCATCGCCACCCTTCCCCCCCATATGCCCGTTACAGCCGGCATGAAGCTGGCAGGCATGCGGGTAATCCCCCTCACCATTGCCAGGGAGAAAATGGAGGAAGCTAAAAGAGTGGCAGAAGGCCGCCCCCTGCTGGAGCTTCATCCCTACCGGCCCCTGAAAGTGGGGGTAGTCACCACAGGCAGCGAGGTTTTCAAGGGACTTATAAAGGACACCTTTACCCCCGTAATCGAAGCCAAGCTGAAAAAGTTCCACCTCAAGGTTGACGAGCACCGCCTGTCAGATGACAGCACGGACTGCACCCTGAAGGAAGTGAACAGCCTGCTGGAACTGGGCATGGATATGATTCTCTGCACCGGAGGCATGAGCGTTGACCCGGATGACCGCACCCCCGCCGCCATCAAGGCCACGGGAGCGCAGGTCGTCACCTACGGAGCGCCGGTGCTGCCGGGAGCCATGTTCATGCTGGCCTATCTCACCAAAGGGGAAAAACGGGTGCCCATCCTGGGCCTGCCGGGCTGCGTCATGTACTGCCCCGCCACCATCTTTGACATCGTATTGCCCAGGCTAGTGGCGGGCATAGAGATCACGCGCCGCGATATCCGCCGTCTGGGAGCCGGGGGATTGTGCCGGAACTGCAAGGTCTGCCACTATCCCAACTGCGGCTTCGGAAAGTGAGGGAGAGCCATGGAAGGAATCACCTTGGAAGAGGCCGTGGAGCTACTGCTCTCTAGGGCATCCAGCCCCGCCGGGACAGATGAAATTCCCCTCTCAGAAGCCCTGGGCCGCACCCTGGCAGAGGATATGCGGGCGGAGTTTGACAATCCCCCCTTTGACCGCTCCCCCTTGGACGGCTATGCCCTCATAGCCGCGGATACCGCTGGAGCAACGAAAGAGTCCCCTGTCCGGCTGCGCATTGTGGGGGAAGAATGTGCGGGGGACTTCTTTTCCGGCACCATTCATTCCGGGGAGGCCCTGCGCATCATGACGGGAGGGGCCATGCCCCAGGGCACGGATGCGGTGATACGTCAGGAGGATGTACAGGCTACAGGAGAGGTACTGTCTGTCCCCTACGCCCTCCGGCACCATGAAAACTACTGTTTTGCCGGTGAGGATGTCAAGCAGGGAGCCCTGCTTGTAAGGCAAGGGGAAATCCTTGACGCGCCCCGCATAGGTGTGCTTGCCAGCCAGGGCCGGGCAAAGGCCAAAGTCTTTCGCCGCCCCCGCATTGTGCTGGGAGGCACAGGGGACGAGCTGCTGCAGCCAGGGGAGCCACTAGCCCCCGGCAAGATTTACAACAGCAACCTGTACCTGCTCTCAGCCAGGCTGCAAGAACTTGGAGCAGAGACAATAATCCTGGGCATCATCCCCGATGAGCCCCAGCGGGCATCGGCTGAGCTGCGTCCCCACCAGGACTGGGCAGACCTTCTTCTCACCACCGGCGGGGTTTCCGTAGGGAAAAAAGATATCATGCATGAGGTTATAAGGCTCCTGCCTGCCCGGCGGCTTTTCTGGGGAGTGCAAATGAAGCCCGGCTATCCCCTGCTGGCCTATGAAGGGGACAGGTCTTTAGGGGTGGCTCTTTCCGGCAATCCCTTTGCCGCCTGCACCACCTTCGAGCTCATCGCCCGCCCCCTGATAGACAAGCTGGCAGGACGCCTGCCACGCCCCCTCCCCAGGGTAAAGGCCACCCTGAAGGATGCCTTTCCCAAGGAGAGCCGGGGCAGGCGCTTTATCCGCGCACGCTTTGATGTGGTTGCCGGCACCGTCAGCCTGCCCGGCCAGCACTCCTCCGGCTCCCTGTTCTCCGCCGTCGGCTGCAACGCCCTGATTGACCTGCCGCCAGGCACGGGCAAGCTTCTCCCCGGCGACAGGGTAGAAGTATTGCTGCTGTGAGGTAAGGCCATGTACGATGATTTAGGCAGGCACATAGAATATGTGCGCATTTCCGTCACAGACCTTTGCAACCTGCGCTGCCGCTACTGCATGCCGGAAGAAGGCATAGCCAAGCTTCGACATGAGGACATACTCACCTTTGAGGAAATCCTGCGGCTGACAGGCTGCTTTGCCCGCCTGGGTGCCAGAAAGATCCGCCTGACCGGAGGCGAGCCTCTTGTCAGGCAGGGCATTCTGGAGCTTATCAGGGCAATCAAGCAGGTTCCCGGCATAGAGGTGGCAGTCCTCACCACCAACGGCGTACTGCTGCCCCAGATGGCAGGGAAACTCAGGCAAGCGGGGCTGGACTATATCAACGTCAGCCTTGACACACTGGATGAAGAAACATTCTTCCGCCTGACCCGCCGTCCTTCCCTGCCCGCTGTCCTCTCCGGCCTGGCTGCCCTGAAAGAAGCAGGGTTCAGGCATACCCGCATCAACTGCGTGCCCTTGAGAGGCATAAACGAACAGGACATTCCCCGGCTGGCAGAACTTGCCCGCAGGGAGGAGGTAAATGTCCGCTTCATTGAGCTGATGCCCGTGGGCTGTGCCTACGAGACGGGGCTGGAAAGAATCCCCATGGCAGAGGTGCGAAAAATCCTGGAAGAATCCTTCGGCCCCCTGCAGGAAGCCAAGGCCCGTGAAAGCCTCTGGGGGCCTGCCGAATATGTAAGGCCCGCCGGCTTTGCAGGAAAAATCGGCTTCATAGACGCCATGGAGCATAAATTCTGCTCCTCCTGCAACCGCCTGCGGCTCACCGCCGAGGGCTTCCTGAAGCTCTGCCTGCACAGCTCTGCGGGGCTGGATCTGCGGGGGCTCATCAGGCAGGGAGCGACAGATGAGGAACTGACCCGTGCTATCGCGGAAGCGGTAAGGAGAAAACCTGCGGAGCACCGTTTTTCCGCACAGGAACAAAGAGAGCGGGACAGCCGCTATATGTATCAGGTGGGAGGCTAATCATGAGTACAGGCAAAATCAAGGCAATCTGCATCAGCGAAAAAAAAGGCACCGCCAAAAGGCCCGTAGAAAAGGCTTTCTTTGTGACAGAACACGGCCTCAAAGGTGATGCCCATGCCGGAGACTGGCACCGGCAGGTAAGCTTCCTGGCACTGGAAGAAATCGAGGACTTCCGCCGCCGGGGGGGCGAGGTGGAATTCGGTGATTTCGGGGAAAATATCGTGGCTGAGGGCATCCCCTTCGACACCCTGCCCATAGGCACCCGGCTGCAGGCCGGAGAGGTCTTCTTTGAAATAACCCAGATTGGCAAAAAATGCCACAGCCACTGCGAGATTTTCAAGCGGGTGGGAGACTGCATCATGCCCCGGAAAGGGGTCTTTGGCAGGGTACTCCATGGCGGCACCCTGAAAGCCGGTGACACCCTTTCCCTCACAGAAGACAAGCTCCCTCTGGAGGCTGCAGTCATCACTGCCAGCGACAAGGGAGCCAAAGGCGAGCGGGAGGACAAAAGCGGGGACAAGGCAGAGGCCATGCTGAAAGAAGCAGGCTACACAAAAGTATACAGGTCCATGCTGCCGGATGAAAAGGAGGAACTGGCTGCCAAGCTGCGCGAATATGCCGATCTTGGCATAGCCCTTATCCTCACCACCGGCGGCACAGGCTTTTCCCCCAGGGACGTAACCCCGGAGACCACCCTGGAGGTCTGCCAGAAACTGGCTCCCGGCATCCCCGAGGCCATGCGTGCCCTGTCCCTGAAAATCACCCCCAGAGCCATGCTGAGCCGGGCTGCTGCAGGAATATGCAAACGCAGCCTCATCGTAAACCTCCCCGGCAGTCCCAAGGCTGTGGAGGAATGCCTGGGCTTTATCCTGCCAACCCTTGGGCACGGCCTAGACATCCTGCGGGGGGAAACCGGGGAATGCGCCCGCAAGTAAGGGAGAGTATGCCATGAATCCAAAGGAGCTGACCCTGCTGATCATCGCAGGGGGCAAAAGTTCCCGCCTGGGCAGGGACAAGCGAGAGCTGAAACTTGGGACGCTGCCCCTGCTGGAAATCACCCTGGCCAAGGGAAAAAAAGCAGGTTTCAGGGAAATCTTCCTTTGCGCCGAAGCCCCCTCCCCCTTTCTTGACGAATTGGCGAAAAAATACGCTGCCTCCCTTGCCTTTGACGTTAGGCCGGGACTTGGCCCCGTGTCCGGGCTGGCCCAGGGACTTAGCCTTATCAGTTCCCCTTATGCCCTGGCAGTGGCAGGAGATATGCCCTTTTTGGATTTAGAGGAGCTTTGCCGCTTCGGAAACGCTCTTGCCTCCGCCGATCTTGCCCTGCTGCCCAAGGCATCAGGCAGGCTGCAGCCTTTGGCGGCTTTCTACCGCAAGGAAACTGCTCCCTATTTTCAAACATCCCTGCAAAAAGATATACGGAAAATTCGGCAGGTTCTGGCTGCCTTTGCCCATGCCCAAAGGGAATACACCGGCTCCCCTGCTGATTTTTTCAACGTGAACACCCCTGCTGACTGGCGGCTGGCCCAGGGAAGATTTGCCAACCTGCACCGCAAGGTGCCCCTTATCTCCGTCACTGCCCCCGCCTCCGGCACCGGCAAGACCACTTTCATAGAAAGGCTTCTGCCCTCTTTGGCAGCACGGGGAATAAAGGCAGGAGTAGTGAAAAGCGACAGCCACGGCTTCACTCTGGATATGGAGGGCAAAGACAGTTTCCGCTTCACCCAGGCCGGTGCCCAAAGCGTAGCCGTAGTTTCCCCCAAGGGCTGGTTCCTCAGCCAAAGGACGGAAAAAAGAGCCAGCCTGGAGGCTATAGCCGCCAAGATGGACGGGATTGACCTGCTCCTTACAGAAAGCCGCAGCCACGGCACCATGCCCGCCATCTCCCTCTGGCGTGGCAAGGGAGAGCCTCTGAAGGGGGAGGATGCAGTCGCCCTCTTTACCTTTGCCCCCCAGACAAAGGCAACTGAGCTATATGAATATCACCTGGACAACACGGAAAAGGCGGTGGAATTATGTCTCTTTCTCATGGGACGCTGACAGAAAAAAAGCCTGCCCTCAACCATTTCGATAGCGAGGGACAGGCCCATATGGTGGATGTCAGCTCCAAAGCAGACAGCCTGCGGATTGCCACAGCCAGGGGCCGCATCAAGGTCAGCCCCCAGGTTTACGAGACAATAGTCCGGGGCACCGCCGCAAAGGGTGATGTGCTGGGAGTGGCCAGGCTGGCGGGCATCATGGGAGCCAAAAAAACCAGCGACCTCATCCCCCTCTGCCACCCCCTGCCCATCACCGGCGTCAGCGTGGAATTCACCCTGCTGCCGGAAGACTGCGCCGTAGAAGCAGCCGCCACTGCCAGGATAACTGGCAAAACCGGAGTAGAAATGGAAGCCCTCACCGCCGTCAGCACTGCCCTGCTCACCATCTATGACATGTGCAAAGCCCTGGACAAGGGCATGGAGATCACAGACATCCACCTGGAGGAAAAAAGCGGCGGGAAAAGCGGGCATTACAAACGCGCACAGTGAAATGCTGTGTATCTGCCCTTACTTATCACAGAAGATCTGCTCTGACAAGTTTCACGCTAGCTTCCACATGCGTTGTAATGCAATTAGGAATTTTGTATAGGTTGTATGTATAAAACGCATACGATATTCCAGTCTTACAACAACGCCCACATCGTAGTACTGAATCCTTGACACATCTACCTTCTGCATCCGTCCCAGTTTATGGAATAGATATTTGAAACAGTGTGCATAAGAGTGCCTATTTGGAGCCTAGTACTCCTATGCCACACCTAAATGCAATGATATTTTTGCGTAATTTTGTGGTGCAAGGTTTGAATTATTCTTTATTACTGACCAATTCATCATCACTTGAATTACCCAACTTTGGTTTACGTTTAGGTGCTTTCTTGCCCCAACCCTCTTGCTTCAGTATTTCCTGCACCTCCGCCAAGTGAGTTGCTGTGAAAGTAATTGTACTATCACCGATACGTATATCAAAACAATCAGCACTCATAGGATTAACATTCATGATTCCAGCTATAAACTGCCCCCATAACGCATCGTTATTACGTAGCTCGATATAGTCTTTGCTACAAGTTAGGCAAAGATTCAAATACATCTGGCTCCACGCATATACTGGAAGTTTTTCGATATTATTCAGCTCAATATACTTGTTGTTGTATTTCTTTTTGCACATTTGACAAAAAGATTTATCCACACCGGAATGACTTTTATACATACCTGTTGTGTAATTTCTCTTTTCCAAAGCATGGCTAGGAAGCCATTGGATATACCTCTTCTCGACATAAGGATTTGGGTTTTCCCACAATTTTTGGATATGACTTTTTAACTTCTCTGCATTTTTCACTCTTAGAGCAGGAAAGGGCTCATTCGTATCTAGGTCTGTTTCGATTGGCATACCAAAATTCAGGTTATATTTTTCAATTTGCTCATCAGAAACTAATCCCTGGCTGACTACATTCCTAATTATTTCATAGAAGTACTCGAAGCCACCACCAACATCATACTGTCCACAATGCAAGTCCTCTATATCCTCATCTTCCAAATACGTAATATTGTCCATCTCATTATAATGGATTTTCAGAACATCGCCACATTCTAGAAAACCAGCCAAATTAGCAAAACGCCTATCAACAATAAGACCATGCATGAGTTTCCCAGCAAATACCTGCTCTGTAGGATTCAAGAACTTATATCCTCTTTTATAAGAACCATCCTCCATCTTCATCGGTATTTGATTTCTCAAACCTCGCAGAGCATTTCTGCACTTAACCAAAGCACTATGATTATCTTCATATTCCTGTAGCAAATGTATAGCGACATCCTTGTCGTCATTATGCCCTTGTATCAATTCTTCAAGATTTTTTTGGTATCTTGAATCAAAGACTTCCTGCGTCAAAGCATTTACTCGGCCATACTTATCCAGAATTTTATCTGCCAATGTCACAGGCATAATTTCTTCATTCAATATCCAATACTCATCATTGGAGATTTTTCCTTTTGCAGTATACAAATTATCAGCGTACTGAATATAATCAGTACCTCCACGGACTTTCACAGGGAATACTGGTAGTTCCAGTATTCCCTCACCAATGCCATCGAAACTGATATTACCTTGGTTGTTGGATAAATAAGCATAAAGTCCATCCCTAAACACAGTATCCTGTATATGTGTTTCAACAATTTTCTTCAAACATGACAGTATTTCTTGGCCAGATACCTTTACACAACCAATGCTCTCCAGTAACGGCACATACTGAGTTTTACCTACAGTGTCCAGTATATTGCCCTTAAAATGGCCTGTTATATTTGTTTCTCGGTTTATCCTGGCTATAAAATCAGGTATAACCTTACACCCTTGCATCGCAGAGACATGATTATTCATACCTAGCACAGGCAATATGACCTGTTTCTTCAACATTTCCGGTAACTCAGCATTATTCAGATATGGTACATTGAAATTGCCCCATGTGACAACCTGACCGCCCTGTGCACGGAAATAAATGTAACGCATAATTTCCATGCCGGAAGCCATTTCAGATTTCATCAAAGACAGTATGGCGTTATACATATGCTCTTTAACAACATCATTCCAGCTGTTTTGCAAAATTTCTTCTCTGGAAGTAGTGAGCTCAAACGGTGCATCTATAATCAACGGCACCAAACTGGTAACGCCCTCTACAGGAAGGCCAGAGTATACATAACAAGGCTGGTCTTTTATTTTCTCTGGAATATAGCAAACAATCTTCTGCTCTGCACTGATTTGCCTGCCACCCTTGTTACGCTCTTTGATTGCAGTTTTATCCTTGACAGCAAAAACATATTCAAATCTTTTATATTTATGCTGAATACCATCAATCGTCACGATTCTACTATTTCCTTTGTCAAGAATTGTCACATGATGAGCATAGATATACAAGCTTTTTAATTGACGCAAGCACATGCAAAGCTGCAGTATCCTAGCATTTGAGAGTTTTGGTCTTGCATTTGGCTTCATTCTAAAAATCATGACAGTTCCTTCCGACACCTCCATTGAATCGCAACGGTCTGGAACTGTCGGTTTATTTTCTGTTAGCCTAAAGTCGAAACCATTACTATGAATATCTACTGATTCTGCAACACCAAAGACAGATTTGAATCCAACTCCCTTTTCACCTATAGAACGCTTATCACCTGACAGAAGTAAATTCTTGGTAGATTCCCCTATTGCTGTAATAGCACGTACATTATCCCTGGTAAATCCTTGCTCATTATATGAAATTTTAAGGACAGATTCTTCTTCATCCAATTTGAACTCCGGCACTACACCATCCGGGTAAATACAATCATCAGCATTTTGCAGCAGTTCCTTAAGAAAGCGCTTCTTATCTGCTCCCGCCTCTTTGATAATACGTATGTAGCTATTGTACATTCTTTCGCCAAAAGCACTACATAAACTATTTCTAACACCACGCAACAAATTCAGATACTCATCTTTCGTCATATTCTGATTATCAACGGCATTCAGCCTTTCTGTTGCCTGGCGTATTTCCAGTGAAGCTGTAAATGTTTTCCTCGAATCAAATCTGCGGGAAAAAGCCGCAAAGGAACTCAAAGCTGTTTCAACAGAAACTACTATGCCATTGCTTGCAGCCAGAGCGAATTCACCTTTCACACCTTCTAAGCCAAAAAGATTCAATTCAATTTTCTTGAGATATGCACTATAGGCACCATCCAAATCTGCCATATTTACTGCATCTGCAATACTCTCTTTTACCGTATCAGGCAGATGAACCATACCTTTATCCTTAATTGTTACACCCATGGATCGTCCATAGGCAATAGCGTCATGGGCACGTTGCCTGAGCCCCTGCATTACTGACGGATACTTTGCAATAGCTGCGATTTGTTTTTTACTCAGTATTACAGGTTCTACCTCAGTCAGCATTTTTACATAGTTTGTATCTTGCCCTGGTTGTTCCAACCAAGAAAATATATCATCTGTAACTGATTCATCTTCCATTGCCCTTTTGAAAAGTTGTTTCCTGACGTTCTCTATGACCTTAACACCATATTGGCTCATATCCATAGGTCTAGGTGGTATAAAGAGCTTATACTTATGTCCCAAAAGGCTATACACCTCTTGCTGATCGGCAATTGCTTCATTTTTAGCAAAGGCCACTACATTGACAGCCGATTCAAATGTACCGTCTGTCGTGTAGAAAATCTTATCTCTATAGAGGCTGGTGCTACGAAGTTCTTCTGTGCAGAGTGCTGTTACTTTTTCATTATCACGGATAAAGAAATACTTATTATGTGATGGGATGTATGAAACTATATTTTCTTTTATGACATGAGCAAAATCTAGGTAAACCTTATGCAAGAAATCAGCCAGTCGGGAATTTGTATATGTAAACCAATCATTTTCACCCTGCGGATCTACGAACTCACGTGAACCATCAAGTTTATAAGGAACATGCATCACAATAGGAGCATTGACTTTAACTTGTGTAGGGAGAAAAGAATACATTACACCATTGTATTCCTCCAACCCTTTGCCCAGAACTGGAAATACCATTATCAGATTGTGTCGTCTTTCCTGGAATGGAGCATCATCGCCATAACGAGCCAAACACTCCCTACGTCCATAAATGATGGGCTCGGTATATCTATGGCACATAATCTCGTTTTTCTCAGAGCGGTCAATACCATTATGAGTATCTTTCATATCTACAGAAACAGATACCATTGCTTCAAATAGGAGGCTACCTCTTATCTCTGGCTCAGCACGCTGAACATCGAATTCCAAATAACGGAAGCCATCAAAAAACATTTTCAAATGAGTCAGCTTATTCAGGAACAAGATAGGATTCCTGTTTAGCGCAGCATCTGGCTTGATGTACTGTTGGGCAAGGCTGCGATATAGATCACGACATTTCAGCACTGGCATAAAAAGTGTCATCCTGGTACCGTGAACAGGCTCAAAGCCATCGTAACATGGCACTGGTACGGTAAAATTATCTTTGTGCAGTTCAAAAGCGAACATGCCACTCTCAATGCGCACTTTATCTGCTATGCCAAAAACCGATTTGAAACCTATGCCTTTCTCGCCTATTTCTACCTTATCAGCCGAAATGTTTTTTGAGGCTTCCGCAATACCAGTAATGGCAAACACATTCCCTGGCGTAAAGCCTTTCTCGTTGTAGGTAAGGATAACTTTGCCAGGCTCATTAGTATACTTGAACTGTATCTCCAGGCTGGCATCACTCATATTTTCATATTCACAGTCATCGACATTCTGAATTAACTCATAAATGAAGCGTTGATTATTGGAATAAACACCGTCTTCACCTACAGAAAGCAATGATTCTAATGTTTTGATAAATTTCTTGCCATTCAAGCGCATGTCATCCATGCTGGACTGCCTGAATTTTTGCAGAATCTGCACATACATTCGATGCTCATCCAAAGTCTTCAATGCCTCAGGCTGCATTGTCCCCAACAGATCATACAACTGTCGTTTCTGATTGCTGCTTAAATCCCCTGCTTCAATGTTTGCATACTTATTGAAAATATCGCTTATGCTATCCATCACCGTACCGCCTATCTCTTATCCCTGTTATCCATCAACCCTAAGCAAGCCTTTAACAAGCACCCTCGTATGTATATCAGCCTGCACAGTAATGTCATCAAGCTTCTTGACTTGCTTCTCGTATTTCAGCCGTGTATTTTCTAGCTGTGATGAACGCATACGACGTATACGTTCATCCTCTGCTGCATTAATCTGATTCTTAAGTATGGTCTCCTGCTGATGCCAGGAGTGCTGCAGTTGCTCCTGTCTATATTCACATTCAGCATGAACATCATCAGTATACTTCTGCTTAGCCTCCTGCCAACGCTCATAGTGACGGGAGTCCATACTATCCCAGCCAGCATCATGGTTAAGTCCATCACCTTCATATTCAGCTGCATACTGCAAATAAGACAGTACGTTCTGCTCAACGCTCGGCTCATTGCTTACTGCCACCAGTTTGATGTCAGGACGCAGCCCAATATATTTCCAGGCATAAACCAAAAACTCATACTCCCCCGGCTTAATCTCAGAATCACTAACCTCGATGGCAAGCTTGCAAGGTTGCTCACTGGACTCATGTCTTGCAGCCTGTACAATCAGCGGGTGCATCTGGGTCAGGAAAGTAATCTCACGATTATCCTTTGCTGTCTGGCTGTCAAAGGTTATTGACAGATTCGGAGAATTGGATTTCAAATATGATTTCCAGAGCTTAAAGGCATAATTATTGCTACTGGTAGGCTGCTCTATCAAATCGGCCAATAATTTTTGACGTTTATCAGCTGATAGTCGTAAGGTTTTCTTTTCCTGCTTACCAAGGATGTATTCTCCTTCACCCAAAACATCATTCAAATAGGCAGTCAACAATTCCTGGAAGCTTGTCGGACTTATCCAAGGATTCTCTGCGCCTTGGACATCCTTATCAAGCATATATGAAGATAGATCGAAACCATACAACGACTTCTCTTCATGCTCCAAGCGTTGCAACTCCTGTACTTTCATTACCTTATTATCCGCCATCTGCTCAATCTTTGCCTGACGTTCTTGTTCAGAAAGTTCCGGGTTAAACATGATTTGCAAAATCTTATCACTGATATCTCCCAAGATTTCCGAACAGTCACCGATACTGGCCTCAAAGACACCGATCTTCAAAAGGCATCTTTCATAAATAACGGCATCTATAGTGTCCTGGGTAATCATATTGTAAATCCTGACAGTATCACTCTTTTGACCACGTCTGTCGATACGTCCGATTCTCTGCTCAATACGCATAGGGTTCCACGGTAAATCATAGTTAATCATTGTGTCACAGAACTGATAGTCCAAGCCTTCACAGCCGACTTCACTAAACAACAGGACATCAATAGCATGACTATCGGATCTGTCCAGCAGGAAGCGCTTGCGCAGAGCGTAACGCTCTTCATCGGGAACAGATCCATCTACCTGACCAATGCGCAGTCCTGCCCGCATCAGCTTTTCGCGCACATATCGCAACGTGTGACGGAAAGAGCTGAAAATAATCACACGATTATTTTCCTCATTCTGTTTCTGCTGGATTGCCTCCAGCATTTTATCGAACTTTGGATCGTCATCAGGCAGGTTGCGGGACAGGGACTTAATTTCATCTGCCAGTTTCCATAAGGATTTCTCTTCATCATTGGTCAGAGTGAATTCTTCTTCATATAACTCACCATCGTCTTGTATCTGCTTAAGGCGCTTTTGTACTAAGTCTTCCATGAAGGGAGCCAGACCATAAATACAACTAGCAGCCTGACGCATAATAGTACACATCATAAAACGCGCACCACGACTGCCATGTAGCCTTGACAATGCTCTTTTCTCGAAAGTCAGCAACGAATCATAGAGTTCACGCTGCGTTTCACTGAAAGGCACATCCAATGTCTGAGTTTTACGTACGCAGAAATCCTCAATATCTTTACGACGTGTACGATTGATAATTGTATGGAAGGAATGCAGTCCCTCTACACGAGAAATAATATCCATCTTATCTTCCCTGGAAGGATTGTTTTGCTCCATGAAATTGAAGACATACTCAAAATCCGGACTATGCTGAATTACATTCCGCCCCCAATCTGTGCTGAGTATATGTTCAATTTCGGCCTTGCCTGCTGCTTGCCAGCCATTTTCTTGCCTGCGTAATATTCGCAGAAGGTTATTCACATATTGGTTAGGGGCAGACATAGTCTTGAATGTATCTTTATCTATGACCATATCAGGACGTAAAAGATTCAACAACGTATAAAGGTCGTCGTTACTGTTCTGAAGTGGCGTAGCTGTCAAAAAGATAACCGCATCCGCACTCCTGCAGAACAACTCTACGCCTCTGTAGGCCCAGGTATTCGGATTACGGATGTTATGAGCTTCATCTACAATCACAAGGTCGAAATGAGGCAACGGGTCTAGCTCCGACAAGCCCATGTTCCTGTGCCTCCGGTTGGTACTGGACTGCCGCCCCAATATAGAATCTTCACTAAAGAGAGAATATGGTATCACAGTCTTAGAATGACGCTCTGGCCATTCACCATCCCTGTCAGTTTCGGAAATAGCTTCTGCCAGCTCTTTGCCATCGAGCTGGGTAAAGTTCTCATCAAAACGCTTCATCTCTAACTGCCATTTCCGCTCTGCCACCAAAGGACGAGGACAAATAACGAGAACTGATACCTCACCATGCCTAGCTTCCAACTCCTTCAAGATAAGGCCTGCCTCAATTGTCTTACCGACACCTACATCATCTGCGACCAAAATTCGTGGACTATAGGCCTTTATCATTTTAAGGGCTGGACGGAACTGGAACGGCACAAAATCAATTCGTGCTGCATTCAGCGAGTATAGACTGCCTGAACCGGGATTACTGATTTGATACGCAGTCAAAGCTGATCTCACCTGTGACAAAGAGGCATAACGCTCAATTTCATTCACTACCGGCTTCAACTTGATCTGTTCCGCGTAAAACACACTAGGCATGTTATCGATGAATACCGTATACCTATTGCCATTGATGCCAATGACAGCCCCCGACTTGCTCTCATTACTGGTCAGACAGACAATGCTGCCCAACTGTATTTGACTTTTATCATCAGTTTCCAGTGACAACTTATCAGCAATCTCTGCAGGCTTGGCAGTAGTTTTAGTTAGCTCTGTGCTGATATTCTTATCATCTTCTACATCCAGAGAAAAGCGTTCCATATCCCCGGTGTCTTTCATCGAGGCCCCAAAAGCCTGCATCAAGTCAATAATCACCTGTACATTTGTGGTGACTCTCTCTTTTGTTATTTTACCGGGAGCGATATGAGCCCAATCGTTCCTGATGGCTTGCATTTTCCTGATGCTTTTCCTATCTTTATCATTCAAGAAGAAGCGACTCCTAAGTACAAACCAGCACCTGTCTATGATACGCAAATTGGCAGCCAAATCCAAACCACTGATTTCCTTGACATGTCCTTTCTCAGCGGCATCACGCTGCAAATATGTCAGGTTGCTAAAAACAAGCTCACGCCACCATTTATCCGTGATTTGAGGCAATTTCTCTGAAAGCCACTGCCCTAGCTGTCCATTTAACCGAAACATATATTCGTTCATTTTACTTGTAATTGCAGTTGTATCCACCGCTATATTCCCCCATTCCACACTATTGGGCTGCAATCATGCTCAAAGGTCAAATGTTTCTTTAATCAGTTCATCGATTTCACTGGCATCCAAACCGCCCTGCTCATCATCCATGGTCACAATCAGGTTCTTGCCTTCCACTATGCCATTCTTTTCATAAAACTTCTTTTTGTCATCCCAGTGTTTCCTATACCGCGGGTCGGTCATCATGCCACAATGCTCCCAATACCAAACCTTTCCAGTGTCGCCATCCAAAATTTTAAAATCTGGACGCTTTACATGGCCCTCCACCTCCAACACCGGCTCATATTCATAATCAATATCGTTATAGAAAAGAGCATTCGCAATGATAACTTCAGACTTGGAACGCACCAGCTCTCCCCGCACTGTCTTGTGAATCAAGCGCTCATCAAAGAACGTCCCCTTTACCTCCACAATCTGCGGCTTATAGTCATTGTCAGGGAAAACATCAGCGAAAAGGTCCGTAAAGCGACGGGCAATATCCGAATTAGCCTCATCCGCATACTGCAAAAGCTGGTATGGCTCACCCTGATAAAGAATGATGATACGCTCAATCTGTCGCGTCATTGCCGTATACATGAGCTCCCGTGACGCTATCCGACAGGTTGCCGGCAAAACGAGAATGACGGTCTTAAACTGGCTGCCCTGGGCCTTATGTATCGTCAAGGCATAAGCCAGTTCCAACGTATGTGTACCGTCCTCATCGTTAAAATCCCTTCCATCAAAAGAATATGTACGTCCATTTTGCGAAGAAAATACTACATGCATATACTTCGGCTGCTTTTTTCTGGCATACAGGCCGCAAACCAGTCCCAGCTCGCCGTTTGCCACATACCCATCATGATTGGCCTTATCTGCGACATCCCAGTACTTCCTGGACTTATTCTGGACATTGATGACCTTATCGCCATACACTATGCCTTCATCGCCCATAGCCTTGGGTATGCTCCGCCATGGTGCTTTGGCCATATCCATTTGTCTTTGGCGATACTTCTGATGGAACAAATTATTGATGTTTTGTACACCATGAGGCATATTGCGAACAGGTGCCAGCACTTCCCAATCATCGACATGAGTAGCGGCATCAGCATTGAAGAAGGTCACATATTCTCCAACATCTGCACCGAACGTGCGGTTGAAACCGTCTACATCATCTGGCCCTTGCAGGCCCAATACTGCTGATACAGTATCTAGCAGCTTGCTTTCCAGTTCTTCCCTGGTATTCCAGCGCTCAATGCTAATATTCTTGCTCTTGCCTTTCTGAATAGCGGCCAGAACATCATCGTCGTCTGGCACATCTTCTGTCCGTGTAAAATACTTTGACAGAGCCACATCCAACCGTTCGCCCTGCTGTTGACGGCGATTTACAATCAGCTCGCCGTAGCATTCGCAGGTGCGTGGGAATTTACCCGGCTGCAGTTTCTCCTTCAGTAAATTCACCAAATCAACAAATGGTTTGCCCGCGCCTATCGGCGGTAATTGGTTGGGATCTCCCACAAAGATTATGCGTTTGGCTTTTCTGCCCACTGCATCAAGGATTGCACCAAACATTTCCTCTGTCAGCATAGACGCTTCATCTATGATAACAGTTTCTGGCACGTCCGATGGTGTAAACCTGGCCAGTTTGTATCTCAGGTCATTCCAATCAAATCTACTATTGCGAACCAGATACTGTGCTACATTCAATGATACGAAATGGTCATCATCACTGCCCACGCTCTCTTTAAGACGCACGGTAGCCTTCCCCGTTGGTGCAAGAAGCAGAACTCCACCTGTACGGATGGAGTCTTCGCTACAAAGTACGGACAGTACCGTTGTCTTTCCTGTACCTGCGTTGCCGACCAGCACTGAAAGCCTTGATTCAGCCAGTACATTCAGCACGGCAGCCTTTTCCTGCCGCGCTCGCTCTTCATCGATTGATAGCTTCTCCGTACCTTCCGAATTGAATTTAGCATCCAGCATAGACCGCCAATCAGCCAGGACTTCTATTTTTTCAGCCTCGAGTCGTTTACTGACACGTTTTTCTATAATCTGATCAAACTTGTGGAGGCGCACGAGCTTGTAGTACTCCGTACCATCCTTCATCTCACGCTTCATGATTAGCTGCTCCATATACTTTTCCAGAGCAGCTACCATATCCGACGTCACTTTACAAGGCGGGTCAAGATTGATCTTCTGCATCCAATTGACCAGCATATTGCAAGGCAGGAAGGTATGTCCTCTTTGGGCCGCAGCTTCGAGTACAGCTATGGCCAGGGCACGGACACGACGTTCATCATTATCAGAAGCAAGCTTTGTAGGCTCTGCCAGCGGATACAGCACAGCGATAGAGGATACAGGGAAGACAGCTTTATCGACCGTGGAGATATCTATATAGCTGCCCTCCAGTTTCAAGCGGGTTTCCTCATAAAGCAGATATGGATTTGCAATTATTTCAGCATCTGAGCACTCCAGCCCATTCTTGCGACGTTCATTTTCTTCAAACAACATCTCTGCCTGCGACAGGCTCAACGTAAATCTTGCCAGCAGTGTGAACAAAGTCCGCCGTTCCTGCCCCAGGGATTTCCATGTCTTGCGCAGGATAGGCGTTACTCCCTTGGCTACTCCGCTGGACAGATATTTCTGCGGTGTAGCCATGACATGATCCACCCACTCGCATACATCCGCCTCTGCAAAGCCCCGATCCTGCATTTCCCTTGCCATCATGACACCCTGCTTCACGCCGAATGCACAAAGCATCGGCCCCAGACCTGGGAAGGCACCACGTTCCTCCCAGACCTCAGCCAACTGGCTGTTTAACCAGGATAGCACATTGCTATAGTCCTCATCCAAACATTCATTGATGATGGTAAAGGATTTGATGCATGACAGAATTACGTCAATCACTGCATCGTAGCTGACATGCTCCGTGGCATAGGAGAATTCCGGCATGGCATAAGCAGGGGCATAGACAATAATGGATTCCATATCGAATTCAGGGTGTTCGTCTGCATAGGCCTGCATCTCCTGATACGGTATCAGAAAACCATCTTTATGCTCTGACCGTATGGTGTGACAGACCATTGTCTCCCAAATCAGTGGTCGCAGTTGTCCGGCATCAGTATGGTCATATTCCTTTGCTGGTATGATTTTACGCACATGCCCCATGCCCAAGATTACACGCCTGTGGTCATCCGTAAATGGCACCTGCTTGGCATAAGCAAGGCAGAGCGACTTTTCTGGGTAGACATCGCCGTAGAAATAATCAAAGATGGCCTTATGATTGTCTCCGTCCTGCACCCAATTAGACGTAAAGCGCATCTCTGGTTCTCTGTCATCATCATAACCTACGCCATAAGTAGCAGCCCTTTCCTTAATCCAATCGCGCATCAACCAGGCAAACGGCCTTGTAGGAAAGCTATAAGCTGGATAGACTACTGACGTTGGCAACAAGTGGCTATGTGAAGGTGTTTTTGTACTGACATACGGATGCTCAGCCTTGCGTGTCAAATCCTCAGGCGACATAAAGGCACCGCCTTCGGCGATACAGCATACTTTTTCCATATGATCTTCCATGCGTTCCCCACGAATGGCTATTTCCATCCGGTCGTTGCGGTTCTCAGCAATGTTCTTCAGTTTCAGGCAAGCAGAGTTGCCCGCCGGATCCTGGCAGATAGTACCATCCCAGCCGTTGTCATGCCACGGTACTCTTACAGAAATATGCTGTATCATAATCCAGTCCTCCTTGCCTGACGAGATTCACTGTATATTAAAAGTGAATTTCAAATCCGTCATATTACGCCTACGTACTGTGTTCTGACTGCTTAAACCTTGATAATACAGGACTCACCATAATATGGCAGCATGGCGTCATGTGTAAAAACATCATGCCTGTGGCCAAAGTTGCCATAGTCTATACCTCCCTATAAAACAAAATTGATGTTAGCACCATACCTTTGGTCCGTACGCTTATCCTCAATTTGAGCTTCCATCTTCATATCGTTCCTGCCTGCTCTATTCATACTCATGTAAACTTTTATACCCTCATATTTCATTTCCATTATACACTAATCCCTAAGCTCCTGCCATAAAGAAAACATTATGTTCAGAAAAATGTAAAAAGCTATTTGCACACAAATAGCTCTGCGCAAATAGCTCCTACTGGCTCAGTGTTGTCACACGGCCAAGTCTTCTATTTCAATGCTTTCAAGACTCTACTCGACGTATCGACACTACACATTCCACATGCGCCGTCTGCGGAAACATATCCACGGGCTGAACCTGCTCTGCCTTGTAGCCCAGACCTGCCAGTATCTCCATATCCCTGGCCAGGGTGGCCGGGTTGCAGGAGACATAGACGATGCGGCGGGGCTGCATTTGGGCGAAGGTTTTGAGGACTGTTTCGGTGCAGCCTGCCCTGGGGGGGTCTGCCACTACTACGTCAGGCCGGATGCCTTCGCGATAGAGACGGGGCATGACTTCCGTGGCGTCGCCTACTATGAATTCGGCATTCTTTACATTGTTGTCACGGGCGTTCTTGATGGCATCCTTGATGGCGGGCTTCACAATCTCAATACCATAGACCTGGCGGGCCTTCCGGGCCAGGAACAGGGTGATGGTGCCTGTGCCGCAGTAGGCGTCAATGACAATCTCCCGGCCCGTAAGCTGGGCGAATTCCAGCGCCTTGCCGTAGAGCAGTTCCGCCTGGCGGGTATTGACCTGAAAGAAGGAGCGGGGGGAGATGTGGAAGTGCAGGAACCCCAGTCGATCCCTGATGGTGGGCTGGCCCCACAGGAGGCGGGTCTCCCTGCCCATGATGACATTATTGTGATAGGTCTGTATGTTCTGGTGGACGCTGACCAGCCCAGGCAGTTGCCTGCGCAGGAAATTCACCAGTTCTTTTTCCCTGGGCAGTTTGCGTGTCGCAGTGACAATGACCGCCATCAGCTCGCCCTGCTCGCCGACACGGCCCACGATATGACGCATGACGCCTGTGTGCTTGTCCTCATCGTAGACCGGCAGTTGCAGTTTATCCACGGCTTCACGCATGGCATTGGCAAGCTGGCTCAGGGATTCATGCTGAATATGGCAGTCCCTGGTGTCGATGATATCATGGCTGCCCTTAGCAAAACAGCCCACCAGAGCCTTGCCCTTGCGCCTGCCAAGGGGAAATTGCATCTTGTTGCGGTAGTTCCAGGGGTTCTCCGCCCCCAGGGTTTCCTCCACATAAAGCCCCGGCTGATGGCCGATGCGGGTCACGCAGTCAATGACCTGCTGGCGCTTGGCCGTTAGCTGGGCTTCATAGCTCAGATGCTGCAGCTGGCAGCCGCCGCACTGCTCATAAACAGGACACAGAGGCTCTGCACGGTCACGGCTCCGGCGCAAGAGTTCCGCGATACTGCCTATGGCATAGGTCTTCTTGACCTCTGTGATTCTCACAAGGGCTTTCTCCCCCGGCAGCAGGCCGGGCACAAAGACCGTGAAGCCCTCATAACGTCCCACGCCCTCGCCGCTGCTGCCCAGGGTGTTTATTTCTATCTCGTAATTCTGTCCCTGTCTGACTGGTACTGTCTGCTTCATAGCTTATTCCTTGCCTGCTTTTTCAAAGGCCACTTTGGTAAATAATTCCGCAGGCATATCCAGGATGAACCTGGCTTCATGCTGCTCCAGTTCTTCACGGCTACGGAAACCCCAGGTCACTCCCAGGGCCACCGCACCGGCGTTTTTCGCCGTGTCCATATCCACGCTGGTATCGCCGAAATAGGCGACCTTTTCCGGCTTAACCCCCATATTTTCTGCCAGCCTCAGCACCTTAGCCGGGTCGGGCTTGCGGGGCATGCCTTCTGTGTCGCCGATGACCTCGCGGAAGGTACCCGCCGGAAACAGCGCCGCCGTGATGGCATCAGCCGCACTCTGGTGTTTGTTGGTGCAGACGGCCATGGGAACCTGCATATCCCGCAAGCGTGCCAGCATGGTAAGGATACCGGCATAAGGACGGGTCTTGGTCGTCAGGCGCACTTCGTATTCCTGCTTGTATCTGGCCAGTGCCTCATCAATAAAAGCGGCATCTTTCCTGCTTTCCTCCGGCAGGCAACGTTCAATCAGTTTGCGGGAGCCGTTGCCCACCATGAGACGATAGAGATCCACGTCATGCGAGGGGAATCCGTAGCCTGCCAGCATGGCATTGGCACTGTCCGCCAGGTCTTCCAGCGAATCAATAAGAGTGCCGTCCAAATCGAAAATGGCTGCCTGGCAGGTCACTGCGTTAGGGCTGATATATTGCATAAGTTTCCTTTCTGAACATTGCAGGGGCGCAATTATGCGCCCCTGCAGCATATATACTTTTTGTCAGCTATCCAATTTCTTGGCCAGTAGTTCATTGACCATCTGGGGATTGGCCTTGCCCTTGGACTGCTTCATAACCTGTCCCACAAGGGCACCTATGGCCTTCTTCTTTCCGGCCTTGTACTGCTCAACAGGCTTCGGGTTATCCGCGATGACCTGATCCACGATGGCTTCAATGGCACCAGTATCTGTAATCTGCACCAGGCCCTTGTCCTCCACAATCTTGGCGGGAGCATCGGGGCAGGTCCACATCTCGGCGAAAACCTTCTTGCCGATTTTGGAGGAAATCGTGCCCTTCTCGATAAGCCGGATCATCTCCCCCAGACGCTCCGCTTCCACCGGTGACTTGGATATGTCGATGGCTTCTGCGTTCAAATTCTTCAGCAGGTCGCCCATCATCCAATTAGCCGCCAGCTTCGCATCCGCACCGGTGGCAACTACTGCGTCATAGTATTCGGCCATGGCACGGGAGCTGGTGATAATGCCGGCATCGTAGTCGGACAGGCCAAAATCCTTTTCCAGGCGTGCCCGGCGTGCATCCGGCAGTTCCGGCAATTCACTGCGGAATTTCTCGATGGTTTCCGGGCTGGTGACAATGGGGGGCAAATCCGGCTCCGGCATATAACGGTAGTCATGGGCATTTTCCTTGCTGCGCATAGAAAGGGTGATGCCCCGCTCCGGGTCCCAAGTACGGGTCTCCTGGATGATTTCGCCGCCGTCCTCCAGCACCTCCGTCTGGCGCTCGATTTCGTAGTTGATGGCATCTTCCAGGGACTTAAAGGAATTGATGTTCTTCATCTCCGTGCGGGTGCCAAGCTCGGTAGAGCCAGCAGGGCGCAGGGAAACATTCACATCCGCCCGTAGATTGCCTTCCTCCATGCGGCAGTTGGACACATCAATGTACTCCATGATGGCCTTGATTTTTTCCATATAGGTGCGGGCCTCAAGGGCGCTGGACATATCCGGCTCGGAAACGATTTCCAGCAAGGGCACGCCCGTGCGGTTGTAGTCCACATTGGAGCTGGCAGAGTCCTTGATGTTGGTGCCGGAGTGTACCAGCTTGCCCGCATCCTCCTCCATATGGATACGGGTCAAGCGGATGCGCTTCTTCTCCCCTTCCACATCAATATCGACCCAGCCATGCTCGGCAATGGGCAGGTCGTACTGGGAAGTCTGCCAGTTTTTAGGCAGATCCGGGTAATAGTAATTCTTGCGGTCAAACTTGCAATACTGATTGATTTCGCAGTTGGTCGCCAGACCCGCCTTGATGGCAAATTCCACCACCCGCTTGTTGACGGTAGGCAGCACCCCCGGCAGGCCGAGGCAGACCGGGCACACATGGGTATTATGCTCAGCGCCGAAGCCCGTCTCGCAGCCGCAGAAAATCTTGGTCTTGGTCTTGAGCTCGCAGTGAATCTCCAGGCCAATTACGGTTTCATATTTCATCAGTCGTTACCCCCGATCCTGGCCATATCATTGTGAAAGCTCTGGGTCTGCTCATAGGCATAAGCCGCCCGCAGGATGGTCGCCTCGTCCAGGGCCTTGCCGATAATCTGCAGGCCGATGGGCAGGCCCTTGCTGCTGTAGCCGCAGGGCACGGAGAGCCCCGGCAGCCCGGCGAGGTTCAGGGGCACGGTGCAGACATCCTGCAAATAAAGCTGCAGGGGGTCTGCCATCATTTCCCCGAGTCTGAAGGCCGGCGTCGGCGCAGTGGGTGCCATGATAACATCCACCTGCTTAAAGGCCTCCGTATAATCCTGCTGCACCAGGGTGCGCACCTTCAATGCTTTCAGATAATAGGCATCATAATAGCCTGCAGACAGGGCATAGTTGCCTATCATAATGCGGCGGCGCACTTCCTCGCCAAAGAGCTGGGTGCGGGTATTGGTCATCATCTGCACCAGATCCTCGCCGTCTACCCGCTCACCGTAGCTCACGCCGTCATAGCGCTCCAGATTCGTCGCCGCCTCTGCCGGGGCGATGAGGTAATAGGTGGAAATGGCGTAGGCCGTATGGGGCAGGGAAATCTCCAGGATTTCCGCTCCCATATCCTTGTATTTGGAGATGGCAGCGCGGACGGTCTTTTCCACATCCCCATCCATGCCCTCGGTGAAATACTCCTTGGGCAAGCCGATTTTCAGCCCCTTCACATCCTCCGTCAGTGCCTGGGCATAATCCGGCACGGGAGCCGTGCTGGAGGTGGAGTCCATTTCATCATGGCCGGCAATGATGTTCAGCAGGTGGGCCGCATCGGTCACATCACGAGCCAGGGGGCCGATTTGATCCAGGGAGGAAGCATAGGCCACCAGACCGTAGCGGGACACGCGGCCATAAGTAGGCTTCAGGCCCACCACGCCGCAGAAGGAAGCCGGCTGGCGAATGGAGCCGCCGGTATCGGAGCCCAGAGCCCAGATGGCGGATCCAGCGGCAACTGCCGCCGCGCTGCCACCGGAGGAGCCACCCGGCACACGCTCCAGGGCCCAGGGGTTATGGGTCGGATGGTAGGCAGAGTTCTCGGTGGAGCCGCCCATGGCAAACTCATCCATATTTACCTTGCCTAAAATTACAGGCTGCTGGGCACGGAGCTTCTCCATGACCGTTGCATCGTAGGGGGGCACGAAATGCTCCAGAATCTTCGAGGCACAGGTGGTCTTGGTGCCCTTGGTGCAGATATTGTCCTTAATGGCACCGGGAATGCCCTCCAGGAAGGAAATTTCCTCACCTGAGGCAATCTTTTTATCCACGGCCTCAGCCTGGGCCAGGGCAGACTCCCTGGTAACAGTCAGATAAGCCTGCACCTGTCCCTCTGTCTCATCCAGCCGCGCCAGCACGTCCCTGGTGAGTTCCGCTGCCGTGATTTCTTTCTGGGCCAGCATGTCATGGAGAACATGGGCCGGTTTCTCATACAGTCTCAATCTTAATCCTCCCTGCTCAGCCTTCCAGAACCTTCGGCACCTTGAAGTAGCCATCCTCCCGCAGCGGCGCATTGGCCAGGGCCGCCTCGCGGTCAAGGGATTCCCTTACCACATCCTCGCGGAACACGTTCTGCATCGGCAACGCATAGGTAGTGGGCTTCACGCTCTCCGTATCCAGTTGGCTGAGGTTGTCCATATAGGTCAGGATCTTGTCCATCTGCCCCATATACTTATCCGCCTCTGCCTCAGAAACGCTGAGACGGGACAGCACAGCGACATTGGCAATATCTTCCTTCGTCACTTTCATCTGTATTCACCATCCATATCTTTTTGAAATGCACCCATATAGTATAACAAATCTTATCTGAAAAAACTACAGGAATCATAAGGAACTGTTCACAGCAACGCCCCTGCTGGATGTTTTCTATCCGGCAGGGGCGTTTCCCGTTATCTAGTAAATGCTGCTTCTTTATCGAACAATTACAACAAACAGAAACCATCAATAATTCATAGCATATCCTGCCATTCCTTTTCCTTGAATCCTACGAGAACTTTGTCCTCACCAACGAGCAGAGGACGCTTCACAAGCATACCATCCGTGGCAAGAAGTGAATATTGCTCCTCCTCGCTCATGGCAGGCAGCTTATCTTTGAGTTCCAGTTCCCTGTACTTCTGCCCGCTGGTATTGAAGAATCTTTTAAGGGGCAGGCCACTTTTCTCATGCCAGGAGCGGAGTTCCTGCGCGGTGGGGTTGTTCTCTTTGATGTCCCGCACCGTTACGGTTATCCCATGGTCGGCAAGCCACTTCTCTGCCTTTTTGCAAGTTGTGCAGCGGGGATAGCATACGAAAATCCGGTTGCTCATTTTTGCGCCTTCTTCCTACTAAGAATCGGAATCACATTTACAAGCGGCTCCTCATAGGGATGAGCCTTATAGATAGCATTCAATGTCTGCTCCAAATCTCCTGCAAGAATATTGACTTCAACCTTGATTTCATCTTCTTCACTCACTTCGCCTTCCAACCCCAAATAGGGATGGCTTCCGCAAAGCGGCCGCCATGAGCCTGTCACCCTGCTGTACGCCAGGCAGGAATTGTAGTTGCCCAAGCGACCGGCACCTACGGATTGGAGCGCCGAGCGCAAAGCGGGCAGATGTGATTCAGGAATGAAAATCTCAAGTTTCAATTCCTGGAATTCCACGAAAATCCCTCCAATTCAGCAATGACAAGGCTTCCCGCAAAACCGGGCCTCTTTTATGCAACTCGGCAAAAATTATGCAGATGCTCAAAAATTATCTGATGTTGCTGCCTGCAGCGCTGTGCCTTTGGTCAGCAGGGCACGGGTTGCATTCAGCACCGCAATGACAGTCACACCCACATCAGCAAAGATGGCTCCCCACATGCCCGTAAGCCCTGCGGCACCAAGCAGGAGAAACAGGAGCTTGATGCCGATGGCTCCCCAGGTGTTTTCCTTCACTATGCGCAGCGTGCGCCGGGAAATGCGGATAGCCTGGGCAATCTTCAGCGGATCATCGTCCATCAACACCACATCTGCTGCCTCAATGGCCGCATCCGCCCCCAGGGCGCCCATGGCGATTCCCACATCGGCACGGGAGAGCACCGGGGCGTCATTGATGCCATCACCGACAAAAGCCACCTTGCCCTGCTGTCCTTTCTCCTTTTTTGCGGCCAGTATTTCCTCGACCCTGGCCACCTTATCCGCCGGCAGGAGCTCACTGCAAACACGTGTCAGGCCAAGACGTCTGCCCACAGATTCTGCCACAGCCCTGGCATCACCGGTCAGCATCACGGTCTCCCTGACACCCGTCTGCCCCAGCGCCTCAATGGCCGCGCGGGACGTTGCTTTCTCCAGGTCGGAAATGATTACATGACCTGCATATTCACCCTCAACAGCCACATGCAGCACGGTACCTGCCGGTTGCAAACTGCATTCATCGCATGAATGCCATTTAGCACCCACGGCCTCCATCAGCTTGTCATTGCCCACAGCCACCCGGCGTCCGTTTACCAGGGCACGGATGCCCCGGCCCGGAATTTCTACCGGCGCTTCCACATGGCAGGCATCGTCTTCGCGGGGATAAGCTGCCCGCAGGGAAAGGGCAATGGGGTGCTTGGAATAACGCTCCACATGAGCAGCCAGATGCAATAGCTCCTGCTTGTTCATCTTATCCGGGTGGATAGCAGCTACCTCGAATACGCCCCGCGTCAGTGTGCCTGTCTTGTCAAAGACCACCGTATCCACCTGGGACAAGGTTTCAAGATAAATCGAGCCCTTCACCAGCACACCGGCCCGGCTGGCTCCTCCCAGCCCCGCAAAGAAAGATAAGGGGATGGAAATAACCAGTGCGCAGGGACAGGAAATGACCAAAAACACCAGGGCACGGTACAGCCAATCCCCCCAGGCAGGCTCCAGCCCCAAAGCCCCCAGCCGCACCAACGGCGGCAGGAGGGCCAGGATTATAGCCAGGCTGACTACTGCAGGTGTGTAGATACGGGCAAAGCGGGTGATGAAAGACTCGGACTTCGACTTGCGGGAACTGGCCTCACTGACCAGTTCCAGTATCTTCGAGGCCGTGGACTCGTCAAACTCCTTGGTTGTGCGGATTTTCAGGAGGCCCGTCAAATTCACGCAGCCGGATATGATTTCCTCTCCTGCAGACACCTCCCGGGGCAGGCTCTCTCCCGTCAAGGCCGCAGTATTCAGCGAAGAGCTGCCTTCAACAACGATACCGTCAATAGGCACCTTCTCCCCTGGCTGCACGACAATGACCGTGCCAACTTCCACCTCATCCGGGTCTACCTGCTCCAGACGGCCGTTCTCCCCCTCAATGTTAGCCGTGTCGGGACGGATATCCATCAGGGCCGTGATGTCCCGACGGCTCCTGCCCACTGCATAGCTTTGGAACCACTCCCCCACCTGATAGAAAAGCATCACTGCAATGCCTTCCGTGTAGTCTCCATCTTCATAGACGGCCAGCACCATAGCACCAATGGTGGCAATGGACATCAGCAGATGCTCATCAAGGGGCTGGCGATTGATAATGCCCCGCCCGGCTTTCCAGAGCACGTCATAGCCCACCACCAGATAAGGCACAAGATACAGCAGGAAGCGGGGCAGGCCCGTGAGAGGTGCCCAGGACAAAACTGCAAGCAGGAGGGCCGCACTGATGATGCGCACCAGATTGTTTTTCTGTTTCCTGTTCATGACAGACTCCCTTTAATATATGAGCAAGTAATCATATATTGATCGCAAAACAACGCCCCGGCTGCGGAGCCCCCTCAGAAAAAGACCTCGCAGTCGCTCTCCACCTTCTTGCAAGCCTCACGCACAGCAGACATCACCTGCGCCGGGTCTGCACCCTCCTCGAATTCTACCTTCATCTTCAGCAACATAAAGTTCACGCTCGCATCCTTCACACCCTCAACCTTATTAGCCGCCTGCTCCATCTTGTCCGCACAGGCTGCGCAGTCCACTTCAATTTTATAGCTTTTTTTCATTGGTAAGACCCTCTTTCATAAAATAAATATGTACATATGAGCAATCATTCATTTATTGATGTAATTTTACTGCCATTTTTATTGAAAGTCAATACCAATATAAAAAAGCAATGAACACAATCGGTTTCCAGGCGTTGCCACCACGCCCTCCAAAGGTGTATGGTGCGGCCAAAAAAGTGAGCATTCCATTGAGATAGGCATTCATTGCCCGCTGGATGATTTCACTGAACTTTTCAGATTTCACCACATTGGTGCGACGATAGATTTGCACTTGCTCGGCGATGAGTTTTTTCAAGAGTTCTACAGCGAGGTTCTTTTCCTTCATTTTGGAAATCTCATCCGAGTTATTTCTCTCCTATCTTTGTCAGTCATGCCAATTCACTACTTCCAGTTTTTACCACCATTTATCACTCAGGATCTGGATTAAGTCAACGCTATAAGCTATAAGCAGCAAATTTTTCTTGCCAAAAGACTCCGTTTGTCTTAGAATTAAAGAAAAAGCAAGTGGGAAATCCCACATCAAAGGAGGAATCGTCATGGATGCATCTGTAGTAGTAGACTATACTGCTCATCTTGATGCCAAGCACCGCTTAACACTCCGCGGAGCCAAATATGCATATTATCAGGTAAAGGAATATGAGAACGGCTGCATTGTCCTTGAACCGCGTGAACTGGTAGTCCCCAAGGAAATCTCTAAAAAATCCCTTGCCATGATTGATGAATCCATCCGCAACTACAAAGCTGGCAATGTTTCTGCACCAATCGATTTAACGGGGTTCTAACCATGAGTTTTGCTATTCGTATGGGAATCCCGGAAATGTTGGCGCTATGGACAGACCTGTCTCAAAAGAACACCGCCGGCACCATATCCAAACAAGAACTGTCACTCTACAACAAATGGGGAAAGGCCATGCGGCTTTTGTCACAAGACCCATCTTATCCCAGTCTGCATACCCACGATATCGAGCCGCTAACCAAACGATATGGTATCAAAGTTTGGCAGTCTTATCTGGAGAACAACACCAGTCGCGCTATGCGTATGTACTGGGTATATGGGCCAGACCGGCAAGATATAACAATCATCGGTCTGGAGCCGCATCCAGAAGACAAGAAAAATGGAGCCTATGATAAGGTCAACTTATCCGATATGCCCGACCTGGATTAGCAGGACAGTTTTGTTGACAACTTCTAGAGAAGCCGCCTTTGGTGTGGGCTACTGACCAGAATGTCTTGTGTTCGTAGTAACCCACCTCTATGTTCCAACGAATGCTATAAAGGCTCAAAGGCAGAAATTCCCTGTCCGTATCTCCGACAGTGGTATTTGGGTCATCAGTATGTGAGGCACACCCAAACCTTATTTCGGATGGCTCTGCCGTGCAGATAAATAAGCGCCTGGCACCAGATTCAGAAACTGTCACATATGCATGTACTGTGATGTCACCAAAAATTTTGGTCTTGACACAGCGATGCCCCACCTTGAACTTGCCCCTGGAGTATGTGCAAGCGAAGTCATCCAGCGATAGCTGGGCACCTCTCTTGCAGGGGCGTCCTCTTTTCCCTGTGCGTGCTGGTGGCAAATCGTAAATGGCCGTATCAACCCGTATGTTGCATATTATGTCGGCGTTCTCATGCGAAAGGATTTTGCTGATGAATTTCTTTTTCGGGTACCAGCTATCACAGAGCACGACTATGTGCTTGCCTTCAAGATCCCTCATTACTGCATCTATGGCATCGGCAGCCATTTCAAGCTTGGTCTTCTCCTTTGTCCACAGACAGTAGACGACAGGCACATGAAGATAATGTATGCCGCCGGAGCATCCACCGTGCATGTCTTTAAGGCTCGATAGTAGCTGTTCAGAGAACCTGGCATCAGCGAAAGATGGAACCTTCTATGCATCCAGCGTATCGAGGGGATGGATTCAAATGCAAGCATGGCAAGTACGATGCCACAAAGCAGGCTACGCATGGGGCGGGTAGCTTCATGGAAGTATGCCGCAAAATGCTCATTCAAGGCAGATACCATAGACATCAGGTTGGGATTGCTGTATAATGACTTCATCGCGCGAACCTCCTTTGCGTAGATGGGGTGTGGTAATTTCATCTTACACTAAGGGAGTGATTTGCGCGATAATTTTTTCAATCAGAAAAGTTGTAAAGTGGTGTGTTCTCATTATAAAAGCAAAAACATGACACTCATAGGCATTTTTTCTTCCGCAATTCCCCCTATTTAGGAAATCCTTCCGCAATAGGCGACATAATGACAAAAAAATACCGAAGAAGCCATCTGCTCCCCCGGTATTTCCTCATCATTGCGGAAAAATTTTCTCCACTCCTTACTGCCTGCTATGCCCCATATGCCTGCTATGCCCCATATGCCTGCTATGCCCCATATGCCTGCTCAAAGGAGCGGCAGCAGCGCAGAAAGCCAGTATATTCACTGCCCCCTCAAGCAAAAGCCCCGGCAGGGAAGCCAGGCCTGCAGCCAGGCTGTCGTAAAGGAGGGCGCCGAACAAGGCGTAGGCTACAGCCATGACCAGGCAGGCAGCTATAAGAGCTGCATAAGTGCGCAGGGAGCGAAGGCTGCCCAGTTCTCCTTCGCGGCTGAGATTGACGAAAGTCATGGCCATAGCCCACTTGATGAGGAGCGTCGGCCCCATCCACAGGGCAAAACCTCCCAGGAAATCAGCCAGCATGGAGCCAAGGCAACCTGCCAAAATACCCTCGCGCTTCCCCACCAAACAGATGATCAGGAAAATCCCTGCATCCCCCAAATGGGCGTACCCCAAGGGAATGGGAATCTTCGGCACAAAGGTCAGCAGGAATACCACCGCCGTCATAGCCGCCGCCAAAGTCAGTTCCCTGACAGACAGGCGTGAAGCTTCAAATCTCAAACTGCTCATGTCAATAACCTCCTTAGCCAGTATGTAAATGCGAAATATGAGCATATTATACATATTTATGCTCATATAGGCAAGGGAAATAATTTTCCTGCACAGCAAATACACTGTGACAAAATGCAAGAGCATTTTATTCACAGTGTATTTTTTACCTACAGCACTTTACAACTTTTAACCAAATAAAGATCGCGTAACTGATCCTTACAGACTTTCAGAGTATAATATGTTCACCACAAACAAAACACTCGAAAGGAAGGTGTTACGCGATGAGCATATTATACAACAACAATTCGGCAATTGGTAGACTTTTCCAGTATTTCTCTGCTTATTTCACATCAGCCACCCGGCCAACCAGGACACTACTTACCTGGCTGCTGATTGGCATGCTGGTCTTGGAGGGCATGCCCTCCATACGCTGGCTGTACCGTCACTTCCTTTCGCAGGTATATCCCAAGTCCCTGAACTGCTACTACCGGGCTTGTGCTGTTGCCAAGCTTGACGAAAATGTTTTCCTCACAACAACGGCCAAGCTTGCGCTGGAGCTTATTCCAGACACGCTCAGAAATGAGCCTGTGTTCCTTAGCACTGATGACACCATCGTTGTGAAGTTCGGCAAACACTTTGAACAAGTGTCCATTTTGCATGACCATGCACTGCATACTGGAAAGCTTTATGTCAACGGGCATGCTTTTGTCAGTCTGATGCTTTGTGTGCCCATAATGAAGCAGCATCACGACAAAGCTTATATTTCCTATGTTGCAGTGCCACTCGGCTATAGACTTTGGACCGAGGCAGCCAACAAACTGAAGATGGCTGCGGATATGGTGTCTGTTGTTATGCCACTGATGAAAGATCGTCAAGTAATTCTTTCCTTTGACAGCTGGTATGCAAAAAGAACATTCATCCAGCCGCTGCAAGGCTTTGAAAACCTGACCATGATATGCAACGCCAGGTATGACTCTGCTCTTTTTGATTTGCCGCCGACACCTGCTGGCAAGCGCGGACGTCCGGCAAAGCGAGGTAAGAAACTGTCTCTCGATGACTTTGACTTGGACTATGAACATGATGGTTTCAAGATTGGATACCGCCGGGTGCTGACCAATATTTTTGGCGACAAGCCCGTCAATGCCTATGTGACTGAAAGCACATCCGGCTCACGTCGTTTGTTCTTCTGCACGGCAGATCCTGCCGAAATACATATGAGCTGTGCCTGGCAGGAAAAATCCGCTTTGAAGGATGTTGGCTCCAAGGACATGAAATATTTTCCCATGCGCCTCTACGACATGCGCTGGAACATCGAGGTGGGATACTATGAGCAGAAAACCTTTTGGGACTTGAGTCGTTACATGGTACGCAGTAAAACAGGCATAGAGCGCATGCTGAATTTGGTCAACGTTGCTCACAGTGCTATGAAAATACTGCCCCACCATCACGCTTGCTGGAAGGATTTCCACGACCAGAGTCCGCAGGAACTGAGATTTGTCATAAGCGAGCAGATACGAAAGCAGGTATTTTTTGACACTTTAAGGGCAAAAGCCGAAACTATGGGAAAATCTACAGACTTTTTCAATACACTGGCTCAACTGGCCGAAGAGTTTTGGCGTGCTGCCTATAATGTTGTAAAGTGCTGTCATTCCACTCCCGGAAACGAATTCACATACTTGATTTTGATATCCGGAAAGCTATCTACAAACTGGACGGTGAAGTCTTCCCCGCTTTCCACGAACTTCCATTCGCCTATATCATCCGGGAAAGAGTCAACAACCTTCACCTTGAGGTCAGGGAATGAATCCACCACCTTGACCTTGATATCGGCAAAATGCTCCACTACCTTTACCCTGCCGCATAGTTTTATGCCTTTGTAGTAGCCATCCTGGTTTATGGCAGATGCCGCCATCGCTGGAATTGTCATAGCAAGCAGTAGCAGAACTGTAAATATGGCTGTCAGCTTCTTCATGGTTGATTACCTCATTTCAACATCTCACTTAGACTGTGGGGAATTCCTCGCGGTCCTCGTACAGCATAAATTCCATATTCCCCTTTGAGCAGTGCAAATGGGAATTCATCTGACTTGTATCGCTTCAGCAGCTTGATTTTCATAAGCGCCGTGATGGTCAATCCCTTTTCGGCATAATCGAAAGGTTAGCGGTACAGAAGTGCATCGGATGCAAAATTTGTCGCACAATCTCCATGCACACACCCTACCCCCGTTTGAACAATTCGTCAAATACGCCTCTTTTCCTGCCCCAAGGGGCAATTTATGCCCGTCCCTCCATCCGAAAATCCCTGCCGCCAATCCGTAGTTCGATATGATGCTGTGATATTACCAAAAACAAAGAGGCTGTGAAGATGTGGGCTATTGCTTAGCCACTTTCTTCACAGCCTTTTTCATTTATGGTACTGTGTAACCAAAAACCACTTACACCTTGAATTTGCTGACGGCCTGCCGCAGTTCCTCGGCCATTTCTGCCAGTTCACGGACAGAACCTGCCATTTCGTGTATGGAGGCAGATTGCTCCTGGGTAGCGGCGGAGACGTTCTCCGACTCGCTGACCACGTTCTTGCTCATTTCATCAATATCATTGATGGATTTCTGGCAACCGGCCGCATCTTCGCTGGCAGAGCGGGAAGCATCAGCTATATGCCCGGCCTGGCTGGAGATATTCTCTATGAGCTCTGCTATATCACTGAAAGCCACACCCGTCCTGTCAACGCTTTCCCGTGTTGTCGTGAGCTGCTGGGTGCCGTCATCCATGCTGCTTACGGCCTGCTTTGTTTCTTCCTGGATTTCGCCGATAAGCTTCGCAATCTGCGCCGCAGCTTCCTCTGACTGGGCTGCCAGTTTGCGGATTTCCTCAGCCACGACAGCAAAGCCGCGTCCCTGCTCACCGGCACGGGCCGCCTCAATGGCTGCATTCAGGGCCAGCAGATTCGTCTGCTCCGCGATGCCGGAGATGGCATCTGTAATCTGGCCAATGGTTTCAGAGCGGGAACCCAGCTCACGTATGCAGGCAGCCGAGTTTTCCACTGCCTTGCTGAGCTGTTCCATATCCTTCACGGTCTGCCTCACCACATGCCGCCCGTCTGAGGCAGATTTGGCTGCCTTGCGGGTGCTCTCAGCCGACTCGGCAGCCCCGGCAGAAACCCGTCCCATGGTTTCAGCCAGACGATTGATGGCCTTGGATGCCATATCCACAGCCGTTAGCTGATTATTGGTGGAGGTGGCCACATCCGTGATGGAAACAGCCACGCTGTGGCTGGCCTGGGAAGACTGCTCGGTGGTGTCCGTCAGGGCAGCCGCATCCTTTGCCACCTTGTCCGCAGAGCCGGTGATGGTGTTCATCAGGCTGCGCATGCTTGAGCCCAGATTGCCGATGGAGTGCATCATCGCCCCGATCTCATCCTGGCGCGCCACCCAGTCCGGGTTGATAGGCTCCTTGCGGTAGTCGCCGCTGGCAAACTGGCTCAGGCGGCGGGTCACGAACATGATAGGCTCCGCAAAGCCTGCGGCCAGCTTCACGCTGACAAAGACCACCAGCGCTTCCACAACGACCAGCAGCAGCAGGGAAATCATGATCTGGCCCTTAAGCTGGCTCTGCATTTCATCCGAATATTTGGCTGCCTCTGCATCAATGTAGTCAATATAGGAACCTGTATCAATAACCCAGTCATAGGGCTTAAAATAGCCCACATATGTACGCTTGGGAGAGTCCGTGCTCTCCCCCGGCTTCGGGAAGGAATAATTCACAAAGCCGCCGCCGGCATCCGCCGCCTTGAACATTTCCTGCATGTAGAGCACGCCCTGGCTGTCCTTACTCTGGGAGCGATCCTTGCCCTCGACCTTCGCTCCCTGGATGGGATGCACGACGCAGATGCCTGTCTTGCGCTCATCTACAGAGAAATAACCCTTGCCGTCATCAAAGCGCGTATTGCGCACCGCCTCCATGGCCAGGGACTTAGCCTGCTGCTCTGTCAGGCGTCCGGCCTGCTGCTCCTTATAGATGCCTTCGACAGCGGAGATGATGCCTTCCGTCTGCAGCTTCAGTTCGCGGTCATACTGAACAGCAAGCTGGCTTCTGTAATTTTCTACCTGTGCATCATTGCCGCGTATCTGGGAAATGATAAAGTAGGAACCGACTACCAGCGTCGAAATGGCGCTGAGCAGCACAAACATGAATGTCAGCCTGTTTCGCACCGAATTGGAAATACCCATCAATGTAACCCCTCCCTGCAATAAGCCTGGCTTCACTGTCCAAGCCCTTAAAATCACAAGAGTATTTATTCGACAAAAGAACACAGATACCTGCTTGCGAGTATAGAGAAAAAGTATTTCTCATGCCAGGAGACCTCATCCACCGCTTGCGCGGTCCCCCTTCCCCAGAGGGGAAGGCTTTTCCATCAATGAGCACATCAAAAAAAGCCCCCGGCGCACCGAGGGCTGATTCACATATGGAGCGGAAAACGAGGCTCGAACTCGCGACCCCCACCTTGGCAAGGTGGTGCTCTACCACTGAGCTATTTCCGCATGGAGCGGAAAACGAGGCTCGAACTCGCGACCCCCACCTTGGCAAGGTGGTGCTCTACCACTGAGCTATTTCCGCATCATGCCTGACCGCTGGGACAAGCCCAGCGCTGACTGACAAAATATATTTTATTCATTTTGCCCCAACATGTCAAGCACTTTTTTATTTTATTTTCAGGATTCCGTGCCTGCCCATTCGGCAAGCAGCTCACGGGCCCTGGCCTGTACACGCTCCAGCAGGGCAGCGCGGGTTTCCCCCGCCTCCCGGTCGGTCTCCGTCATGCCCGGCTCCAGGCCGAGGGCCTTGAGACGTGACAGGAGCCTGTCCAGTTCCTGCTCCGGATCGCGATACCAGGCACTGCCCAGCACCCGCAGGAAGCTCCAGCCCAGGCGCTGCAGCACGGCCTGGGTGCGCTGTGCCGCCGCAGCCTGCTCGGGCTCATACCAATGCTCCCCCTGGCAGTCAATACAGATACGGCGCCTGCCGCAGATGACCACAAGCCCCAGGCGATAGCTCCCCAAGGGATACTGCAGATGGGTCACATAACCTGCCTGCAACAAGGCGGAGCTCACCGCTGATTCCAGAGCCGTCGGTTCTTCCTCCGGCTGCAGGCTGCGGCTGACATCAGGAGCCAGCACGTATTCCAGCAGGCCGCGACGGATATCGCCCTCTTTCAGGGCAGAAAGTTCCATGGAATGGACTACCCAGAGCTGATCCCTGGCACGGCTGACCGCTACATTGTAGCGCTTCTGCCTGTCTGCGCTGCGGCCCGCACCTGCCAGGCGCAGTTGTCCTTCCCCTTCCTCAAGGGAATCCACCAGGGACAGGAAGATAATATCGCGCTCATCCCCCTGGAAGGTGGCCGGCGTGCCGGAAAGGAAATGCCGTTCCTCTAAGACCGTGATCCCCAGCCGCTCTGCTGCCAGCTCGCGGATAAGCCTGGGCTGCTCCGTGCCCAGCATGGAAATGGCGCCAAAGCTTTTGCCCTTATACTCCGGCTGCTCCAGGCAGGCCGCCAGCAGCGCCACCAGTTCCTCTGCCTCACCCTCGTTGAGCTTGCCTGCGCGGCTGCCGGAAGATAAATGATCCACCAGGGGGCTGAAAGGGCTGGTACCGGCTTCGCGCAAGGGCTGAATGCGCCCGCCATAGCAAAGCTTGTTGCTGTAGCCGATGATTTCCGGCACCGAGCGGAAATGCTCGGTCAGCATGCGGGCAGAAAAGTGCATCTGGGCTATATCGTAGAGAGAGGTATCCATGGTGTAGAGGGAAGCATGGGCCACCACGCCCTCGATATTGGCGCTCTGAAGCTGCAGCACATCCTCCGCCGCCAGGCCCACATCTGCGGGGCTGACCTGCTGGTCGTCACCTACAATGATGGCCTTCCTGGCGAAATAAAGCAGGGGCAGGGCCAGTATATCCGCCTGGCTTGCCTCATCCATGATGATGAGATCAAATTTCGGGCTGTCCGGGCGCAGATTCTGCCAGACCCGGGAGAGAGGCATAATCCAGGCCGGTACTGCTGCCTGGGCTTCCAGCATGCACCTGCGCGCTTCGCGCATATGGCGTGCAGCATATTTCCCCTTGCCTCTGCCGATTTTCTGCACGGCCTTGCTCCAGCCGATCAGGCTGGCCTGCAGGCTGCCCCCCGCAACATGCTCCAGCAAGTGCTGCCAGGCACGCTTTTCCGCCAGTTCCTGGGTTATTTCCCCCAGGGCAGTGGCGATATCACCGGCCTCCGCTGCCATTGTCTCCACATCATGCTTCGGCAGGCTCTCCATCTTCATGCGCAGTTGCTCATAAGTCCAGGCATCCTCTGCCTTCTCCGGCGGCAGCACTTCCTGTCCGGCCTGCTCCAGCAGCGTCTCCGCCCAGTGATGTGCAACCGGCACGAGCTGCGCCAGCAGGGCCTGACGCCGCTTATAGCGCGGCAACAGGGCCTCATAATGCAATAACCGCCCGTAAGCCGCTTCGTAACGGTCTGGGTCGCATTCCTGCAGCGCAGCCGAAAGCTCCGCCGTCACCTCGCCACTGGCAGCGGCCAGTTCCTCGCTGGTGGGAGCCAGCAGGTCTTCCTTGGGCTGCTCCAGATAGTGCAGGGTAATCAGCCGCAACCACCTGGGCAGTTCCTTCTCCAGCCAGTCCAGCTCATATTGCAACCTGGCCTGGGGGGTCAGATACTCACGCCGCGCCAGCAGCAGGTCAGGTTTCAGCCCGGCCCGCTCCAGGAGCGCCATCAGCTTGCTCCAGGTTTCCTTGTACCAATCCAGCATGGACGCCACTTCACGCCAGCGGGCAGAGGCCACGTCATCTGCGTCCTCCCCCGCCGCCTTATCCTGCAAATCCTTCAAGGACGGATAGCCGCAGGGTACCAATAACTGCTCCCATTCGCGGTGTACCTGTTCGCGGGCTAAACCCAGGGAGACATATTGCATCGCCATCCTGCAATCCTTCAGACGGGCAAGAGGCTTGCCATCCAGCAGGAAGCCCTGTTGGACTCTCTTCCACTCAGGATGGCGCAGGCGTATCCACCAGGACAGTCCCCCGCCGTTGGCATCTGCAGCCTCAGCCATTTCAGACAGTTGCTGCAAGAGTTCCTCGCTTAGTGGCTCAGACAGCTTATACTCCAATTTATGCCCAAACTGCTGCTTCATTGCCAAGGCTTTCAGTTGCTGCACACGCTCGATATCGCTGCCCAGCATCTCCCAGACCTCACGGCGTGCGCCGCCCTCCCGGCCTGCCAGCATGGCGGCCCTGGCCCAGGGCTCTTCCAAAATTTTGAAATCCAGTTTTAGCAGGAAGACCTGCGCCTCCCGCAAATGCTCAGAGGAAAGTTTCTCTGCCACCGGCAGATCATCCATGCACACCTCGCCCTGGGCGTTGAGGCCCGCCTGTTTCAGACCGGCAAGCAGCCTTTCCTCCTCCTGCCGCCGCTCCCCCCTGCCCTGCAGAACCTTGCGGGCCTGGGCAGGCAGCAGAAGCTTTTGGCTGGCAGGCAATTTGCCGGCCAGATCCTTCAGGCTTTCCTCCGTGAAATCCGCATTCAGCACATACAGCTCTGCCAGCTCACCCGGCTTCAGCGGAAAGGGAGTCTCCGGTGCCAGGGGGCCGGGCAGGCTGCCTGCCAGTTCCTCATGACGGTGCAAAAACTCCGCCATGCGCGACAGTGACCACGCCTTGCCCCCCAGCACAAAGAAATCCCGCTGGGACTCTGCTCTGCGGATAGCGTCCAGTTGCTCCCGTACCTGGGCCTGGCGCTTCAGCAGTTCCTCACGCTGGCGGCTCAGCCTGTCTGCCTGTGCCTGCAATTCCTCAGCCGAGTGGCGACTCAGCATCTCGCAGATGCCCGCCACAGAGCGCTCCATATCCTCACGGGAATCAGACAGCAGGGACACGCAAAGATCCTTCATGCCCCCCGGCAATTTATCCTTCAATACGGACAGGGCCTTGCTCGACTGGCTTGTAATCAGCACATGCTGCCCCTGGGCAAGAAAATGCCCCAGCAGATTGGCTATGGTATGGGTCTTGCCGGTGCCCGGCGGGCCCTGTACGACCACTGCCGGAGCCTGCTCTATTTCCTTGGCAATAGCCAGTTGCTCCCCATTGGCAGGCTTGGCCAGCAGCAGGTCCTTCGCCTCTCCCCTGGCAGCAGCCAGCCGGGCAGCCTCATCCTCCTCCGGCAGCTCTACCCTGGCCGGCTCATAATCCGGGTCTGCGATTTCCAGCAGGGAGCGCGGCACCTCGCCGCCAGCCTCGATAGCCTCAGCCAAAGCCGCGATGGCTCTCGCTGTCCCCTCGTCATGGCGGCGCAGGAAAAGTACCGGGCGCGGAAAGATCAGATACCAGTCCGTAGGCAGCAATTCAAATTTCTCTGCTGCCGCCCGGCAGTGGGGGGACAGTTGCCCCGCTGTCCGGCTCAGGAATTTCGGCAGGTGCTCCGAAAGTGGATGCAGCTCCGCCTCCTCCACGATTCCGGCAAAAGCACGCATATTGGGGCCCTCAATCCCTGGCAGATCCTGCAAAAGCTCCGTGTAGACTTCTGTGGCGCTCTCCGTGTCCAGCACCTGCATCTTATTGCCCTCGGCATCGTAATGCAGCCGCACTTTTTTCAGCAGCAAAGGGTGCTCCAGCTCCATCTGCAGGCCGTTCAGGAACACCCCGTTGCCCACCAGCAGCTCCAGACGCTCCGGGTCCTGGCGGATGCGGTCATAGATGCCGTATAATTCCAGGAATAACTTCTGAGTGCGGCTCTTGGCCAGTTCCCCTGCCCGCCAGAGATTGCGGTGACGCTTCCAATCCTCCCAGGCCGCCAACCGCACGCCGGAATCCACGAACCGCTCTGTGACGACCCCCAGCCGCGGATCATTTTTCTGCCTTTCCTCATAAGGCTCCAGATCCGTGACCTCGAAGTTCTTCCAGCGCGGTGTCCGCACCCAGCCAATCAGGTCAAAGGGCAGTTCCGGGCAGGGTACAAAATCCGGCTTCTGCACTTCCAGCAGCAGTCCCTCGGGCGCACCTTCCGGCAGCCCGGCACCGGGCGCAAAGCGGCGGATGCGTTTCGGGTCCACCGGCAGCTCGCCCAGGGTCAGGGACCATTCTTGTTCCCTGATATTCTTGACAGTCTTTTGCCTGAGGCTCGCCACTTGACGCAGGTAGTCGCACAGCTTCAGGATTTTCTTCTGGTTATCCACGGATAAGGCCCCTTTTGCATGAATTGTTGTATCTATTATAAGGCCATTATTCAAGATTTGCCATAGGCAAATCTTCCGCTCAGCCTTTCAACGATGCTTCTGCATCGTTATAAGACCATTGTTCAGGATTTCGCAAGGAAAAAGCGCCCCGCCTTTGAGGGGCAGGACGCCATACATCACGTCGTCCACAGCAGGCGCAGCACATAGACGGAAAGCACAATTACCAGCGCCAGCAGATATTCAAGGAAAGAACCTACCTTAAAGAGCTTCACGCCGATTTTCTGCCAGGGCAGAATGAATGGCACCTTGCCGCAAAGGGCATCCTCGGCAATATGCAGCAACGCCCCCAGGCACAGGAAGATGCCAATTGTGCGCAGTTCCCCTACGAGATGCGCGTAGACCGTGTATTCATCCAGACGCAGCAGCAGCAAGAGCGGCAGAAGATACAGCATGGGCCAGTGGGACCAGCCCCGGTGACGGCTGCGCCAGGAGGACCAGCCGGAGCTTCCCGGCGAGCCCTCCACTCTATCGGGTATGATGGAGCCCGCCATGCTGTACACAGCAAGCAATGGGTCATCGAAGGCCGCGAACACCACAACCCCCGTCACCACCTCATGAGTTATCCATTTCATTGCCCAGCCCTCCCCTCCCATTGTAAGCCAAGGCATGAGGTAACGTCAAATGCTGGCAAACTTGCTCTTTGACGCAAAAAGAATTTGTGCTAAAATGAACTTCGTGTGACAGTGCGTATTGAAGGAGTTGCCTTATGGACGATTATACATGGCAAAAACACATACAAAAGCGGCGCAGGAGCAAAGGACGGCTGGTCTTTGTCGTGCTCCTTTTTCTTGCGGCCGCAATAGGCACTGCCATCTGGTATTTCGCCTTCTTCCTGCGCACGCCGGAATACGCACTCACCAGCGCCCAGGAAGCCTGGGCCAGGCAGGACACAGAAACATTCAAGCACTTTGTCAACCTAAACCTCCTGACTTCACGGGCCTATGATGATCTGACTGTGGATTTGTTTGCCTATGATGCGACGCTCACGCCCCAGACCCGCGTGATGTTCGAGAAATTCTATATCCTGATCAAGCCACAGCTCACCCAGGGCACCGAAGCCGCCATCCTCAGCCGCATGACCGCAGGGGAATGGCTACTGCCGGAAGGCACGGACATCCTGAAAGGGCGCCAGCTCGGCATCGATTACGAACGCTTCCTGGAGCGCAGCCAGCTACGCAATACAACGCTTCTGGCTGTCGAAAAAGTGGAGCGCAACGGCCCCACCGCTACTGCTGCCCTTAGGATACGCGAGGACTACACCCAGACCGAATTCCTGCTGGAGTTATCCATGGAGCAAGCCGAGGATGGACACTGGCAAGTTGCCTATATCAAAAATTACCGGCAGTATCTCGATACCATAGCCCCGCTGCAGAACCAGCACATCTCCCAATACATAGAGGCCACCAAGGGCATTGTCACGACCTTCAACGAAATCTTCCGCGACCAGCAAATCCAGTTCCAGTACCTGACCGGTACCGCCAAAGGCAAGCTCTCTGACTATCAGCGGGGCGAACTGCAAACCCTCATCAGGGATTACGTCATACCGAGCCTGACGGAACGCCAGAAGGAACTGGATGCCGTACCTGTCCCACCGGGGGCACAGTACCTGGCAGTCCAGCGCAAGCTCAGCACGGAAACCGCCCTCTCCGCCTGGGAGCATTTCCTCAAAGGGCTCAAAGAGGATGACCCGTCTGAATTCGATACCGCCGAGGCACTGCACAAGCAAGCACTGGCCATCGACCTGCGGGTGGATGATATCATCCATCACACGGCCATCAGCAAGAACATCCCGAATATGCCCTGACAGCTCCTTCCACGCAGGCATCTCGCCTTTTTTCCTTGACTTCCCCCTGTAATGATGTAAAATATAACCGTGGGGAACGTGTAAGAAATTTCTATTTATTGTGCGTAAATAAAAAATGAACGACAAAGGCAGGTGAATTGCTTCAGGCCAGCGCGGATCTGCCGCGGCAGCAGGAAGCAGCAAATCATGGCAAAGCATCTACAGCTCATAGCCCCTATCTCCGGTCAGACAGTGGAGCTCGACAGTGTTCCTGACCCGGTCTTCGCCGAGAGGCTCACCGGCGATGGCCTGGCAATCCTCGCCAACAGCGATACGGTGCTGGCACCCTGCGACGGTGAGATCACCCTGTTCTTTGATACCAAGCACGCTTTTGCCATCACCAATTCTTATGGCGTCCAGGTACTGGTGCACATCGGCCTGGACACGGTTATCATGAACGGTGAGGGCATCACGGCACTGCATGATACCGGCGAGTCCGTCAAGGCCGGCACTCCCATCCTGAAACTGGATCTTAAGCTACTGAAAAAGAAGAACATCAACCTGATTTCCCCCCTGCTTATAGTGAACTTTGAAAAAGTGCAGGACCTCAAATACCGTCTGGCAGGAGAGGAAGTCGTAGCAGGCGAGGATGCCGTGCTGGAATATGCAATTTGAAATAGAGTTATGTCAAGGAGCGTGCAGGCGCTCCTTTTTTCGTGCAAAACAAACGCTGGCGGCAGCATCAAGGACGCTGCCGCCAACATATTTTTTCAAGCCGTCTGCTTCATCTTCTCAGCCGACAACAATCCCTGGATGGCCTTGGTGGGGCATTTGGCAAGGCAGGTGGGCTCCATGCACTCCGCACATTTTTTCGTGTCCACCACCGCCAGGAAATTGTCGATTTTGATGGCATCATGGGTGCAGCTCCGCATGCACAGGCCACAGCCGATGCAGGCATTCTGGCAGAGTTTCTTGGCTGCCGGGCCCTTGTCGTGGGAGGAGCAGGTGACCTGCACCGGTGCACCCAAGCCCTGCAGGATGATAAGGCCCTGAGGACAGGTCTTTACGCAGGTGCCGCAGCCTGTGCAAAGTTCCTTGTCGATAACGGGCAGGCCATCCCCGCCCAAGGTCATGGCCCCAAAGGGACAGGCCTGCACGCAGTTGCCGAAGCCCAGGCAGCCGTACTTGCAGCCCTTCGGCCCGCCCCCCACCAGTTTTGCCGCCGCGCAGTCCTTGACTCCCTGGTAATGGGCAGCCATGGCTGCCGCCGTTTTCGTACCGCGGCATTTCAGATAGGCGTACTGGGGCTCCGTGGCCTCAGCGTGCTTACCGGTGAGCCTGGCGACCTGCTCCGCCACCGCCGCCTTGCCGGGCACACAGAGATTGGGGGGCACCTCCGGGTCCTCCACTACCGCCTCCGCATACTTGGCGCAGCCTGCGAAGCCGCAGGCACCACACTGTCCTTTGGGCAGGATGTCCTCTACTTCCGCAATCAGGGGATTGGACTCCATAGCAAATTTCTTGTCCGCCAGGGCCAGCACCAGGCCGAAAAAGGCTCCGACACCGACCAGGACGACGATTATATAGATAGCAGTTTCCATACTGGAACCTCCTAATGAAGAAGATACTACCAGCCTGGAGATGCCGGGCATCTCCATATCAGTTTCGTTTTACAGCATCCCGGAAAAGCCCAGGAACGCCAAGGACAGCATTCCCGCCAGGATAAAGGCTATGCCTATGCCCTGCAGGGGCTTTGGCACATCCGCATAGACCAGCTTCTCCCGCAGGCTGGCCATCAGGATAATGGCCACCGCAAAGCCCAGGCCAGAGCCTATGGCAAAGACAATGCTCTTTAACAAGCTGTAATTGCTCTCCACATTCAGGAGGGGCACAGCCAGCACGATGCAGTTCGTCGCAATCAGCAGCAGGTAGATGCCCCACATATTGTAGAGGGCCGGAGCCTGCTTTTTGATGACCAGTTCCAGAAGCTGCACAAAGCTGGCAGTCAGCACCACGAAGACAATAGTAGTGAGGAAAGTAACTCCTAAAGGCTCCAGCACGAAGAAATACACAATCCAGGCCAGTATGGAGCTCATGGTCATGACGGAGGTCACCGCCATGCCCATGCCCACCGAGGCGGACAAATTCTTCGAGATGCCGAAGAAAATGCAGAGGCCCAGGAACTTGGTCAGCACGAAATTATTGATGATAACCGCGCCGATGAAGAGTGTCAGATATTCAGCCATCAGCTTTCAGCTCCTTTCTCCTGCTCACGCTCCCTCACCGCCGCCTCCCGTTCACGCTTCGCGTTCCAGGTCTTGCAGGCAGCCACCAGATAGCCAATGAGGATAAAGGCTCCCGGCGGCAGCACCATCATCAGCATGGGGTCATAGCCTGCCCACAGCACCGGCTGGCCCAGCAGTGTGCCGGAGCCTATGACCTCACGGATGGCAGAGATGATGAGCATGGCCAGGGTAAAGCCGCAGCCCATGCCAAAGCCATCCGCAAAGGAGCGCAGGGGGCCGTTCTTCGAGGCAAAGACCTCCGCCCTGGCCAGGATGATGGCAAACACCACCACCAGGGCCAGATAGATGCCCAGGGCCTGATAGAGATGAGGGAAATATGCCTGCAGCACCAACTGCGCCACCGTCACGATGGTGGCAATGGAGGTGATGTAGACCGGCACACGCACCTTGGGATTCACAAAGCTTCGCACAATGGACACCACCACATTGTTGCTGGTGATGACGAAAGTCACGGTAAGGCCCATGGTCAGGCCGTTTACCACCGTTGTCGTCACCGCCAGGGCCGGACAGAGGGAAAGTGCCAGGATGAAGATGGGATTCTCAGCCATCAGCCCCTTGCTGTATATGGGCCAGAGTTCTTTCAGCTTGTCCATCTCACTTGCCCCCCTTCGCCAGAGCCGCTGCCTTTTCCGTAGCCTGCTTCACGCCCAGCGTCACCGCCCGGGAAGAAATGGTCGCGCCGGTCATGGCCTGGATGTTTTCGGTATTGGCCTTGTCCTTCGTGACCTCCAACTTGTCCGCTGTCTTGCCCGCGAACTGCCGACGGAATTCCGGCTTCTTCGCATTGTCGCCGAGGCCCGGCGTCTCATTGTGCTCCAGAATGTTGAAATCAATGACCTGGCCCTCTGCCGTCACGGCCACCAGCAGCTTGATCCTGCCGCCGTAGCCCTTGGACTCGGCAGGTACGATATAGGCCACGGTCTTGCCCCCTTGCTTGGCGGCAAAGCAGCCCCCTTCGCCGGGTATTTCCTCAAAGCTTTCCGCATCCGCTACCAGGGAGCGCATGGATTCCTGCTTCATGGCCTCGGCCTTTTCCGCCGCCACCGGTGCCGTCACATACCAGACCGCGCCTATGACCAGACCGGAGATAAGGCAGGCACCGGCAAGGTTCGAGGCAATCCTGAATATACCATGCTCATTTTCCGCCATCACTTCGCGCCTCCCTTCGCAGCCTGGGGCTCCAGCCCCGTGCCGAAAATCCTGGGTTTCAGCCAGCGATCAATAAGGGGCGTCACCGCATTCATCAGCAGCAGTGAATAGCAGACGCCTTCGGGATAGCCCCCCACCAGACGGATAAGCACTGTCAGCGCCCCTGCGCCCACCGCGAAGACTATCTGTCCCTTGATGGTCATGGGGATAGTAACCATATCGGTGGCCATAAAGAAGGCTCCCAGGAAAAGCCCGCCCGCCATCATATGAAACAGGGGGTCGCCGGTAAAGAGCCCCGCCGGGCCGAAAATCCAGGTCAGGACTGCCACCGTCCCAATCATGCAGGCAGGCACGATCCAGTTGATATAGCCCTTGTAGATAAGATACAGGCCCCCCAGCAGCAGCAGGATAGTGCTCGTCTCGCCCAAGGAACCGTTGCGTGTCCCCAAAAGCATCGAGGTGTACATCTGCCCCTGCCCGCCAAAGGTAGCAACCAGGGCATCATAGCCCTGCATTTTCAGGATGTTCAGCGGTGTGGCACCAGTCATGGCATCCACTGCGCCGCCGCTCAGGTCAGCCATCTTAGTCCAGGTGGTCATGGCTACCGGCCAGGACACCATCAGCGCCGCACGGCCGATATGAGCCGGATTGAAAATATTGAAGCCCAGGCCCCCCATGGACTGCTTGGCCACGATAATAGCCAGGGCCGAGCCTATGGCCACCATATAGGGGGGCAGAAGCGGCGACATGGACATGGCCAGCAAAAGTCCTGTGATGCAGGCGCTGCCGTCCATTGCCGTAAGGGGCTGGTGCATCGCCCTCTGCCAGATATACTCTGAGCCTACCGCCGCAATGATGCCCACAGCCATATTGATAAGTGCTGAAGAACCGAACCACCAAATACCGAACAGCGCCACCGGCAAGAGCGCCAGCACTACCTGCCACATAATGTGGTCAATGGTCTCGCCGTCACGGATATGGGGCGAAGATGAAATCGTGAACACCGGATCGGCAGGTGCCGCAGGCCTGGCTTCTGCAGGCGCAGCCGTGGCTTTCATTTCCCTTTCGCTCATTTTGCCGCCTCCTTTGCCTGGGCTGCCTTGGCTGCAGCCTTCGCCTTCGCACGTTCAGCCTCTGCCCGTATCTCCCCTTTGGCCAGGCGGATATACTGGACAATATTGCGCTTGGCAGGGCACACATAGGTGCAGCAGCCACATTCGATGCAATTCATCAGACCGTAGGAGTCCCGGCACTTCGGGAAATCCCCACGCTCCGACAGGATGGACAGCATGCTGGGCACCAGTCCCATGGGGCAGGCATTCACGCAGCGCCCGCAGCGGATGCAGTTCCGCTCCTCCGGGTGCTCCGTGATTTTCTTCGTCAAGGCCAGGATGCCCGACGAGCCCTTCATCACCGGCACATCCAGGGACTGCTGGGCCATGCCCATCATGGGGCCACCCGCCAGAAGCTTATCCGGCTCCTCCCTAAAGCCTCCGCAATGCTCAATGCACGCCCTGTAGCTTGTGCCGATGCGCACCCGGAGATTCTTCGGCTGGGAAATGGCATCGCCGGAAACAGTAGTAACGCGCTCTGTCAGGGGCAGCCCCTGCTCCACGGCCGCCGTGATGGCCGCCACCGTGCCCACATTCTGCACCACGGCCCCCGCATCCATGGGCAGGCCCCCCGCAGGTACTTCGCGCCCGGTGACGGCAAAGATCAGCATCTTTTCCGCCCCCTGGGGATAGCGGGTTCTCAGCCGCGCAATCTCTATCTGGGTGCCGGAAGCGGCTTTCTCAAGAGCCTCCGCCGCATCCGGCTTATTATCCTCAATGCCGATAACCGTCCGCTTCGTGCCCAGTACCTTGGCCAGAATCTGTGCGCCGGTAATGATATCCTCCGGCTGCTCCAGCATCAGGCGGTAATCCGCCGTCAGATAAGGCTCACACTCCGCGCCGTTCAGGATCAGGGTATCCACGGGCTTCGCCGGTTTCAGCTTGATATGAGCGGGAAAGGTAGCGCCCCCCATGCCCACAATGCCTGCCTCCTGGATGGCCGTAAGGATTTCCTCTCCTGTCATAGCCTCCCAATTTCTGGCCAGGGGCAGCCCTTCGGCCCAGGCGTCCTCCCCATCCGGCAGTATGACAATGGCAGGACACATGCCGCGCCCGGAATGGGGCCTCGGCTCAATCTTTGCCACCTTGCCCGAAGTGGGCGCGTGGATATCGGCGTGCATGAAAGCCTCACTGGTGGCAATCAGCTGCCCCCGCTTTACCATATCACCCACCTTCACAGTGGGCTGGCAAGGCGCGCCGATATGCTGCGAGAGCGGCACCGAGAGCTCTGTCGGCAGCGGCATTTCCTCAATGGGCTGCGTCTTCGCGAGGTCCTTGCCATCATAAGGATGGATGCCCCCGAAAAAGCTTTTCCACATACTATCACCTCAAAATCATGAAACAATCTCCGTAATCTCCGGCTGCAGGCTTGCCTGCCCCGAGACATAGCGGTCATAACGCTTGACCAGCACCACGCCCAGCAGGAAGCCCAGCAAAGCCGCGCCAGCCATCGGCATATATGCCCCTGAAGCCGCGCTCCCGCCTGCCAAAGAGCCAAGCAAGCCACCTAAGCCCGCCAGAAGCAGCGGCATGATAAAGGTCACAAAGGCCCCCAGCAGCATGTTCTGCTCACTGCTCCGAAGCCTCACCCGCTGCCCCGCCTCCGCACCCAGCGAATTCAGGGCCTCTACCATGACATGGCGGCTGCCCCCGCAAGCCCCGCACTCCACGCACTCGTCATGCTTGCCAATCTTTACAGTGGCCGTGCGCCGCTTTTCATCAACCGCTATCACGAGCCCTTCTTCTTCCTTCATGGCATCACTTCCGAAATTATGATTGCAATTAACGTCACTGATGGCTTATATTCGACATTGATGCTAATTTCCCTTTATTGCCTATAAAAAAGCGGCCGGCGTGCTGAAAACAGCCGCCCCCGTTATTACGGCAAAGCGGCTGCTGATAGGCTATTTTGGGGTAATCGTATGGTAACGTTGGTTTCTGCTGCGTGGTTTGTCCGGGATAGCAAGTTCCAATAGTCCTGCATCCAGCAACGGCTGCAGATAGCGTTTTAGCAAATAAGGAAAGGTGTCGATCTTCATAAAAGCCGTCAATTCCTCCCTGGTTCGAGGCTCCTTGCAGAAGTCGAGCAGGGAGGACGTTTCTTCATCATAGGTCAGAGATGATTTTGCAGGTTCATTTTGGTTGAGAAGTGTAACTACAAATTCATTACGCCTATTTTCAAATATAGGCTCGGGAAGACCGAATTTTTTCATTTCCCGCCGCATTGTGGGAATGCCGGAATAACGGTTTTCTGCATTAGTCAGTGATTCTGCCATGGTGGCCAGTGCTGGATTTCTCAGGTCAGGGCGGGTTATGCCAAGCTGGTCTATCGTCATGCGCCCATAGAGATTTCCGGGACTGTGTATTTCCAGGCGATTACGGTACATCACTATCTGTACAGGCGTACCTTCTGTATAGATACTGTAATCGCGGTGTACCACAGCATTAAGAATGGCTTCACGTATAGCCGCAATAGGATACTCATCATAATCATGCCGCAGACCTGTCTGTTTATCAATGACGGTACGTGTTTTCATATTCCGCTTGCAGAAAGCCAGACTTTTTTCTACCTGTTCGGCAAGGGTGCCTTCAATGCGTTTGTTGTCTATGAATCGATTATCATTGGCATCTGTTTCGCCTATTTCCGTTCCGGGAACAACAATGGCTGTAATGCAAAGCTGTGGCAAAAATCCTTGCGGGTAAATTCCCAGGTTCATGATAGCAGCCAGAATTGGCTTGCCGCCCCGGTAAATATCCAGAAGCTCATAGGCACGCTCCTTGGTAAGTTGCGCGAATCCCGGGCGTTTTCGCTTTTTTTCAGCCATGTATAACGCTATCAGCCCTTCATCAAGGTCGGATGGCTCAGCGCGAGGGATTTCTCTTTCATCGTCATGAAGACGCTTCCTGAAGGCTTCATAACTGTAAAGTTCGTACTCAGTCATCACCATGTCGGCATCGCCAACACGTATAAAGGCACCTTTCAAGCGACCGGCGCCTTTGTAATAGCAAGGACGTTCGGATAAATCAAGACCGGGAATTTCTGCCGAACATACATTGACACCATTTATCTCGGCAACCGTAAAGACAGCACGAACAGGCGGAACCATCTGATTGCATTGTTCTACTACTTTTTTTTGCAAATCTTGCAGGTCATAGACGCCCAAAAGCAGGAAGTCCTGTGTCTCATCAATACCAAAAAAGAGGATGCCGCCGCCATCCTGATTTGAAAAGCTGGATAGAGTATCGTAGAGACGCTTTGGGCAACCTCCATGAGCAGCTTTGACTTCTAAATCTTGTCGTTCAGTCTTTTTCTCTAAAATCCAATATGTTAATTCAAGAAGTTCTTCAGTTATCATTTTATTTAGCCTCCATAACTTAAAATTTATCATAAAAGTAAACAAGTTTCAACTATGTTTTTAAGTTGTCTGTCTGAAAGCCTTAAATAACTTAAATATTCTTTGTATATTAAGTCTTAACTGAAAAACCAAGTAGAGAACAAATAACATACGTGCGACGTGATGAAAAAAGGCAGGGGCGCTTCCAAGCACCTCTGCCTTTTTTCTTCGTAAATTACACGCAGCCTCATCAGCCCGGCTCGAAATACACCGTTACCTCTGTGCCCTGGTCTACCAGGGTATTCGGCTCAATGCTTTGCTGCCTTGCCACGCCTGAGCCTGAGCCCTGGAACTTCAGCGTGGCATCCGCTGCCTTGCGGGCAGCTTCTCTAAGGGACAGGCCCGTGAAATCCGGCACCACGACCTTGCCATTGGGCACCTCGCCCTGATAGACCTTCTTGGGTTTCGGTGCGGCCTGCTCCGTTGCTGCTAGCCCAGCGAAGGGGTCGCTGGAGGGCTCGATGCGCAGGTAGCGGAAAATCTGGGCGAAAATGCGCCCGGCTACCGGCGCTGCAATCTGCCCGCCGTAAAAGGAGCCCAAGCTGGGGTCATCGATCATCACCAGCACAGTCACCCTGGGGTCTTCCACCGGAGCAAAGCCGCAGAAAGAGGCTATATAGTGGCCATCCATGTAGCCCGCGCCATCTTCGCGGATTTTTTGCGCGGTACCCGTCTTGCCTGCGATGCGGTAGCCCTTGACCGCCGCCTTGCTGCCGCCGCCGCTGGCAACCACCTGCTCCAGCATGCCCACCAGTGTCTTGTCCGTGGCGGATTCAATGGTGCGCCGCACCTCCTGCTTGCCCCGTTCCTCGTAAACAGTTCCGTCTGCGTTCTTGATTTCCTTCACTATGTGGGGCTTCAGCAGTACGCCGTCATTGGCGATTGCAGACATGGCTGTCACGAGCTGCAAGGGCGTCACCGCGATGCTCTGGCCGATGGCCATGGTCGCTATATCCGAGTCACGCATATCCTCCGGGTTGAACAGCAGTCCCGCTTCCTCCCCCGGCAGGTCAATGCCCGTGGGCTCACCGAAGCCGAAGATCTTTGCATACTCCGTGAGCTTTTCCGCCCCCAGGGCCAGTCCCAACTGGGCAAAGCCCGTGTTGATGGACTGCTTCACGATTTCCGTAAAAGTCACCGTGCCGAAGCTGTCGCCACTCCAGTTCTGGATGCGGCGGCCCGAGACCATCACATAGCCCGGGTCAACAAAAACCTGATTCGGCGAGACCAGCCGCTCCTGCAGGGCTGCCCCGGCGACAACGGCCTTGAAGGTGGAGCCAGGCTCGTATATGAAGGAAACCGAGCGGTTCTTCCAGGTCTCCGGCTGGTAATCCCAGAACTTATTGGGATTGTAGGAAGGACGGGAAGCCATGGCCAGAACCTCACCGGTCTTGGGCTGCATCACGATGCATGTAATGGCCTTGGGCCCATTTTCCGCCACTGCCCTGTCAAGCTCCTGCTCCACCATGAACTGGATGGAGCTGTCCAGGGTCAGCGTCACATTCTTACAGTAATCACCGCTGTAACGATGCTGCTTCTTGAAAATGGAATCCATGATTGGCCGTGAGCGGCGATCCGTGGTCAGGTATTCCTCCTCGATTTCACCTTTCAGCAAGCCGTCCAGGGCCTGCTCCACCCCGTCGAGGCCCTTGTCCTCCGCACCGACAAAGCCCAGGACGTTAGCCGCTAGCACATCATTCGGATAATAGCGTTTCGCCTCATCGACAAAATTCAGGCAGACAGTGTATTCCTTTTCCCTCATCAGGCGTCGCACAGCCTCATACTCCGACTGCTCCAGATTATGCTTCACCCACTGGAAGCCGCCGCCTGCATCAATATCGTCCAGCACTTCCTCCTCGCTGAGGCCGATGAGGGGCGCCAGATCCGCAGCCAACTGCTCAGGGTTCTCCACATGGTTCGGATCGACGAACAGGGATTTCGTCATGGTCGAAACCGCAAGCTCCCTCCCGTCACGGTCGAAAATCGTGCCGCGTGTGGATTGCACCAGATACCTCTGGCCTACCTGCGCCCGCATGCGCGCACCCAATTCATCGCCCTCGACCAGTTGCAACCAGCCGTAGCGCATTACCACGCAGCCCAGGCAGATGAACATAGCCATTACCAAATAGCCGATATGCTTCTGCACACGCTGCCTATGCTTGGTCATTCCTTTGCTGCCCCCAAAGAATCCTTAAAATTACTGAGCACGTCCGCTGTGCTTCATCAGGGTATCCCGCAGGCGTCCCTCAATCTGCACCAGTTCCTGCTCCGCAGCCGCCCGCTTGGCGCGGCCCTCCTGTTGGATACGCAAGGTATCCTCTATCGTGTTGATCAGCTTATCGTTGACCTCACGCACAGTCTCGATATCGACGATGGCACGCTCATTCTCCCTCGCTGTCTCAATGGAATTCTGATGCAGAAGCTCCGCATTGCGCCTCAGCAGTTCATTCGTCGTATCATTGACACTCCTCTGCAAGCGCAGCACTTCCTGCTGCGCCCCCAGGCCGAGGGCAATGACCATCTGGCTCTTCCAGAGGGGGATGGTGTTGTAGATGGAGGACTGCACACGGTCAATCAAAGCCTTGTCATTGTTCTGGATCAGGCGGATCTGCGGCGCAGTCTGGATGGCAATGGTCTTCGAGACCTTCAGGTCATGTACCTTCTTCTCGAAGCGCTGCACGCTGGACTCAAAATCAGCCACCACCTGCACAGCCATCGGGTCGCCGCTGGCCTGTGCCTGGGCACGCAGTTTCGGCAGCGTGACCTCATTCATCTCCTTGAGTTTTTCCTCCCCCGCCTGGATATAAACCTGCAGATTCTTGAAATAGGCGAGGTTCTGATCGTACAGGCCATCGAACAGCGCCACATCCTTCATCATCTTATCCTTGGCCCGCTCAAGTCCGCCCTGTATCTTATCCACCTGCACGGACAGCTTCGTATAGCCTTCCTTCATATCCTCAGCCTTATTCACCAGGCTGCCCACCAGCGGAATCTTCTTCAGGAAGCTGGTTCCGGAGGAAGCCGGTTCCGGGCGAAAATCCTTTACCGAGCTCACCAACTGGCCCAGGAGCTCCCCCACCTGGCCCGCGTCCTTCGTGCGAACCTGGGAAAGCACGTTCTCGGAAAACTCCGCAATCTTCTTCTGGGCGGGAGCACCGTAGGACAGCACGGCAGTGGAATCCGTCAGGTCGATTTCCTCCTTGATTTTCGCCACCCTGGCCTGCTCCTCAGGGGTGAGCGTCTCTACCGCCGCCGTCACCTGCTCGACAGTTGCGATCTCCTTGCCGGGAGCCGCTGCCGCCTCATCTGCAGCGGCCTGAGCCTTTTTCGCCTTCATCAAATCCTCCAGATTGATATCTGCCATCTTGCGCATCCTCCCTTTAAGAACTTATTCATCAATCCCTGAAATATTGCTTGTAGTAGTCATCAACGGGCATCACCGCATACCGCAGCCCCTCGATAAAGCTGACAAATGTAGGTATCGTGCTCCAGCAAAACAGGGCATATAAAACGCCGGTAAAGGTCTTGCCCTGATAGAACTTATGGGCACCGAAAGTACCCAGCAGGATGGCCAGGGCCGCGTTGATGCCTTTTTGCTTAATGACCTCCGTCCTGATTTCCGCCGGCGTGTGGGCATAGCGCAGCATCACTTCCCTGGCAGCATCATGGCCGCGCCTGCGTCCGTGCTTGCGGCCGCCATGGTTCACAGGGCTCTGCTCCTGGCGCACAGCCACCTCACTGCCCTGACGCGGCTGCAGGGAACCTGCTCCCTCAACGGGCTGCTTCAGTTCCTCGGCCCGCTGCACAATGGCCTCATCTTTCAGCCCCTCCGCCTCTATATTCTGGCCCAGCACCTTCAGCTCCGCATCCATATCCAGAAGCTGGTCGGACAGCAGCTTCTCAAACTCCGCCGCATATGCCTCGTCAAAGGAGGCCAGCGTAGCCTTCACCCTCTGCTTCGTTTCCTGCACCTGCTGCGTTGCCAGTCCCGTCTTCTCCAGGTCGCGGTACTGCTGGGCAAGCTGCACGGCCCTGTCCTGGTAATAAGTGGCAAAGCGGTTCGCCTTGGCTGTCTTCTCGGGATGCTCCTCCAGATAGGTCAGGAGCCTGTAGGCAATGGCCTGCATTTCCGCCAACTGGCTCTCCAGTTCCTTGTCCTTGATTTCCTCGCGAAGCTTTTCAAGCGCGTTATAGTCCGCAACAGCCTTGTCAAAGCTCTCCATCAGGAGCTGGCGCTGCTCCTCCGGCATCCTTGCGGCATCCAGCTTTGGCAGTGCCTGGCCCTGCCCGGCCGACAGCTTAAAGGCTCCGGCTGCCGGCACGAAGCCCCCTGCCAACAGGAGCAAGGCATAGACCGGCTCGCCAAGGCCCAGCCCCATATAGCCGCCTGCCACCCACAGCACCGCAGCCAAAGCCCCCAAGAGTCCCTGCAACATCGCTTCCACCCCTTTTTCAGCAACCTTTCTTATATCATACCACATACTATTCTAAAAATGCTACTAAACAAGGAAAAAAGCCTTGACCGCAACCATTCACGGCCAAGGCTTGTCCTACCAATGATATTTTTCCCCTCTGCTTATCTTGAAAGCCCTGTAGATCTGCTCTGCCAGCAGAAGGCGCACCATCTGGTGGGTAAAGGTCATGGGGGAAAAGGAAAGGCGAAAATCTCCCGCCTGCCGTACCTCCTCGGAGATTCCGAAGGCACCGCCGATCAGGAAGGTCAGGCTGCTGCGGCCCGAAAGGGCGAGTCCGTTGATTTTGGCGGCCAGTTCTTCGCTGGAAAGCATCTTGCCGCAGACATCCAGCACAAACAGGTAACTGCCCTCCGGCACGAGCTTCAGCAGCCTTGCCCCTTCCCTTGCCAGCACCTGCTGCTTTTCCGCCTCAGAGGGAGCTTCCGGCATCTTTTCCTCATGGATTTCCCGGATTTCCACCTGTGCCAGGGGCTTCAGGCGTTTCAGGAATTCCGCCAGGCCCTCCTGCAGATACTTTTCCTTCAGCTTGCCTGCGCAGACAACTGTAATTTTCATGGCTTATTCGTTATCCCTGGGCATTTCCTCCAGCACAAGGTCTGCCGTGCGGGTGGAGCCGTTGCGGTCAAAAGTCACCTTCACCGTGTCCCCCACATTGTAGTTCGCCACCTGGGTGCGCAACTCCGAAACAGAATTCACATCCGTATCCCCCAGCTTCAAAATAATATCACCGCGCTGCATGCCTGCCTTGTCTGCCGGGCCGCCCATGCTGAGGCGGAAGACATAAACGCCCTTGTCGATATTGAGCTGATAGCCATAGCGACCTGCCGTCTGGGGGTCAAAGACCGTGACGCCGAGATAGGGGCGAGCCACATAGCCCTTTTCGATAATCTCATTGATGATGGCCTGCACGGTATTGCTGGGGATGGAGAAACCCATGCCCTCCACGCCGGAGGCCGCCACCTTCGCGCTGTTGATGCCGATGACCTCGCCATCCGCATTCACCAGCGCACCGCCGGAATTGCCGGGGCTGATGGCCGCATCAGTCTGCAGCAGCTTCACCCGGCGGTCGGAAATATCCAGGGTGCGGTTCAGGGCCGAAATCACGCCTGCCGTCACGCTGCCCTGGAATTCCAGGCCCATGGGGTTGCCGATGGCGATAGCAGGCTCACCCACTACGATTTTGTCCGAGTCGCCGAAGGTTGCCACCGGCAAATCATCCGCATCCACCTTCACCACGGCCAGATCCGTTACCTCGTCCGTGCCCACCAGCTTGCCCTTCAGGCTGCGTCCGTCTGCCAGGGAGACAATGATTTCCTTCGCTCCCTCCACCACATGATTGTTGGTCACTACATAGCCATCCTTGCGGAAGATTACGCCGGAGCCCACGCCTTCGGTCTCGATGCGGTTATTGAACCAATCCCGCGCCACAGCCTTGTTGGTGATGCCGACCACAGTGGGGCCTACGGCCTTCGCCGCCCGTACCACCGGCGTGTTGCGGGCACTGGAAAGGCCCGCCGTATCCGCCTGAGCCGCCGGGGAAGCAACGGCAGAATGGCTGTTGTCCTCCCCCGTACTGGCCGAGCAGCCGGAAAAGGAAATAGCCGACACCGCCAAAGCAGCCGCCAGCATTGCCGTCTTATTGTGCTTGCCAAGCAAAGAGAAAACTGACTTCATAACTGATCCCTCCAAGCTAGAAAATATATAAGTTGACTTTCTCAACTTGATTGGCTCCATCTTATGCCTCAAATCTGTAAAAATTCTGCAAGGTGCAGCCTGAAAACAAAATTTAACCTGATTTTAATCTGTTTCAGGAGCACTGCCTGGCCCAAACCTTGCCGCTGCCTGCTTCCAGCGGTTCCCTCTGGCTTGCCACAGCAATATCCATCAAATCTGCCAGTCCCTGACGGGCAAGGATTTTCCGCACTGTCCCGGCAGCCACCTCGGGGCGGTTATTTTCCTCCGAAAGATGCGCCAGCACCACCTGCCGGGGGCGGTGCCGCAGGCGCGCCAGCGCCCAGGCCGCATCGGTATTGGCCAGATGCCCCTTATTGGACAGGATGCGCCGCTTCAAAGGCCAGGGATAGGAGCCCTCCTGCAGCATATCCCGGTCATGATTTGCCTCCAGCATCAGCACATCAGCGCCTTCCAGCGCCGCCTGCACCGAGCTTGTGACAAAGCCCAGGTCTGTTGCCAGCGTGAAATTCTCCGAGCCGCGCAGCCGCCAGCCCACCGGCGCAGCCGCATCATGGGAGGTGGAAAAGGGAGCCACCTCCAGGCCGCCCAGCCGAAAGGATTCCCTCCCGCAGCTCCCCTCCCCGGCAAAGAGCCCCAATTCTTCCAAGGGCTGCAAGCAATCCTGGGGCACCTGCACAAAGCGCGACATGGCAGCCAGGGTAGCCCGGCGGGAAAAGATGGGCACGCGGTACCATTTTAAAAATGTAGCCAGTCCGGCTATATGGTCGCGGTGCTCATGGGTCAGCAGCACACCCTTAAGTTCCGCCGGCTCCACGCCATATGCGGCCAGCCCTTTCTTGATGCGCGTGGCGCTGATGCCGGCGTCAATGATGAGTTTCACCCCGTCCAGCTCCACAAAGACCGCATTTCCCTTGCTGCCGCTCGCCAGCACCACTGCCTGCATAGATCCCGCTCCTGTCTGCAATCAAGTTCCTTGCGTATTTTATCACAAAACTCCGTGCGAAACAAAGTTTCGCACTACGTCTTTAAAAAATAACACATTTAAAGCCCCTGCCATCTCACGAATTTATCATAGTTGATGCCCACCCTGGCCAGGGCCTTGCCCAGCACATGATCTATCTGCTCCTCCAGGCTACCGGCACCGCTGTAGAAAGTCAGCATCGGCGGCACAATGGCGCAGCCGCTCTCGGCGCATTCCAGGAGATTGCGCAGATGGATGCGCGACAGCGGCATCTCCCGCGGCACCAGCACCAGGGGGCGCCCTTCCTTCAAGCATACATCTGCGGCCCGCTGTATCAGCGTCTCCGCATAGCCCGAGGCAATGCCTGCCACGGTCTTCATGCTGCAAGGCACGATGAGCATGCCATCCGTGTGGTAGGAGCCGCTGGCAATGCTGGCCGCAAGATTAGTGTCATCATGCACCACATCGGCCAGCGCCTCCACCTGCGCAAGACTCAGCTCCGTCTCGCTGGCAAAGGTCCGCGCCGCTCCCTCGGAAATGATCAGATGCACCTCCGCATCCTTCACTTCCCCCAGTGCCTGCAGCAGCCTGTAGCCCATGACTGCACCGCTCGCCCCTGAAATTCCCACTATCAGGCGCATAATCCTCACCTCTGCATAAAGAAAGCGCTGATTAATTCCTCTTTTTAATCATCGTTTCCTAAAAGATACACAGCCATCTTAGCACATAAGAGCTTTTTTGAAAATAGCAAGAAGCACGCCGGTAAGCGTGCTTCCTGCTATTCGTATGAATTAGATAAGAATGGCACCCTAAAGCGCCGCGAAGGGAGAGACTTATCCGATTTTCAATTTATCCTGGGCGGAAACATGACGGTCAAAGCCCACATCCGTCTTGCTCAGGCCCAGTGCAAAGCCGATGAGTTGCTGCAGGTGGAGGATGGGCACTTCTGCCCTGGAGTGGACGGCATCCCGGCCCTCCGGCTCGTACATGTCAAGCTGCATCTGGCAGAGGGGGCAGGGCGTGGCGATGCACTGGGCGTCGGCCTTGTCCGCGCTGTCCACGATCTGGCCTGTGACGGTCAGCACATCCCGCTCCGCTGCCAACTGGGCATGGAAGCCGCAGCACTTGCGGCTGGCGCCGAAGAAGACCGGCTCCGCCCCCAGCTTCCGCACCAGTTTCTCCATATACTCAGGATGCTTGCCGTCGCCGTGATTCATCACTTCCTGGGGCCGCAGGATATGGCAGCCGTAGTAGCAGGCCACTTTCATGCCCGTCAGCGGGTTCTTGATTTTCCCCTCCAAAAGTTCCGGGTGATCGTCCAGCAGCCAGAGGAAATGGGTGATTTCGCTGGTTCCCTTGTACTCATAGGGATGGCCGGCATCCTTTAGCAGCCCGTTGACCCTGTCCCTGAGCTCCTTGTCTGCATACAGCCGCGCCTTCGCCGTGCGCAGCTGCAGTGTGCAGGTGTTGCAGACCGTGAGGATGGGCAGCCCCATATGCTCCGCGATGGAGATATTGCGGGCATTGACAGCCAGGGCAGCCAGCTCATTGACACCCTGGGCATGAGAAGCGCCGCAGCATGTCCAGTTAGGAATTTCCTCGATTTCGATGCCCAGTTTCTCGCACACCTTCGTCAGCGAAGTATATGCCTCCGCTGCAGCGCCCTTCAGCACGCAGCCCGGAAAAAAAGCGTATTTCTGACTCATGCCAAGACCTCCCCAACCTGCTTACCCTTGATAAGCGGCTCACCGGACGCCACGGTGCCCGTTCCCTGCTCATCCTTGCTTGCTGCTTCGGCCGCTTTGACCAGCTTCTGGATAGTCTTGATTTCGGGATTGACGGGATGGCTCTCGAAGGGGTCCATCTTGCCCACCTTCATCAGGCGGATGGCCATGGGCGCACGCAGGCCCGCCGCGAAAAAGCCCTCGGACTTGATGTTCAGCTTGGCCTCGTCCAGCATGCCGGATTCCGAAATATCGTCATAGATGGCTTTGGCATGTTTCGCGCCTACGTTATCAGCCAGCCCGTACCTGAAAGTAGCCTCCTTCAGATGCTCGATAGCGGCAGCCGGATCGAGCCCCTTCGGACACTTCGCCGTACACTCCTGGCAGTTGAAGCAGCGCCAGAGCCCCGCATCTACGATGGCCTTCAGGCGTCCCTTCGGGTCTGCGTCCCTGGAATCCGCCGTAAATTTCTGCCCCTTCACAAAGGCGAAAGGCGGCAGGAAATCCCCCTGGTTCAGCGTATTCTTGTTGCACTCGGAGATGCAAGAGCCGCACAGGATGCAGCCTGCCAGCTTCTTGTACTTGTTGAACTCGGCAGGGCTCTGCAGGCAGCCGGTCTCCATGGAGGTGTCGGCCTTGGGCTGCAGGGCCGGCTTTATCTTCTTCAGCTCGGCATATTTCGGGTCCCAGTCCACGATAAGATCCCGGAGCACCTTGAAATTTCCCAGGGGCTGAATGGTCAGCTCATTGGTCTGATAGCGCTCCACAAGTTTCTCCACCAGCATTTCGCAGGCCAGCTCGGCATTGCCGTTCACACGCACGGCGCAGGCGCCGCAGATGGAGGAGCGGCAGGAGCAGGTGAAGGACAGGGTCGGGTCCTGCTTTTCCTTGATCTGTGTCAGTGCTTCCAGGACGGTCATGCCTGTGGTCACAGTCACGTTATAATCCTGCGTCCATTCCTTTCCCTCGACAAAGCGATGGATAGTCAGCTTCACGTCCATATCAGTACTTCCTTTCTGTCGGCGGGTACGAAGTAATCACGACATCCTTGTACTCGGCGCGGTAACTGCCATCTTTCTCCTTGAAAATCAGGGTGTGCTTCAGGAAATTCTGGTCATCACGCTGGGGGAAGTCGCGGCGGGAATGGCCTCCACGGCTCTCCTTGCGGGCAATGGCTCCCTGCACGATGGCCTGGGCGATTTGGATGAGATTGCCCAGCTCCACATACTGCTCATAGGCCGTGTTATACACATGGCTACTGTCGCCCACATAGCAGTGCCCGTATTCCTGCCTGAGAGCTATCAGCTCCTGCTCGGCCTCACGCAACTGCTGCTCGGTACGGAAGACACCCGCCTTGAACCACATGGTATTGATCAGGCTGTCCCGGATCTCCGGCACCGTGCGGCCCTCGTTTTTCCCGCGGCTTGTCACTTCGTCGAAGTTCTTGCTCCACTTCTCGCAGTCCGCCTGCAGAGCATCCTGGGAGCCTGCATACTCATGCTCCTGGGCATAGGCAGCCGCCCCGTCCCCCGCCGTATGGCCAAAGACCAGCACCTCGGACAGGGAATTGGCCCCCAGGCGGTTCGCACCATGGACGGAAACGCAGCTGCACTCACCGGCTGTATAGATACCGGGCACACGGGTGGCCCCCGTCTTGAAATCAGCCATCTCCAGGCCCCCCATGGAATAATGGCAGGTGGGGCTGATAAGCACCGGCTCCTTCGTGATATCCACACCGGCGAAACGCCTGGAAAGGTCAGCCACCTGGCCCAGGCGCTCGCGGATGCGCTCCGGCGGGATAACGGTGAAATCCAGATACACACCGGCATGGATGCCCTCGCCTACGCCCCGCCCCTGCTCGATTTCCGTGGCAATGGCCCTTGCCACAATATCACGGGTGGCCAGCTCCTTTTTCTCCGGCGCATACTTCACCATGAAGCGCTCGCCGTCCTTGTTCTTCAGGAGAGCGCCCTCGGCACGGCTGGACTCGGAGAGCAGCACCCCGTTGGCCGCGAGGCCGGTGGGATGGAACTGCACCATCTCCGGGTCCTTGAAGGGCACGCCGATATTCATGCCGGCCACAATACCGTCACCGGTGGAGGAATAGGGATTGGAAGTGCGCACCCAGTACACGCGGCCATAGCCCCCCGTGGCAATCAGCACGGTCTTGGCCGGTACGCCGATAATATCCCCCGTGCGCATATCCATGGCAATAACGCCGTTCAGCTTCTTATCCTCCTCGCCTGACATGCTGATTTCCAGCATTTGGCACTCGGAGATAAATTCCACATTCTGGGCAAGGCACTGCTCAAAAAGCGTATGCACCATTGCATGACCGGCGCGATCCTCGAAATAAGCCGCACGGGGATGGGAGGAACCACCCATCTTGCGGGAATGGAAATGCCCATCCTCCTGGCGGTTGTACGGATAGCCCATATAATCCATCTCAAAAATATTCTTGCCGGCACGCTCCGCAAAATACTCGATTGCGTCCTGATCGCCCAGCCAGTCGCCACCCTTGACCGTGTCGCGGAAGTGAGACTCCACGGAATCCTTCGGGTCGGTGAGCCCCGTCACTCCGTTCATGCCGCCCTGGGCCATGGTGGATGCGGAACGGGTCGGCACCAGCTTCGTCATCACAGCCACTTTCAGGCCCTTGACCTCGGATGCCGCCAGGGCAGCACGCATACCGGCGCCGCCGCTGCCGATAATCAGCACATCATAGGTGACATTGCCGCGCTTGACCTCTCCCGGTACGTTCTTATTGCCCTCCTTGCCGGAGAAGCAGCCGCTGGCACCTGCAGCCAGGACCACGCCCGCTGCCGCAGTTCCCCTGATGAATGTGCGGCGCGATATCTCCTTCGCCATAGCTCTCCCTCCAAAACTCCGTGCGAAACAGTGTTTCGCACTACGCCCTTACACGAACACTAAGCTCCTGCTTCGCAGAGCGCTGCTTCAGCTTGCACTCGCTAAGTGTTCGTAGTATAAAAAATAGCCACAAGTACCCTGGCAAAGCCGTGCCTGCACAGCTTCGCCAAAACCTGTGACTATTTTATCATTTAAGAAAACTATTAGTAAAATACATGCTGCCTATGGGCGTTATTGATTTTCTCAATAACTCCCATAAAGAATACAAAATCCATAACGGTAAACGCTGACCTTGCAAATGCGGCAGGCAACCTTAAAAGACTGCGGTACATATTGCTGCTATCCAGCCCCATGCCATTGACAGCCGTCACAACTGCGGGGTCTGTCTGCAAATATCGCTTCTGCCCATCCACATAGTATGTGATAGTAGTTTATGCTGGATTGCTTACTCGATTGTAACTACATCATGTCGCTTTTTGAAAATTGATTTCCGTGTGTCAGTGTTTTTCTGCGTGACTTCCTGCTGCCCCTGTGGTATACTGAAGGTAACAGAAGGCTCGTCTATGGCCGGAATGCCGTCACTCTCTTGAGTGGCTTGCGCCGGAGGTACGGACGAGTCTTTACTTTTTGTACCTTTTTCCTCAATAGGCAAAATGTGATTGTAATACTTATTGCCGTTGACATCAGTAAATATGGTGATTACTACAGGCTGTTTCTGCCCATCAATAATTGCCTCGGTGTGCAAATAAGCATACTGCGAAGCATCACGCTTATTTTTCACGTTATCGCTTCGCGTAATTTTGGTGGCAGTCCTAGGGCGTGTTGATTAATTCGCTCAGCCCATCTTCACGGGTCTTGACTGCCCCTGCTGCGTTGACAAATCCTCAGCATAGCACCACTATGCCTGCGGTTTGTCGCCTTGCATGGACAGCCAATCCCCACAAATCTGGACTAAGCTCATTTAATCAACACGCCCTAATCAGCTCTGGCAAATGTGGCACCAACAGCAACTTGTGCTCCTTGGCACTTGTAGCCGTCATCTTACCTAGCCCAGCTCTGGTAAACTCTACATCATAATCATCAAGATTTACCTGTCCAAGAATGGGATTCGTTACAGATGTGCCCTGCAACTTCTCCTTGTAGTATTTCTTGGCTTTTGCGCGTAACTCCTTTATGTCTTTGTATTCTCCGAACTCGTCTCCCGTCACAACAACTTCACCGCCCTTGCTGGCCTTGTTGCTGCCAATATTCGACACCTTGCCCGCTGCCTCCTGCCCGCCATCCGTGGCGGCTTTTTTATTCCCGGCAGGCTCCTGCTTCTGGGCAGACCTCTCCCCTCCCTCATTTTCGGCGGACCTGGCCTCGTCAATGAGACTGCTGCCGTAGTCGTTCAGCTCCTGCTTCATCTTGCCGTCAATGTTGGTGATATGCGGAAGTCCTTCTTTAGCGGGAAGTGTCGCTGTGTCCTTGGCTATGTCGCTTACAGGTCTTCTTTGCCCATGCCTTCAGTATAAGGCTCTGGGGAATGGTGGTATCGGCAAAAAGCTGCAAATCAAATACAAACACTTTCTTGTTCAATAATGCCAAGCTCAGGAACCGACCCGCAGCAACTCGATAAACTGCCTGGCCGCCAGGGACAGATGCTGATGCGCCCCGTAAGCCGCTACCAGCTCCCTGGGCGGCACAGGCTCCTCCAACTCGAAGAAGATGGGGCGCTTGCTCCATTCCCAGCTGCGCACCAGCATATCCGTCACCAGGGTTGCCCCCAGCCCCTCTGAGCAGATATGTGCCGCCCCTATGATACTAGTCGCCTCCAGCACGACATCCGGCCTCGTGCCCACCTGACGGCAGAGATTTTCATAAATACCCGCCATCACGCGCCCCGCCTGCAATTTGATAAAAGGCATGCCCTCAAGCCTGGCAAAGGAAATCTGGGGATAGGGCACCGGCTGCCTGCCCCCGAAGGGCTGTGCCAGGGGGCTGCCTTCCGGCACGGCCAGCAGTACGCGCTCTTTCAGCAGCGGCACAGATTGCAACTGCTTCTCAGGCAAGGGCCCATAGAGCAGCACGAAATTCACCTGCCCCTGCAGCACAGCCTCACGCAAGGCACTCACCGACCTGTCCACCACCGTGAGCTTAATGCCGGGAAACTTTTTATGAAACTCCAGCAAAGGTTTTATCAAATAACAACTGGAACGGGTACGGGAACTGCCAATGGACAGGCTGCCTGTCCTCAATCCCGCCAGATCCGCCGTCCGCGCCACCAGTTCCCTATGCAGGCGCTGCATCTCCCGTGCCTGGCGCACATAGAGCTGCCCCGCCTCCGTCAAGGCCACAGGCGTCTGACTGCGGTCAAAGAGAGGCGCGCCCAGCTCGCTCTCAATCTTCTTAATGCACTGGGACAGCGACGGCTGTGAAATGAAAAGATGCTGCGCCGCCAGTGAAAACGTCCCGTCCTGCGCCACCTGCAGGACACTCCTCCATTCATGCTCATCAATCATAAGCTCTGCCCCCGCTACCTTTTTCTTCCCTACCATACTATACGTCATGCGAAGGCTAATCTCCTCCCCGCCGCAGAATTGACAAAAAGCAGGCAAAGAGAAAACAGGCAGGACAGACGGCCCCCGGCGGCGAATTTGTCAACATAACCACAACGTAATCGCAACCGCTGCAAAGGAGGCCGCACATGGAAATTCGCAATCTTAGGCTGAACGGGGAAAAAGAAGGACTGGCTTTCGCCCACATGCCCGCCATCGGCTGGGAACTTTCGGGAACAAAGAGAAATATCAGGCAGTCAGCCTATGAGATACAGCTTGCCCCGGCAGATGACGCAGATTTCGCCGCACCTGTATGGGCAACGGAGAAGACCTTCTCCGATGACTCGCAGAACATACAGCTTGCGGCGCAGCTGGAGCCGGGCCGCCGCTACCGCCTGCGGGTACGCGCCTGGACAGATGCCGCCCCTGAGCCCACAGACTGGTCAAGGCCGGTGTGCTTTCGGGCCGGACTCCGCGGGGCAGACTGGCGGGGAAAATTCATCACGCCGGAGAACCCGCCCCGTCCCTACGAGGCCAGTGCCTATTACCTGCGCTGCAGCTTCAATGTGCGCGAGGATGTACCTGTCAGTGATGCCGTGCTCTATATGACCGCCCTGGGGGTCTATCGCCCTTTCCTGAACGGCAAGCGCGTAGGCGACCTGGAGCTGGCCCCCGGCTGGACTGCCTATCAGAGCCATCTGCGCTATCAGGTCTACGAGCTGACCTGCGACCTGCAGCCCGGTGAGAACGTACTGGGCGCCCTGCTGGGCGTGGGCTGGTACAAGGGCACCATCGGGCAGGGCCGCTGCAACTACGGGCAGCGCGCCGCACTGCTTGCCCAGCTCAGCATCACCTATGCAGACGGGCAGCAGGAAATTATTTGCACGGACACGGACTGGCAGGGGGCGCTCTCCCCCATCAGCTTTGCAGAAATCTACGACGGCGAAATCTACGATGCCCGTCTGGAGGAAGAAAACTGGGCAGAGCCTGGTTTCGAGCCGCTGGCAGAGCGTGGCTGGCAAGCCGTCAGCATAGCCTCGGAAGTGCCTGCGGAATATTACGAGGCACTACGGCCCACGGAAGCCTCACCGGTCAGGGCCCAGGAAATACTGCCCGCCCTGAAGGTCTTTGAGACACCGGCAGGAGAAACGGTCGTGGACTTCGGCCAGAACCTGGCAGGCTGGACGGAAGTGCAAATGACGGGTGATGAGGGTGACTACCTGGAGCTGCAATGCTTCGAGGTGCTGGATGAGCAGGGCAATGTCTACACCGAGAACCTGGGCAGTGCCAAGCAGACCCTTGTTTATGTCTTTGCACGTCCGGGACAGGTGAGTTTTGCACCTCATTTCACCTTCCAGGGCTTCCGCTATGCCCAGATCCTGCATTTCCCAGAGGGCAGCCAGCCTAAGGCAGATGATTTCTGTTCCCATGCCGTCTATTCCTCTATGGAGCGCACCGGCACCTTCCATTCCTCCTCGCCCCTGCTGAACCGTTTTATGGAAAATGTGACCTGGAGCATGCGCAGCAATTTCCTTGATGTGCCGACAGACTGCCCCCAGCGCAGCGAGCGCCTGGGCTGGCTGGGAGATGCCCAGATCTTCGCTCCCACAGCCTGCTATCTCTATAACGTCGCCGCCTTTTTCCGCAAATGGCTGCATGATCTGGCCTGCGACCAGCGCGAAGACGGGGGCCTGCCCCATGTGGTGCCGGATGTGCTCTCCTACAGCCGCTGGGGACTGACGGAGCCGAACCGCACCCACTCCGCCAGCGGCTGGGCCGACGCCGCCGTGCTCTGCCCCTGGGCCATCTACCTGGCCTACGGCGACCGTGAGCTCCTGGAGCGCCAATATCCCAGCATGCGCGCCTGGGTGGAATACATGCACAGCCAGGCGGATGAGGATGGCATCTGGAATCACGGCACCATGCAGTTCGGTGACTGGGTGGCCCTGGATGCCCCTGCAAACAGCCGCGTAGGAGCCACACCCCTTGGCCTCATCGGCCTGGCAGGCTTCGCCCGCTCCACAGAAATCCTGGCCAGGACCGCCGCCCTGCTGGGCAAGGAAAAAGATGCTGCCTGCTATCAACGGCTGCACGGGAAACTTTGCGAAAACTTCCGGCGCCTCTACCTGACCAAAGACGGACAGCTCTCCGAAGAAGCCCAGACCCAGACCTCCCATGTGCTTGCCCTGGCCTTTGACCTGCTGCCGGAAGCAGCCCGCCAGACAGTCGCCGACCGTCTGGCCGAAATGATCAGGGAAGCAGGGGGGCATCTGCTCACAGGTTTCCTGGGCACACCCCATCTCTGCACAGTGCTGGCCAGGCACAACCACCTCGACCTGGCCTACGAGCTGCTTTTCCGCGAAGAATCACCCTCCTGGCTCTTTGAAGTCAAGCAGGGTGCCACCACCATCTGGGAGCGCTGGGACGGCATCAAAGCAGACGGCAGCCTGCACGAGCCGGGCATGAATTCCTTCAACCACTATGCCTACGGAGCCGTGGCCGCCTGGGTCTTCAGCGCCCTCGGCGGCCTAAGCCCCGACGAGCAAAACCCCGGCTACAAGCACAGCCATATCCGGCCCCTCATCCTGGAACAATACCTCACCCACGCCGAAACACGGCTGCAAACATACTACGGCGAACTGTCCACAGACTGGAACGCGGCAGGCGGCCTGGTAGAAATGAAAGTCACTATTCCCCCCAACACAACTGCGGATATCGAACTGACCCAGGCAGGCGAAATCCTGGCAGCAGACGGCCTGGACTTCCGGCCCGCCCTCTCAGGCTGGCAGGCCAGCGCAGGCTCCGGCACTTACAACCTGCGCTGGCGGCAGGGATAGCCAAGTTTCCTTGTTACCGGATTTGGGGTATACTGATGAGAAAGAGGACTTTCAAAAAAGCATTGGAGGTTTATAAACATGCTAGTGGGCGAAGAAAGAAACAAAGTAGATCAGATCTGGGACACCTTCTGGACAGGGGGCCTTACCAATCCCCTGCTGGTCATAGAGCAGTTCACCTACCTGCTGTTCATCAAGCAACTGGACGATATGGAGACGGAAAACGAGGCCAATGCGGCCCTGCTGGGCTATGAGAACGAGGACAGGATTTTTGGCCCGGAGCAGCAGGACTATCGCTGGAGCAGGTTCAAGAACATGGCCCCGGCGGTGCAGTTCCGGCTTTTTCAGGATGAGATTTTCCCCTTCATCAAGGCACTTCACCCTGATGATAAGGCTTCCTACACCCGCTTTATGAAGGATGCCACCTTCCAGATCTCCGCCCCGGACAAGCTGGCGAAAATCATTGAAGGCATCGACAAGCTGAATCTTGATGAGGAGGACAGCAAGGGAGATCTCTACGAATACATGCTGTCCAAGCTGGCCTCCTCGAAAATCAACGGCCAGTTCCGCACTCCCCGGCACATCATCAGAATGATGGTGGAAATGGCCGCCCCCCAGCCCACGGACATCATCATAGATCCCGCCATGGGCACGGCAGGATTTTTAGTGGCGGCGGAAGAATTCATCAGAAAAAATCACAGCGACATGCTGCTGGATGATGCAGGAGCCAGGCATTTTTCCACCAATATGTTCCACGGCTTCGACACCGACCCCACCATGCTGAGAATCGGCACCATGAACATGATGCTCCACGGTGTGCAGAGCCCCTGCATAGACTACAAGGACAGCCTCTCCAAGCACAACAACGACAAGGCCCTCTATACCCTGGTACTGGCCAATCCACCCTTCAAAGGCTCCCTGGACAGCGAAACGGTGGAGGACAGCCTGCTGCGCATCACCAAGACCAGGAAAACAGAGCTGCTTTTCCTGGCCCTCTTCCTGCGCATACTGAAAACAGGAGGCCGCGCCGCCGTCATCGTCCCTGACGGGGTACTTTTCGGCTCCTCCAGGGCCCACCAGTCCCTGCGCAAGGAAATCGTAGACGGCAACAAGCTCACCGCCGTCATCTCCATGCCCAGCGGTGTCTTCAAGCCCTACGCCGGAGTGTCCACCGCCATCCTCTTTTTCACCAAGACAGGGGTCGGGGGCACGGATAAGGTCTGGTTCTACGACATGAAAGCAGACGGCTACAGCCTGGACGATAAGCGGCAGGAAACAGAGGAAAACGACATTCCCGATATCCTCGAGAGATTCCGGCATCTGGAGCAGGAAGAAGGCAGAAAAAGGACGGAGCAGAGCTTCTTCGTGCCTGTGGAGGAAATACAGAAGAATGGGTATGATTTGTCGGTCAACAAGTATAAGGAGATTGAGTATACGCCTGTGGAATATCCAAGCACGCTGGAGCTGATGACGAAGCTGGATGAGCTGAATATGGAAATTGGCGATAATATGGAAAAGCTGCGGGAAATGCTTAAAACGGAGTGATACAGTTGAAATTATCTGATGCCTGTGCAAGCATGTCGTCCAATATTGCTCAGAAAGATATATCGGACTGTGAGGGCGAATATCCTATTTTTGGTGCCAGCGGCCTGATTGGTAATGTGGATTTCTACAAGCAAGAGAAACCTTATATTGGCATTGTCAAAGATGGTGCCGGTGTCGGCAGGGCATATCTGCTACCGGGCAAGTCCTCCGTGATTGGCACAATGCAGTATATTCTCCCTAAAAGCAATGCAGATATAACATATTTATATTATGCCATCCAGTTTATGCACCTGGAAAAGTATTACAACGGCGCAACCATCCCGCATATATATTTCCGTGACTATAAGCATGAACCGCTGATATTGCCGGAACTGCCTGAGCAGCAGGAGAAGGCACAGGTGCTTGCAACCATTGATAAGCTAATATCCTTGCATAAAATGCAGGTGGAGATGGTCGATAAGCTTGTCAAATCACGGTTTGTTGAGATGTTTGGCGACCCGGTGACGAATCCAATGGGGTGGGAAACTGCTCGCCTTGCTGAACTCGGCGAATTAAATCGTGGCGTATCGAAGCATCGTCCAAGAAATGCACCGGAATTACTCAATGGGCCTTATCCGTTGGTGCAAACAGGTGACGTTGCCAATGCAGGTACTTACATCAAGGAATACTCGTCCACATATTCAGAGATAGGCTTGAAGCAAAGCCGTATGTGGTCGAAGGGAACTCTGTGTATAACGATAGCCGCCAATATCGCTAAGACAGGAATTTTGACATTTGATGCTTGCTTTCCTGATAGCGTTGTTGGATTTATTGCCGGGGAGCGAACGAATCAAATCTATATTCACCATTGGTTCTCATTCTTTCAGAAGATACTTGAGGAACAAGCACCGCAAAGCGCACAGAAAAACATAAACCTCCAAATTCTCAGCAATCTGTCTGTTATGATACCGCCGATTGACATTCAAAACCAATTTGCGGAGCTTGTTGAACACGCCAACAAATCGAAATTGGCAATCCAGCAAAGCATTGACACCCTGCAAACCTTTAAGGACAAGTTGATGCAGGACTACTTTGGATAGTGCATAGAACAGGACGTGATACCTTATGCAGATAGAATCTCTAAAAGTACACAATTTCCGCGTCTTCAACGATATAAAAGTAGAAGATATTCCACCAATGGCAGTTTTTCTGGGAAAAAACGGTGCTGGCAAAACAACTTTCTTTGACATTTTCGGCTTCCTGCACGATAGCCTGAACAGCAATATACGTTCTGCGCTGTCAAAACGAGGTGGCTTTCAAGAAGTCGTATCACGGGAACAAACTGATGATATACAATTTGAAATAAAATTCCGCCCTTCTCCCAATGAACCTGTGATTACTTACGAATTGACCATTGGCTTGAATGAAAAATCAGCACCGGTTGTAAAAAAAGAGGTTATGCGCTTCAGACGCGGCCAGAGCGGTGCCCCATGGAAAATTCTTGAATTTGCCAATGGCCGTGGCGTGGCTGTAGAGGGAAATCCAAGCTCCTATGAGGATGTGAAGAACACCCCCCGTACCCCGCAACGCATATCTTCGCCTGACATTCTTGCCATCAAGGGATTGGGACAGTTTGAAAACTTCCCTGCTGTTGCTTCGTTGCGACGTTTAATCGAAGACTGGTATGTGTCTGACTTTCATATTGAAAGTGCCAGAAACAGACAAGAAGCCAACTACAGTGAGTCCCTGTCTACTACTGGGGATAATCTTGCTCAGGTATCAAAATTTTTGTACGAGAACCACAGAGAGCGCTTCGATGGGATTATAGCCGCCATGAAACGCCGTGTTCCCGGCGTAGATAATGTAGAAACAAAAGTTACCGAGGATGGCTATGTAATCCTGCGCTTCCAAGACAGCAAGTTCAAAAACCCCTTCTCCTCCAAGTTTGTCTCAGACGGAACAATAAAAATGTTTACGTATCTGCTTCTTTTAAGCGAACCAACTCCCCACGCTCTTTTATGTGTAGAAGAACCGGAAAATCAGCTATATCCGGAACTTCTCTCTGAGTTAGCCGAAGAATTCCGTCAGTACTCCCAAGTAGGCGGACAGGTGTTTATCTCTACACATTCGCCAGATTTTCTGAATTCAATCCGCTTAGAGGAACTGTATTGTCTGGTAAAATGCGAAGGTTATACCAAGATTGTTCGTGCCATGGATTTACCACTGGTAAAATCACTTTATAATGAGGGCGATATGCTTGGCAGTTTGTGGAGCGAGGGAATTTTGATAAGCGAAGCCACAAAAGCCGGAGGTGCGTAACAGCAATGAAACTCGTATTTCTCTTGGAAGAACCTTCGATGAAATATCTCTTAGACAGTCTGCTTCCTCGCATATTGCCGAAAGATGTTGAATTTCAAACAATCCCTCATTCTGGCAAACGTACTTTAGAAGTCTCTATCCCTAGAAAATTGCGTGGCTGGAACGAACCTGGTGAAATTAAGTTTGTGATTGTTCACGACCAGGACACCAAGGATTGCATAGTCCTGAAAAATCATTTGCTGCAACTCTGCAAAGATTCAACCAGACCAGTATTGATACGCATAGCCTGCCAGGAGCTGGAAGCATGGTATTTGGGAGATTTCCATGCCTTGTCAATAGCATATAATAAGCCAAAGCTCCTTGCTATAGGCAAGAAAAAAAAATACAGATTTCCCGATAAAATTCCTGCTCCCAAAGAAGCGTTAAAAAAAATAGTTCCAGAATATCAGCAAATCCAGGGCGCAAAAATCATCGCTCCCCTTATGGATATCAATAGTAACGCTTCCGTAAGCTTCCAACAGTTCGTAACAGGTGTGCAACGCATTGTCAGATGTTAAGCAGAGGTGGTGAGTTTATGGCCTCAAACTTCGACTTCTTTTCCCAGCATTCCCAATGGCAACATATCACTCAGCGGGCCGTCAAGGCCGAGCAGGGACTTGCCGTGGCCCCGGAGGTGGCGGCTATCTTCTGCAGGTCTGCCCTGGAGCTTTCTGTCAAGTGGGTGTATAAGGCAGAGGGCCTGGATGCAAGTGACCCCTGCAAGCCCGGCAGGGACAGGGAGCTTTTCGCCTTGCTGAAAGGCAGAGACTTTGCCGAGGTGGTGGGAGATATCAGGCTTCTGCACATGCTGGATCAGTTGCGGCTTTTCGGCAACAGGGCTGCCCACGGTGGTGCCTCCCTTACCCGGCGGGACGGGATTCTTTCTCTGCGGATTCTCTTTGAATTCCTCAGTTGGATGGCCTACTGCTATACCTCCATCCAGGGGGAAGTGGTCTTTGATGAGAGCCTGCTGCCCTCTGCCGAGGGGGATAGCATCAGCCGCGAGGAACTGCAGCGGCAGGCGGCAGAGATTGAACGGAGAGACACGGCCCTTGCCCGGAAGCAGCATGAGCTGGAGGAAAAGGACAGGGAACTAAAGGATATACGCAAGAAGCATGAGGAACTGCAGCAAGAGCTCACCCGCCTGCGCCGGGAGCGCCAGGTAGATTTCCACCTGAATACCCTCACCGAAGCGGAAACCCGCAGGCGCTACATAGACTTCGACCTGGAGGCGGCCGGCTGGGTCATAGGGGAAAACTGCCGCCTGGAGGAGGAAGTCTCCGGCATGCCCAATGGCTCCCGCACCGGCTTTGCAGACTATGTGCTCTACGGGCGTGACGGCAAGCCCCTGGCCATTGTGGAGGCCAAGCGCAGCAGCCTGAATCCTGAGAAGGGTGCCAGGCAGGCCGCCCTCTATGCCAGGCATTATGGGGAGAAATATGGCCGCACTCCCTTTATCTTCATGACCAACGGCCTCCGTACCCTGTTTCTGGACGAAGCCTCAGGCTATCCGCGCCGGGAGGTGTCCGGCTTCTTCACCCAGGAGGACCTGCAGATGCGCATGGACAGGCGGGGGCTGCAGGCAAAACTCTCTGAAATCGAGCCGAACCATAAGATAGCAGGCCGCCCCTACCAGCTCGCGGCGGTGAAAGCCGTGGAGGAATCCTTTGACCGGAAGCGGCGCCGTGCTCTCATCGTCCAGGCCACGGGCACCGGCAAGACCAGGGTGGCCATCAGCCTCACGGATGTGCTTTTCCGCGGCGGCTGGGTGAAGCGCGTCCTCTTCCTGGCAGACCGCACGGCCCTGGTGAAGCAGGCCAAGGGCAGCTTCATGGACTTCCTGGGCAGTGAGCTGCCCATGGCCAGCCTGATGGACAGCAGGGACGAGGCCGCCACGGCCCGCATCATCTTTTCCACCTACCCCACCATGATGAACGCCATCGACACAGCCAAAAATCCCGCAGGGGGCAGGCTCTTTTCCCCCGGCAGCTTTGACCTCATCATCATAGACGAGAGCCACCGCAGTATCTATCAGCGTTATCAGGCCATCTTCCGCTACTTCGATGCCCTGCTGCTGGGCCTCACCGCCACGCCCAAAAGCGAAGTGGACAAGAACACCTACAGAGAGTTCCAGATGGAGGAGGGCAATCCCACCTTTGCCTATCAGTATGAGGAGGCAGTGGAGCAAGGCTATCTGGTGCCTTATCTGCAATTCGAGCGCACTACGGAACTTATGCAGAAGGGATTGCATTACAGCGACCTCTCTCCCGAGGACAAGGCCCATTATGAGGATGTGTTCGGCCTCGCCGGGGAAAACGCCCCGGATATACAGAACACCGCTTTCAACAGCTATGTCTTCAACCGGCAGACGGTGCAGATGGTGCTGCAGGATCTCGTAAAAATGGGCCACTATGTGGAGGGCGGCACCAGGCTGGGCAAGACCATTATCTTTGCCAAAAACAGGAAACATGCAGCTTTCATCGTGGATGTTTTCCATGAGATGTACCCGGAATTGGGTGATGCTTTCATCCAGCAGGTGGACGGCAGCATAGACTACCATGAGCAAATCATTGATGACTTCCGCGACCCAGGCAAGGCTCCCCGGATTGCTGTCTCCGTGGATATGCTGGACACGGGTATAGATGTGCCGGAGGTACTGAACCTGGTGTTCTTCAAAATGGTGCGCTCCTACAGCAAATTCTGGCAGATGATAGGCCGTGGCACCCGCCTGTGCCCGGATGTTTTCGGGCCGGGACTGGACAAGGAAGATTTCTATATCTTTGACTACGGCGGCAATTTTGAGTTTTTCAGCCTGCAGGGAAATAAACTGAAGGAAAGCAAAAACCAGCCTTCCCTGACAGAGCGCATCTTCAATCTGCAGGCCAATCTCTACCTGCTGCTCTATCGGAGCCAGGATGAGGAACGCAGGGATTTCGCCCAAAGCCTCTTTGGAAAGATGCACGAGGCCATTATGGCCCTGGATGATAAGAGCTTTAGGGTCATACAGAACCGCGCCCAGGTGGAAAAGTATCGTGACAAAAGCACCTGGGCCAACTTCACGGCGGATGATGTAACGGAGCTTGAAAAGCATATCTCCCCCATCCTGCCGGGGCAGGAAGATGACCTTATGGCCCGCTTTTTCGACCAGAACATCTACGGCATGATGTATGACTATCTTCTGAGCAGGGATATTTCCTCCAGGGCGGCACAGGTAGAAGCCACCGCTGACAGGCTCGCCTCTCCCCAACTGCAAAGCATTCCCCAAATAAGCGAGCGTCAGTCCTTTATCCAGCAGGTGCGCTACCCTGACTACTGGGAGCAAGTGACCCTGGCCAAAATGGAAAAAGTCCGCACAGAGCTGCGGGAGCTGCTCAGATTCTTATCGGCTGACAGTGCGAAAATCTACTATACGGACTTCAGCGACCATTTGCTGCTGGTACAGGAAAATCACGCCGTAGCTTGCCAGCAAACCTCGGAAACCTACAGGAAAAAGGTGGAGCGCTACCTGCTGGAGCACCGGGATAACACAGCCGTCCACAAGCTGCGCACCAACAAGAAGCTCACCGCCAGCGACCTGCAGGAGCTGGAACGGGTGCTGTGGGAGGAACTTGGCACCAGGGAGGACTACCGCCATCTGTACGGCGAGCGCCCGGTGGGCCTCATGGTGCGCAAGACCCTGGGCATGGACAGGGCCGCCCTGGAGGAAGCCTTTGCCGAGTTCCTGCAGGAAAACCGCCTGAATCTGCGGCAGATAGATTTCGTGAAACGCATCATTGACTATCTGGCCAAAAACGGCGAAATGGTTCCCCAGGATGTGAAGAAGCCTGCCTTCGCCGGGCTGAATAACGTGGCCCAGCTTTTCAAGGGAAGTACCGGGGAGGTGCAAAATATCTTTGCCAAGGTGAAGGAAGTCAGCAGCAACGGTGTCGAGATTGCCTGAATGCAATCATGCCTTTTCCCCATGACCGTGAAACCACTTGCTCGCCGCCATCAGCCACTGATGCGGCAGAATACTTGTGATGAAACGGTGAAGCGTGGACATGAAATCCGGAGTAATGACTGTTTTCCCTTGCTTGGCAGCAGCGAAGGATTTTGCCGCGATGGCAGCTTGACGCCCGGCAAAGGGAAAGCCTTTGATGTAGGTGGAATTTTTCGTATCCTGGGCAATGGGAATAAACTCTGTGTCCTTAATCCAATACGGGCAGACGGCGGAAACCACGATTCCCCTGGGAGAAAGCTCCACAGCCAGGGCACGGCTGTAGTGCAGCAGGAAGGATTTTGTGGCCGCATATACATTGAGGTATGGAATCGGCTGAAAGGCAGAGCAGGAGCAGATTTGCAGAATATGGCTCCTTTCCCCCATATAGGGAATTGCCAGATGGGTCATAAGAACAGCCGCCCTGCAGTTCAGGTCAATCATGCGGGAAATATCTATTTCCCCTATATCTTCCTCACTGCCTATTTTTCCAAAGCCTGCTGCATTGATTAAAAAACGAACATCCGGCTGCTCCTGCTTCAGGATTTTGGCAATCTGCTCCGCTGTTGACTCCGAAAGAAGGTCAAGTGGAAAAATCCTCGTCCCGGTGTTAATTTCTTCTGCCAATTCCAGGAGCAGTTTCTCCCTGCGGGCTATAAGCCAAATCTCATCCATACCTTCTTTATCCAGCAGCTTGGCATATTCCCGTCCCAGCCCGCTGGATGCCCCCGTAACGATAGCAATTTTCAAACCGGCTTCCTCCATGTAATTTCTGCTGCAAAAGGCCCCGTCCCCCAAAACCTGGGGACGGGGCCATACTTTTCAATACAGGTGATAAACCTTCCACGGTATCTGGTCCACGCGGATGGATTCCAGGAATTCCACTATATCCTTGCGACCATAATAATGGGCCTTGCCATCCGCATCCTGGCTCATAAGGATGATGGGCATGTTGGGAAAGAACTGCATCAGCTCACGCCGGGTTTGCACCATCCTATACGTATACATCGTGACAGATTGCTTCACCGCTATAACCGCGAAGGTTACGCCTTGCTCAATGATGACTGCGCCATGAATGGTCATAGTACCGCCCGCTTACCTTGCTTTCTTTTCCTGCAGATATTTGTCGATGGCTGCAGCCGCCTTGCGTCCTGCCCCCATAGCCAGTATAACGGTGGCGGCACCGGTCACGATATCACCGCCGGCAAAGACTCCCGGCTTGGAGGTGGCGCAGGTCTCCTCGTCTGCCACGATATTGCCCCGTTTCGTCGTCTCCAGTCCCGGTGTCGTATGGGCGATAATCGGGTTCGGCCCCGTGCCGATGGCAATGATGACCGTGTCCATCTCCAGCTCAAACTCCGAGCCTTCTATGGGCACGGGACGGCGGCGGCCGGATGCATCAGGCTCGCCTAATTCCATTCTCAGGCACTTCAGCCCCCTGACCCAGCCCTTGTCATCCCCAAGGACTTCCGTGGGATTCGTCAGCAGGCGGAAATCTATGCCCTCTTCCTTCGCATGCTCTACTTCTTCCTTGCGGGCGGGCAGCTCAGCCTCGCTGCGGCGGTAGACGATGTAGACATGCTCCGCCCCCAGGCGCAGGGCCGTGCGCGCCGCATCCATGGCCACGTTGCCGCCGCCCACCACCGCAACATTTCTGCCCACCTTGATGGGGGTAGCATATTCAGGGAACTTGAAGGCTTTCATCAAATTGCAGCGGGTCAGGAATTCATTGGCGGAATAAACACCGTTCAAATCCTCCCCCGGAATGCCCTGGAAATGGGGCAAGCCTGCGCCTGTGCCAAGGAACACAGCGTCGAAGCCTTCTTCCTCCATCAGCTCGTCCACCGTGTACAGGCGGCCCACTACGGAGTCCAGCTCGATTTTCACGCCCAGCTTCTCGATGTTTTCTATTTCCTTCGCCACGACCTTGTCCTTCGGCAGACGGAATTCGGGAATGCCGTAGGACAGCACGCCCCCCGCCTTGTGCAGGGCCTCGAAGATTGTCGCCTTGTAGCCCTTCTTCGCAAGATCTCCCGCGCAGGACAGGCCGGAGGGGCCGGCACCGATGACAGCCACTTTCTGGGCATCCGGCGCATACTCAATCGGCTGGACATCCTCCTGCTGAGCCAGCGCCCTGTCAGCCACAAAGCGCTCCAGACGGCCAATGCCGACTGATTCACCCTTATGAGCCAGCACGCAAAGCTTTTCGCACTGGTTTTCCTGGGGGCATACGCGGCCGCAGATGGCGGGCAGTCCGTTGGATTCCTTGATTATCTTCAGCGCTTCCTCGAACCTGCGTTCCTTGATCTCTGCAATAAAGGCGGGGATATCAATGGAAACGGGGCAACCCTTGCGGCACTGGGGCACCTTGCAGTGCAGGCAGCGCTCTGCCTCCGCAACGGCTGTTTCTTCATCATAGCCCAAAGCCACTTCATCAAAATTATGGGCGCGAACCTTAGGGTCCTGCACCGGCATCTCATGCTTTTTCAACTGCAAAGCCATTGCCTTACCTCCCCAGCCCGATATTGCACACATGATCCTTTTCGACAGTTTCCTGATCACGATACATCCGGCTGCGTGACATAAGATTGTCAAAATCCACCAGATGGCCATCAAACTCCGGGCCGTCCACGCAGGCGAACTTCGTCTCCTCGCCGACCTTGACGCGGCAGCCGCCGCACATGCCCGTACCGTCCACCATGACGGGGTTCAGGCTGACCACCGTATGGATGCCCAGGGGGCGGGTGGCTTCTACAATGCTGCGCATCATAATGGAAGGCCCGATGGCCGTGACCTGATCCATTTTCTCACCGCGCTCATGCAGCATCTGAATGGCACCCGTGGCAAAGCCCTTCAGCCCCTTGGAGCCATCGTCCGTACAGATGACAATCTCATCGCAGACCTTGGCCATGCGCTCCTCGAAAATCAAGATATCCTTGGTCTTGGCCGCCAGCACACCTATCACCTTGTTGCCGGCCTCGTGCATGGCCCTGGCAATCGGGTAGCAGGGAGCTACGCCAATGCCGCCGCCCACCATGACGATCGTGCCCATGCCCGGCTTTACGAGGGAAGGCTGACCCAGGGGGCCCACGAAATCAGCAATGCTCTCCCCCACTTCCTTGGCAGAGAGCTGCATGGTCGAAGCGCCCACCACCTGGAAGATCAGCTTGATGGCCCCGGTCTCTGTATCATTGTCGGCAATGGTGAGCGGTATGCGCTCGCCTTCCTCGTTTACCCGCAACACAATGAACTGACCGGCCTTGGCCTTTTTCGCCACCCGTGGTGCCTCGATGTCCATATCGAAGATGCCCGGTGAAAGCTCTTTTTTGTACAAAACCTTAAACATGGCTCACTCTCCCTACACAGTTCAATCAGGCAAAAACACCTGCCAGATACTCCTTCAAATTGGTCTTGATTGGCATCATATACAGGCTTGCGCCACTTTTGTGCGCAAAATCGAATACCTTGCGGGCGAATGCCACGCTCCATTCCAGCGTAGGCTCAAAGGAATGGGGGAAGACAACGTTGTTCTTCCTCTCCCAATAGCTCTGGGAGCGCACGTGCATGACCGGCGAGACACCCCAGTAGACCTCCAGCCCCTGCAGCATGTCCGCGTAGACTTCCAGGTAACGCATATCGAAAAAGGGCTGGGTGAAGAAGCCCGCTGCCCCCGCCTGCTGCTTGCGGCGCACGCGGTACAGCTCATCCCTGGGAGCACCCCGGTACTGGTCAATCCCCGCATAGACCTTGAGCTCCGGCATTTCCTGGCGGAACTTGCGAATGACATCCGTGCTCTCGGTGGGATATACCTCATGGGTCATATCCTGGGGCGGATCACCCTCAATGACCAGGACTTCCGTGATGTGATGCTCACGCAAAAAGTCCTTCACCGTCAGTTCCTTGTCCAAGTCTATATCCATGGCCCGTATATGGGGCATGGAGGGCCTGAAGGAAGCCTGGGCGATGGCTGCGCCCTCCCAACTGCGCATGGGCAGGCGCAGCAGATCCGGGATATTGATAACATCCACTCGGTCACGATAGGGCTCCAGGAGCGCCAGATCACCGCGCAGAGTTTCTTCATCGCGGGGTACCAGCTCGACTGAAATGCGTTGCATAGGCCAACCTGCCTTTCTTGACAACCGCCATAGTAACAGAATCTAAGTATCATTTTAAGCTGTTTCCGCGCTTTTTGCAAGAAAATCCCCCTGGCCACATGCCAGAGGGAAGTAAGATTCATTTATCAGCAAGGCAATCTGCGACGCGCTCCAAAATCAGCCCTGCCAGGGCCTGCTTTTCCATCAGGGGCTGCTGCTCCCTGCGGCCGTCACGATAGAAAATCTGCACGCGGTTCGTCGGGACCCCGAAGCCTGCATCTGCCTGGGAAACATCGTTGGCGACTATGAAATCCAAATTTTTCTTTTCCAGTTTCCGCCTGGCATATTCTGCGATACTTTCCGTCTCAGCCGCGAAGCCCACCAGGACCTGCCCCCGGCGCTTCTCCGCACCCAGGCCGGCGAGAATATCCGGGTTGCGCACCAGACGCAGAGTAAGCTCGCCGTCGTTCTTCTTGATTTTCTGCTCCGCAACCTCTGCAGGCCGGTAATCAGCCACTGCGGCTGCACCGATGACAGCATCCGCATCTGCCTCTGCCTGCACGGCCCGCTGCATTTCCAGCGCGGTACGCACGCGGATGACGCGCACATTCACTGGATCAGCCAGAGCCGTCGGCCCGGAAACCAGCACGGCCTCAGCCCCTGCCCGGGCGGCTGCCTCAGCCAGGGCATAGCCCATGCGCCCGGTGGAGCGATTGCCCAGGAAGCGCACCGGGTCCAAAGGCTCCTCTGTGCCGCCTGCTGTCACAAGCACCTTGCGTCCCCGGAGCCTTTGCCCCTTCTGGAAATATGACAGGATTTCCTCTGCGATGGCCACAGGCTCCGGCAGGCGCCCCTTGCCCGTTGCATCACAGGCCAAAGCGCCGCTGGCAGGCTCGATAATCCTGGCGCCGCGCTGCCTCAGCACAGCGAGATTCGCCTGGGTGGCAGGATTCTCCCACATGCCTGTATTCATCGCCGGAGCGTAGTACACCTGCGCTTTCGTTGCCAACAGGGTGGTCGAGAGCAGATCATCGGCCAGCCCTGCCGCTGCCTTCGCCAGAATATTCGCAGTAGCCGGTACCACCAGCACCAGCTCGGCGAGGCGGGCCAGGGCAATGTGCTCCACATGGTACTGGGGAGCCTTTTCCCACATGTCCTGGGCCACCTGCTGACCGCTGATTTCACGGAAGGTCAGCTCCGTCACGAACTCCGTGGCCTCCCTGGTCATCACCACATGCACGCCAGCCCCCAGCTTCTTCAAGCGGCGTACAACCTCCACAGCCTTATAGGCGGCAATGCCGCCCGTCACGCCCACGACGATTTCCCGGCCCTTCAGGGGCAGTGTCTCCATGGCTCAGAGGTTCTCCTTCTGCAGTGTGTAGGAAATCTCGCCCTCGGCAATCTCCTCCAAAGCATTGGTCACGTTCTTTGTGGAGCGGGCCTGGGTCGCCTTCAGCTCCGCACCATCCAAGAGCTGGCGGGCACGGCGCGCCGCCAGCACCACCAGCCCATAGCGGCTGTCAACTTTCGTCATCAGCTTATCCGTGGAGGGATTGACCATGCTCATTACGACTTCCTGCTTGATTTTCATACCTATCTGCACCCCAATAAACAAAAATCAAATCTCAAACGCTTCCTCGTTGCGCCCTGTGCGGCTGTGCTCCGCCAGAATGATCCCCTGGATTCGCTTGACTGCCTGCTTGACACTAAGGTTCACAACCGCGTAATCGTACTGGCGCCCCAGCTCGACTTCATCACGGGCGGCGCTCAGACGCCGCTGCAGGGACTCCTCGCTCTCCGTACCGCGTCCGCGGATGCGGCGCTCCAGCTCCTGCATCGAGGGCGGCAGCAGGAAGATGAAAATCCCCTCCGGGCATTTCTTCATCACCTCAAGAGCGCCCTGGGTATCAATTTCCAGCAGGATATCCTGCCCGGCAGCCAGACGCTCCTCAATCTTCTTCAGCGGTGTACCGTAATAATTACCGTAGACATTCGCATACTCCAGGAAGCCCCCCGCCGCAATCTCCTGCTCAAATTGCTCGCGGGTTATGAAATAATAATTCTCCCCGTCCTTTTCCCCTTCTCTCGGCTCCCGTGTCGTTGCCGAAATAGAATAGGCAAGCTCCGGCGTGCAGGCGAGCAGTTCGCCGCAAACCGTCCCCTTGCCTGTACCGGAGGGACCGGAAACCACAATCAATAATCCCTGCTTCATTGCTCTACTTCCTTCTCTGCGTAAGCCCTGCTGCCTTCTGTGCTCCTGCTGTCCTCGCCACTGCCCTCTGTCATGCGGTGGGCGATGGTCTCAGGCTGCACAGCCGAAAGCACCACATGGTCGCTGTCCATGATGACGACCGCGCGGGTGCGGCGTCCATAGCTGGCGTCAATCAGCCGCCCGCCGTCCCGCGCTTCCTGCACGATGCGCTTGATAGGTGCCGAGTCAGGACTGACCACCGCGATAATGCGATTTGCAGCCACGATATTGCCGAAACCGATGTTGATGAGCTTAATATCCACTTCTGCCACCTTAGCCCTGCACGACGCCGGAGAAAACCAGCTCTGCAGGGCCTGTCATAAACACATGATTGTCTGCGGCCCACTCCACCTGCAGGCGGCCTCCGTCCAGCTCCACCTCTGCCCGGCGGCCCGTGCGGCCGGTGAGGGCAGCAGCCACCAGCGTGGCGCAGGAGCCGGTGCCACAGGCAAGAGTTACAGCCGCCCCCCGCTCCCAGACCCGCATACGCAAATGCTCACTGTCCCTGACCGTCACGAATTCCGTATTGGTGCGCTGGGGAAAACGCTCATGGTGCTCAAAGAGGGTGCCCAGCTCCTGAATGGGGAAGGACTCCGCATCATCCACGAAAATCACGCAATGAGGATTGCCCATGGAAACGCAGGTCATATCATAGGTCTGGCCCGCAACCTCCAGGGGTTGCTCAATCACCCGCTCCGAACTGCAGCCCGTGACGGGTATTTCCGTGGCCTTAAGGCGCGGCTCTCCCATATCGACGCGCACTCCCGTGACTTTGCCATCCTCCAGGACAATGCGCGGCACTAAAATCCCCGCCCCCGTCTCTACCGTAAATTCCTGCTTTCCGGTACGTCCGAAGTCGTAGAGATAACGGGCGAAACAGCGAATGCCATTGCCGCACATCTCTGCCTCGCTGCCATCCGTATTGAAGATACGCATGCGGAAATCTGCCTCAGAGGTTGTCGGACGCTCAACCACCAGCACTCCGTCCCCGCCGACTCCGTAATGCCGGTCGCAGACGCGCTGCGCAAAAGCGGCATAGCCCTCCGGCCTGACAGGTGCCTCTGCCTCCTCCAGGCAGTCAAGCAGCAGAAAATCATTGCCGCAGCCCTGCCATTTCGTGAAATTTATCTCCATGAGCATCCCCTTTCTGGTATTTAACTTATTTTACAGTTTTTTGCAGCAGTATGCAAGCAATCGCCCCAAAATTTGACCCTTCAGAAAGGTAATGCTATACTTTTTTTACAGATACTTTTTTGCAGAAAGGAATCCACCATGAGTCTTGACGGCTTTTCCATGTACCCGCTGGCCCGTGAGCTTGACAATGCCCTGGCCGGCGGCCGCATCGACAAAATCACCCAGCCCAATAAGCAGTCCATTATTCTCTCCGTCCGCCAGCCTGGACTTAATTACCAGCTGCATATCTCCATCAACTCCCAGAATCCCTCCGCCCACCTGCTCCAGAGAAACATCGAGAACCCGCCCGAGCCGCCTGTCTTTTGCATGGTGCTCAGAAAACAAATCGAGACAGGCCGCATAGCCACCATACGCCAGCACGGCCTCGACCGCCTGCTGACCATAGACATTGATTTTCTGGGTGCGAGGGGTCAGATCGTCACGAAAACGCTGGTCTGCGAGCTGATGGGCAAGTACAGCAACCTGATCCTGGTGCAGGACGGCATCATCATCGACGCGCTGCGCAAGATAGGGCAGAACTCCAGCCGCGTGCGCACAGTGCTGCCCGGTGATGCCTATGAGCTGCCACCGGGGCAGGACAAGCTGAATCTCCTGACTGAGCCTCTGCCCCGCATCATGGAACAGATCAAGGCAGCCGCGCCGGAGCAGCGCCTGGACAAGGCCCTGCTGGCGGCTTGCCTGGGCTTCGGGCCTGTCTCCGCCAAGGAAGTCTGCTTCTCTGCCGGACTTGCCCCCGGCACACGCCTCTCGGAGCTGGAAGCCGTAGACTTTCAAGCCCTGGAGCAGGGACTCACGGAGCTGCGGGACGCGGCTTTGAGCGAAACACCCGCCCCGGCCCTGCTGCTGGATCCGCAGCAGAAAATCCTCGCCATGGCCTCATTCCCGCTGCATTATCTGCCGGATGCCGCTGTGCTCTCCTTTTCCAGCATCAGCGAGCTGCTGGAAAAGGCAGACCTTCTCTACGGCAGTTACGTACTGCCGGACAAGGATCGCTTCAGGAAACTGGTGAAAAACGAGCTGCACCGGGCAGAGGGCAAGCTCACGAAACTGGATGAGGAAATCGCGGAGGCCGAAAACGCCGAGGAATACCGGGTGCGCGGCGACAATCTGCAAACCTACCAGTACCGATACCATGACCGCGCTGATGCTGAGATCACCGTGCCGAATATCTACAGCGAGACCGGCGAGGAAATCACCATCCCCCTGGATCAGCGCCTGACCCTGGTGGAAAACATGCAGGCCTGCTACAAAAAATACGACAAGCTGAAACGTGCCCAGGAACTGCTGCAAGTGCAACGCCGGGAATGCGAAGCCAATATAAAGTACCTGGCCAGCATAGAGGCTTCCCTGCTGGCTTCCTCCAGCATCGCGGAAATCGCCGAAATCCACAATGAGCTGGTAGAGGCAGGCTGTCTCAGGGAAAAGCCGAAGAAAAAGAACAACGACAAACCAGCCAGGCCCTTCCATTTCACAGCGCCGGACGGCACTGACATCCTGATAGGCAAAAACAATTACCAAAACGACCGCCTGACCTTCAAGACAGCCACGCCAAACGACCTCTGGCTCCACGCCAAGGACATCCCCGGCTCCCACGTCCTGCTGCGCACAGGCGGCAAAGCCCCCTCCGAGGAAACCCTGCTGCTGGCCGCAAAACTTGCCGCCCATTTCAGCCAGGCCCAGGGCTCCTCCACTGTGCCGGTAGACTATGTGGAGGCAAAGCGCGTAAAAAAGCCCAGCGGCTCCAAGCCGGGCTTCGTAATCTTCACTGGACAGCAGACGGTCTATGTGACCCCCGACCAGCAGGAACTGGCTCCCATACTGGCACAAGATCCGGCAAAGTGAATAGGGCGTGTTGATTAATTCACTCAGCCCATCTTCATGGGTCTTGACTGCCCCTGCTGCGTTGACAAATCCTCAGCATAGCACCACTATGCCTGCGGTTTGTCGCCTTGCATGGACAGCCAATCCCCACAAATCTGGACTAAGCTCATTTAATCAACACGCCCTAACCGCAGCAAAAAACGGGACGCGATAACTTGCGCCCCGCTTTTTGCTTTATGCCCTATTCTGCCACTTCCCGTATCACAACTTTCTCCGCCCCGTCAGTGCCCTGCAACTGGACACTGACCACCTCGCGGGAGGAGGTGGGCACGTTCTTGCCTACGAAATCGGCACGTATGGGCAGCTCACGGTGGCCCCGGTCGATGAGCACGGCCAGTTGGATAGCCGTAGGACGCCCCATGTCTATCAGGGCATCCAGGGCCGCCCGGATGGTGCGGCCGGTGTAGAGCACATCATCCACCAGCACCACGGTCTTGCCCGTGATATCCACCGGCAGTTCCGTGGGCCCCACAATCGGCTGGTAGGCCAGGGCATCCAGGTCATCCCGGTAGAGCGTAATATCCAGCACACCCACCGGCGGACGCAGGCCCTCAATCTTCTCGATGGAGTCCGCCAGACGCTCGGCAAGAGGTACGCCGCGGGTGCGGATGCCCACCAGCACCACACTCTCGATACCCTTGTTCTTTTCAGCTATCTCATGGGAAATGCGCGTAAGCGCACGGCGAATCGCCTCCGGGTCCATCAGGACAGCCTTATCGGTCAGTACGGGCATGTATGTTCCTCCTCTCAGCTTTTGCGCAAGGCTCTGATAATCCCCGCAAAATCCTCCGGTATTGGCGCCTCAAAGGTCATCTGCTCCCCGGTTGCGGGATGGCGCAGTGTCAGGCTGCGGGAGTGCAGCGCTTGTCCTTTGATGGCAAAGGGCGTCTTGCGGGGCCCGTATTTCGGATCGTTCACCAGGGGATGACCAATGCTTGTCATATGCACGCGGATTTGGTGGGTGCGGCCTGTTTCCAGGCGACATTCAATCAGGGTATATGCGCCGAAGCGTTCCCTGACACGGAAATGGGTGACTGCTTCCTTGCCATGCTCCCGGACAATGGCCATGCGCTGACGGTCTGTGGGATGGCGGCCGATTGCGCCCTTGATGGTACCGGCTTCCTCCCTGATATTGCCATGCACGACAGCCAAATACGTGCGCTGCGCAGACTTTGTCCTGATCTGCTCCGCCAGATCCAGGTGCGCCGCATCGTTCTTCGCTGCCACCATCACGCCGGAGGTGTCCTTGTCAAGACGATGTACAATGCCGGGACGAAGGGCCCCGTTGATGCCGGATAAGTCACGGCAGTGAAAGAGCAGCGCATTCACCAGGGTGCCGCTGCTGATGCCTGCTGCCGGGTGCACCACCATGCCCCTGGGCTTGTCAACAACGATGATATCATGATCCTCGTACAAGACACTCAGGGGAATGTCTTCCGCCCTGATATCCAGCGGCTCAGGCTCCGGCAGCGTCAGCTCTACACTCTCGCCTGCCGTAAGCTTATAGCTGCCCTTGCGCTCGCGCCCTTCCACCAGGGCCGCCCCCCGGCTGATGAGCTTCTGCACATGGGAGCGGGAAAGCTCCGGCTGCCGGCGCACCAGAAATAGATCCAGGCGCTCACCGTCTGCATCAGCTTGATAGACAGCTGTTTCTGCCATTATTCATCCGTCTCTTTCATCTTGAAGATTATTGCATAGGCCATACTGACTACCCCCAGGACGATAGCTATATCGGCCAGGTTAAAGACAGGCCAGACCCGCAAATCAAAGAAATCAATGACCAGGCCGCCTTGCAGGCGGTCAATGAGATTGCCGACAGTTCCGGCCATAAGGGCTACGCAGCCATAGTGCAGGAACGGGCTTTCCTGCTGCAGCCGCCTGTAATAGCGGGCAAAAGCAGCCAGTATGATGACCGCCGCCAGCACGAAGAACCAGCTTTGATGCGCCAGCATGCCGAAGGCCGCGCCGGGATTCAGCACATAGGTGATATGGAAAATGCCGTCGATGAGCGGCAGGCTTTCGCCCGGCAGGAAGCTCACCGTAATGAGGGCCTTTGTCAGCTGATCCAGCACTAGAATCCCCAGGAAAAGTCCCAAAGCGTACAAGGCCGCTTAGCCTTCCTGCGAAGCCGGCTGCTCCTGCTGAGCCTGCTCCTCTTCTGCCCTGGGTTCCTGTGATGAGCCGCTGCTCTCCGGCGTGCCAATGCCATGCACCAGTGCAGCCTTTTCCTCCTCGGAAACAGTCACCCGCACGGCCGCCCGCTTTTCCTCTGCCTCCGGGTCCGGCAGCTCCGCAAGGGTCTGGTTGATGACTGCAAGCTCAGACTCCATAGTGAGCTTGACTTTGCGGAGGAAATTGTTCTTGTCCCGCACCAGGCGGTCATACTCAGCCACGATGGCACGCACGCGGTTCGTGGCCTCCTCCAACTGCTGCTTGATGGACAGTTCCGCCTCGCGGTGCATATTCTGGCACTCACGCTCCATGTTTTCCTTCATCTCGGCCGCAGATTTGCGAGCGTGGGAAGTGGTTTCCTCTGCCGTCTTCTGCGCCAACTGCAAGGTATCGTTGATGCTTTTTTCCCGCTCGTGAAAATTATCATTGTCCTTCTGGGCACGGGCCAGGTCTTCCTTCAGTCGCTCATTCTCACGGAACAGCTTCTCGTAGTCATTCACCACCTGATCAAGGAAATCATCGATTTCATCCTCGTTGTAGCCGCGGAAGCTCCGCTTGAAATCCTTGTTGTGTATATCCATTGGTGTAAGCAATTTCAAGTCTCCTATCCTAGAATATGCTGAATCAAAGGTACCTTTTCAATACTACCGCGATACGTCCCTTCTTGGTCGTGCCGCGTATCTCCGCCACTTCCAGGCGTCCCCTGCCGCGCATGGAGAGCACATCCCCCTCTTTGACGGACTGGGAGGCATTCCTGACCTGCTGCCAGTTCAGCTTCAGCTTATCCGCCGCGATATCGGCAGCCGCGCGGCTGCGGGAGAAGCCAAAGCCTGCCGCAGCGATGGCATCAGCGCGGAGGGAGGCAACTGTGGCACGGATTTCCTTGCAGCGTTCCTCCTTCGGCGCTATGGTGTCAAGGCCGACCTTTTCGCAACTGACCCCCACTGCCCCGATTTCCGTCAGGTTCAGGAGCAGGTAATCCGTCTGCCTGCTGTCGCAGATGATTCTCACGGAATCCGCCGCCACCAGGATATCTCCCAGGCAGTCCCGCTCAATGCCAAGGGACATCAGAGCTCCCAGCACATCACGATGGGACAGGCGCGCAAACTGCCCGTTCCATTTGGCCAGCAGGCAGTCCATATCAAAGCCTGCCGGAGTGCCGGGGAAATCCTCATGCACATACATTGCCCTGGCCCGCTCGGCCCCCTGGTAGCCCCCTGAGAAGTCAACGCGGATGCCGGGAAAGTTCGATGCCACGGTTTCCGCTATCTCCTGCCCGAAGGGGTCCAGGAAACCCGAAATGCGGAATTTGCGGCTCTTTTGCACAGCCTCAGCCAAATCAGCCAGCCTGGCAACGATTTCTTCCCCTTCCGTCCCCTTATAGAAGCGTATCAGCTTGTCTTTCTGTTCATTTGCCATATTTAATGCTCTTTCTACTTCTTCCCCAGCTCACGGGAGCGTTCCGCAGCCTTGATGACAGCATCGATCAGCGCCCCCCGCAGCCCCTGCTGCTCCAGGACCCGCACCCCCGCAATGGTCGTGCCTGCGGGGCTTGTCACCTGGTCGCGCAGCACATCCGGGTGCTCACCGGTGGCAAGCACCATCTGCGCCGCTCCCAGCATTGTCTGAGCCGCCAGCCTGATGGCTGCCGCCCTGGGGAGGCCCGCCGCAACACCGCCATCAGCCAGCGCATCAATCACCAAAAAACCGTAGGCCGGGCCGGAGCCGGAAAGCCCCGTCACCGCATCCAGCAAGGCTTCCTTCACTTCAAGAGCCTCACCGCTGGCAGAGAAAATCTCCTGCACCAGGGCTGCCTGCTCCTCGCTCACCTGGCTGCCCCGTGCCCAGGCTGACATGCCGGCCCCCACCGCCAGCGGCGTATTGGGCATTACCCGCACCAGGGGCTGCTCAGGCAGCTTTTCTGCCAGGGCGGCCAGTGTCAGGCCCGCCACAATGGAGATAACAAGCGTCCCCCGGCCCAGGGCACCCCTCACCTCGTCAAGGGCTGCGGCAGCCGCCTGGGGCTTCACAGCCAGCACCAGCACATCCATTCCTGGGATGAAATCGGCGCTGACAGAAGCATGGATTCCATACTGTTCCAGCAGCTCGGCGCAGCGCTCTTCCTTGTGGTCTGAGACATAAATCTGCCCAGGAGGCAGCACCTGCTGCCTGGTCAGCCCTGCCACAATGGCACCTGCCATCATGCCGCCGCCGATGAAACCGATTTTGAGTCCTGTACGCATCACAAGCCCTCCTCTGGCTGCACCGGCTTACTGCTTCTTCAGCCAGGGCATCTCCGTCGATACCCTGCGCTCGTCTTCAGTGTACGTCACATTCACGTTATTAGGCGCGCAGAGGAACACATTGTGTCCCACCTTCTTGATATCACCGTTCAGCGCATAAGTCGTGCCGCTGATAAAGTCAATGATGCGCTTGGCTGCCTCCGCTTCGGTGTTCTCGAAGTTGATGACCACCGGCTTCTTCTCCCGCAGGCTGTTGGCCACCTGCTGTGCATCATCGAAGGATTTCGGCTCGATGACAATAACCTTCATCTTGTAGGCCGCCACCACATTGTCATGGCTCTCGTGCCCTTCACGGGCAGAGGCCGCAGACTGGAAATCTACCACATTACGGTTGCTGTCGCTGTCACGGCTCAAATTTTCCTCACCCTGTTTCTTTACGAAATTAGGCTGCGGCTCATCCTCAAAGATGTCATCCATATCTTCCTTGTCATCTTCGGGATCCATCAGGCCCATCTTGCCGCATACTTTGTCAATGATGTTCATGCTGTACACTCCCTGGCATTGCTATCAGTATTCCCTCGGCCCGAAGATGGCCGTGCCCACGCGGACAATATTGGAGCCCTCTTCCACCGCAATCTCATAGTCGTGGGTCATTCCCATCGACAAATATTCTATATTCGCCGCACGCCATTCCATTTCCTGTATCTGCCGGTAAATACCATACATTTCCCGGAAAAGGGGGCGGCACTCCTCTACATCCTCATAAGCGGGTGCCATGCACATCAGTCCCCTGATACGCAAGCCGGGCAAGGCATCTATATACTCCAGGGCACCCTGCAGCTCCTCACGGAAAAATCCTGATTTGCTCTCCTCTTTTGCCAGATTCACCTGCACCAGGATATCCTGCACCTTGCCGATTTTCCCGGCCTCCTTATCCAAGGCCCCTGCCAAATGCTCCGTGTCCACGGAGTGGATTAGCTGGAAATGCTGCACTGCCTGCCTGGCCTTATTGGTCTGCAGGTGTCCTATCAGATGCCAGCAAACTTCCTCCGCTCCCATCTCCGCCTGCTTTTGCAGCGCTTCCTGCACGCGGTTCTCTCCCACGTCCCGGACTCCCGCCGCCACTGCCTCCCGCATGGCCGCTACCGGATGGTTCTTCGTCACTGCTACCAGCAGCACCCCTGCCTCCTTAGGGGTAAGTGTGCGCCGCGCCTTGGCTGCTTCTATATTCCTGCGCACCGCGGCCAGGTTCTCTGCTATCATTGCCATCCCCCTCCCGCTACGCTCAATATTCCTTCAGGGCAATTACCGCAGCCAGGCGCCCCGTCCGGCCGCCGTCGGCCCTGTATGAGAAGAACCACTTATGCTGGCAGGCCGTACAGGTCTCGGCGCACTCTATGTTCGCCGCAGGAAGTCCTGCTGACAGCAGTTGCTGGCGATTGGCCTCCCACAAATCCAGTTTCCTTCTGCCCTCCTGCATGGAGAAAAGCTTATCCGCATGCTGAGGCCAGATTTCCCGGAACTGGGCTTCCACTTCTTCACCCACCTCATAACAGCAGGGGCCGATGGCAGGGCCGATACCTGCCAGGAGCTTATCCGGCTCCGTGCCGAAAACTCTCTGCATAGCCGACACGGTATTACCTGCCACGCCGCCGACAGTGCCCTTCCAGCCCGCATGAGCCGCACCGATGGCATGGTGCTCCTCATCATAAAAAATCAGGGGCACGCAATCCGCAAAACAGAGCAGGAGGGGCACACCCGGCACATCGGTAATCAGCGCATCCGTCCGGGGAATAGCCCCGGCATAGGCCAGGGCACCCCGGCCCTTATCCTCATCACGCACCTGATAAACCTCCGTGCCATGTACCTGCTCCGGCGATACGGCAAGCTCCGCCTTTAAATCCAGAGCCCGCAGAAAGCGACGGCGGTTCTCCAGCACAGCCTCCGGCGCATCTTCCACATGCAGGCCCATGTTCAGCGAGTCCCAGGGCTTCTCCGAGACACCTCCCAGACGCCCGGAGAAGCCATGTACCACTTCCTGCTCAGGAAAGGCTGTGAACCTGCCCCGCCAAAGATTCTGGCCTAAATGCTCTATTGCAAAGCTCATGCTATTCCCTCCAATCAACATACGCCGCAGCGATGGCAGCCCACAAAGCAGGGCGGCGTACTTATAAGTTCCCGCGCCCGCTGGAATTCCGCCCGGAGATAATCTGCACCAAAGCCCATATCCAGCCTGGCCCAGGGGAGAAGTTCCCTTTCCTCCCTCTCCCGGTACAGCTCCTGCTCAGGTGCAAGGCCCAAGCCCTTCATAGCCTGCCTGAAAGCCTTGGGGCCGCCCATTTCTGACGAGCGCATCAGTGCCTCAGCCACCTGCCGCCCGCCCCTGGCCAGGACTGCCTGCACGCAGGCTTCCTTCACGGACTCGAGGTTCACCTCTATGTGCTTGCGGCGGCGCAAGGACCTGGACAGATGCTTCATGCTGCCCTCCACATATTTCCTGTCTGCCATGGGGAACCACTGGAAGGGGGTGAAGGGCTTCGGGACAAAGGGATTCACGCTGAGGGTCAGGGTTCCCTTGCTGCCCTGCTCCTCCATGCAGTCCTTCAGGCGATTCGCCAGGTCAATGATGGCTTCAATATCTTCCTGCTCCTCAAAGGGCAATCCCAGCATCAGATAAAGCTTGAACTGCTGAATGCCTGCGGCAAGTCCCAGGCGCACCGTCCTGAAAACATCCTCTTCCTCTATGCCCTTGTTGATGACCCGGCGCATGCGCCTGCTGCCGGCCTCCGGCGCGATGGTCAGGGTTTTCAGCCCGCTCCGAGCCAGGGAGTTCACCAGTTCCTCCGTCACGGAATCCGCCCGGAAGGAGGCCACTGACATCGACAGTCCCTCCCCCAGTATAGCGCGGCACAGCTCATCAATCTCCGGGTAATCGGAGATCGCCGCCCCCATCAGGCCAATGCGCTTGCCATAGGGCAAAGCCTCCCTTACTGCCTGCTCTATAACAGGCAGGGAGCGGTTGCGCGGCCTACGGAAGCAGTAGCCCGCCATGCAGAAGCGGCAATGCCGCCCGCAGCCCCTGGCAGTCTCGATGAGGTAGAAGTCAAACTCCGTATTATCCGTCAGCACCACCGTATGGGCAGACTCCCTATCCAAATCCTGCACCCACTGGCGGCGCACCTTTTCCGGCGCCCCCGGCAGCGCCCGGATGGCTGTCAGCCTCCCCGCCTCATCATAAGAATGCTCATACAGGGAAGGCACGTAGACCCCCGGCACCTGGGCAAGACGCAGCAAAAGCTCTGCCCTGCTGTCCCCCTCCTGCCTGCCCGCGTGATATGCGTCCATAAACCGGGGCATTATGGCCTCCCCTTCGCCGATGATGAAGGCATCCACCGCCAGGGACAGAGGCTCAGGATTAAAGGTAGCGCAGGGGCCGCCCGCAATCACTATGGGGTCCTGCTCCCCCCTGGCGGCGGCACGGGGCTCCACCCGGCCCAGCCTTAAGAGCTTCAGGATATTGAAATAATCCATTTCAAAGGACACCGCAAAGCCGATCAGGCCGAATTCATGCAGGGGCGCCTGGGTCTCCACGCTCATCACCGGGGTGCGCGTGCTTTCGTAGCGGGGGAGCTGCCTGCGCTCCGGCAGGAACACGCGCTCGCAGGCCGTGTCAGCGCGCTCGTTCAGCAAACGATAGATAATATGCAGTCCCAGGTTGGACATACCGATGAAATAGGTATTCGGGTAGACCAACGCAAAACGCGTGCGCGTACCGGCAGGGTAGATATAATAGCCCTGCTCCCCGGCCAACTGCTCTTTCAGCTCCTGCTTCAATGCCCAGTCCAAGACCTGCCTCCCGAAGTTCTTACTTCTTCTGCTTGCGTTCCTGCAGGCCCTTCAGTTCCTCCAGGAAATTCGAGATATCCGCGAAGCGCCTGTAGACGGAAGCAAAGCGTATATAGGCAACTTCATCAAAGTCCTTCAGGCGTTCCATCAGCAGCTCGCCAATCTTGTTGGACTCAACTTCCTGTGCCATAGTGTTGCGGATATCCCGCTCGATGCTGTTGGCAAACTCAGTGATGCGCTCCATGGAAATGTCCCGCTTGTCACAGGAACGGATGATTCCATTCGTTATCTTGTTGCGGTCAAAGGGCTCCCGGCGCCCGTCCCGCTTCACCACCATCAGCGGCATCTTTTCCACCGCCTCATAGGTGGTAAAGCGCCTGCCGCACTTCCCGCACTCCCGGCGGCGGCGGATGGTGGAGCCGTCATCAGCAGAGCGGCTGTCAACCACGCGGCTGTCTCCGTATTGGCAATATGGACACTTCACTTCTTGTGCACCTTCTTTTTCTGTGTATGTTCCCGCGTTTTTTTCTGCCGGGGCCGCAGCAGGCAGTGCTTATCAAAGCCAATCAGGTCTTCCCTGTGGGCTGCCTTCAGTGCCTCAGCCACTATGGCGTAATTTTCCGGCAGCCAGTACTGCATAAGCGCACGCTGCCGGCGCTTGTCCCGGTAAGACTTGGCCGTATAGACACGCTCCCCGGTCAGCGGGTGGAGCCCCGTGTAATACATGCAGGTCGATAGGGTGCCCGGCGTGGGGATGAAATCCTGCACCTGCTGGGGATGGTAGCCCATCTCATGCAGGAACTCAGCCAATTCCACCGCATCCTGCAGGGTAGCTCCGGGATGGCTGGACATGAAATAAGGCACCAGGTATTGCTTCTTGCCCAGGCGTTCATTCATGCGCTTGAACCTGCGAACAAATTCCAGATAGGTCTTCCTATCCGATTTGCCCATGATATGGGTAACGCGATCCGTGATATGCTCAGGTGCTATCTTGAGCTGGCCGCTGATATGGTGCTCGCAAAGCTCCCGCAGGAATTCCCCGCCCCTGGGGTCAAGCAGCAAATAATCAAAGCGCAGCCCCGAGCGCACAAAGACCTTCTTCACCCCCGGCAGAGCCCTGATTTCACGCAGCAGCTGCAGGTAATCACTGTGGTCTGCAATCAAATTGCCGCAGGGCACAGGGGTAAGGCAGTTCTTGCCCCTGCAGGTTCCTGACTGAAGCTGCCCGTCACAGGAGGTTCGCCTGAAATTTGCGGTAGGCCCGCCCACATCGTGGATATAGCCCTTGAAGCCCGGCAAATGCGTAAGCAGCCTGGCCTCCCGCAGGATGGAAGCGTGGCTGCGCCGCTGGATAATGCGGCCTTCATGGGAAATAATCGCGCAGAAATTGCAGCCGCCAAAGCATCCCCGCTGGCTGACCAGGCTGAACTGCACTTCCTTGATGGCCGGCACGCCTCCCGCCCCATCATAGCAGGGATGCCAGGTGCGCTCGTAAGGCAGGTCATAGATGGCATCCATCTCCGCCTCGGAAAGAGGCGGCGCGGGCGGATTCTGCACCACGCAAATTTCGCCGTTCTGCTGTGCCAGCCTGCGCCCCCGCAGGGGGTCCTGCTCCAGGTACTGCAGCCTGAAGGCCTCCGCAAAGAGCTTCTTATCCCCTGCCACCTCCGTGAAAGAGGGCAGAGGCAGAAAGTCCCAGGTGTATTCCTGGGTCGGCACACGGAAGCAGGTGCCCGGCACATCCTGGATATTTCCTATGTCCACGCCCTGCTGCAAGTCCGCCGCCACAGCCAGCAGCGCCCGCTCCCCCATGCCGTAAATCAGAAGATCCGCCTGGGCATCGGCAAGTATGGAGCGGCGCACCCTATCAGTCCAGTAATCATAATGGGCGAAGCGGCGCAGGCTGGCTTCGATGCCGCCGATGATGATGGGCACCTCCGGCGCGGCTTCCCTGAGCCTCTGGCAGTAGACGATGGTGGCCCGCTCCGGCCTGTGGCCGGCCTCCCCTCCCGGAGAGTAGGCATCCCCGCTGCGCTTCTTCCTGGCTGCCGTGAACTTATTCAGCAGGGAATCCATATTGCCGGCAGAAACAAGAAAAGCCAGCCGGGGCTTGCCCAGGCGCAAAAAGTCCTGGGCATTATGCCAATCCGGCTGGGGTATGAGCCCGACCTTGTAGCCGTGCTTTTCCAGCAGGCGGCAAAGGATCGCCGGGCCAAAGCTCGGATGATCCACATAGGCGTCACCGGACACGAACACGAAGTCCGGCTGCTGCCAGCCGCGCTCCGCCAGTTCCGCGCGCGTTATCGGCAGGAAGGAACTCATTATCTCTTCTGGCCCTTCTGCTGCGCCTGCTTATTCTGTTTGCCGTCGTCTGCCTGAGCCGGTGCAGCGCCCTCCTTCGTGAAGGTACGCTCAACCACCTGCCCCAACTCACCGACCTTGCCCTGGCTTTGCCCATTGACCGTGATTTCCACGGCACCGGCGTTGCCGGCAATCAGCACGACCTTTTCCTTGCCCTTCCAGTTCATGGTCTTGCCGGCCTCCATCGTGCCTTCAAAGAGGGTCTGCCCATCGGCTATGACCTGTGTCCAGCAGCGGTCTGTGAAGCTGGCGCTGACTTCCACATCCCCAGCCGGCTTCGCTGCAGCCGCAACTGTATTCTCCTGGCTGGCTGCCTTTTCCTGCTGCACAGCAGGCTTGGTATCCGATTTCTTTGCCTGCTGGGCCTGCTTCACCGGCCTGCCCTGCTGGGTCTGCTGCACGGCGGGCTTTTCCGGCGTTGCATCCGAACTCAGCATAAAGTAGGCGCCGCCTGCCACCGCCAGGCAGATGAAGGCAATCAGCCCCGTATTCTGACGGCTGTGGGTGCGCTCCACCCTGGCATGGAAATCATCCCCCGTGGAGAAGGGCACCCCGTTATATTCCTCCTCTGCCCTAGCCTCCTGGGCTGTCCTGGCGGCCCTGGCAGCTTCCTGGGCCGCAGCCTTCTCCGGGTTCGTTTCTTCAACATACTGCTGCACACAGGCATCCGCGTCCAGCTTCAGGAAATTGGCATAATTGCGGATGAAGCCTTTCGTGTAAACATCCCCCGGCAACTGCCCGTAGTCACCCTTTTCGATGCATTCTATGTAAAGGCCGCGAATGCTCGTTGCCTGTTCAATGTCCTTGACTGTCAGATTCTGACGTTGGCGCTCCTGACGCAACTTGTCCCCTACCATGCTCTTAAAAAGCCTCCTAACGTGCTCAACATTCCAGTTTATCTTGCCACATTATACATGATTCGTCAAGTGAACACAAGCACACTGCATTTTCTTAAATAATTAAGCCCTGCTTGCCTATCCAAGCAGGGCCATAAAAACATATTAACCAAAACCTTAATGCGCACAATCGTTTCCGGCAAGAATGCCGTCCACCCAGCCGGACATTTCGTCCGGGGTCTTGTTGCACGCGTAGACCAGCTCACTCACCAGGATCTGCCGCGCCAAATCCATCAGGCGGCGCTCACCGCTCGAAACTTTGCGCTGGCGATCCTGCAAGATGAGGTTCCTGGCTACTGCCGCCACATCACAGATGTCGCCGGATTTCATACGGTCAAGATTGGCATGGAAGCGCTTGTTCCAACTGCCGGACGCCTTTTCCGGCTTTTCCTTCAGCACATCCCTGACCTTGTCTACCGCTTCCTCGGGGATGACATCCCTTAGGCCGATATTATCCACATTATCAGTCGGGATCATCACCTTCATATTGCCCATAGGCATCTGGAGAATATAGTACGACTTTCCCTCACCAAGAACCTCACAGTCCTCAATGCCCGCTATCACCCCCGCACCATGCATCGGATAGACTACTTTGTCACCTATATTCAGCAAGCAAACACCTCCTGGCCAAAAGCAGGCTCTACGCATCCTTCTCTAAACCCACTATCAGTATACCACAAAGTCCAGGATTTGTAAACATGTCATTTTAGCATATATATATATATGCGTCAAGCTTCATGTTCACATATTAACCGATTCCCTCTAAATCCTTGATGACCTCTCCCGCCAGGATCAAGCCTGCAACGGAGGGCACAAAGGAAATGCTGCCGGGTGCGTGCTCTCCCCTGGGCAGCAGCCTGTGCGGCTGCTCACGGGAATACACAACCTTCAAATGCCGCACGCCCAGGGCCTTCAGGCGGCGCCTCAGCACCCTTGCCAGGGGGTCTACGCTGGTCTCGTAAATATCTGCGACCTCGAATCTGGTGGGGTCAAGCTTATTGCCTGCTCCCATGCTGGCGATAAGCCTGACGCCGCGCCGCTCGCACTGCAGGGCCAGATCGACTTTTGCCGCCACCGTGTCACAGGCATCCACCACATAATCATAATGCCCGGCAAAAAACTTTTCCCCGGTCTCCGGCAGATAAGCCTCTGTCATCAGGCTTACCTCTGCCGCCGGGTTAATTTCCTGCACATGCTCCCTGACGACCTCAGCCTTCATTTGTCCCACGGTTTTTACGGTGGCCGGCAGCTGGCGGTTGATATTGGTCACATCCACACGGTCAGGGTCTGCCAGCAGCAGGTGGCCGACTCCCGCCCGCGCCAGCGCCTCCACTGCAAAGGAGCCCACACCGCCCAGGCCTATGACCGCCACCCTTGCCTCTGCCAGGCGGGCAACGCCCTCCGCCCCCAGCAAAAGCTCCGTGCGTCCCGTCCACTCAGGATTTGCCATAGCTTCCCGCCTCGCTATTTCTTCCCATCCAGATCCGGCACCAGCTTGAAGGCCGGAATGGCGAAGCCCTTATTCGTCCGGAAAGTCGGCGGCTCCACCGCCGACTGGCTGCTGCCCTTGCTCATAAAGGAGGGGGCTTCCAGATCCAGCTTCGGAGGCTCGGTCGGCGCCTGAATCCTGCTCTCGGGCACCTTGGCCTCCGGCGCCTTCAGGGACACGCTGTCCGCAAAGTCCGTGGCGATAATGGTGGCCTGCACATCCCCCTGCATACTTTCATCAATGACCGTTCCCAGGATGATATTTACCTCCGGGTCCGTATGCTCATAGATATAGCGGGTAGCCTCATCCACATCGTAAAGGCTCAGGGTCTCGTCACCGGTCAGGTTGATGATGATGCCCCGCGCTCCCTTCAGGCTCTTGTCCACCAGGGGGCTCTCCACCGCCAGCTTGACCGCCTCCACAGCGCTGCGCTTGCTATGCCCGATGCCCAGCAGGGCATCGCTGCTGTCATTCTGGCGGAAGATGGTGGTGACATCGGCAAAATCCACGTTGATGACGCCCGTGGTCAAAATCAGCTCCGCAATGCAGCTGATGGCCTGGCGCAGGATATTGTCCGCGCAGACAAAAGCCTGCACCATGGACATGCGGCGGTTTTCCGGCAGTTTCATCAGGTTATCATTTTCCACCGCGATCAGCGCGTCCATATAAGACTGCAGCCTCACTATGCCCTCCGTCGCCACTTTCTTCTTGCGGTTGCCCTCAAATCCGAAGGGCATCGTGACCACGCCCACGGACAGGATTCCCATTTCACTGGCAAGACGTGCCAGCACCGGGGCAGCGCCTGTGCCGGTGCCGCCTCCCATGCCGGCGGTGATGAATATGAGGTCAGAACCAGTCACCGCCTCGCGCAGAGCTGCCTCCGCTTCCTTCGCCGCCTGCTCGCCAACCTCCACCTGGCCCCCCGTGCCGCGCCCGCGGGTCAGCGCTTCGCCAATCTGCAAGGTATGCACGCCTTCCACCTGGCCCACCTGAGCGAGTTGCTTGGCATCGGTATTCACCGCAATCAGCTCTATTTCCAGAGTCTGGCTCTGGCCCATGCGCATCAGCACGCTATTGCCCCCGCCCCCGACACCGAAGACCTTGATTTTGACTTTTGGCTTGGTAATTTTATTTTCATCTGCTGCCATAGAATAATTCCCCTCTCGCTGTCGTATTCCCTGTCAAATTCACGGTGCAGACGGCAGGCTCCTGCTATCCATAGGGCGACTTCCAAAAAAGGCGGAGCCTCTTAAGCTCCGCCTTCTCTTTCTCCTCACCGGATCATCCTCAATCTCAGCTAAAGAGGAACACCGCTAAACAGGCCAGAACGATCTTCAGGCTATCCAGCTTCACGCCAAACACTCCTTACCTACGCATCCAGCATTTAAATTTTGTCCAAATCAAACTGATTATCAGCAGGCAAAAGCCGCTTACAGTTGCCTATTATACACTCATAAGAGGCAAAATGCAAGCGGCTTGACAATCATCACTATTTTCAGCCTTACTCCGCAAGGGGTTTCATGGTGGGGAAAAGCAGCACATCACGAATGGAGGGCGCATCCACCAGAAGCATAACCAGCCGGTCAACGCCGATGCCCAGGCCCCCCGTGGGGGGCAGTCCGTATTCCAATGCGGTGATGAAGTCCCGATCCATCATATGAGCCTCGTCATCCCCCGCCTCACGCTGCTTTAGCTGCTCCAGGAAACGTCCCTCCTGGTCAATGGGGTCATTAAGCTCCGTGAAGCCATTGGCCAGCTCGCGGCCATAGACGAAGAACTCGAAGCGATCCGTAATGCGCGGGTCCTCGGGATTGCGCTTGGCCAGAGGCGAGATCTCCGTCGGGTGTCCCGTGATGAAGGTCGGCTGCACCAGGCTGTCTTCCACCTTCTCCTCAAAGGCAGCATTCAGGATGCCGCCGATGCCGAAGCGTTCCTCATAGGGCACATGGAGCTCATCAGCCAGGGCCCGCGCCTGCTCCACCGTCTCGCAGGCAAGGAAATCCTTGCCCGTTGCTTCCTTCACCGCATCATTCATGCTGATGCGTTTCACATTTTCAAGGTCGATATCCACGCCCTGATAGTTGATCTTCGTCGTGCCCAGCACCGCCCTGGCAGCACTTTGCACAATGCCCTCCGTAATATCCATCAGGTCGCGGTAGTCCGCAAAAGCCTGGTATATCTCAATGGAGGTAAACTCCGGGTTATGGCGTACATCCATGCCCTCATTGCGGAAGACCCGGCCCATCTCGTACACCCGATCCAGGCCTCCCACCACAAGCCGCTTCAGGCTGAGCTCAGTGGCTATGCGCAGATAGAGGTCAATATCCAGAGCGTTATGGTGGGTGATAAAAGGCTTTGCAGCCGCCCCCCCTGCAATCGTCGAGAGCACCGGCGTCTCCACTTCCAGGAAATCGCGCTCATCCAGATAGCTGCGGATGGACTGCATAATGCGGGTGCGCTTGCGGAAGGTATCACGCACCTCCGGGTTCACAATCAGGTCAAGATAACGCTGGCGGTAGCGCGTATCCACATCCTTCAAGCCGTGGAATTTCTCCGGCAGCGGACGCAGGGACTTCGAGAGCAGCTCGAAGTCCTCCACTCGCACCGTGACTTCTCCGCGGCGGGTCTTGAACACATGGCCGCGCAGGCCGATAATATCACCGATATCGAGGCGCTTAAACTGCTGCTTGTACTTCTCCTCCCCCAGCACATCCAGCTTGAAGTAAATCTGGATATTGCCGGTACGGTCATTCAGGGTGGAGAAGGATGCCTTGCCATGCCCACGGATGGCCATTAAACGGCCGGCAAGGGCCACTTCCTCCCCGGCTTCCTCATCCTCTGCCAGGGACGCATATTTTTCCTTCAGCGGCTCCGCATAGGCCGTGACTTCATAGCGATGGCCGAAGGGCTCGATGCCCATTTCCCTGAAGGCCTGCATCTTCTCCCGCCGTACCTGCATCAGTGCATTGATATCCTGGGTGGACTCGGCCTGCTCCTGTGCCTGCTTCTCTCTGTCTGACATACTCTACTGCTCCTTAGCCCTTGATTTCCATAATTTCGTACTTGATAATGCCTGCCGGGGCATGCACATCCACTACCGCCCCCACCTTCTGGCCCAGCAGCGCAGCACCCAGGGGCGACTCATTGGAAATCTTGCCTTCGTCCGGGTCAGCTTCGGTAGAGCCCACAATCATGAACGTCTCCGTCTCGTCGAATTCCACATCCTTCACCACAACCTGGCTGCCCATCTGCACCATATCGCCGGAGCCTGCCTGGATGATGTCGGAATTGCGGATCTTGGCCTCCAGCTCCTGGATCTCGCCCTCCAGGAAAGCCTGCTCATTCTTCGCATCATCGTACTCGGAATTCTCGGAAAGGTCGCCCAGCGCAATGGCTGCCTTCAAACGCTCCGCAATCTCGATGCGGCGCACGCTTTTCAGGTAATTGAGTTTCTCTACCAGTTTATTATAGCCGTCTTCGGTCAGCATGACCTTCTTATCTGCCATGTTATACGCCCCTTTATGCTAAGTAGAAGTTTAACTTATTCATTGTATAAGCTTTTCTCTTTGCTGTCAATGAGCGCCCGTTTCTGCTCATGGGTCAGCCGCTTCAAATGCCATTCGCGGCTCATGGCCGCGTGCTTATCAGGCTGCTCCTCAAAATAGGCCAGACGTACAGGCAGGCGGGACCGGGTGTATTTGCTGCCCTGTCCCGCCTGATGTGCCCGCAGCCGCTTTTCCAGGTCACTGGTCCAGCCCACATACAGGCTCCCGTCCGAGCACTCGAGCATATATGTGAAAGACACTGCCACCTTACTCTGCGTCCTTGATTGTCACCTTTTCCATCACGACTTCCTGCACCGGGCGATCCGAGAAGTCGGTCTTGCTGTGGCCGATCTCCCGCACCACTTCCATGCCCTGCACCACCTTGCCGAAAATGGTATGCTTGCCGTTCAGCCAATCCGTCTTGGCCAGGGTGATGAAGAACTGGCTGCCGCCGGTATGGGGACGGCCGGTATTCGCCATGGCCATGATGCCCTCGCCGTCAAAGGTCAGCTCCGGCAGGAATTCGTCCTCGATGGTGTAGCCGGGGCCACCCATGCCCGTGCCCTCCGGGTCGCCCCCCTGAATCATGAAGCCATCAATGACGCGATGGAAAATCACCCCATCATAGAAGCCCTTCTGGGCCAGGTCGATGAAATTTTTAGTCGTAATCGGCGTCTTGTCCTCAAACAGTTCGATTTCAAATGTGCCCTTATTGGTCTCAAATACTGCAATGCGATTTGCCACTTTTTCCTTACCTCCGTTATCTGCACTGTTCTTGCCATCCGCCGCAAAGCAACCCGTCGTCAGGATGAGCATAGCCGCCAGCAGCAACAATGATATCTTTCTCATTTTACCCCAAACCTCTCTCATTAAGCAACATTCAAAAAGCATAATTGCCATCCTTAAATACCTGCACCCTGCGCCCGTCCCTGGTCACGCCCAGGATTTCAAGATCCGGCGTACCAATCATAAAGTCCTCATGTACCAGGGAATCATTGGCGCCATGCTGCAAAAGCGTCACGCTGTCCATCTCCTCGCCGCCCTTCAGGCAGGTGGGATAGGCTTTGCCCAGAGCCAGGTGGCAGGCCGCATTCTCATCGAACAGGGTGTTGTAAAACAAAATGCCGCTCCGGGAAATGGGGGAATCATAGGGCACCAGCGCCACCTCGCCCAGATACCGTGCCCCCTCGTCCGTGGCGAGGAGTTCCTTCAGGATTTCCCCGCCTGTCTCGGCGGCGTACTCAATGACCCGCCCCTCCCGGAAAGTCAGGTGAAAGCCCTCGATGCGGTTGCCATTGTAGATAAGGGGCTTGGCCGCATACACAATGCCATTCACCCCCTCCCGCCGGGGCAGGGTATAGATTTCCTCCGTCGGCAGGTTCGCCGCAAACTCCACGCCGCTGGCACACATTTCGGCACCCCCTGCCCAGATATGCCCCTCCGGCAGCTCAACCGTCAGATCCGTGCCCAGGCTGTTTTTATAGTGCAGGCTCCCGAAGTTCTGCCCGTTCATAAAATCGCAGGCTTTCTGCAGGAAGGCGATATGCTCCCGCCAGGCTGCCACCGGGTCGCTGCTGTCCACCCGCACAGCATGGCAGATTTCCTGCCAGAGCCTCTCTCTGGCCTCTGCCGGGGGAAGCTCCGGGAAGACCTTCCCCGCCCATTCCTCCGTGGGCACAGAGACAACGCACCAGGTATTGCGGTTGCTCATCAGGCGGGCGCGGTACTCCGCCAGGGCCGCTCCCGCCGCCTGGCTGGCCAGGGTCAGCCGCTCCGGCTCCACCCCCGCAAACAGCTCAGGATTGCGGGCCGCAATGGACACGAAGGCCGCGCCCTGCTCCGCATAATCCTGATAAAAGCGCACACGCCATTCCGGGAACTCCGTGAACAGGCTCTTTCTGCCCTTCTGGTAGCGCAGGAGGGCCAGACTCTCGTCCGACCAGTTGACAATCACATCATGGGCACCTGCCGCCCAGCCTGCCCTGGCCAGTTCCCTGGCGAACTCCGCACAGGGGAGAGGAGCATTTATGACCAGAAGCTGGTCATTCTGCAAATTCACCCCCACCTCTATGACGAGCCGCGCGTATTTTGCCAGTATTTCCTTATCCAAAATCCTTCTCCTATCTTTGCTGCTTGCTCTCCTGCGCCCGCCTGCTTTTCAGCATTTCCTCAATATCGACCCCCGGCGTGCTGAAGCCGCGCCCCATCACTTCATTAGCCGAAATGATAATCATGAACGCATTCGGGTCAAAAAGATTTGCTATCAGCTTGATTTTTGCAATCTGCGTCAGGTTTACGATGACGAACACGATATTGCGCTCCCGCCGCGTGAATGCCCCCTGCCCGTGCAGGAAGGTCACGCCGCGCCCCACTTCGGTGATAATGCCCTCTGCAATATGCTGGGCCTGGTCGGATATAATGAGCACCGCCTTGCGGCGGTTGAAGCCCGCAATCATTTTATCCGTTACCGTACCGTTCATATACATGCAGATCAGCGTAAACATCGCCGGCGCCACGCCGAACAGGAATGCCGCCACCGCCATGATGCCGCAGTTAAAGGCGAAAATCACGCTGCCCATATTGAGGGACCAGTATTTCTTCGCAATGGCGCCGATGATATCAAAGCCCCCCGTACTGCCATTCATGCGGAACACAATGCCATAGCCGATGCCGTTGAAGATGCCGCCGAAGATTGCAGACAGCATCAGATCCTGCACCGGCGCATATGCGTTCAAGGGACGTGTCAAATCCAGCAGAAAAGAAAACAGGGCCGTTCCTATTATGACATCAACGGTGTAGCTTCTGCCCAGAGTCTTCCAGGAGGCAGCCAGCAGCGGGATATTGTATAAAAAGGTCTGCACGCCGATAGGCAGCTGCACAAGATAATAGGCAATGATGGCAATACCCGTGACACCGCCAGTCAAAAGATGCGCCGGCACCAGGAAAAGATTGATGGAGCAGCTTGCAATCAGGCAGCCGGCGGCAATGCCCAGGTAGCGCAGCAGGCGATGCTCCAGCATCTTGAGCTGTATCATCCGGCACCTCCCAGCACCAGCTTAGGCTCCTCCGGCACGGGCAGGGCCGATGTATCTATGGGGGTTTCCGGAAGGGCCGGATTCTCCGCCACAAGTCCCGCCTCAATATCCGTGCCGTCTATGATCATCTGCTCTGCTTCCGCTTCATTCAGGGGCAGGGCCGTGATTTTCACGGAAATCAGGGCGCCACTTTCGGCATCCGTGCGCAGCAGGAGATGTTCGTGCCTGTGCCCCGGCCGCTCATAGATATGGCAAATGTCCCCTTCCAGCAACTGCGTCTCTCCCATGCCATAGACATGGTGTATCCAGTATTTAGTGGAGCCGTAGCGGATGTCCTCGCGCAGGCGGAAATCCTTGCCTTTAAGCTCGATATCCACGACGCGGTTGGAAGCCGCAGCTACGCTGACAGTAATATCACCATACTCATAGCGCTGCACCTGGATGCCAAAGACACTCTCCTTGCGGTCGTAATCCGCTTCCCCCATAACCTTCAGCATATCCTCTGCACTATCTCCCAGCAGCATGCCCTTATAGCCGAAATCCTCATCCACGACATGGGGCTTGTCGGCGGTTTCAGCCTCACAGGCTGTCTGCCCCGCCAACACCATACAGAGAAAAAAAGCGGCAAAGGCAATTTTTTTCAGCAAAATATTCATTTCTTCTTCCCCTGTGCCTCCGTATCGAGCAGCAAGGTCACCGGCCCGTCGTTGACGGAGGCAACCTGCATATCAGCCCCGAACTCGCCATGCTGGGGCGAAAAGCCCAGCTCTGCCAGCCTGCCCAGGAAGAACTCATACAGCGGCTCTGCCAGGGAAGGGGGCGCCGCATGGGAGAAGCCCGGCCTGCGGCTGCTCAAATCCGCATACAGGGTAAACTGGGAAATTGCCAGGATCTCCCCCTGCACCTGGGAAATATTCAGGTTCATCTTGCCCTGCTCATCCTCAAACACACGCAGATTCACAATTTTTTCTGCCAGGGCTGCGGCCTCAGCCTCACTGTCCTGGGGTCCGACCCCCAGGAGAACCAGGTAGCCTTGCCCGATGCTGCCCCTGACCTCGCCCCCGATTTCCACCGAGGCTGATTTCACCCGCGTCACTACTGCCCGCATTCTATCAACTCCTCACATTACTCCCCGGACTTGCCTGCCCCACATAGGGCGCGACAAAAGCGCTGATTGTCTTGAAATACCTTTCCTGCTCCTTCTGGCTGGCAGCCGCATGGATGGCCCCCTCCACCAGCAGCAGTTCCTTACGGGGCGCATTGGCCTTGGCATAAAGCTCACGGGCCATGCGCGGCGGCACCAGTGTATCGCTGGTGCCGTGGATGAACAGCAGGGGCACCCTGGAATGCTGTACTGCCACCGCTGGCACAGCTTCATGCAGGCTGAAACCCGCCACCTTCTCGCAGCGCCAGTCCAGGAGATTCATCGCCGGGAAGCTGGGTAGGCCGAAGGACTCCTCCATCTGGCCTGCCAGCAGCTCATAGGCGCTGGTATAGCCGCAATCCTCCACGCAGGCCACAACCTGGGCAGGCAGATCAGGATCATCCACGGCGAGCATCACCGTGGCCGCCCCCATGGACACACCGTGCAGGATAATATGGGCCTGGGGATAGCGCAGGGCGATTTCCCTGGCCCACTGGGATATATCTGCACTCTCATAGCAGCCCAGGGTCAGATAGCGCCCCTCGCTGGCCCCGGAGGCACGCAGATCAGGCGTCAGCACGTGCCAGCCCCTCATCAGGTAGTTCGCTGCTATGTAGTAGGAATTATCCTGATTGCAGCCATAGCCGTGGGCGACAATGACCCAGCGGTCTGACTGCGCCTCCGGCGAGAAATGAGTAGCCACAAGATGCAGGCCGTCCTCGGATTGCAGGGACCATTCCTCGCTCAGAAAATCAGGGCGGTTATAATGGCGGCTCTCCGGCGGCATCAGAAGCGCATAGGCCCGGGGCGGCTCCTGGGGATTCTCCGGCGTGCCCCGCTCCAGGCCGAACTGCACCAGATAATTGCCAATAAAATAGCCTGCCCCAATGATAAAAACAGCCGTCATAAAAACTGCTGTCGCCAGGCAGGACAGAATCATTATCCTCAAGCTCCCACCTCACAGAATGATGATAGTCGTAGGAAACTATCCGCAAATAAGAAAGCTGCACCATGCAGAAAACCGCACGGTACAGCAACGAAATGTCAGGGCATGCTCAACGGAGGAACCTCCAGATCAGGCCGCCTGCGATGACCAGCCCGGCTGCCACCAACAAAGCCGGCAGGATGACGCTTACAAAGAGCACCACCAGGGCCACCAGGCCCGCTGCCAGCGCAGCTTTTATGAGCCAGCCTTGCCAACTGCCGCGACGTAGCCAGGCATTGCGGCTTTCCCAAGGCCAGCCGAAGGAATTGGTATAAACACGGTAATTACGCGGCCTGTCACGGCGGATATAGCTCCCCCCAAACTCTTGCCCGTAATCATGCTCCCCATCCGCTTCTATGGTCAGGCCATTATAGCTGCTACTCTCGGCACGGGTCATCACCCGCGCTTCGCCCATCTTTTCCCGTTCCTGCTCAGTCAATACCTTCGCCTCCTTGGAGATTTGGTTGATAATATCATCTTACTCCACAGGCATGAAGAACATCTGAAAGGGAAGGTTATCAGCCCTACTGATCGTCCTCCCGGTAATCAATCTTCGCCCCCAGCTTCTCCTTATCCACGACCTCGCGCTGGAACTCGAAACACTCCCTGGCTATATCATTGGAGAGCCAGAGCAGGCAGATAAGGTTCGGTATGGCCATCAATCCGTTCATCGTATCCGAGAAGTTCCAGACGATTTCAAGGGTGGTGGTCGCGCCCACAAAGGTTATGAGGGCGAACAGCACGCGATAGCTCATGATGACCTTGCGGTTTTTCACCAGGTATTCCAGGGCCTTCTCGCCGTAGTATTCCCAGCCCAGGATGGTGGAAAAGGCAAACAGGGCCAGGGATATGGAGACAATCATCTTGCCGTACTCGCCAAAGACCGTGGAAAATGCCAGAATCGTCAACTGGGCTCCGGAAATAAGCTTGCCCGTCTCCGGGTCAGCAGTGCCCAGCATCCCGGAGGAAGCAATCACAAGCCCCGTCAGCATGCAGACAATCATGGTATCGAAGAAGGTGCCTGTCATATTCACATAGCCCTGACGGGAAGCGTGATCCGTGCGAGCCGCAGCCGCGGCAATGGGCGCAGAACCCAGGCCGGCCTCGTTGGAGAACACGCCGCGGGCCACTCCCCAGCGCATGGCAGTCAGCATGGAGGCCACAATGGAGCCGCCGATGCCCCCTGCCACGGAATCAACTGAGAAGGCCATGCGGAACATCTCCGCAATGCCGGCCGGCACCGCAGCGAAATTCACTATAATGACGATACCTGCCGCCACGAAATAAAAGGCCGCCATGGCCGGCACAATCACGCTGGACACCTTGCCGATGCTGTGGATCCCCCGCACGAGCACGCAGAGCGCCAGCACCATCACAATGGCGCCGGTCAGCCAGTCAGGCACCCCGTAGCTGGAGTACAGGGCCGCCGAAATGGAGTTGGCCTGGGTCATATTGCCGATGCCAAAGGATGAGCAGACCACGAAAAAGGCAAACAAGGCTGCCATGCCACGGCCTATGTACTTATTGCTGATGCCGTGCTTCATGGCATACATGGGGCCGCCGGCCATTTCGCCCACGGAATTCGTCTCCCGGTACTTCACGGCCAGCACGGATTCACCGTACTTGGTAGCGAGGCCGAAAGCCGCACTGATCCACATCCAGACCAGGGCCCCAGGGCCGCCCAGCACCATGGCAGTGGCAACGCCGACTATATTACCGGTGCCGACTGTCGCAGAGAGCGCTGTCATCAGCGACTGGAAGGGCGAAATATCACCTTCATGCTGCCTCTTTTGACGAAAGATCATGCCCACAGCATAGAAAAGATTGCGCCAGGGCAAAAATTTCAGCCTCACCGTAAGGAATATGCCCGTACCCACCAGCAAAGCCAGCATCACCGGGCCCCAGACGAAATTATTCAAATCCGCCAATAACCTAGATATGTCCATAAGTATAGATCCCCCCCCAAACACGGATTTAATTATAACGCAATCATTAAGTATTGCGCAAGGCTGATTTGCCCGCCCGAAAAAAAGCAGGAAAAAGCCCCAGGAGCACATGGCTCCCAGGGCTGTCTCCATTCTGCTATTTTTACGCTGTGGTAGTCCCGGCTGCGCCTGCCTCGAACTCTGTCTCCGCAGACTGCTGCACGGGCTCCTCGCCGCCGACAATCTTCAGTCCGCGATAGCGGCTCATGCCAGTACCAGCGGGAATCAGCTTGCCGATGATGACATTCTCCTTCAGGCCAATCAGGGGGTCTACCTTGCCCTTGATAGCGGCATCGGTCAGCACCCTGGTGGTTTCCTGGAAGGAAGCTGCCGAGAGGAAGGAATCCGTAGCCAGGGATGCCTTCGTGATGCCCAGCAGGATCGGCTTTGCCACGGCAGGCTCGCCGCCTTCCTCGATGGCCTTGGTATTCACGGCCTCAAAGGAATTGATGTCGATGTACTCGCCAGGCAGGAAACCGGTGGTGCCGCTTTCCTCAATCTTGACCTTATGCAGCATCTGGCGCACCATGACCTCAATATGCTTGTCGTTGATTTCAACGCCCTGGCTCTTGTAAACTTTCTGCACTTCGTAGACCAGATAACGCTGGGTGGCCTGCAAGCCGCAGACACGCAAGATATCATGGGGATTCACGGAGCCTTCGGTGATCTTGTCACCCGGCTTCATATGCATGCCTTGCTTGGCAGCCATGCGTGCACCATAGGGCACCGCATACTCCCGGGCCTCGCCCTCTTCGGGGATGATGGTCACCTTGCGCATGCCCTTGCCGGTATCCTCCACCTCGGCAACGCCCTCAATCTCGGCGATAATGGCATGATGCTTCGGCTTGCGCGCCTCGAAAAGTTCCTCGACGCGGGGCAGACCCTGGGTGATATCCTCACCGGCGACACCGCCGGAATGGAAGGTACGCATGGTGAGCTGGGTGCCCGGCTCGCCGATGGACTGTGCGGCGATAATGCCCACTGCCTCGCCGATTTCCACCTGGCTCTGATTGGCAAGGTCACGGCCATAGCACTTGATGCAGACGCCGAACTGGGATTTGCAGGTCAGCACACTGCGAATGGAAACGCGGTCGCGCACCTTCTCGATACGCTTGGCCATTTCCTCGTCCACACTGTCATTGATGGAGGCTATGCGCTCGCCGGTCTTCGGATCGTCGATGTTCTCGGCCAGCACCCGGCCTACGATACGTTCCGCCAGGCTCTCGATGACACCGTCACCTTCCATGATGGCCTCCACCTCGATACCGCGGACGTTATTGTTGCGCACCCGAAGCTCTTTTGCGTCGGAGCCCAGGATATCGTCAATATTTTCCTCCGTCAGCACGGTACCTGCCTTGAGGATGACCTCACCGGCAGTATCCACCACATCACGGGTGATTTCCTTGCCGCTCATCTCGTGAACCATGGATTCATGGGTCTTGATGCGCGCTGCCTCATTGGGCTCGCCCAGGGTGATGGCCTCGGTAATCATGGCATTGGAAATGGCTGCCTCGGAAGTCAGGGACGAGCCGCGCACCATGATTTCACGCACATTTTTCTCGCCCAGGGTCATCAGTTCATCTTCACCCAGGATAGTATCACGGGCAAAAAGCAATTCACCCGTCTTCGGGTCAGCCACATCGGCAGCCAGCAGGCGGCCCATCAGGCTGTCGTTCAAAAGCTCCAGCGCATCGAAGGTGGATTCCGCGAGACGCGCCCGTGCCTGCACCAGGTTCAGGGTCTGCACATCGCAGTCTTCCTCCCGCACGATGACATCCTGGGCAACATCCACCAGACGGCGGGTCAGGTAGCCCGAGTCAGCCGTGCGGAGTGCCGTATCAGCCAGGCCCTTGCGTGCGCCGTGGGAAGAAATGAAGTAATCGGAAACCGACAAGCCTTCCCGGAAGTTCGCCGTGATAGGCAGGTCGATGATCTTGCCGGAGGGGTCAGCCATCAGGCCGCGCATACCGGCCAACTGGCGCATCTGCTGCTTGTTGCCTCGGGCCCCGGAGTCAGCCATCATAAAGATGGGGTTGAAGGCGTCCATATTGTCCATCATCGCGTCCGCCACATCATCCGTGGTCTTCGACCAGAGATCCACAACCTTGCGGTAACGCTCGTCCTCGGTGATAAGGCCCCTGGCATACTGGCGCTCAACCTTATTGACCACGGACTGGGTATCGGAAATCAGCTTGGTCTTGGCAGGGGGCACGATAACATCGGAGATGGCCACCGTCATGCCCGCCAGGCAGGCGTAATGATAGCCCAGATTCTTTACATTATCAATGACCTCGGCCGTCTTGGTAGCGCCGAAATGGTTATAGCAGTTAGCAACGAGCTTGCCCAGCTGCTTCTTGTTCATCAGGATGCCCAGGCTCCACTCGCCCGTCTCCTTGTCCTGGTTGTAATAGCGCAGTTCCGGCGGCAGTGTCTCGTTGAAAATCATACGGCCCAGGGAGGTATGCACCAGCCCTTTGCCCTCAATGCGGATCTTGATTTGCGCCTGCAGATCAAGGTCATGCTGCTGATAGGCCAGCAGTGCCTCAGCAATGCTGGTCACCACCTTGCCCTCACCCTTCGCGCCGGGGCGCAGGATAGTCAGGTAGTAGCAGCCCAGCACCATATCCTGGGAAGGCACAATGATAGGCTTGCCGTCTTTTGGCGCCAGGATGTGATTCGCGGCCAGCATCAGGATGCGGGCCTCTGTCTGAGCCTCAGCGGACAGGGGCAGATGGATAGCCATCTGGTCGCCGTCGAAATCCGCGTTGTAGGCGGTGCAGGCCAGGGGATGCAGCTTCAGGGCACGGCCCTCGGTCAGAACCGGCTCGAAAGCCTGGATGCCGAGGCGGTGCAGCGTCGGGGCGCGGTTCAGGAGCACGGGATGCTCTTTGATAACATCCTCCAGCACATCCCAGACCTCGGGACGGGCACGCTCCACCATGCGCTTGGCGCTCTTGATATTATGGGCAGCCTGGGAAGCCACCAGCTTTTTCATAACGAAGGGCTTGAAAAGCTCCAGGGCCATTTCCTTCGGCAAGCCGCACTGATGCAGCTTCAGCTCCGGCCCGACCACGATAACGGAACGGCCGGAATAGTCCACGCGCTTGCCCAAGAGGTTCTGACGGAAACGTCCCTGCTTGCCCTTCAGCATATCGGAAAGGGACTTCAGGGGACGGTTGCCCGGTCCGGTGACAGGACGCCCCCGGCGGCCGTTGTCAATCAGAGCATCCACAGCTTCCTGCAGCATGCGCTTCTCGTTGCGGACGATAATATCCGGCGCACCGAGATCCAGCAGGCGCTTCAGGCGGTTATTGCGGTTAATGACGCGGCGATAGAGGTCATTCAGGTCAGAGGTCGCAAAGCGGCCGCCGTCAAGCTGCACCATGGGACGCAGCTCAGGCGGAATTACCGGCACCACATCCATAATCATCCAGCTCGGCTTATTGCCGGACTTGCGGAAAGCCTCGACGACTTCCAGACGGCGAATGGCACGGATCTTCTTCTGCCCGGAGGCCGTGCGCACTTCCTTGCGGAGCTGCTCGCTCATCTGCTCCAGGTCCAGTTCCTCCAGAAGGTACTTGATGGCCTCAGCTCCCATGCCGACACGGAAAGCACTGGCGCCGAATTTCTCGCAGGCATCATGGTATTCACGCTCGGAGAGCAGGCTCTTCTTCGTCAGGTCGGTCTCTCCGGCGTCCAGCACGATATAGTATGCAAAGTACAGGACTTTTTCCAGCGCCCTGGGGGAAATATCCAGTATCAGCCCCATGCGGCTGGGGATGCCCTTGAAATACCAGATGTGGGACACGGGCGCCGCCAGCTCTATATGCCCCATGCGCTCACGGCGCACCTTGGCACGGGTCACTTCCACGCCGCAGCGGTCGCAGATGATGCCCTTGTAGCGGATACGCTTATACTTGCCGCAGTGGCATTCCCAATCCCTGGTCGGGCCAAAGATACGCTCACAGAACAGGCCGTCACGCTCCGGTTTCAGCGTGCGGTAGTTGATGGTCTCCGGCTTCTTGACCTCACCATAAGACCACTCCCTGATCTTATCCGGGGAAGCGAGACCGATGCGCATCGAATCAAAATTATTTACATCCAGCAAAGCTAGCGCTCCTTCCCTTTATTCTTCGTCGCCCTCATCTTCCATGGGGTCGTTTTCCTCCATCATGCTGCCAATATCGGCAATGATATCAGAATCATCCTCATCCATGGCAGCCTGCTCATCATCAGAGGCAGCATCCTCGTCATAGGAGTCAGCGCCGCCCTCAGAAACCTGGGCTCCCTGCTTGGTCGGATCTACTCCCGCCACATCCAGGTCGAGATCCTTGGCTGTAGCATTGATATCCTCATCGTCATCATCCGTGATTTCGATTTCCTTGGCGTCATTGTCCAGCACCTTGATATCCAGGCCGATGGACTGCAGTTCCTTGATAAGCACCTTGAAGGACTCCGGCACTCCCGGCTCGGGGATGTTCTCGCCCTTCACGATGGCTTCGTAAGCCTTCACGCGGCCCACCACATCATCGGACTTCACCGTCAGGATCTCCTGCAGCGTGTAGGCGGCACCGTAAGCCTCCAGCGCCCAGACCTCCATCTCGCCGAAGCGCTGGCCGCCGAACTGGGCCTTGCCGCCCAGGGGCTGCTGCGTGACGAGAGAGTACGGGCCGGTGGAGCGCGCATGGATCTTATCATCCACCAGATGATGGAGCTTCAGCATATACACGCAGCCCACCGTAACACGGTTCTCGAAAGGCTCGCCGGTACGTCCGTCGTACAGGATGGTCTTGCCGTCACCGGGCAGCCCCGCTGCCTTAATGGTGCCGAACACATCCGCATCCCCTGCGCCGTCAAAAACCGGGGTGGCGATATGAATGCCGGCCACATCTGGCTTCGGCATACCGTTCTTATCGAAATCATAGCCGGCGGCGCGCAGGCGTGCCTCCACTGTCGGATCACCCTCCCTGATCTGGCGGCCCAGATTGCGGCAGGCCATGCCCAAATGGGTTTCCAGCACCTGCCCGATATTCATGCGGGAAGGCACGCCCAGAGGGTTCAGCACGATATCCACCGGAGTGCCGTCCGGCAGGAAGGGCATATCCTCCTGGCGCATGATGCGGGACACGACACCCTTGTTGCCGTGACGGCCGGACATCTTGTCACCGACGGAAATCTTGCGCTTCTGGGCGATGTAGACACGCACCAGGCGGTTCACTCCCGGCGGCAGCTCATCGTTATTATCCCTGGAAAAGACCTTCACATCCACAATCTTGCCGGCTTCGCCATGGGGCACGCGCAGGGAAGTATCGCGCACTTCCCGGGCCTTCTCGCCGAAGATGGCCCGCAGGAGGCGTTCTTCCGCCGTAAGCTCCGTCTCTCCCTTGGGAGTGACCTTGCCCACCAGGATATCGCCGGGGCGCACATCCGCACCTATGGATATAATGCCTTCCTCATCCAGATCCTTCAGGGCATCCTCAGCGACATTCGGGATATCGCGGGTGATTTCCTCGGGGCCCAGCTTGGTATCGCGGGCATCGCACTCATATTCCTCGATATGAATGGAGGTGTAGAGGTCACGCTTCACCAGATTCTCGGAGAGCAGCACAGCATCCTCATAGTTATAGCCCTCCCAGGGCATATAGGCCACGATGATATTGTAGCCCAGGGCCAGCTCGCCGTGATCCGTAGCCGGGCCGTCAGCAATCGGCTGCTTCTCCACCACAGTATCGCCCTTGTAGACGATAGGGACCTGGTTGATGCAGGTACCCTGATTGGAGCGCAGGAATTTCTGCAATTTATAGTGGTCAAGCTTCCCATCTTCCGTGCGCACGTCAATATGGTCGGCAGTGACTTCCTCAACCGTACCGGCATGCCTGGCCAGCACCATAACGCCGGAGTCGCAGGCCGCCTTGTACTCCATGCCGGTACCCACCAGCGGAGCCTGGGTGCGCAGCAGGGGCACGGCCTGACGCTGCATGTTTGCGCCCATCAGTGCGCGGTTCGCGTCATCGTTTTCCAGGAAGGGAATCATCGCCGTAGCTATGGAGAACACCTGCCGCGGCGACACGTCCATATAATCGACATTATCGCGCCTGTGCAGGCTGGTTTCCTCGTGATAGCGGGCCGTGACACGCTCATTGACGAACCACTCATTTTCGTCCAGCGGCTCATTCGCCTGGGCTATGACGATCTCGTCCTCCTCATCCGCTGTCAGATAGCGAACCTCATCCGTCACGCAATGATGTTCCTTGTCCACCCGGCGGTACGGCGTCTCCATAAAGCCGAACTGGTTCACCCTCGCAAAATTGGCCAGGGAGCCGATAAGGCCGATGTTCGGGCCTTCAGGGGACTCAACCGGGCACATGCGGCCATAATGGGAATTATGCACGTCGCGCACTTCAAAGCCTGCACGCTCACGGGACAAACCACCGGGGCCAAGTGCAGACAGGCGGCGCTTGTGGGTCAGTTCAGAGAGCGGATTGTGCTGATCCATAAACTGTGACAACTGGGAGGAACCGAAGAACTCCTTCACAGCAGCCACCACAGGACGGATATTGATCAGGGCCTGGGGCGTAATCACATCCACATCCTGGATGGTCATGCGCTCACGCACAACACGCTCCATGCGGGACAGGCCGATGCGGAACTGATTCTGCAGCAGCTCACCCACCGCACGCACACGGCGATTGCCCAGATGGTCGATATCATCCGTGTTGCCCACTTCATCCATCAGATTCAGCAGATAATTTATGGAAGCCATAATATCGTTGCGGGTAATGGTACGGTCATGGATATCAAGAGTAGGAGAGGCCAGCACCTTAATCTGGGAACCGTCCTTCTGCAAGAGATACAGCTCGATGATATTGCCCTCACCAAAGAGCTCTCTCTCCCGCTCCATATCAACCGCTGCCAGCATCTCCTCGGTCACGACTTCCTTGGCAGGGATGACGACCTCCCCCGTCTCCTTATCCACAATCGGCTGCGCCAGAACCCTCCCGCGGATGCGCCGCTTCCAGCCCAGCTTCTTGGTCAGCTTATAGCGTCCCACCGTCGCCAGGTCATAACGCTTCGGATCAAAGAACAGGGAATCCAGGAGCTGCTGGGCGTTATCCTCGTTGGCCGGCTCACCGGGGCGCAGGCGCTTGTAGATTTCCACCACAGCCTTGCCCTGGGACTTGACCTCCTCGCCGTCACGCTCCAAAGTCGCCATAATGCGGGGATCTTCACCGAAAAGTTCTATAATATCCTGGTCAGACTCATAGCCCAGCGCACGGATGAAATAGGTAACCGGCATCTTGCGGGTGCGGTCAATGCGCACGGACACCACATCACTGGTATCCGTCTCCAGCTCGATCCACGCACCGCGGTTCGGTATGACAGTGGCATTGTAGAGGCGTTTGCCGGTCGGATCGATTTCCATGCCATAGTAAGCCCCCGGCGAACGCACGAGCTGGCTGACAATGACACGCTCCGCACCATTGATGACAAAGGTGCCCGTATCCGTCATCAGCGGGAAATCCCCCATGAAGACCTCCTGCTCCTTGATCTCGCCTGTCTCACGATTGATGAGGCGCACGTTCACACGTATAGGCGCAGCATAGGTCACATCGCGCTCCTTGCACTCATCGAGCTCATATTTCGGCTCGCCCAAGGAAAAGCTCTCAAAGGAGAGGACCAGGTTTCCGGAAAAGTCCTGGATAGGGGAAATATCGTGGAAAATCTCCTGCAGCCCCTCATCGAGGAACCACTTATAGCTCGCACGCTGGATGTCGAGCAAATGCGGCATCTCCATGACTTCCTTGATCCTGGCATAGCTATACCTGGTTCGTTTGCCCACCGGCACAGGATTAAACATTAAATCCTTCACCCCTTAGCCTTAAGTTGTCTATTCATCATTTCCTGGAAGTATAGAAAGATAACGGCGCCAGACTCTTTGACACATCAAGAATCAGCGGAGCAAGAACAAGAAAAAAAAACAAGGTCGTACATCCGTATCGACACCTTGCTTCCGTTTCCTTTCCGCTTCGCGCATACTTATCCCTATGCAATTCCCGTAGTTATCTAATATAGCATATCATAATGCTAATGTCAATAGAAATTTAACAAAAAAGCTTACTGCCTTGCAAGAAAAAATTTAACTTGTTAATTACCATTATAAGGCCATTGTTCCAGCTTTGTCGATAGACAAAGCTGGAACAATGGCCTTATAACGAGGCGGGAGATATGCGCTTCTTCTGCCGACATATCAATTTCTTGGAATATAACTTGCAACATAGACAGCATCTTGTTTCGCACTGGTCCCGGTGCCAGATATTCTTGTAGCAGTTGCGACCATCCTTTTCCATAGCCTCCCCTCTGTTTCAATGGTATGATGCTTCTCCGTCAATCAGGTCGCTGGCCATCATGAGCCTTCCATACGCATTCCATAAGCTTCATATCTGTAAAAATAGCCTTAAAGCTGGAATCTTCCGGGCTGCAGGCATATATTCCGAATTGTATCCGTCCTGCCCCTTCCCACATATGGCACAACCTCATTTGCGAAAAATTCATCCCGTCCTCGGAACATTCTATGCGATAGTCGTCCTCACGTCTGCTGAATCTGTACCACATTTGCTTCACGTCCGCCGGTATCGCTGTCGTTGCCCAATCCGAATATCCGTGATTTGTCACCACAGAGCCAAGATGCTGGAATTGCTCATTTTCATATTCCACTGACGCTTTGAGCCAGTTGTCTGAATCAAGATACATCACGATTCCGCACTGGTCAAACCTATGATGGCTTTCCATGAAATCTGTTTTCACAACAAAGGAAAAATACTTTTCTTCTGTTTCCATTTGCAGAACCGGCGCATTATCATTGCGAAAATGATAGTACGTTCTCTGCCACAGGTCAGTATGCGGCATTGTCATAATTTCTATGGCATCTGGACTAATAATGTAGTTCATCGGCTCTCTGAGCCATTTCCATTGACAGTCATTCACATAGCCCATATTTCATCACCCTCTATATATTTCACAGCTTTATCATTTAACTCACTCGGAGCCAATTGCATCAAAGTATTTCCTTTGCCGACGTGCTTCATAAACAGCAAATCCATGTTTAAAGTATTTGCATGTGAGAAGTGGACAAACAGAGAGGTAAACAACCTATACTCGCATAAATACGTTGAAATCCCCTACAGTGAAAATGTGTTTCCTTCTAAGTATATTCGTTAATTTATAGCTCAGGCACAGCTCTTTTACATCAATATCCCTTATATTGTCCGGCAATTGGAAGCCTTTGGAAATTCCGTACGATTTACCTGATTCTCCCATAATATTCCCTCACTATCACAATTATATTTTACCTGAATCCGTTAAACTCAGTAAAAAAGCGGCAATATTTATCAAATATCATGCCCCAGATTGTTCCAACAACAAGCCGATAAGATTGCAAGGCTTTTATTGCTGAAAAGGCGTGTTTCAAATAGCGTTGTTTTAGGTTGACAGGTTTTGTCTATCATAGACGGACCTTATCCAAGTAATACACTCTCTGTGACCAGTAAAATCGTCATAAATGTACGCATTGGATGGAATCCTGCCTAAAATCTGCACAAAAACTTGTCAACCTGTTATGTAGTGACTTTTGTCAAGCCCCAATTTTCACCTTGCCAGAAGGTA
>CAMVGU010000002.1 GCA_947167105.1 uncultured Selenomonas sp. | reverse complement strand
ACGTGGCCTTCGGCTCCTTCGGCGAGAACCCCATCGGCATGCAGGACAAGATGACTTCCATAGATGTGCTGCGCATGGCCGAGAACCTGCAGTGCAAGGTGGTTGTGCCTATCCACTGGGATGTGTGGACGAACTTCCAGGCCGATTGCGACGAGATTCAGCTGCTCTACAACTTCAAGAAGGATCGCAACGAGTACAAGTTCCATCCCTTCTACTGGCAGGTGGGCGGCAGCTATATGTACCCCAGGGACAAGGACAAGATTTACTTCCACCATCGCCGGGGCTTCGAGGATTGCTTCGAGCATCCCCAGAATATCCCCTTCAGGTCCTGCCTGTAAGTCGGAAAGGAGATCTGCGTAAATGTTCAAGGAACTGGTTGAGAAAAAGCACTATTCCTTCCATGAGGGCTTCGATGATTGGCGGGATGCTGTGCGGGCGGCCTGCCAGCCCCTGCTGGATGATGGCACCATCGAGAAGGAATATCCCGAGATCATCATCGGCAAGGTGGAGGAGCTTGGCCCCTACATCGTGATTGCGCCCAATATCTGCATCCCCCATGCGGAGCGGGGCCGGGGTGTCAATGATACGGCCATGTGCTTTATGAAGACCGAGAAGCCCGTGTCCTTTGACCCCAATGATCCGGATAAGGATGCCCGCATCTTCGTGGTGCTGGCGGCAACGGATGACGAGGTGCATCTCAATAACTTGATGCAGCTTTCGGAAACCCTCTCCGATGAGGCCGTAGTGGAAAAACTCCTTCAGGCCAAGACGGCAGAGGATCTCAAGGCTGTAGAGGGATAAAAGCCCTTCCCTGTGGGAGAATGGGGAGGCCGAAGGCGGTGGGTGAGGTCGCAGTTATTTTTTTAGACCTCATCCCGCAGTCCTTCGGACTGCCACCTTCCCCAGGGGGGAAGGCTAATAATTAGAGAAAGTGGGGAAAAGAAACTATGGAAATATTGCTTTCCATTTGGGAATTTTTCCAGAACAACATCCTGACGAAACCGGCCTTCTTCATCGGCTTTATCGTCTTCGCCGGGTATGCGCTTCTGGGCAAGCACTGGTATGAATGTCTGGCAGGCTTTATCAAGGGTACTGTCGGCTACATGATTTTGAACGTGGCAAGCGGCGGCTTGGTGGGCAACTTCCGTCCCGTGCTGGCGGGCCTCAAGGACCGCTTCGAGCTTTCCGCAGCAGTTATCGATCCTTATTTCGGCCAGGCGGCAGCCCAGGCTTCCGTTGAGAATATCGGCCGTTCCTTCTCCATGATGATGATGGTGTTGCTCATTGCCTTCACCATGAACATCCTGCTGGTGCTCTTCCGCAGGTACACTAAGATCCGCACCCTGTTCATCACGGGCCATGTCATGGTGCAGCAGTCCTCCACCGCCCTCTGGTTGGTGCTCTTCTGCTTCCCCGGCCTCCAGGATCCCCAGGTGGTAGTGATGCTGGGTATCCTCTTGGGTACTTACTGGGCTGTGGCTTCTAACCTGACGGTGGAGCCGGTGGCCAAGCTCACCGAAGGCGGCGGCTTTGCCACGGGCCATCAGCAGATGTTCGGTATCTTCCTGGTTTCCAAGATTGCCAAGAAGATCGGCGATCCCAAGAAGTCCCTGGAGACCCTGCATTTGCCGGGCTTCCTCTCCATCTTCAATGAGAACATGGTTGCCACCGGCGTGCTCATGACCATCTTCTTCGGTACCATTATCACGATCCTTGGCCCCGACCTTATGCATCAGATCGATAAGGGCTTCGGTGCCAAGCAGAACTTCGGTTTCTACATCCTTGAGAAGTCCCTGAACTTCGCAGTTTACCTCACCATCCTGCAGCTTGGTGTCCGTACCTTCGTCTCCGAGCTGACCAATTCCTTCCAGGGTATTTCCGAGAAGCTCCTGCCGGGCTCCGTGCCCGCCGTGGACTGCGCCGCGACTTACGGCTTCGGTCATCCCAACGCCGTGACCTTCGGCTTCCTCTTTGGCGCTTTCGGTCAGTTCCTGGCCATCATGGGCCTGATTGTCTTTGACAGCCCGATTCTCATTATCTCCGGGTTCGTGCCCCTGTTCTTCGATAACGCTACCTTCGCTGTGTTCGCCAATCGCTTGGGCGGCATCCGCGCTGCAGCCATCATTCCCTTCTGCAGCGGCATCATCCAGGTGCTGGGCGGCGGCTTTGCGGCTTATCACTTCACCACCGGTAACTTCGGCGGCTGGCATGGCAACTTCGACTGGGATGCTGTCTGGCCCTTCATCGGCGTTATCATGGAGAACTTGCAATATGTAGGTGTGGCTGCGGTAGTCATACTCTTGCTGGCTATACCCCAGATTATTTATCAGCGCAATAAGGATACCTACTTCGTGATTGCCGAGGACTTCGACAAGTACAAGGAAATCATGGCCAAGAAGCAGGGCGTGCCTGTGGATCAGGTGGTTATAGATTAAGGCTGTTTCAGCAAAATTTCAGACAAAACACGGGCGAATATGCTAAAATAAGAAACGTGAATATTGCCCGAGGGGTAGTTCCTATTTAAATAAAAGGAGTGCATGAGAATGTTGAAAGTCATTGCAGCCTGCGGCAGCGGCATGGGTTCCTCCCAGATTATCAAGATGAAGCTCGAGAAGGTCTTCAAGAAGCTGGGCTATCAGGCTGAGATCTACCATACCAATGTGGGGGATGCCAAGTCCCAGGCCAACAACTACGATGTGGTTTTCTGCTCCGAGTCCCTGGTGGGCACCTTCACCGGCTCCAAGGCGACTGTTATCGGCCTGAAGAACCTCCTGTCCGAGGCTGAAATGACCGAGAAGATCGAGGCGGCCAACCTGCCGAAATAAGGTTTTGAATTAGCAAGTCGAAGGAGGCTGCTGCGTAGAAAGGCAGCGGCCTCTTTTATTTTGCCCGAAGGAGGAGCTTATGCGCAGCTACCTGTTAGGACTTTACGAAAAATCCATGCCGGGTACCCTGACCTGGGCCGAGAAGCTCCAGGCAGCGAAAAACGCCGGCTTTGATTATGTGGAAATGAGCATAGACGAGACGGATGCGAAGCTTTCCCGTCTCGACTGGACGGAGGGGGAAATAGACGAGGTGCTGGCCGCCGTGCGTGCAGTGGGCCTGCCCTTCCGCTCTATCTGCCTCTCCGGCCATCGCAAGTACCCCCTGGGGGCCAGTGACAAGGCCGTGCAGGCCCGCAGCCTGGAAATCATGGAGAAGGCGGTAAAGCTTGCCGCAAGGCTTGGCATCCGCACCATCCAGCTGGCGGGCTATGATGTGTACTATGAGGAAGGCACGGAGGCGACCCGGGCGGATTTCCTGACGAACCTGAAAAAGTCCGCCCTGATGGCGGCCAAAGAAGGGGTGCAGCTGGGCTTTGAAACCATGGAGACACCCTTTATGGACACCACCGAAAAGGCCATGAAATACGTCAAGCTGGTGGATTCGCCCTACCTGGGTGTCTACCCTGACTCCGGCAATATCACCAACGCTAAGCTCCTTTACGGCGGCACGGTGGCGGAAGACCTGGAGACGGGCCGGGGCCATCTCGTGGCGGTGCATCTTAAGGAGACCGTGCCGGGCAAGTACCGGGAGATTCCCTTCGGCACAGGCCATGTGGACTTCCAGGCCGTGGCGGATAAGGCTTTTGAGCTGGGGGTGCGCCGCTTTGTGGGAGAATTCTGGTACACGGGCGGCGACCTATGGGAGCAGACCCTGAAAGAAGCCAATGACTTCCTGCGGGGCTTCCTGGATAAGGCGGACAAGTGATTTCTTGATGCTTGGACAAGATAGGAGAGATATCATGCTGAAAGTGGAAAAGAAAGTTATCGGTGAGCTGGAAAAATGCTATTCCCTGGCCATGCTGAACTATCAGGGCAAGGATCATTTCCTCTGCGCGGCGGAGAAGGCCAGCCCCTGCTATATGTTTGATCTGGCTGGCAATAAGGAGGAAAAACTGTGGGACGGCCCCGGCGGTGTTATGACCATGGTGCAGGTGCCGGCAGGCCCCCATGTGCCGGACGGGCAGTTCCTTGCCACCCGCAAGTTCTATTCCCCGAATAACGGCAAGGGTGCTTCCATTGTGGTGGTCACCCCCAGGGGCAAGGATGATTGGGAAGTCCATACCCTCTGCGACCTGCCCTTTGTGCACCGCTTCGGCATCCTCACGGCAGGGGGCAAGCATTATCTTATCGCCTGCGTGCTGAAGACTGACTTTGAGTACAAGGATGACTGGCGCTTCCCCGGCAAGGTCTATGTGGCGGAGCTGCCGGAAGACCTGTCCAAATACGATGATGTGAACCAGCTTTCCCTCACCATGCTGAAAAATGATATGCTGAAAAACCACGGCTATTATCTCCATGAGGACGGGGGCGGCAACACCAGCGCCGTGGTTTCCTGCGATAACGGCGTGTTCCAGTTCATCCCGCCTCAGCAGGCAGGGGGCGAGTGGGAGGTTGTTACCCTGACCACCGACGCGGCCAGCGATGCCCTGCTGTTAGACCTTAACGGCGACGGCGAGGAGGAGCTTTGCGCCATTGCCCCCTTCCACGGCGATACGGTGAATATCTACCAGAAGAAAAATGGCAAATACGAACTGGACTACACCTATCCCGAGAAGCTGGACTTCCTCCATGCCATCTTCGGGGGCGAGGTCTGCGGCAAGCCCGCCTGGATTCTGGGCAACCGCAAGGAGAATAGGGATCTTCTGGTATTTACCTATGAGGATGGCAAGTATCAGGCCCAGAAAATCGACGAGGGCCGGGGCGCCGCCAATGTGCTCCACTATGTCCGCGAGGGCAAGGATGTGCTGATAGCTGCCAACCGGGAGACCAATGAGATTGCCATGTATGAGCTGACCAAGGCATAATTGTATTTATTAAGGGGGACGAATCCATGCTGGAAGAACTCAAACAGCAGGTCTATGAGGCCAATATGCTGCTGCCGAAGTACAAGCTGATCACCTTCACCTGGGGCAATGTCTCCGGCATCGACCGGGAGAAGGGGCTCTTTGTCATCAAGCCCTCCGGGGTTGAGTATGATGAGTTGCGCCCGGAGGATATGGTGGTAGTGGATCTCGACGGCAAGAAGGTGGAGGGCGAGCTTAACCCCTCCTCCGATACGGAGACCCACCGCATTTTCTACCGGAAGTTCAAGAACATCGGCGGTGTCGTCCACACCCACTCCCGCTGGGCCACCACCTTCGCCCAGGCAGGCCAGGGCGTCCGGGCCTACGGCACCACCCAGGGGGATTACTTCTACGGCGAGATTCCCTGCACCCGTGATATGACGGAGGAGGAAATCAAGGGGGAGTACGAGTACAACACCGGCGTTGTCGCCGTGGAGCGCTTTGAGAAATACGGCATCAACCCCGACTATGTGCCCGCCGTCCTGGTGAAGAACCACGGCCCCTTCTGCTGGGGCACGGATGCCTTCAATGCCGTCCATAATGCGGTGGTGCTGGAGGAATGTGCCTTCATGGCCTTCCATACCCAGATGCTCACCGGCGACCGTGACCCCATGCCCCAGGCCCTCCTGGACAAGCACTTCCTGCGCAAGCACGGCCCCAATGCCTATTACGGACAGAAAAAGAAATAACTCTGCTTTAGGCACAGCAAAGCCCCACGGACCAAGACTTCCGTGGGGCTATTTTTGTAAATGCGACTTATGTCCCAATGGACTGGAATAAAGATCCCCCAAAATCCGCGCCCAGGGATGGGCGCAGCCGCCCTCGTTCTCCAAGGAAGGGAACAATAACACCACGAGCCATGCCTTTTCACTGATGCTTGGGCAAAAACTCCTCGTAGAATTCCCTGGCCGGCATGGGCTGGGCGAAAAGGAAACCCTGTCCGTAGTCGCAGCCGAGGCCGATAAGGAGCTTTTCCTGTTCCTCTGTCTCGATGCCTTCCGTGAGCACCCGCATGCCCAGGGCTTTGCCCAGGTCGATGACATGCCGCAGGATGCGGAGGGCCCGCTGGGAGGTCTCTGCCGAGAGCAGGATGGAGCGGTCAATCTTCATCACGTTCATGGGCAGGTTTTGCAGCATGGACAGGGAGGAATAGCCGGTGCAGAAGTCGTCCATGGACAGGGAGAAGCCGATTTCCTGCAACTGGTCGATGATGTTTGCGGCTTCTTCTCGCTGCTCCTTGGTGGTGAAGTCGATGAAGGCCGTCTCCGTGATCTCCAGCTCAATGGCGCCGAGGGGCAGCTTCCATCTTTCCATGACCTCCCGCATCTGCTTGATGTAGCCGGTTTCGGTGATATGCAGGCCGGACTGGTTGACGGAGATGGGGACGATGGGCAGGCCCGCCTTGACGCGCTCGGCCTGCAGCTCGCAGGTGCGCTCCAGCATGTAGTAATCGAGATCCACGGCAAAGCCGTTGCGCTCAAAGAGGCCGATAAAGGAGCCGGGCATCAGGAAGCCCAGTTCCGGGCTGTCCCAGCGCACCAGGGCCTCGGCACCGTTGGCCTTGTGGGTCTTCAGGTCATACTTGGCCTGCAGCCAGATCTTGAATTCCTTTTCCGCCAGGGCCTTGTTCATATAGTCTTCCATCTGCTGCTGGCGCTGGATGCGGGCGCTCATGGCGTCATTGTAGATTTCGATATTGCGGCCGCTGGTAAAGGACTCATTCAGGGCCGTCTGGGCATTGGCAATGAGCACCCCTGGGGGCAGGTCGTGGTCTGAGGGCACAGGCGCAATGCCTATGCGGTAGGTGAAGTTCATATCAATGTTGCCGATGGAGATGTAGGCCCCCGAGGTGGTGAGCCTCTCGGCCGCCTGCAGCATGGTCAGCTCCGGCGGGGTTTCGCAGAAGACGTAGATGGAATTGACTTCGCTGTTGCAGGCATCCTCGATAAGCCAGGGATTGCTTTTGCGCACACGGGCGACATGCTTTAAGAGGCTCTTGATGAGCAGCTCCAGGTCATAGCTTTCCTTCAGGAAGGCTATGCGGTCCACAGTCAGCACCATCACGAAAAGCTGCCCGTTCCGGCGGGCTTTTTTGCGCTCCTGGATGAGGCGCGGCAATTCCTTCTCGAACCAGCGCAGGTTGTGCATGCCGGTCATAAGGTTCGTGTGGGCCAGCTGGTACATCTGCTCGGTGAAGCGGCGCTTCTGCATCAGGAAGGCGAACATGGCCAGCACTATGACCATGGCAACGCCGCCGATAATGGCCATAGATTCCAGGGGATTGCGATAGAGGAAGGCGCTGAAGCTGCCCTTCTGCTTCAGCTCGAAGGAGTTGCGGGTGATGATGCTTTCCACGGCACCGTGATCCAGGTGGGCAATACTCTTGTCCAGAATGTGGATGAGGCGCGGGTCGGCCTGCTTGCTGACCGCCAGGGTGATGCCGTGGGAGAAGGCGACAGTGCCGTTTGTGTACAGATTGAAAAGGCCCGCCCCCATGATGTCGCTCTGGGCCGTCAGTGCCCTGGCCAGGGTGTAATCTGCCTCCCTGTTATTGAGGGCCAGCAGGCATTCCTTCAGGGAGTCGTAGTAGCGTATCTGTTCCGGCGGGTAGTTGCGTTCCAGATAGTCGCGGCAGAAGAAGAAACCTCTTGCGCAGGCTACAATGGGCTTTTCCGGCAGATTCTGATCCTTGCGTATGATGGGGACGTAGTCCAGCTTCAGGTAGGGGAAGGTAATATCCACGCCATTTTCGTTGGCCCAGTTATAGTCATGGTAGAAGATGCCGATGATGTCGGCATTGCCCTCCCGCAGTATATCCGGCCATTCGGCAGGTGTCGGATGGGGCATCAGTTCTATGTCCAGATTGGCCTGGTCCGCCATCAGCCGCATGATTTCCGGCAGCATGCCCCGCATGGAGCCGTCCTCATCCACATAGCTCAGGGGTTCCTGGTTGGAAGGCAGGATGATGCGCAGCGGCCCGTGCTCCGTCAGGTATTTGCGTTCCTCAGTTGTCAGCGCGTAGGCAGTAGTGTCGGGTACATGGTATTTTTCCAGCAGGTGGGAGCGGAAGAAGGGGTTGATTCGGTCGATGCTTTCCAGGGCGGCGGTCAGTTGCACCTGATAGGCAGCATCCTGCCTGCGTATGGCAATGTAGCCGATGCGGTGATCAAGCTGCAGGCTGACAATCTGCTCGTCTTCATAGGGGAGGGGACAGGGGATGCAGTCAATCTCCCCCGCGGCCAGGCGCTCCAGGTTTTCCTGCCTGGTGCCCTCCGTGTAGATATTATCTATATGCAGGTAAACAGCAATGGTTTCCAGATATTCATAAGCCTGGCCATTGTATATATTCATGCCGTCCTTGGAAAAGAAGCCAGGGACATCCGTATACCCTACCCTTATCTGGGTGCGCCCGGCAGAAGCGGCGGAAGGCGCTGCGCAGACGAGCGCAAACAGGCACAGCAGTGCGCCCAGGACTGGTGTGTTAAACCTATGTATACATCTTATTAGCCAGTTCATATCGGCGCCGCCTTTCTGATCTGGAAAACTTCTCCCGGAAGTATCCGTTGCGTCAATGCCTATTCAAATAAAGCATAGCATGTAATTCTACAGGGCATGCCCTATCTCCTGCAAGCCCCTATCGAAATGCGCGGCAGGCAGTGGGTAAAACGTCTGTGCAGATTATGCGCAAGGCTTTGCCGCCAGGCTTTACTGTGTCGGAGGGATAGACACTGCCCTGCCCCTGTGCTAGAATATGGATAGAGAATATTCAGGCGAGGTGGGGCGTGTGGCGGATGAAGAGGCACGGCAGCGCAATCTGGCATGCATCAAAAAATTCAGGTTGCTGGACGATGTGTTTTTTGAAATGTGCTTGCATGATTGTATTGAGGCTGGACAAAGGCTGGCGCGTGTAATCATAGATGATGATAGCATTGTGGTAGAGACGGTCGAAGTGCAAAAAGAATTTAAGAGCCTGCAGGCACATAGCTTCAGATTCGATGCTTACCTGGAGACGCAGAAGGATCAGCGCCTGGAGATAGAGATACAGCGTGATGACAGGGGAGCGGTGCCGGAGCGGGCTAACTGCCATATAGGCGTGCTGGATGCGAACAGTCTGGGCAAGAATGAAAAGGATTACAGCAAGAAGGCGGAGACATTCAGCATATTTATTACCGAGCATGATACGGAGGGGCTGGGGCTGCCGCTGTATCATGTGGAGCGTTGCGTGTTGGAGGCAGATGGCAGGCTGTTTGGGGGCAAGTCGCATATTATATATGTCAACGGGGCATATGATGACGGAGGGAAGACGGAGATAGGCCGTCTGCTTCATGACCTTCGCTGCAGTGAACCGGATGAGATGTATGACGAGGTGCTGGCGGACAGAGTGAGGTACTTCAAGCAGAATGATGAGGGAGTGGAGAAAATGTGCGAGCTGATGGATAATTTGATAAAAGAAGGAGAGGCCAGAGGTGAGGCCAGAGGAGAGGCCAGAGGTGAGGCCAAAGGTGAGGCCAAAGGTCATTCTGCTATGGCGGAGGCTGTGAAGGCATTGTCAGATACCGCAAAAGTATCTGTGCAGGTTGCGATGGACATGATGAAACTGCCGCAGGAGCAGCGGAAGGCAATTGCGCCGCTGTTGTGATGTGGCATGTATAGGCGAAGCCGGGGCGGCCCGGCTTCTTTGTGTTTGCGGGTAATAGACAGTAAGGGGAAATCATGGTAAAATAATAGACAGGAAAATTTCAGTCAGGAGCAAATTCTGCTTAAGAAATTAGGCATTTTCTTCGATATACAGTTTGAGTAAGCTAATCAGGCGGCATGGATTCCGCCTGGAGAATGATAGGGCGGGGCCGGGGAAGGCTCCCGACCGGGCCTTATGGATATAGGAGGAATACATCATGGCACTGGTAATCAAGAACAATATGTCCGCGGTGAATACGCTGAACAAACTGGATGCGAATGCGGCACAGATGGCGAAGAACCTGGAGAAGGTCTCCACGGGGATGAAAATCAACAGTGCCGGTGATGATGCCTCCGGGTATGCCATCTCGGAGAAGATGCGGGTGCAGGCCCGCTCCCTGGGGCAGGATGATATGAATGCCCAAAATGCCATCTCCCTGCTGACAGTGGCAGAGGGGGCTGTGCAGAGCACGGTGGATATCCTGCGGCATATGAAGGAAAAGGCCCTTGATGCTGCCAATGATACCAACTCCGATGAGGACAGGGCCATTATCCAGAAGGAGATTGACCAGAATATCTCCCAAATCAATGAAAATGCAAATGTCTCCTACAACGGGATAGTGATGCTGGATGGCAGCCGTAATGATGCGGTGGTGGCCGGGGGCAGCTATACCCATATGACCAATATGAGTTTGTCTACGACGACCACATTGAATACTAAGATTGCGGATTTGCTTGATCGTAGCAATAATTCCATGGGGATTCAGGAGAGTGACTCACTGACTATATCTTGGGTAAAAAATGGTGTGACCAAGTCGGTAAGTTACAGCCCTTTACTTCAGACAGTATTGACTCCTGAAACTCGGCGAGTAAATCTTCCGGGGGGGATGTTTATAGATGTGCCAACGGGGAGATTTACGGCTACACAGGAACCATTGACCTTGGGGAATATGTTCAACAACGAAACCATTGCTAGTGATATGGAGTGGGTGGATTATTCGGGGAAGGACTATAGCTATATAGGTACGGACGAGACTGGTAATGAGGTACATACTGTAGGCGGTGAAAATGGCATTACATTAAAGGCTGTTTCACCTGGAGTAGAAGGACAACTAGCAGGGCTGACAATTTCGATATGGGACTCACAAGGACAGCCGCGTAGAGCGGCTAATGCTGTTCTTGACAATTTTACGGAAACTATACGAGGGCAAAATCAGTCAGATGATAATGCCTTGGTTTTTCAGATAGGAACACAGGCTAATCAGTCAATTAAGGCTGGATTCACGGATATGCGTGCGGCTGCTCTGGGCTTAGAGGCTCTCTCTGCAACTTCTAAAGAGGCAAGCAAACAGGAAACGACTAGGTACGGTATAAAAACAATTAGCCAGTTCTCTCCTAATGTAACGCTAAATGTTAGTACTCAAATGGCCGCAAATACTGCGGTTAATGTATTAGATAACGCCCTTACCAAAGCTCTTAACCAGCAGACGAAAATAGGCGCTGAAACTAGCCGATTAGAGTACACTTCCGCAAATATCACCACTGCTGCCGAGAATACCCAGGCATCGGAGTCCGTTATCCGGGATGCGGATATGGCGAAGGAGCAGATGAACTATACAAAGAGCAGTATTCTTACCCAGGCCACTCAGGCTATGCTGGCCCAGGCGAATCAGAATAGCAGCCAGGTGCTGAGCTTGCTGCAAGGGTAAGGGGGCTACGCTATGAATATGCAGGAAGTGGCACGGCTTATTCTTTGGTTGCAGGCTGAAGGCTGGGATGGGGATAAAATCAATCAGCTTTTGCTCTATCTGGAAAGCGGAGAGGCAAAGTATCTCCCTGATAAGCAGGAAAAAGACCATAAAGGGACGGTCTGAAATCAATTCGTTTTTTGCCCGTTTATTAGGTAGTGCGTGGTGTTACTTTCTTTGTGTGGACAAAGAAAGTAACCAAAGAAAACCGCCGCCCTTGTTCCCATCCCTGGGGACGAGGGCGGCAGCGCCCTTCCTTGGGCGCGGGAGACAGTATTCTGGTTTGTGAATAAGAAATGCCAGAAAAACCTGTCGAGATGAGGGGGCATGTTATATGATGACAAGACCTAATCCTATGTATGAAAGGACTGACTATTACGAGTTGGCTATGTATATGGAGAGGGAGACAGAAAGGCTTAAGCGAGAGGGAACGAAAGAAGAAGCCGTAAAGAGTTTGATTGATATGGGGCTGTTTACACCTGATGGAAGGCCCAAAGAGCATATTGTGGAAGATTGGTGATTGCCTTGTTGGATATGTACGGCACTAGGCCAAATCTGGTATTTGGATTTCATGGTTGCAGTAAGTCTGTTTATGACAAGGTTTTGTATCAGGGTGAGCAGCTTAAGCGGAGTACCAACAAATATGACTGGTTGGGAAATGGCGTATATTTTTGGGAAAATAGCTTAAAACGTGCGTATAACTGGGCACATAACAGGTACGGCGAGGAGGGGCGTGTCATAGGCGCAATTTTGGATTTGGGGCATTGTCTCGATTTGCTTGATTGTGCGAGTAATGATGTGCTGAGATTCGCCTATAATCTGTTGAAAACGAGATATGAACATTCTGGTCAGCCTTTGCCTGTCAACAGAAAATCAGCAAAACGAGAAGATGTGCTGTTGCGTGACTTGGACTGTGCTGTAATTGAGTGTGTGCATGATGCCAATCGAGCTTCGGGTATGCCTGGCTATGATAGTGTTCGGGGACCATTTATTGAAGGCTCTCCCGTTTATCCCGGCTCGGAGCTGCGTGAGATGACCCATATCCAAATCTGTGTGGTCAATCCGAATTGCATCAAGGGTTATTTTCGACCAGTCAGTGCTGATGATGAGTTTGTAATGCCATAACTTGCTAAAGCAAAAATACAGGAGGGGACGCAATTTTTGCGTCCCTATCGTGCATGATATAGGAGCGTGATTTTCATGAGGACGTTGACACCTTCGGAAAAGCTGTCGCTGCAGGTGAGCATTGCCCTTATGGCGGGGATGTTCAGCGTGGTGCCTACGGCCTATGGCGCCCCTACACTGAATGAGATCAAGTCCGTGACAGCCAATGGTGCGCCCAATAATACCACTGTACACCAGAGCGGGAATATGACCGCTGTGATGGCCAATGGTAATCGGAACAATGTGATTGACTGGACGGATTTCTCCGTGGGCGCCAATGACAAGGTTATTTTTGATGCCATAGATACGGCAGGCTCCGGGTATACCAAGACCAATAATTACCTGAATACGGTGAGCGGCGGCGGCACCTCCTATATCAACGGGGTAATGGCAGGGGGCAGGAATGTCTATGTCGTAAATCCCAATGGGGTTATTATGGGCAAGGATGCTGTGGTGGATGTGGGGAGTCTCTATGTCTCCACGCGGGATGCGGCAGCTGTCTATAATGCTGCCAATGTTGCGAATCAGTCCACGGATATGTCCCCTCTGGCCAATACGGCTACGGCAGAGGCTGATGTGGTAAATATGGGCCGCATCCAGGCGGATAAAGTGTCTGTGGAGGCACAGAATATCCGTTTCCTGAATACGAGGGATCTTCACTATCAGGCCAATACAGATGACGGCTCGGTGCAGTATGTGGCAAGCCGCACAGACGGCGTAGCCAATCCTCAAGACTATACCACCTCGGCTTTGACCAAGACAGCTATAGATAACAACACACAGGTGATAGACCCGGCCAATAATTTCGGGACAGTCACCTTAAATGGCTCCGGCTATGTGCATGTGGGCTATGATGCTTATGATGCCACTAATGCATATTTGAATTCCGATCCGACGAAAGATACCTACTCCCCGGTGACGCTGAAGTATACCAGCAATGGCACGACACCTTTGACGAAGGATAATGCCTATGCCTTGGTGGAAAATGCCCCCCAGTTGCAGGATATGAATACCAATCTGACGCTGAATTATATGCTGAAGAATGATGTTCCTGTAAACGGTGACTTCATTCCGATAGGTGGGAATAATTACGCACCTTTTACAGGAAACTTCGAGGGAAATTTTTTCAAAGTGATAGGGTTGAATGTCGCAGCTGAAAAGGCGGGACTTTTCGGAGAGGTGAAGGGAACCTCTAGTAAAAAGGTTAATATAAGAAATTTAGGAGTTGTTGATAGTACTATTAGCGCTTATAAGCAGGGGGCAAATATCGCATATGCTGGTGCTGTTGCTGGAACTACTGAATGTGCTGCTTTAGAAAATGTGTACAACAGTAATTCAACAGTTGAAAATCTCATATTTACTCCTTATCAGAATGTGTTAGTCAATGGCGGAATAGCTTATTACGTGGCGGATTATAAAGGTGTGGTTGGAGGTGTGGTCGGTAGTGCTGTAAATACAGATATGTTAAATCTATACAATACTGGTACTGTGAGAAATGGTGCTGGTATTGCAGGAGCTATGTATAATTCAAATCTTACAAATGCGTACAATAGAGGAGAAATTGTTAGTGAATCATATAGTGTTGATACTGTAACTAATGTTGCTACTGAAAAATCATATTATTCAATAGTCAATGAAACTTCCGGCTCTGGTAGTATAAAAAATGTTTATGGTGCTGGGACTTATTCAGCCGTTACACCACAGCAAACGCAGTATGCTCACACGCAGCGTCTCGCACCTACAAATTATACCATTACCAACGGCTACATAATCGACACCAGTAAAGCCGCACACCAGCGCCTTTACGCGACCTCCAACGGTGTTGTCACCGGCGCAGCCATGGACGAAACCAAGGCTTCCAATTACGCATTTATGATTGATGCCAGCGGCAACAGGGTGACTAAGAATAATGATTGGCGTGTGTACGACGGCCAGTCCGTCCCCCTTCTCCGCAATTTCCTCAAGGCCAACGGTCAAGGCACGGTGCCGGTGACTTTTACTTATAATTTGTATAATGCGGCCTCCGGCGGCAGTAAGTTGCTTAATAACAGCGTTAAGGGCAGCACGAACAAGGGCGTAGTTTATAACGGTTACTATATCGGCGTGGATTCTGTGCAGCAGGATTCTTCCCGGAATTTGAATACCAGCAAGATTGGCTATGATGGTACCACGCGTATCAAGGCTGTGGGGGACAGCAATACGTATTTTTACTCCACGGGTCAGGATGGCTATGACCTGGCTGCTGACAGTCTGGAAGTGCAGAAACGTAATTTGGTTCCGGATACAGGCACGATTAATGTCTCAAAGGTTTATGACGGGACAAACGATTTCAAGTCGGCAGTGGAAGATGCCCTGGGAGTGGGGAGCAATGCCATCGATGTGGTGGCCGAGTACAACAATAATGGCAAGTGGGTGGAGTATGGGGCTGTCAAGGTCAATACCGGCACTTCGGCCAGTCCGGTTTACACATACGATGATGTGAGACTTGGTTCAAACGCCGTGACCAAGGCGGAATCCGCCGCAGGTGCCTATCATGTATCCCAGGCCAATCCCCTGACGGTGCGGCTCAGTACCACCGGTTCTCTTACCGGTGCTGATGCGGGCAATTACGATTTCGACCCCAGCAGCATCAATAACGGTTCGGTGCAGTTTACGGGTGATATCACGCGCAGACCGGTGTATGTGGGTCTGCAGGAGGACACGGGCATCAATAAGACATACGACAGCACTTCTGATGTTATCTATCTGGGCAGCAATAACAACTGGAGCAGTCCGGAGAAAAATGTGCAGGATATGTCCCAAAATGTCAGCGCCACCGATGCGGGGCTGATTTCCGGCGACTCGCTGGTGGTGAATGCTCCTTACTATGCGGATGCCAGTGGTGCGGCTGTCAGCAATGCCGGCACGGGCTATAATGTCAATTACGAGTTGGGGATAAACAGCACAAACGCCAATCCAAGCTATGCCAGTGACTATGAATTTCTGAACTATGTCACCACCGGTTCCGGTACAGGCATCAGTTATGCGCCGGGGAATACGGTTGCTACTGTCAACGGTGTGCAGACCCTTTCCGGCACGGGGGATATTGCCAAGCGGAATGTGAAGTCCACCAGTGTTCAATTCCTGGACAGCAATAATAATCCCATCACGAATTATGATAAAGTGTATGATTACACCTCTGATTTTGATGCAAAAGGCGTGAATTTCGCAGCCGGTTCCGTGACGGTGGCCACTGCCCAGGCAAATGGAGGCAAGACCAACACCGAGGGCATTATTGATAAAGATGCTTCTGCCTTTAATTTTACCCTGGGGTCTGCTAATTATTATGATGCAACGGGCACCAAAAAGGCCAATACGGTTAGCACTGCCACCCAGGTGGGCTTTACCATGACCTCCAATGCGTCCAGTGTGCTGGATAATTACACACTGGATGGCCAGCCCTTTACCATCAATACCTCTGTCAATCCGAACCAGGCTGAGGTGACGATTTTCCACAAGGGCAATATAACGAAGCGTGCCATTGATGTGGCCATGCTGACTGATTCCGGTATAGATAAGTTCTATGATGGCAAGGATACTGTGAAGGATCCCAGTAATCGGGGCTATCTGGCTTTCAGCAACAGCTCTACCAATGGCACAGCCTCCTCCGGCACGAATACCTCCGCCACGGGGTATGTGGGCTATGATACCAATACCGCCTACAAGCTGGTTTCCGATGATACAGCGCTGAATGACGGCACGTTCTTCGTCATTAAGGCCGCCTACTCGACGGACGGGGCAAACGGCACCGGGGCAAGCGCCTCGCGCATTGCGGGAGCCACGGCAAATGCGGCGGATGTATACAATCCCAATGCCCAGGGCAAGGGCTCGGACAAGATTATTGACTACACGGTAGCTCTTAGCGGTACTTATGCGGATAACTATACCCTGAACGGCAATTCCGCCACGGCATCCGGCACGGGCACGGCGGGGCCCCAGGCGGCCCTGACTGCCACTGGTGCCATTGATCCCCGCAAGATTACGGGGATTACCTTCGGTGATGTGACAAAGAACTATGACGGCACGGCAGATGTGGGTACGGTCAACGGTGTTACCCAGGATACTAACCAGATCCATGTGACGGGGCTGACCATCGATACCAGTGACGGACTGACCGCTGGCACGAATGGCCTAGTGGGGAATGATAGCTTTAGCTCTGTGCTGGGGACAACGAGCAAGCCTGTGACTGTGAACGGTCAGACCGAGAACTGGGAGGTACTGCCCAGCGGCAGCGGCGGTACGCTGACGGCCGAGTACGGCACCCCAACCAGCCAGGGAGGGACGCTGGCCAGCCAGGGTGGCACCTTCGCATCTAATGAGCATGCCTATGACCTGAACGGAAACGGGGCAGGTGAGAGCCGTGAAGTGCAGTACACGGGCGTGCAGAGTATTACCAGCAGCAACCAGAACTATACGATGGCGGGCATCAGTAATATCCAGTATGGCACGGGCACTATCAATCCGCTGGAGATCAACAGTCTGAGCATCTCCGGCACCGGCAATATCTCGAAGATTTATGATGGCACCGATAAGGTGGTGGGGGGCTGGCAGCCTGCTACCGTGAGCTACACCGGTGCAGGCTCCGCTGTCCCCGGCAATCTGATAGTCACCCCCGCCACCCAGATCACCTCAGCGGATGTGGAGGCAGCCCTGGGCAAGACGGCAACTGCCAGCGGCCTGACGGGCAAAGGCAAGGATGCCAGCGGCAATGTTATTTCCCTCAGCAATATCGGTTATACGGTGGACACATCCAATACCAAGTATGACAGCATACATGTTGGCAACAGCGCTAATCAGGGTGCTACGGCCATCAATTACGCTGTCACTGTGTCCAATTCCGCCTATGGCGACTATACACTGGCACAGCAGAATAATGCTGCGGCTGTGGTCAATAGCAATGGCGATGTGGCAGGCTATACTTCTTCGGGGGGGAATGTTGCCGAGTTCAGCAAAGCTGCTACCATTACATCGCGCAATATCTTCACTTCGCCGGTAAAGAACTCCAAGACCTATGATGGCACTGACACTGTTATTGGACAGAATGGGACAAATTCCGGCAGTGATGTGGTGAATTTCGATGTTATTGATGCAAACACCGACGGCTTGGTGGGTACAGACGGAGTAACCAATGCCTCCACGGCGGTCTATGCAGGGGATACGCGCAGCGGCTATGATGCCAATGATGCCAATGTTTATACCGACGGCGTACAGACCACCCAACAGGGAGCAAAGCAGGTGGACTATACGGTGGCCCTGTCCGACGGCAATAAGTACAGCGATTATACCTTCCTGAAGGATACCGATGGGGATGGCCAGTATTCCACTTTCACGTCCAATCCCATCAATATGGTGGGGACGAATACCTACCGGGTGGCGGGCAATAACATTAAACAGGCCGATTTGACAGTTACCATCGCTCCCATAGAGAAGGTTTATGACGGCAATACAGGTGTGACTACGGCCACCTTGACCCAGGGTACGGGCAATCCTGCCTATACGCCTTTGACGGGAGATACTGTTACCATTACCACCCAGAGCAGCAGCGCTTATGCGGATGCCAATGTGGGTACGGGCAAGCAGGTGACTTATGACCTAGTGGCCACCGGCGGCGGCACGAACGGCAAGGATCTCAGCAACTATCGCCTGGTGGACGGCAGCGGCAATGCATTGAGCTTTACCCAGAACAGCAACGGCAGCTACAATGTCACCTATGTGGGTACGGGAGATATTACCACCCTGACGGTGGGCAGCATTTCGGCAGCGCTGAATCAGATTACAAAGGTCTATGACGGCACGGATACGATTGCCTATAACCACGCTTTGGGTGACTTCGACAGCACCCAGACAGGCTCCGCCACGGCGGCAGGCTATGTGAACAACGTGACTCTGGGTACCCTGGCGCCCCTTACTTCGGGCTATACGGTGGACGAGACGAACAGCAAGTATCTTGGCACCAATGTGGGCAGCTACAATGTGGACTATGTTTTTGTCATTGACAAGAGCATTGCGCAGAATCTGAATCTCACTGCCCTGGGAGCCACCTACGATGCGGCGGGCAATGCCACGGTTCACTATACATCGACCAGCAACAATGCCACCATCACGCCGAAGAATGTCTATGCCTATCTGAACAGTGCAGGTCTGGCGGCTGACCCCAGCAAACAGTACGATGGCACTGCCACTGTCAATGGCATCACTCCTGCCAATCTGGTTACGGTGGACGGACTGGAGACTGCCGATCCGAGCTATACGGTAAGTGCTGCCTACCAGAGCACTGACGTGGCTGTGGACAGCAGCAACAAGCCCGTGCTCAGCCAGAATGACATAGATTACACGGTAGGGGTCAGCGGGAACTATAATCTCTTTACCGTGGATGCAAACGGCAATATCCAGGATAAAAATGCCTCTGCGGCCAAAAACTATCAGTATACCTCCACGGGCACATCCAAGGGGAACATCGTTGATGCCGCAAATCCTGCTACGGTTATAGGCAGCGGCAATAATATGTCTGCACTGGTGACGCAGCCTTCTAACGTGCTGACCGGCACGGGCACAATCACGCCGAAGGATGTCTATCTCAATACGACCCTGGCAGAGAAGGACTATGACGGCTACGATACCGTGGCTCTGAGCGGCACGGCGACATTCATTCCGAAAATTACGGTTACGGGGACGGTGAATAATGATAGCTTGAACGTGGCACCTGTCTCCGGCAGTTACGGCATATATACTTATGACGGTACCACCAACGGCTTTGCCGCCGATCCGAACGTTAATTACAATGCAGCCGCTCGCACTACAGGCTACAAGGCCGTGCAGTACAAGGGGCTGGCATTGACGAACGGCACGGGCAAGGCAACCAATTATCAGTTGGCGGGGACTGCCGTCTACAGCGATGACCTGACCCAGGCGGGCAACACAGGCAAGTATTATTTTGATGCCACTACAGGCACGGCCACTTATTCCGAGGCTGCAAAACTGGGCAAGATTGACCGCAAGAGCCTTTCCGGTACCGGTATCGGCAGTTACAATGCCATTACCAAGGTTTATGACGGTACGCGGGATGTTGGGTACGACCATACCACGGGGGGCTTTGATACTTCCCAGAGCCAGAAGGCCACCAAGGAGAGTTTTGTCAACGGATTGCAAATAGGCAACACATCCCTGGTGCTGGGGCAGGATTATACTGTTTCCAGTGCTCTTTACAACAGCAAGGATGTAACAACTGCTCCCCAGACGGTGGATTATGTCTATCAGATGTCCCAGAACTTTGTCAATAACTATAATCTTGGGTCTATCTTGAACTATAATGCCACAACGAATCAGCTGACTGACAGAATCACAGGCACCATCACGCCGAAGAACGCTTATGTGATGCTGACCGGGCTGGCAAAAAATGCAAATCCAACCAAGGTCTATGACGGGGATGCAGTGCTTAGGACCAACAGCCAAGCTACGGCTGACACCAGCAAAGGGACCGCGGGCTGGACGGATGGCGGTGGCGGTACAGGCTCCGCTACGGATCTGCATAATTATCTGAATGTGGATGGCCTGAAGGGTGATACATATACAGTCAGCGCCGTTTACAAGGATGCGGGAGGCAACGCTGCAGCCGATGCCAATGCCGGCAGCAAGCTGGTGGCATACACCGCCAATGTCAATGACGGCAACGGGGGCAATAATTACAAGCTTTACACCACCGACGGCAATGTGGTGTCTACGTCCACCAACGCCATGGACTATGCGGCGAACGGCTCGACCACAGCACTGGCTAACGCGGGGACGGTAAACAGCACCCTGAATGGCACGGGAACCATTGAGAAGAATCAGTTTACCATTGATTTCGGTCTTGCCCGGAAAGCGTACGACGGCGCTTATGACATTGATATGGACACGCCGGATACTACCAATGGCGTGATTACCCCAAGCAATGGCAGCACGGCGGCGGTTACGGCTCAGGGCAGTGTGCCGGCGCCAACGGTCAACGATGTTGCCTCGGGAGAGAGTATTGTCCTGAAAAATACCGCTAACAATTCGCTGCTGCAGGGAAATTATGGGGATTATGTTTACAACAGCCAGACGGACGGCTTTACAGAGGATGAGAATGTCAACTACAATGCCCAAACGGGCACAGCCGGGTATAAGGCTGTGCAATACGTCGATGTAGCAAATGCACTGGCTAATCAGACCGGCTCGGCGGACATGAGCAATTATGAGCTGATCAGCACGGCAAGCGGTGATCTGACTAATCAGGGCGGTTATATCTACGACCCTAATGGACAGTACACGGATGCCAACGGCAATGTCTTGCAGGGCACCATCACCTTCTCCGAGGCCGCAGGCAAGGGGATGATCACCCGCCGTGAACTGCAGCAGGGGGATATTGTGGCGGATTTTAGCTCTGCCACGAAGGAGTATGATACGACAGAGAATATAGCATCCGCATTGACGCTGAACAGTAACGGTACGGGGACGGTGGCATTTGATGACGGGACGGCGAAAAATTATTTCAGCATCCACACGAATCAGGCAACTATCGGTCAGAGCATCAATCTGGACTACAACCTGGCAAGTGCCGTGTTCCAAAGCGGTGGCAGCAATACTTCGGCGGTGGGCACGGGCTATGATATGGTCTACGATGTCCAGGGCATTTCCGCTGTCAGCCTGCAGAATTTCGTGCTGGATCCGACTGCGGCTGCTGCCTGGACGGGTACTTTTAATTCCAATGGCTATAATGGCCAGAATGTCACCGGCAGCATCACGAAGCGCATAATCTCCGGCTCTGCTTATGACAGCAGCAATAACCTGCTGGGCCAGCAACTGAAGACCTACGACGGCACCACTGCGGGGGAGACGCTGACGGTGGATGCTTATGGCAGGGCACAGGCCAATGGCAAGACCTATTTTGATATTGATGATGACGATATGGCAGTGCTTGACCTGGATAGCAAGACAAGTCTGGTGGGCGTCACCGGCAATTATGCAGATGCTAATGCCAATATCGACCCGAATACAACGGGAAGCGGCGGTAAAGCAGTCAACTATGCCATCACCGATGGGGGGCTGGGCAGCAATTACGTCATTGATAGTGCCGCAAATAATCAGAACTATAATGGGACTAATTATCAGGGCAAGGGCGATATTGCCAGGCGTCCGGTCTATGTGACGGACAGCGGCGGTATTGTGCTTGAAAAGCCTTACGACGGAACAGCCGCAGCCACGGTAGGTACGAATCGTACTTTTACATTGGAGACAGGCTCGCCCGGAACCAGCAGGGGTATTCTCAACGATGAGGCGGAACTGGATACGGTGACGGCCGAATACGTGAAGAACGGCACGGCGGATGCCAATGTAGAGCGTGATAGCAGCGGCACGGTTATTAACAAGGATGTGAAGATATATCTGGGCTTGAAGGATAAAAACGGAGATGCCGACAACTACTACTTGGAGGCAGATGTTTCCGGCCAGAGCAACCAGATAGCTGGCACTACCGCTGCGGGTGGACAGACCACCTATATCACGGAGCAGGACGGCGGCAAGATTAATCCCCAGACCATCAAGGTGTCAGTCACTCAGGCTCCCACCAAGGACTACGACGGCACGGATGATGTGACAGGCTCCTATACGAGTGCAGGGGGTATCGTGGTGAACTACGCATCGGTGGACAATATCACTGCGGCCGGCAGTAATGTTTCAGTGGCTAACAACGGGGCGGGTAATCTTGCCATTGACCTGAATAATGACGGGACGAATGACGAGAATATCCAGTTGACATTGCAGGATGCAAATTATGTCGATACCTCCACCACTCATGGCACGGTAGCCGCGAAGGATGTCAGCCGCTCCGACAATACGGCATCGGGTACGGTTATGCAGGACAAGGAGGCCGTGTATACTCTGGGCATCAATAATGGCAACTACGATCTAGTGGATGCCAGCGGCAGGAATTTGACCAGCAATGCCTCTCGCACGGCAGAGCTGACGGCTGCGGGGGCGGAGATTACGCCATACCGGTTGACCGTTAACACCGTAAATTCTGTTACCAAGGATTACGATGGCACTGCGGGCGTGGATGTGGCAAGCACAAGCACCAACGAGGTGCAGGACGTGTTGAACGATTCCCGTACAGTAACAGGCATGCAGGCTGGCGAGACGATGAATGGTATTTTGGATTGGGATAAAACCTATGGCTTGTATCTGAGCAATGGCGGCACCACGGTGAATGATGCCGATGCTAATGCGTCTGCCGGGGAAAGCGATACCACCGGGATAAGCCACTCCATGTACTATCAATTGGCGCTGAACGACAATGAGGGAAAGAACTACAGCTTTGATACGGGGGCTGTAAAAACTATCAGCGGCACCGATGCCGGTACCGGTAAGATAAACCGGGTGGCTATCACTCTGGATGCGGATAGCGTTTCCCTGCCTTATGGCCGTGCACTGCCTTCACCCCTTAACGGCTCCGTGGGCGGTTTGCGCACGAACGGCGACTATACTACTACGCCGGCAGTGCTGGGCGATACGCAGTTCAAGACCACCGGTGAGCTGGCGGCTGGTGTGCAGGATGTTACCCAGGACAAGGATTTTACCTTCCAGAGTAGTGGTTCCGGCATTTATGGCTGGTACAAGAACCAGAAAGGCACAGAGATGCGCTACGGCACTTACAGCTATACGGAGGTGGATGCAAGCGGGAACAAGACCGTTAAGTCGGCTACCGGCTGGTATACGGATCAACTGGATGGAGGGACGCTGGTACATGAATACGATACAACGAACAAAGTCTGGAATTGGTATACCACCAAGCAGGTGACGAACAGCTACACAGCTACGGCACAGGGCGGCGGCACGGTGACTCTCACGGATGCAAGTGGCACCGCGCTGATTTACTCGGCTGGCAGCTACACAGACGCCAATGGCAACGTGGTGGCCCGCTTTGATCAGGCTACCGGTACTTATACGGATGCAAGCGGCAACACGCTCTTTACCTATGATGCAGCGAAAGATGCCTATACGGTGGGCGGTGTCAGCTACGAATGGAACGGCAACGCTTATAAGGATGCTTCGGGCAATGCCCTGGCTCTTGGTTCTGTGAACAGCACGGTGGCGAAGGATACTGCATACACGGATCTGGGCGCAAGCTATCAGCCCCGGTACGGTGCCAATTATTATTTGGTTCAGGACGCAGGCAATGAGAGTGCCTTGAGCCGGTATAGTACCGGTGGTGGCGGCAGCAGCGGTGGCGGTGGCAGTGGCAGTGTAACGCCAACACCAACGCCGACACCAACACCAACACCAACGCCAACGCCGACACCTACGCCGACACCAACACCAACACCAACGCCAACGCCAACGCCGACACCTACGCCGACACCTACGCCGACACCTACGCCGACACCAACACCAACACCTACCCCTGTAACGGAAACAGAGACGGTCACGCCTGTGGTTCCAATGGTGACTACCGATGAGGTTGTCCCCAAGCCTATTATCCCCAATACTTCAGCTTACAACCAGGTATCACATGATTTCAATAACGATGTGCTCCGCAATGCCAATGCAGCCATAGCCTATACGGATACCTCCGGCAATCCGGTGGAGGTCAGCGGCAAGGGCGTGGAGAGCGAGCTGGCTAATACGGTGACGGCGGCAGATGTGGATGCCGAAGCTGGGGTGCAGCAGTCGGATGCTTCCAAGAGCACGATTGCCATTAATACCAGCGATGTGGTGAATCTGCTGGGTGAAGATGTGGTCAGCGACGGCAGCATCGGCCTGAGCAGCGGGACCGGGACTAGCGGCGCCAATGTGACAACCACGGAGGATGGCTATCTGTCCGTCAGCACCAATGAGGCGCTGACAGCCGACTCGCAAGCTGCCATAGAAAACAGCAACGGAACTACGAACCTGAGCGGTGCAGTTGATTCTGAGGCTGCCATAGAAGGCAGCAACGGGACGACAAACCTGATAGGTGCAGTCGGTTCCGAAGGCGATGAGGAGACGGCAGAGGCTGTGGCGATAAATGCTGCAGCGGGCAGCTCCACCAGGGACGGGCAGGACAGCGAGCTTTCCCAGGATGACGAGGAAGCCCAGTACAAGTCCGGTGAGGCCAGCATAGAGTACAGCGCCGGCCTGAGCGAAGCTACGGATGAAGATGAAGACGAGGACGAGGAGGAAAAGAGGAGGAAGAGGGAACAGAGAAGCGAGGAAGAAGAACAGCAAGACAGCGAGGCCGAGATCCAGTATAAGGATGCGGTAGCCTGACAGCATGGGGAGCCCCACCGATACAGCCGGTGGGGCTTTTTAATGGACGCAGGGCGGTGCTTGTGGTAAAATGGAAGAGGCAATACAGCGATTGAGCGCAAGTCTCATTTGATAGTGTAATCTAGGGGTGTCAGTTTCTGATGAAGAAATTTTTGAGAAATGGAGCAGGTGGAGTTCTTCTTTTAGCCCTGCTGCAGGGTACCGCTCTGGCAGCGCCATCCCTGTCCCAGCCGGGGCAGGATATCCGGGGACAGGAGAGCATGCCCGAGGCGGAGGTCAGGGATGATACGCCGGTGACGGATAAAGAGGGCGGGGAGGTGCAGTTTACCATCACGAATTTCCGCCTGGAAGCGCCGGATCTTTCTCTGGACAAAGGGCCGCTGGTGCAGATTTTGCAGGATGGCATGGGTGAGGGACGTACCCTGACCGATCTCAATGCCACGATTCGCGAGATTACGGGCTATTGCCGCAGGCATGGGTATCCTGCGGCGGCGGCGTATCTGCCGGCACAGACCAGCGAGGATGGCGTGGTGGTGCTGAAGGTCATCCCGGGCCGCTACGGCGAGGTGAAGATTGATAATCACAGCCGCCTGAAGGAGAATGTGATTAAAGATTTTCTGGTGGGGCTGAAGAAGGATAAGATTATCAGGACAGAGGAACTGGAGACGGTGCTCTACTCCCTGTCTGATGCCAGCGGCAACAAGGCGGTGGGCGTGCTGGAGCCGGGGGCGGATTTCGGTTCCAGTGATCTGACGGTGCGCATCGAGAAGGGCAAGGGGACGAATACCATCCTCTATGTGGAGAATTACGGCAGCACCAATACGGGCCGCTACCGTTACGGCGTGCAGCATTCCATTTACGACATAGGTGGCAACGGCGGGCGCATCAATGTGGGTGCGCTGATTTCCAATAGAAAACTGCATAACTACTATGCAAACTACGAGACTCTGGTGGGCCACGGGGGCACCACCCTGGGGATTGGCATCAGCCGCATGGATTACCAGGTGGGGGGCCTGCTGAGCGAGATGGGGGCCAAGGGCAATGCCCTGACCCTGTCCTTGTTCGGACAGAGGCCCATTTACCATTTGCATGACCGGATGCTGACCTTTAAGTATGGCTATGATTACCGCAGGCTTTCCGACGATATTGATGCCTTCAATATCGAGGGGGACAAGTATTCCCATAACGTCCATGTGGGGCTGGAAGGTTTCCGCCGGGTGGGGGGCTTTGCCCTGGGCTTCGGCGGCACCCTGACCTTCGGCAAGCTAACGCCGGATTCGGATTATGCCCGTTACCAAAGCCAGTTCAACCATACCGATGGGCATTATGTGAAGCTGGAGGGCAATGCCACGGCGGTGCAGAGCCTGGGCCACAGCACGGATATTATGGTGCGGGGCTCCATGCAGATGGCTAATCACAATCTGGACGGCTCGGAGCAGATGTATCTGGGAGGCGCCAACGGAGTGCGTGCCTATCCCCAGGGAACAGGCTCCGGCGATGAGGGCATTATGGCGACGGCGGAGCTGCGCTACCATACTCCCCTGCAGGGGCTGGTGGCCAGCACTTACTTCGATATCGGCCATGTGCGCTACAGCCATGACGGCACCCTGTCCGGCGTGGTGGGGGGCCGTCCGTCAAGCGGCATGACCCTGAAGGGCTGGGGCCTGGGGCTTGCCTATACGGTTCCCGGCGACTGGTTCGCCCGCCTGGATTACGCGCGGCGCATCGGCGGCGACCCGAATCTGTCCGAGGAGGCCAAGGCCAGGGGCAGGTTGTGGTTTATGCTGGGCAAGGTATGGTAATGTGCCTTTTTCATAGTAAAAAAACCGGTCGGTGCATTGGGCATCGGCCGGTTTTTTGCTGACGAGCAAGGCTTGTGGTGTTACTTTCTTTGTGTGGACAAAGAAAGTAACCAAAGAAAACCGCCGCCCTTGTTCCCTTCCCTGGAGAACGAGGGCGGCGGCGCCCATCCCTGGGCGCGGAGTTTGGGGGATCTTTGTTCCAGATCCTTGGAGATGAGTCACGTTTAGTATATGAAAATTTATGATTGCATTATCTGACCAAATGCTTGCCGCCGTAGTAGTGCTCGGCGTAGTAGCTGTCGGAGAGGTTGCTGATGGTGACGCCCCTGACGGAGCTGGCGTGGATGAAGTCTCCCCCTCCCAGGTAGATGCCCACGTGGGAGGCGCCCGGTTCGTAGGTTTCGAAGAAGACCAGGTCGCCGGGAACCAGCTCGCCCTTGCTGCGGGTGCGCTGGCCTACTTTATCGTATTGGATATCGGCGGTGCGGGGGATTTTGTAGCCCTCCTGGGCGAAGACGTACTGCACGTAGCCGGAGCAGTCAAAGGCTTTCGGTGTGGAGCCGCCGAAAAGGTAGGGGGTGCCAAGGTAGCTCTTGGCGGTGCGGATTAGGGACTGGGCCTTGCCTGCATCCATCAGGAGCTTGCCATTGCCCCCTTCCTTGCCACTGCCGGGGGCGGCGGGGAAGGGTATGTCCACCCAGTGACCCGGTTTGTCCTTGGCTTTTTTCAGTGCCCGCCAGGTGGCGTTATTTACGATGCCGGTGATGCGGATTTTCTGATCCCGCTGGAATTCCGCCACTGCCCGCTCTGTTTCCTTGCCGAACACGCCGTCGAAGTTGGTCACTTTGTAGCCCACCTTGGCCAGCTTCTGCTGCAGCAGGAGTACGTCGTGGCCGTGGGAGCCCTGCTTCAGGGTGGGAGAGGCGAAGGCGGTGGAGGCGGTGAGGGCCAGGATGAGCCCTGCAGTCAGGAGCAGGCGGGGGAAACGGAATTTACCCATGGGTATCGATCCTTTCTTTTGGTATAGTACTTCTTACAGTCCGCCCCCCTATGGGGGCGGGGGACCGCATAAGCGGTGGTGGGGGGGCTAACGTTCCTGGCTTTACCCCTCCCTGACATGCTCCAGGCCCTGGCCCATCAGGGTCACAACATGGTCATCGTCCAGGGAGTAGAGGGCTTCTTTGCCCAGCTTGCGGAATTTCACCAGGCGGGCATCCCGCAGGACGCGGAGCTGGTGAGAGATGGCGGACTGGCCCATGCCCAGGGCCTCCGCGATGTCGCAGACGCACATTTCCTGCTCGGAGGCCAGGAGGGCCAGCAGCTTGATACGGGTCTGATCCCCCAGTACCTTGAAGACTTCCGCCAGGCGCAGGCTGGTTTCGTTGTCCAGCTTGTGCAGGCTGGCCGCCCGGACTTTCTCCGGGTGGGTGTGCCAGGCTTCGCAGGTTTCGCAGGGGGAGATATGGGTTTCGTTGGTAGACATAGGGTGTCCTTTCATAGGATTTTCATTTATTCTAGCACATTTTTTAGCGTCAATCATGAAAGCGGAAAGAAAATTTTCGTCCGGGGCTGATATACTGCAAAAGCCCTATTTCCTCCGCCTCCACCTGGGCCACCACATTCACGCGGTCATCCCGTCCCTGGGGCTCCTTGATGATCTGCAGCTCCCCCTGGTAGCGGCCGTAGCCCTCATTGTCCAGGGTGACGGCGCCTAAGGGGCGCTCACTGGTATTTTCTGCCTCAAGCCGGGGGGCAGATGCAGGGGCCAGTTCTTTCAGGCGCTTGCGGCTTTCCTCGGCGCGGATGGCGTCCCGGGCTTCGTCCACCCTGGCGGTGAAGGTTTCCTGCAGGAGCTGCCGGGTGAGGGGGTCATGGGTGAGCAGACGGGCGGAGAGGGTGACCTGGTCTCCTTTCAGGCTGCCCAGGGAGGCGATTTCCGCCGGAGTGGGCAGGGAGTCGCTGAGAAAGACGGAGTCCGTGCCCAGGGCCACCAGGTGGCGGGCAGCAAGATCCGTGTCCTCGTCCCGATGTTCTTCCATCGTAGGCAGGCCGTCCCCCAGGGGGCCGCGTTTGCGGCCTGTGCTTGATGGCACGAAGGCGCCGACGCGGATGCCCATTTTGTGCAGCATCAGGTTCTTGCGCACCAGGGTTTCCTCGGAGAGGCCCGTGCCCCGCCGGGGGTAGAAGTTATGCAGCGCGTCTATATGGTTAAAGTCGGTTTTCAGTTCTATCAGGGCGGAGAGGAGTTTGCCGGTCATGGTGGAGGCGTTGAGCTGGAGCCGGGTGCCGTGGCTGTGCCGGGAGAGGTGGGCGATTTCCTCCAGGCCGAAGCCGTAGTCCAGCCGCAGGGTGGAGATGCCCAGCATCTTGAAGGCGGAGGCCTTGAATTCCCTGAACCCCAGGAGCTTTAAGGTGGCAGGGGAGATATCCGAGATGATTTCCATGCCGTAGTCCCTGGCTGCGCGCAGGGTTTCATGGAGCTCCTTCTTCAGCCTGCCTGGGTCCGTTTCCGGGATGTGCAGGGAGGTGAAAAGGCGGGTGAGGCCGCATTTATGGGCCTGTTCGATAAGGGAGAGGTTTTCTTCTATGCTGTTGTCTAAACCAGGATAGATGGAGATACCGTTTTCCACAGTCAGACCTTCTTTCCTGAAATTATGGTTAATGCTGTTGATATGCGGGCGGCAGCCCCCACCACCGCCTGCGGCGGTCCCCCGCCCCCAAGGGGGCGGACAAACAGCACGCATATATCCGCGTACTGGGGCGGCAGGGTAGTCTCATATGCTGTCTGGTGGGTCCTCGAAACCTATGAGCAGGGTGGCGATAAAGCCGCTGAGATAGGCTACGCCCAGGCCCATAAGGTAGGCGGTAATGTTATTGGTGGCCGCTGCCAGGGGCAGGCCGGAGATGCCGATGGTCTTGGCGCCCACCATGGCCAGCGCCTGCATGGCACCGCCGCAGGCACCGCCGATGCAGGCCCCAAGGAAGGGCCTTCCCAGGGGCAGGGTGACGCCGTAGATCAGGGGCTCGCCGATGCCCATAAGGCCCACCGGCAGGGCGGAGGCGATGGTCTTTTTCAGCCCCCTGTTCCTGGTGCGCACAAAGACCGCCAGGCTTGCCCCCACCTGCCCTGCGCCCGCCATGGCCAGGACGGGCAGCAGCAGGGTGATCTCGTAGCGGGTGAGGAGCTCTGTGTGGATGGGGAGCAGGGCCTGGTGCAGCCCCATCATTACCAGGGGCAGGAAGGTGCCCCCTAAGATGGCGCCGGTGAGGGCCCCGCCCCCGGTGATGGCGTCGTTCACGGCCTGGCTGATGTATTCCGAGATCAGGCCGCCGAAGGGTTGCAGGAATAAGACGGCAAAGGCGGCGGCCACCAGGTAAGTGACCAGGGGGGTCAGAAAAAGGCTCAGGGTGTCGGGCAGGAGCCTGCGGAAACGCTTTTCCAGCCAGGTGCCCAGTGCCGCCACCAGGAGCACGGCAATGACGCCACCACGTCCGGGGGTCAGGGGGTAGCCGTTCAGCACCACACCCGCCAGATCCGGGTGGGAGATAAGGGCTCCCAGGATGCCGCCGAGGATGGGAGTGCCGCCGAATTCTCTGGCGGCGTTTATGCCCACAAAGAGGTTCAGGCCCCAGAAGGCGGTGGCCCCTGTCACAGCCATGAGCTGGAAGTAGTGGCTGCCGGCCAGCAGGGGGTTGAGCTTTATGGCGATGTTCAGGCAGCCGCTGATGAGGCCGCAGGCGATAAAGGCGGGCATCAGGGGGATGAAGATCCTGGACAGGGCGCGGAAGATATTCCGGGCAGGCTCAGGGTCTTCTGCCAGTGCTGCAGCCTGGATTTTGGCAGCGTTGCCGAATTCAAGCTTATGGTCATGGGCTGTGCTGCCGGGTGCGAGGATTTTCTTTTCTAGGTCTTCATGGTGCATTGCTGGCTCCTTTCCTTGGATGTCAGTTATTTGAGTTTCTTAATGCCTGTGCCAGATGCCCCTGTGCCAGATGCAGTCGCTCTCTGGCTTCTGCGGGGGTGCAGCCGGTTACGGCCATGAGGATGGCGTCCTTGGCATGTCCCCCGGCGGCTTCTAAAGCGGCGGCTGCTTCCTCGCGGCTACAGCCTGCGGCCTCCATGACGATGCGGAGGGCCCTTGCGGAGAGCTTGGCGTTGGTGGCCTTGACATCTACCATCAGATTGCCGTAGACCTTGCCCAGCCTTATCATGGTGCAGGTGGAAAGCATGTTCAGCACTAGTTTTTGGGCAGTGCCTGCCTTCAGGCGGGTGGAGCCGGTGATAATCTCCGGGCCGGTGACGGGGCAGAGGGGGATATGGGCATGAGCGGCGATTTCCGCCTTTTCCGTGCAGGCCAGGGCGATGGTTTTCGCTCCCAGACTGCGGGCGTAGTCCAGCCCTCCCAGGACATAGGGGGTGCGGCCGGAGGCTGCAATGCCCACCAGTATGTCCCCGCTGGTGAAGCCTGCCTCTTTCAGGTCCCTTGCGGCAAGCTCAGGGCAATCTTCCGCCCCTTCCTGGGCTTTGAAGATGGCGGCCGTGCCCCCTGCAATCAGGCCCTGCACCAGTTCCGGCTCCGTGCCGTAGGTGGGGGGGCATTCCACGGCATCCAGGATGCCCAGGCGGCCTGAGGTGCCGGCTCCCAGGTAAAAGAGGCGGCCGCCTCTTTGGAGGCAGTCCGTGATGGCATCCACAGCCAGGGCGATATCCGGCAGGATTTTCCTGACGGCCTGGGGCACGGTCTGGTCTTCCTCATTCATCAGGGCCAGCATGTCCAGGGTGGGGAGCTCGTCGATATGGGCGGAGGCCGGGTTGCGGCGCTCCGTGGTCAGATTATCAAGGTTTACCATCAGAAAACGCTCCTTATAGTTTGCTTGATATAATTTATTCTACCTATATATAGGAAATTCCTACCGGATTAGCGCAGCATGTTCACAAAAATAAAATAAAAAAGCCTTCCCCCTGAACTTGAGGGGAAGGTGTCAGCCCACAGGCTGACGGATGAGGTGGAGGTTTATTCCTGGGGGGAGGCTTCCCGTTTTTCCCTGGGCAGCGCCAGCTGTTCGCGTATGGCAGTGATTTCCTCGGCGGTGAAAAGGGCCACCGGGGACTCTCTGAGCATTACGTCCTGCAGCAGGCGGCTCTGCTCGGCCGGGTCTTCTGCCGGCATGCGGGCGGGGTCGGCGGCGGCGCGGGTCAGGGCGATGGCCTTGTGCTGTGCCGCTGCATAGGCTGAGGTCTTGGTGATGACGGTACTGGCCAGGTCGTAGCAGTATTCGCTTAACTCCAGGGGAGCGGCATGGGCCTGGATGCGGGCCGTGAGCTGGGCGCTGTCTTGCTCCAACTGGGTGAGGCGTATGTGCACGGTTTGGAGGGAGATATTGCCTTCCTTGAAGCTCTCCAGGATATGGTGGTACCACTGCCAGTTGTGATCCAGCTCCGTCAGGTCTTTCTGGTAGTCCTTGTACCAGAGGGCAAAGACCTGCTGCTGCCGGGCCAGCTCGTTTTGCTGGGCCAGGGTCAGGGGCTCAGCCGCCTGCTCTCCCTGGGGCCAGGCCCAGTAGGCGATGGAGCCTGCCAGCGCCAGGCCGGCGCAAAGTCCGTAAAAAGCCTTGCGGCTGTGCCCTGTCAGGCGATATAATGCAATGAGCAGGATGACGGCGCAGGCTGCCAGTATGTATATGAGCATTTATATTTCCTCCCTGCTGTAATAAACAAAGTCATTTTAGCATAAGCATTTGCTTTGGTAAAGGATGTGGCATCTTTGCACGAGAAATTCAGTTATTTCAAGTCCTTCTGGCATATTTGCCGGGGCTATTGGCATTCGGAGCAGAAATGGCGGGCCCTGGGGCTCTTAGCGGTGGTGATCGGCCTGAATTTTGCCGCAGTGTACCTTCTGGTGCTGGTCAATGAATGGTACAATGATTTCTACAATGCGCTGCAGGCTTATGAGGCAGAGTCGTTCTGGCCCCTGATCGGCAGGTTTACGGGGCTGGCTTTTCTCTATATAATCATTGCGGTCTATGCCATTTATCTCAGACAGATGCTGGAGATCAAGTGGCGCACCTGGATGACGGAGCATTATCTTGCCCGCTGGATGAAGGAGCAGACCTATTACCGCCTGCAGGTGCTGGGCAGCGATACGGATAACCCGGATCAGCGCATCTCGGAGGATATCAATCAGTTCGTGAGCCTGACCTTGCAGCTTCTGATAGGTTTTTTGAAGCAGCTGACGACCCTGGCGGCTTTCGCGGCGGTGCTGTGGAATCTTTCGGGGGCCTTTACCGTGCCTCTTGGCAGCCATGAGTTTGTGATCTACGGCTATATGTTCTGGTTCTCCCTGCTCTATTCGGCCCTGGGCACGGGGGCGGCCCATCTGGTGGGACGCCGCCTGATCGGGCTGGATTTCGAGCAGCAGCGCTATGAGGCTGATTTCCGTTTCAGCATGATGCGGGTGCGGGAGAACAGCGAGAGCATTGCCTTCTACCGAGGAGAGAGGCCGGAGACGGCGGGCTTTAAGGAGCGCTTCGCCCTGGTTATCAAGAATTACTGGGAGCTGATGCGCCAGACGAAGCTCTTGAATTTCTACATCAACGGCTACGGGCAACTGGCCGTCATCGTGCCCCTGGTGCTGGCGGCTCCCCAGTATTTTGCGGGCACCATGGCCCTGGGTGGGCTGATGCAGACCATTTCCGCCTTCGGACGGGTGCAGGATGCCCTTTCCTACTTTGTGGATTCCTATGCCAGCATCGCCCAGCTGGCGGCGGTTATCCGCCGTCTCGGCACCTTTACGGCGCATATGGAGCAGGCTTCTGCCGTGGAAAGCCCCGTGCAGCGGGGGACGGGGGAGGCTCAGGCCCTTGTGCTGACGGAGCTTTCGGTGGAGCTGCCTGACGGCAGGACACTGCTGCAGGATGCCACCTTGGAATTGCCTGCAGGCAGCCGGGTGCTGGTCACGGGGCGTTCGGGCTGCGGCAAGAGCACCCTGCTCAGGCTCCTGGCGGGTATCTGGCCCTACGGCAAGGGGAGTCTCACCCTGCCGGCAGGGAAGCGGGTGATGTTCCTGCCCCAGAAGCCCTATCTGCCCCTGGGCAGCCTGAGGCGTGCCCTGCTCTATCCCCTGTCCGCCTCGGGTAGTGAGGACAGGATGGCAGAGGCCCTGCAGAAGGTGGGGCTGGGGAGCTTCGCGGGGCGGCTGGATGAGGTAGATGACTGGAGCCGCATCCTGTCCCTGGGTGAGCAGCAGCGCCTGGCCTTTGCCCGCGTGCTGCTGGTGCGGCCGGACTGGGTGTTCTTGGATGAAGCGACTTCGGCCCTGGACGAGGAGCGGGAGCAGGAACTCTATAAGCTGCTAGGCCGGGAGCTGCCGGGGTTAAGCCTGGTCAGTGTGGGCCATCGCTCCACACTTTTTGCCCAGCATGAGGAGGAGCTGCACCTGGCAGGGGACGGTTCCTGGGAATTGCGCCCCATTGAGGGATAAGAGGAAACACAGCGCGGGGAAGCCTGCGCTTTTTTCTTGCGTTGCTACTGGATTTTTGTGTTAAAAGGCTCTATAATATAGTGTTATGAGGTAGGGAACTGTAAAGTGCAAGGTTTTTCAGAAAAAACTGCACAGGGAGGGAGGCAGACATGAGGTACAGGTGGTTCCCCAAGAGCAGCCGGGAGCAGGATGAGCTGGGGCTGCCCCAATCCCGGGCGGAGCTTGCCCTCGAAGAAAAGCCGAAGACAGGCTTTACCCACGGCGAGAAGGCGGGTCTGGTGCTTTTTGCGGGGATGCTGTGCTGGGGGCTCTATAACGGCGATATGCCGATGTTTTTTTTCGGCCTCGCTTTCATCATCTATGAGCTGCGTCCTCTGGCAGAGGCCCTGCTGCCCAAAAGGGGGAAGACCCTGGGCAATGTGATGCAGGGGTTCAGTCTGGCCCTGGCCATTGGTGCCCTGATCTGGGGTGTCTTTTTTTAGTTGTATTCACTGACAAAAAGCCTTCCCCTCTGGGGAAGGGGGATCGCGTAAGCGGTGGATGAGGTTCGCTGTCATGAGGAATATTATTTTTTTACGAGTATAATTCCGTGACAGGTGTTGTGCCGATGGATTTTTTTGCATTTTTTAGAAAAAGTTATTTCTGTGAGAAGGAATATCCGCGTCTTTAGCGAAATATCTATAGCAAGGATTGAAGAATTGCCATGGGCAGGCCGGTCCGGTGCCCCGGGGATGGGAAAGGTACGGCTGCTGCGAGCATTCTGGGGATAGCCTTACAGTATGACAGGGTAAGCAGCTTCAGACACAGAAAAAATGCAAGCCGATGTATACTGACAGAGAAAATCTGTTATTATAACGCCGCTGCTTGTGATTTCGCAGGGCGAGATCATGCCATTCGGCGTTTCAACGAGGCAGGGGATGTTTGGATGTACGCCCCCACTTACGGAAGTGAGGGACAGCTTCTGCCGAGTTATAAGGTAAGACGGTGGGGTGTTAATAGGGAAACGCTCCATCAAAATATCCAGGGGGGATTTTTTATGAGAAAGACAGAATGCTTAGCAATGATTCTGGCAGGCGGACAGGGCAGCCGCCTGGGAGCCTTGACGAAGAAAATCGCCAAGCCGGCAGTGCCCTTCGGCGGCAAGTACCGTATTATCGACTTCCCGCTGAGCAACTGCGCCAATTCCGGCATCAGCAAGGTGGGCGTGCTCACTCAGTACCGTCCGCTGGAGCTGCATAACTATCTGGCTACCGGCTCGGCCTGGGATCTGGATATGCGTGACGGCGGTGTCTTCATCCTGCCGCCCTATGCCCGTGAGAAGGGCGCGGACTGGTACCGGGGCACGGCGGATGCCATCTACCAGAATATCAACTTCATCAAGTCTGCAGATCCGGAGTATGTGCTGATCCTTTCCGGCGACCATATCTATCAGATGGATTATTCCTGGATGCTGGAGTCCCACAAGATGAACAAGGCGGATGCGACCATCGGCGTGTTCGAGGTTCCCTGGGAGGAAGCCCCCCGCTTCGGCATCATGAATACCGACAAGAACGGCCGTATCGAGGAGTTCGAGGAAAAGCCCGCCAAGCCCAGGAGCAACCTGGCTTCCATGGGCATCTACATCTTCAGCGCCAAGTTCCTGGTGAAGTACCTGGAAGATGATGCCAAGAGCGAGACCAGCAGCCATGACTTCGGCAAGGATATCATCCCGAAGATGCTGGCAGACAAGGCCCGTCTCTTCTCCTATGCCTTCGACGGCTACTGGAAGGATGTGGGGACGGTGGAGAGCCTCTGGCAGGCCAATATGGATCTGCTGCAGGATGAGCCTCCCTTCGAGCTGGGCGGCGACTGGCGCATCCGTTCCTCCAATCCCCCGATGCCCCCCCACTATGTGGGCCCGGATGCCAAGGTTACGAAGTCGATGATTAGCGAAGGCTCCATGATCCTCGGCGAGGTGGAGAACTCCGTTATCTTCTCCGGCGTGCGCATCGGCAAGGGTGCTAAGGTTTCTAATTCCGTCATCATGCCCTCCACGGTCATCGGTGAGAATGCGGTGGTCGATTATGCAATCATGGCCCAGGGCTCCGAGGTAGCAGCCGGCGGCAAGGTAGAGGGCGCACCGGGAGCCATTACGGTGGTTGCCGAGGGTGAGACCGTCGAGGCCAAGGCCAGCGGCAAGCAGGCCGGCTGAGGCGGGCTGCAGAGAGCTGAGAGCCGTTTTTCACACGGAAGACCATGTGATCGGAGTGGATGAAAATTGAAAACAGTAATGGGGATCATCAATCTTCAGGAAGATAATAAATTGATCCGTGAGCTCACGGATCGCCGCGCGGTAGAGTCCCTGCCTTTCGCGGGACGTTATCGGTTGATTGATTTTACGCTTTCCAGCATGGTGAACTCCGGCATCCAGCATGTCGGCGTGATGTTGCCGGATAAGCCCCGCTCGGTTCTGGATCACCTGCGTTCCGGTAAGGACTGGGATCTGGCCCGCCGCCAGGACGGCCTGTTCTATCTGCCGGCTCCCACGGAGGAGGCGACGATCCGCAAGGGCGACCTCAAGAACTTCTACCATAATCTTGATTTCTTCGAGCACAGTTCCCAGAAGTATGTCCTGATTTCCAGCGGCAGCTTCGTTTACAATGTTGATTTCAGCCAGCTGCTGCGCTTCCACCAGAACACCAATGCGGATATCACCATGGTGTATCACACATCCACCCAGGAGTCCGCGGGTCTCAATGTGGTCATCGAGACTGCCGAGAACGGGCTGGTGGAGGATATCTCGGAGAAGCCGGCTGTCTATGACGGCTCCAAGACATCCATGAATGTCTACCTGATGGAGAAGCGCATCTTTACGGAGATGATCCGCTATACCTACGAGCATGGCGGCCAAGATCTCCTGATGGACGGCATTATCCGCCGTGCCAATGAGTACACCATCTACGCTGCGGAGCATGACGGCTATGTGGCCCATGTGGATTCCACGGCGGCCTATTACCAGGCCAGCATGGATCTTCTGATCCCGGAGAATTGGGAGGAGCTCTTTATGGGGCAGAACCCGATTTATACGAAGGTGCTGGATGGCGTCCCCGTGCAGTACAAGGCGACGGCCAAGGTCAAGAATTCCCTGATCGCCAATGGCTGCGTGGTGCGGGGCGAGGTGGAGAATTCCATCATCTTCCGTGGCGTCACCATCGGCGAGGGCGTGCAGATCAAGAATTCCATCATCATGCAGAAGAGCGATATCCAGGACGGCTCTTTGCTGGAGAATGTGATCTGCGACAAGAACGTGGTGATCACGAAGGATAAGTGGCTGAAGGGTGCCCAGAATTATCCCCTGATTGTCACGAAGAACACTGTTATTTAAGGGTTAGGCAAGCCGCTCCAAAGAGGCCAGAGCCTGCTTTAGCGGGCTCTGGCCCTGTGGCAGCGGCTTTTCTCTTTTGCGCCTCTGTGCGCCTGCTATGGATTATGCCACCGAAGGGAGAGTGTTTTTTTTGGCTAAGGAAAAGAAGGAAAGGAAAGGCAAGGACAAGGACTATGAAAAGCTTAAGAAGGAACTTAAGCTGAGGATAGACCAGACCGCGCACATTATGTGGGGCAATGAGCTGAAGGATCTTACAAAAAATCAGATTTACCAGACTGTTGCCAATGTAGCCAAACAGTATATCTCCGATAACTGGATCAAGACCACCAAGACTTATGATGAGCGTCAGGAGAAGCAGGTCTTTTATTTCTCCATCGAGTTCCTGCTGGGGCGCCTTTTGAAGTCGAACCTGATTAACCTGGGCATTGAGGAAGCCGTGCAGGAAGTCCTGAAGGATGACTTCAAGCTGGAGCTTTCGGAGCTTTTCGAGGAGGAGCCGGATGCGGGCCTGGGCAACGGCGGCCTGGGCCGTCTGGCTGCCTGCTTCATTGATTCCATGGCTGCCCACCGGCTGCCGGGCTGCGGCTGCAGCATCCGCTACCAGTACGGGCTCTTCGAGCAGAAGATCATCGACGGCAACCAGGTGGAGATTCCAGACAACTGGCTGAAGAACGGCTTTGCCTGGGAGTACCGCAAGGCAGATAAGGCCGTGGATGTCAAGTTCTACGGCAATGCCTACATGAAGAAAATGGAGGACGGCAGCCTGCAGTTGGTGCATGAGAATCCCATGACGGTCATGGCCGTGCCCTATGATGTGCCCATCGTGGGCTACCACAATAAGACAGTGAACACCCTGCGCCTGTGGAATGCGGAGGTGAACCGGGATTTCTCGGATTACGGCCGCTTGACCCAGGAGCAGATGCGCCAGAAGGCGGAGTACCGCAATTTCGTGGAGCATATCACCGACTACCTGTACCCGGATGACAGCACCTATGAGGGGCGCCAGCTCCGCCTGATCCAGGAATACTTCATGGTGTCGGCGGGGGTCCAGAGCATCGTGCGCCACTACAAGAAGGCGGGGGGCAATATGGCCAAGTTCGGCCAGCGCATTGCCATCCATATCAACGATACCCACCCGGCCCTGGTGGTGGCCGAGCTCATGCGGCTGTTCCTGGATGAGATGGGGATGGAGTGGGACGAGGCATGGGCCATAGTGCGCAACACGGTTGCCTATACGAACCACACCATCCTGCCGGAGGCCCTGGAGACCTGGCCGGTGGATATGTTCAAGCATCTGCTGCCCCGCATCTACATGCTGATCGAGGAAATCAACCACCGCCACCTCACCTTCGTGCGCAAGCGCTATCCGGGGGACGAGGGCAAGGTCAGGGCCATTTCCATCATCCAGGATGGGGTGGTGCATATGGCAAGGCTGGCCATTGTGGGCTCCCACAGCGTCAACGGCGTGGCGGAAATCCACTCCACCATCCTGAAGAATGCTACCCTGCGTGATTTCTACGAGCTCTATCCCAGGATGTTCAACAACAAGACCAACGGCATCACCCACCGCCGCTGGCTGATGGGGGCCAATCCGGATCTGGCGGATCTGATTGATGATACCATCGGTAGCCGTCGCTGGCACCGCTATCCCGAGCAGCTTGACATCCTGAACGACTATGTGGATGACAAGCCTTTCCTGCAGGAGCTGGGCCGCATCAAGGTAATGCGCAAGCAGGGCCTGGCAGACTTCCTCAAGCGGCATCAGGGCATAGAGGTTGACCCGAATACCCTCTTCGATATCCAGGTCAAGCGCATCCATTCCTACAAGCGCCAGCTGATGAATATCATGCACATCATGTGGCAGTATCACAAGCTGAAGACGGATTTCAAATACGATATGGTGCCCACCACCTACCTGTTCGGCGGCAAGGCCGCACCGGGCTACTATATCGCCAAGGAGACCATCCGCCTGATCAATGCGGTGGCCAATAAGGTGAACAATGATCCCCAGACCAATGAGAAGCTGAAAGTGGTGTTCATCGAGAACTTCTGCGTTTCCACCGGCGAGATTGTCTATCCGGCGGCGGAGGTCAGCGAGCAGATTTCCACGGCTTCCAAGGAGGCTTCGGGCACGGGCAATATGAAGTTCATGATGAACGGCGCCATTACTTTAGGCACCATGGACGGTGCTAATGTGGAAATCCGGGATGCTGTGGGGGGCGATGAGCATTTCGTGCTGTTCGGTCTCAGGGCAGAGGAAGTCCTGGCCTATTATGCCAACGGCAACTACTCCGCCTGGGATGAGTACAATACCAACGAGAATGTGCGCAATGTGATGAACCAGCTGACCAACGGCTTCTACGGAGACTTCCATTCCCTGTACGATTACCTGATTCATGGCAATGACGAGTTCTTCATTATGAAGGATTTCAATTCCTATACGGAAGCCCATGAGGAAGTCATGCGCCGTTATGCCAATAAGTTCAACTGGCTGAAGTCTTCTGCCGTCAATATCGCCAATTCAGGCCGGTTCTCGTCCGATCGCACGATTGACGAGTATGCCAACGAGATCTGGGGCATCAAGCCCTGCATGATCAACTGAGCAGGCAGCAGCGTCTATGGGTTTTGCTTAGTATTCTGTCACAGTCAACAAAGGGGGATTCAGAGCATGAAAGTTCTTTATGTAGCATCAGAGGCCGTACCGTTTTGCAAGACCGGCGGATTGGCTGATGTAGCCGGCTCGCTGCCGAAGGCTTTGCGGTTTGAGGATGTGGACATACGGGTTATCATGCCGAAGTTTGGCAAAATCGATCAGGGCTTCAAGGAAAAGATGGAGCATGTCTATGACGGCACCCTGAATGTTTCCTGGCGGGAGAAGTTCGTGGGCCTTGATAAACTGGAATATGAGGGCGTCACCTATTATTTCGTCGATAACCAGGAATATTATGATCGTGAGGGCTTCTACGGCTATGACGATGATGCGGAGCGCTTCTCCTTCTTCTGCCGTGCCGTGCTGAACCTGCTGCCTGCCATGGACTTCTGGCCGGATGTCATTCATATGAATGACTGGCACGCTGGCCTGGTCAGCGTGTTCCTGAAGCTGGAGCACATGGAAGACGAGCGCTATCAGAACATCAAGACCATCTACACCATCCACAACCTGAAGTATCAGGGCGTGTTCCCCAAGGATGTCATGAGCGATGTGCTGGGTCTGGACTGGAAGTACTTCAACAACGGGGATCTGGAGTTCTACGATGCCGTGAACTACATGAAGGGCGGCATTATCTATGCCGACTACATTACGACAGTCTCCAAGAGTTATGCCCAGGAAATCCAGTACGAGTATTTCGGCGAGCATCTGGACGGCCTCCTGCGCAGCCGCAGCGATACGATTTTCGGCATCGTGAACGGGCTGGATTATGATACCTACAACCCCCGCACGGACAAGAATATCTTCGAGACCTATGACGCTGACGATCCTTCCCGCAAGGCGGACAACAAGACGGAGCTGCAGAATTTCCTGGGCCTGCCCAACAGGCGCCGGGTGCCCATGGTGGCCCTGGTCTCCCGCCTGGTGGCGGCGAAGGGCATGGATCTTATCGTGCGCATGATGGATGAGATTTTGCAGCATGAGGATATCCAGTTCGTGATGCTGGGCACCGGCGACAAGGTGTATGAGGACTGGTTCAAGGGACTGGCCTGGCGCTTCCCCACCAAGGTCTCTACGAATATCTACTTCTCGAACCAGCTGGCCCAGCGCATTTACGCGGCAGCCGATATCTTCCTGATGCCGTCCAATTACGAGCCCTGCGGCATCGGGCAGCTGATTGCCCTGCGCTATGGTGCCATCCCGGTGGTGCGCGCCACCGGCGGCCTGAAGGATACGGTGCATCCCTATGACAAGTATTCCAAGGAAGGCAACGGCTTCGTGTTCAATGATTACAATGCCCATGAGATGATGTATTCCCTGAAGCGGGCCCTGTCGGCCTATGAGAATCCGGAGGAATGGCGCCAGATCGTGGACAACGCCATGCGCTCAGATTATTCCTGGGCCGAATCCGCCAAGGAGTACAAGCAGCTCTACGAGAAGCTGACTGCCAGGTAAGAGGATATATGGAGTAAAGGGAGCGGCTAATGCCGCTCTTTTTCTCCCCTGCCCTGGGGGGCCGGGAAGAAATATGCAAGGAAGATGAGAAGGAGTGGATTTTGATGCTGGACAGAAACGAGGTCGAGCACAATTCCCAGAATATTTATTTTCGTTCGACTGTAGGGGCAGCCGAGGCCGGCACCAAGGTAAGGCTGGGGCTGCAGCTTCGCACTCCGGTGCAGGTGAGGCATGTGCTGTTGCGCCTCTGGCGCAGCCGGGTGGGGGAGAAGCTTCTGACCCTGTCCACCAATGACCCGCCGGAAAGCGACAACAAGTTCTACAGCATAGAGCTGACCATGCCCGAGAAGGGCTGCCTTATGTGGTATTACTTCATTGTGGATGCAGTGAACGGCACCACCTATTACGGCAATAACCCGGAGATGCTGGGGGGCCGGGGGGAGGTTTATGACCATGTGCCCCCCTCCTACCAGATTACGGTTTACAATCAGGGGGCGAAGACCCCGGACTGGTTCAAGCATGCGGTGATGTACCAGATTTTCCCGGATCGCTTCTGCCGTCTGGGGGATAAGATCATACCGAAAAAAGGGGCGGTCTATCATGCCTCCTGGGATGATGAGCCGGCTTACTACAAGGACCCGGATACCAAGGAGATTATAGCCTACGATTTCTACGGCGGCAATCTGAAGGGCATCGAGTCCAAGCTGGATTATTTGAAGGGCATGGGGATTTCCGCTATCTACCTGAACCCGGTCTTTGAGTCGGAGAGCAACCATCATTATGACACCGGCGATTACCACAAGATCGATCCCATCCTGGGCACCAACGAGGATTTCCGTCATCTGCTGGATACGGCGAAGGCCAAGGGCATCCGCATCATCATTGACGGCGTTTTCAGCCATACGGGCAGCAACAGCCGCTATTTCAACCGACAGGGCCAGTATGATACGGTGGGGGCCTTTCAGTCCCAGAATTCCCCCTACAGCGAGTGGTATAATTTCCGTAGCTGGCCCCTGGACTATGAGAGCTGGTGGAATTTCGACACCTTGCCCAATGTGAAGGAGACCACACCTTCCTACATGGATTTCATTATCCGTGATAAGGACAGCGTGCTGCATCACTGGACGGAGGAGGGCATCGGCGGCTGGCGCCTGGATGTTATTGACGAGCTGCCGGAGGAATTTTCCCAGACCTTCTACAAGGAGCTGAAGAAGACGAACCCGGAGGCCGTGATGATCGGCGAGGTCTGGGAGGACGCTTCCAACAAGGTGGCCTACGGCGTGCCCAGGGAGTATCTGTGCGGCCAGGAAATGGACTCGGCCATGAACTACCCCTTCCGGGAGATTCTGCTGGGCTATTTAATGGGGCATATTGATGCCAATTTATCCATGCGCCGCCTGGAAAGCCTGCGGGAGAATTATCCCCTGCATAATTTCTATGCCATGATGAACCTTATCGGCAGCCATGACAGGGAACGGGCCATTACCCTTTTGGGGGAGGCCGCCTACTATGATGGGATGCCGGCTATCGACCAGGTACGCTCCAAGCTGGACCCGGAGCACTACAAGCTGGGCAAGGCACGCCTGATGCTGGCGGCCCTGTTCCAGATGACCTATCCCGGCGTGCCCTGCGTGTATTACGGCGACGAGCTGGGCATGGAGGGCTTCAAGGACCCCACCAACCGCCGCCCCTACAAGTGGGAGGGGGGAGACGTGTCCCTGCGCAGCTTTTATGAGCATGTTATCCATCTGCGCAATGAGCACACGGCCCTGCAGACCGGCGAAATCCTGCCCCTGTATGCGGAGGGGGATGTGCTGGCCTATGCCCGCCTGGTGCGCAGCGGCAAGGATGTGTTCGGGGAGAAGGCGAAGAATGAGATATTTATAGCCGCCTTCAACCGGAGCCGCTCGGAGGAGCGCTCCTTCTCCTTCGATGTCAGCGATTTCGCGGACGGGCTGTTCCGGGATGTGCTGCCTGCCCCAGAGGGCGCGGAGCGGAAAGAGTACCAGGTGCAGCGGGGCCGCCTGAACCTGAAGCTGGGGCCTTTGCAGGGAATCCTGCTGCAGCATCAGAAGCAGAAGGCCCATTTCGACCATCAGGCAGGTGTCCTGCTGCATCCCACTTCCCTGCCCTCCAAGTACGGCATCGGCGACCTGGGCAAGGAAGCCTACAAGTTCGTGGATTTCCTGCAGAAGGCAGGGCAGTCGGTCTGGCAGATACTGCCCCTGGGGCCGGTGGGCTTCGGCTATTCGCCTTACCAGTCCCCCTCCGCCTTTGCGGGGAACCCTTTGCTGATCGACATTGACGAGCTGATTGAAAAGAAGTGGATCACGGCCAGCGAGGCCCATATGCCCTATGCGGGCAGCGGCTCCTTCGTGGATTTTGAGCGGGTGATCAATTTCAAGCGCAAGTGCCTGAAGAAAGCCTTCCAGAAATTCCAGCGGGAGGTCATCGGCCAGCGCTGCGAGGAATACGGGAATTATGTGGCCTTCTGTGACAAGGAGGCTTACTGGCTGGAGGATTATGCCCTGTTCATGGCCTATAAGCGTGACCGGCGCGGCACGGCCTGGACTGAGTGGCCGGCCAACATCAAGCGCCGGGAGCCCAGAACCCTGAAGGCCCTCTCCGAGCGGCTGAAGGACGGCATCGAGCTGGAAAAATTCATGCAGTACCTCTTCCATAAGCAGTGGAAGAAGCTCCATGACTATGCGGGTGCCCACGGCATCTCCATTCTGGGGGATATGCCCATCTTCATTTCCCATGACAGCGCGGATGTCTGGGCCAATCAGGGGCTCTTTGACCTGTGCCCGGACTGCACGCCCCGTACTGTGGCGGGGGTACCGCCCGATTACTTCAGCGCCACGGGCCAGCTCTGGGGCAACCCCCAGTACGACTGGCAGGCCATGAAGGAGGAGGGCTACGGCTGGTGGAAGAGCCGCTTCAAGAAGCTCTACGAGCTGGTGGATGTGGTGCGCATCGACCATTTCCGCGCCTTCGAGTCCTACTGGGAGGTGGACGGCAAGGCGGAGACGGCCATCAACGGACGCTGGATGCCGGGGCCGGGCAAGGAATTTTTCGACCAGCTCAGGGAAGCCCTGGGGGATACGCCCATTGTGGCAGAGGACTTGGGCATCATCACAGATGCGGTTGAGGAGCTCAGGGATGCCTGCGGCTTCCCCGGCATGAAGGTGCTGCATTTTACGCTGCACTTCAATGAGCAGGGGCGCTTCGGCTTTGTGGCGCCGGAGAACAGCATTGTCTACACCGGCACCCATGACAACAATACCACCGTGGGCTGGTATACGAAGGATATAGACGATGTTACCAAGGCCGCCCTGGCGGGGCTGGTGCGGGCTGATACGGCACGGCCCAGGGATGTCTGCAAGCGCCTGGTGGATTTCGCCTACGGGACGAATGCCCGCCTGGTGGTCACGCCCATGCAGGATCTTTTGGCGCTGGATGAGCGCTGCCGCATGAATACTCCCGGCACGGTGGGCTTCAACTGGAAATGGTGCCTGAAGCCCGATTACCTGCTGGAAGTGGATGCAGGCAAGCTGAGGGAACTCTGCGAGAATAACGGCAGACTGAAGTGAATGGAGGGGAGCTGCTTTGAAAGCGGCTCTCTTTTTTGTGCGCGCTGAAGATTTTTTCGCTAACGGGCAAGGTTTGTGGTGTTACTTTCTTTGTGTGGACAAAGAAAGTAACCAAAGAAAACCGCCGCCCTTGTTCCCTTCCCTGGAGAACGAGGGCGGCAGCGCCCATCCCTGGGCGCGGAGTTTGTGGAGCTTTATTTCAGTTCACTGGGAAATGAAGCGCGGTTTTTTGTAAATAGTTTTCATTTATTTTCAGGGGATTATGTGATATCATAAAGAATGTATTGTGTCTGCCTTAAGGAGGAAGTACCATGGGTGAGTTCACGTTCACAGTTGAGAAGCCGTGCCCGGTTTGCGGGGAAAATACGCATGTTGTCAAGATGAAGGCGCGGCTGACGACCCTGAAGACGGACGAGGATTTCTGCGTACACTATAAGGGGGTCAATCCCTACCTCTATAAAGTGTGGTTCTGCGAGCACTGCGGCTTTGCGGCGGAGGAGAAGGTTTTCACCGCCCCCATGCCGGCCAGGACTAAAGAGAAGATAGCGGAATTCCTGAAGGGCAGGAAGCTGGCCCTGGAATTTGCCGAGGAAAGGGGCACGGCGGAGGCTGTGGCTGCCTACAAGCTGGCAATCTTCTACGCGGAGATGTCCGAGGCCACCCTGCACCGGCGGGCGGGGCTGTACCTGGCCCTGGCCTGGGTCTACCGGGAGGCGGAGGAGCAGACCAAGGAAAATGAGATGCTGGCCAAGGCGGCGGAGCTCTACGATAAATCCCTGATGACGGAGAATTACCCCCAGAGCGGCATGAGTGATGCCATCTGCATGTACCTGATCGGTGCCATTTACTACCGCATGGGTGATTTCGAGAAGAGCGGGCAGTATCTGTCCCGCATCATAGGCGACCAAAATATACGCACGAATGACAAGAAGACCTTCGAGAAAGCCCGGGATCTCTGGCAGACCATCAGGGAGGAAAAAGGGGAAGGGGAGTAACAGCGGTGATAGATTTGCCGGCCGGCTGGCTGGAGAAAATACAGAACATCGACTGGGCGGAAATCAAGGAGAAGGTGCAGGACTACGGCCCTGCCCTCAAGGTGCTGCGGGAAACCTGGAGCAGGGAAACCCTGGCGGAGATCAGCCAGGGCAAGCTCTTTGTGCCGGATGAGGTACTGAATGAGGCTATAGAGCGGCGCCTGGCGGCAGACCCAGGGCAGCAGCTCAAAAAGCTGACCCTGAAATCATACAAGAACGGCAGGCTGGAAATCCGGGGGGAGACGGAAAAGGAGAGGCTGACCCTCAAGGGGAAAATCAAGGAATTCGTGCACCGGGGGGACGAGAGCTATGTGGTCTACCATGTGACCAGCAAGAGCTGGCCGGGGCACGGGCTGAATTCCTGGCTCTTTTCCCTGGTTTCCCTGTCCATGGTGGAGCGCATGGTGGGGGATATCCAGATTTCCGAGGCGCTGCCCCTGGAGATAAAGCATAATGATGTACGCATAGATTGCAGCCAGGTGCTGGCAAATTCAAAGTTCGGACAGACGGAATACCAGGGACAGCGGCTGCTGAATATGCTGGAAATCAAGGGCGCGACGCCGAAGGAAGGCGGCATCGAATTTGAGACAGATCTGCACGTGTCGGACAAGGTAAAAGAGGGATTGCGTGCGGTGCTGCAAGGCAGGGATAAGGATAGGGATGCAAGTGTTCGTTAAGGGTAAGGCAGCCATAGCCGTGCTGGCCTGCTGCCTGTGCCTGTTGCCTGCGCCACAGGCACAGGCGCGGCACAGGAAGGAGCCGGTGGTGCCGAGGATTATTTATGTTCCCCATGACAACAGGCCCATTTCCGATAAGCAGACGGCGGAGGTGGCAGAGAAGCTGGGCTATGAGGTGGTGGTGCCGCCGGATGAGATCCTGGGGAGCCGGGATAATCTGGGGCAGCCGGAGCGGCTCTGGCAGTGGCTGGAGACAAATGCCGAAGGCGCGGAGGCCGCGGTCATATCCTCGGATTCCCTGCTGTACGGCAGCCTGGTGGGCTCCCGCAAGCATAATTACTCCGAGAAGGAAATAATTGCCAGGGCAGACAGGTTCAGGCAGTTCCGCACGGAGCACCCTGAGTTGCAGCTCTACGTGTTCAGCTCCATTATGCGGACCCCCCGCTCGGGGGAGGCTTCCGGTCATATGGAGCCTGCTTACTACGACAGCTACGGCTCCGACATCTTCCGCTATACGGAGCTTTCCGATAAGCAGGAAGTGGAGGGCCTGACCCGCCGGGAGCAGAAGGAATACGCTTTTCTGCAGGAACTGATACCGAAGAAAGACCTGAAGGACTGGCTGGAACGCCGGGCCAAGAATTTTGCCGCCAATCAGCGTCTGATTGAGCTGACGCGCCAGAATACCTTCGACTATCTGGCCCTGGGCCGGGATGACAATGCCCCCTACTCCCAGACCCATATGGAGAGCCGCCATCTGGCCAAGGCAGGCAGGGATCTGGACGCAGGCCGCTTCCAGGCACTGGCCGGCATAGATGAGATAGGCGTGCTGATGCTGGCCCGGGCGGTCAATGAGATGCGGCAGGAGACGCCCCTGGTTTTCGTGCGCTATAACTGGGGCAAGGGGGAGCGCACGGTGCCGGCTTACTCCGATGAGCCTATCAAAAGGTCGGTGGAGTCGGCGGTGGCTGCGGCAGGGGGCAAGATGGCGGCCTCCCCTGCAGGGGCGGACTTTGTGCTGGCCGTCAATACGAATCCCAACGGGCGCACCTACGAGGCCAACGACAGGGCCAATAACGGCACACCCAGGGAGGGGACTGCCTATTTCACCGATATTGTCTCGGATTATGTGGCCAAGGGCTATCCCGTGGGGATTGCCGATATCGCCTATGCCAACGGCGCAGACAATGCCCTGCTGGAAGCCCTTAAGGAGCGGGGGCTGCTCTTTAAGCTGCGGGCCTACGCAGGCTGGAACACACCCACCAACAGCACAGGCTTTGTGCTGGGGATCGGCATGCTGGCACCCTATATGACGGAGAAGTCGGTAGGGGAGCTTTTGCTTACCCGCTATCTGGATGACTGGGCCTACCAGGCCAATATACGCAACACCGTGGCCCGCCAGCTTACCTGGCTGCGGGGGGATGGGGTGTATGGCAGCCTGGGCACGAAAAAGACTTATGTATCCAATCGGGCCTCGCAGCTCCTGCAGCGCTTTGTGCAGCGTAATCTGCCGCCCTATAAGAGCCTGGAGGAGATTTATGTGACCTTTCCCTGGAATCGCATGTTTGAGTCTGATGTAAGGCATGGCGCTGCCTTTGATACGGCATCCTACTTTAAGCATTGAAAAAAATCAGCAGGCCGGGCAGGATATGCGGGGCTTGTGTAGAATTTAACCATAAGATAACTGAAAAATAGGGACGGAGTGTGCCCGGAAAGGATGTGGGCCTGGCATGCTGGAACAGATAGTAAATTCATCCAATATGGATTATCTTTCCCGGGGGCTGGCGGCAGCCACCCTCAGACATGAGGTCATCAGCGATAATATTGCCAATGTGAATACGCCGTGGTTCAAGCGCAGCGTGGTAAATTTTGAGGATCTTCTGGCCAAGGAACTGCACCTGGATGAGCCCAAGGGTAAGCTGAATATGGTACGCACCCATGATCGGCACCTGCCCATGAAGGAATTTTCCAAGGCATGGGCCCAGATCGAGCTGGATGATACGATCACCATGCGGGTGGATCACAACAATGTGGATATTGATGCGGAAATGGCCAGCATGGCCAAAAACCAGTTGTATTACAATGCACTGGCAACGCAACTGGGCGGCTATGTGACGAAGCTGAAGAACGTGATCACCAGCGGCGGTCAGAGCTAATCCTGGCATGAAAGAAAGTCAGAGGGATAGATATGAGCATGTTTCTGGGCATTGATGCGGCGGCTTCCGGCCTGACGGCGGAGCGGCTGCGCATGGATGTCATTTCCAATAATATTGCCAATGCCAATACCACCCGTACGGAGGAGGGCGGTGCCTATCACCGCCGCTATGTCATCTTTGAGCCCAGGGAGAAGGGCAGGCATGATTTCCAGAGCTTCCTGGATCGCTCGGTGAATAAGCTGCAGGCCGGACAGGGCGTGCGTGCCATCGGCATCCGTGATGATGATGAGCAGGGGCCCCTGGTCTATGACCCCGGCCATCCCGATGCCAATGCCGACGGCTATGTGGAGCGCCCCAATGTGAATGTGGTGGCGGAAATGGTGGATATGATTACGGCATCCCGGGCCTATGAGGCCAACGTGACCAGCATCCAGGCGGCCAAGTCCATGGTGACTAAGGTGCTGGATATCGGCAAGTAAGTAAGATGGTATACTGACGTATAAAGCTCGAAAGAGGGAGAGAACATGGAGATAGAGGCTTTGCAGATGACTCCTGTGGCCATGCGTGCCAACAGCCACCTTGGCGAGACGCAGCAGCCCCAGGAGGTTCAAAGCTTTGGCGAGTACCTGACCAATGCGATGAAAAAGGTCAATAAGCTGCAACTGGACTCTGATGAGCAGAATGCGCTCCTGGCTGCCGGCCAGATCGAGGATGTCTCCCAGGTGGTCGTGGCGTCACAGAAAGCGGAAATTGCCCTGCAACTGACCCTCCAGCTGCGCAACAGGGCAGTGTCGGCCTATCAGGAAATCATGCGCATGCAGGTCTGATAGAGACTGAACCGAGTAACTACGCGAAGGGATTGAGATCATGGGAGATTGGAAAGAGCGGTACCTGGCGCTGTGGCAGAGATTCAGCAAACGACAGCGCTATATTATGCTGGGGTCCGCTTTGGCTCTCCTCCTCGCTATATTGGGTATCAGTTTCTGGTACGGCAGCAAGCCGGATATGGTGCCGTTGTTTACGGGCATGGAAACAAAGGATGCCGGCGAGGTGGCAGCCCAGCTGAAAGAACAGAAGGTAGAGTTTGAAGTACAGGAGACGAAGCAGGGCACCAATATCCTGGTACCGTCCAAGAATGTGCATGATGCCAGGCTTGAGCTTGCGACCCAGGGATTACCGCGTGGTAATAAAGGATTTGAGATTTTTGACGACAGCAAGTTGGGCGTCACGGAATTCCAGAACAAGGTGAATTATCTCCAGGCCCTCCAGGGGGAGCTTACCCGCACCATTGAGCAGATTGCGGCGGTGGAGAAGGCCCGGGTGCATATCGTGCTGCCGGAGGATTCCCTGTACAAGAAGAATGAGAAGCCGGCTACGGCTTCCATTATGCTGCGCCTGCGCCCGAATGTGGAGCTGTCCAAGAAGGAAATCAAGGGCATTGTGAACCTGGCGGCCCATAGCATCCAAGGGCTTTCCCCGGAAAATATCACGATTGTGGATGATACGGGCAAGATACTGAACGATCCGGATGAGAACGAGGAGCAGAACGTCACCCAGAAGACCATGACCCAACTGGAAATGACGAAGAAGGTCCAGAAGAACATCCAGGACAATGTGCAGACCTTGCTGGATCAGTCCCTGGGAGAGGGCCGTGCCTTCGCCCGTGTGTCTGTGGAGCTGGATTTTGACGACCGCCAGATTGACAGGCAGATCTTTACGCCTGTGGTGGATGATTCGGGCATTATCCGCAGCCAGCAGGATATCAGCGAAAACTACCAGGGCACTTCCACCCAGCCGGGAGGCCCCGCGGGGGTGGAGTCCAATGTGCCCGGCTATGTGGGCGTGGAGGGCAATGCCAACGCTAACTACGAGAAAAAGGAATCCACCAAGAATTACGAGGTCAATGAAGAAAAGCAGCGTACCGTTGCTTCGCCGGGCTCCATCAAGCGCCTGACGGTGGCGGTGCTGGTGAATGACAGTGTTACGCAGACCCAGCAGGACAGCATCCTTAGGAGCGTGTCCAGCGCGGCTGGCATCAATACGGATAGGGGCGACACGATCTCCGTGGAGCCACTGCCCTTCAGCACGGAGCTTGCCGACAGGCGGGCTGCGGAGGAGCAGGCCGCAAGGGATCGGGAAGACCGCATCTTCTACATGCAGGTGGGATTCCCGCTGCTGATTCTTGCCATCATTATCGGTGCGCTCCTGATGCGCCGCCGCAGGAAGCAGCAGGAGGAAGCGGCGCGTATCGAGGCAGAGCGCCAGGCCAAGGAAGAAGAGGAGAGGCGTATCGCAGCGGAGCGTGCGGCAGCAGTGGAAATGGGCGAAATCGAAGAAGACGAGCTTACAGAAGACGAGCAGAGGCAGCTTTCCGAGAAGCAGACGCTGCAGCAGCTCATCGACCAGAAACCGGCCGAGGTGGCGATGCTCATCAAGACCTGGCTCGCGGAGGAATGATCATTTATGGAAGATATGTATGGCGAAGGCGATGGCGAGCTTTCCAATCAGGAAAAAGCAGCCATACTCTTCATTGCCCTGGGGCCGGAGTATTCGGCCAAGCTGTTCCAGCATATGGATGATGACGAGATCGAGCGCATAACGCTGGAAATCGCCAATCATAAGCAGGTCAGTGCTGAGCAGAAGGCAGCCGTCATCAGTGAATTCTACCAGATGGCCATGGCCAGGGATTACATCTCCACAGGCGGCCTGGAGTACGCCCAGAACGTGCTGGAGAAGGCCCTGGGCGCCGACAAGGCGATGGATATCATCAACCGCTTGACCACGAGCCTGCAGGTACGTCCCTTCGACTTCCTGAGAAAGACGGACCCGTCCCAGCTCCTGAACTTTATCCAGAACGAGCATCCCCAGACCATTGCGCTGATCATGGCCTATTTGGACCCGGATCAGGCTGCCACCGTCCTGGGGGCGCTGGCTCCGGAGGCCCAGGCGGATGTGGCGCGGCGCATTGCCGTCATGGATCGTACATCCCCGGATATCATCAGGGAGGTGGAGCGAGTGCTGGAACGCAAGCTGTCCGCGCTGGTCACCCAGGATTTCACCACGGCAGGCGGCGTCAAGGCCATTGTGGAGGTGCTCAACCGGGTGGACCGTACCACGGAGAAATCCATCATCGAAACCCTGGAAGTGGACAACCCGGAGCTGGCCGAGGAAATCAAGCGGCTCATGTTCGTGTTCGAGGATATCGTGCAGCTGGACGACCGCTCTTTGCAGATGGTGCTGCGCGAGGTGGATCAGAAGGATTTGTCCCTGGCTCTCAAGGCTACGCCGGCGGAGGTCTCGGAAAAGGTCTACAAGAATATGTCCAAGCGTGCAGCGGATATGCTGCGTGAGGAAATCGAGTTCATGGGCCCTGTGAAGATCAGGGACGTGGAAGAGGCGCAGCAGAAGATTGTCAATGTCATCCGCGCGCTGGAGGACAAGGGCGAAATCGTCGTTGCCCGCGGCAAGGGGGACGAGATGATTGTCTAGGGTCATTAAATACCCGGTCTGGAAGGAGGCCCCCCATACCATTGAGGCGCCGCCCCCTCCCCCCATGCCCAAGGACGATGCGCCCCCCAAGGGGGCTGCGGTGGACGAGGAGGCTGTGGCCAGGAGGCTGGCGGCCGTTGCCGAGCGGGAAAAGCAGGCCAAGGACACTTTGGCCAATGCCCAGGCCGAGGCAGAGAAGCTGAGGCAGGAGGGGCAGGCAGCCCGTGAGGCGATGCTGAAGGAGGCAGAGGCCCGGATCCAGGCAATGAAGGAAGAAGCCGCGGCCAAGGGCCATGCGGAAGGCATGGAAAAGGGCCGCACTGAGGGCGAGGAACAGGTGCGCCAGGAGCTGGCAAGCATTTTGAATGAAGCCAATGCCAAGGCGGAAAAGACCCTGGCGGATGCCAGGCAGGCCACCCGTGATTATGTGCAGCAGGCTGAGGAGGACATTGTCTCCATTGCCATGGCTGTGGTGGGCAAGGTCCTGCCCCAGCATTTTATAGATGTGCCCCAGACGGTGCTGCCTCTGGTGCGGGAGGCCCTGCTGAAGGTCAAGGAGCAGAAGCAGCTGATAGTGCATGTGCCCCCTGAGAGCTTTGATATGGTGCTGATGGCACGGGATGAGTTTCGGGGACTGCTGACGGCAGGGGATGCGACATTGGATATACACTCCGATGAGGCGCTGAAGCCGGGGGATTGCCTGGTAGAGACGCCCAACGGTACTGTGGATGCGAGGCTTTCTACCCAGATTGCCCTGGTGGAGCAGGCCGTGCGGGATGTGATGCTGTGATGGCATGAAGCTGGAAGCGGGAGGTGGCAGGCTTGGCTGAATATGTGCAGGAGCCTTTCAAGCTGAATATAGGGAAGTTCCTGGACGCTGCCAGGGACTGTCACAGCATGAAGCTTACCGGCAAGGTCACTCAGGTCATCGGGCTTGTTATCGAGTCCCAGGGGCCTACCGTCAGTGTGGGTGAGCTTTGCTATGTGAATTCCCATTTTCCCGATGTGCCGCCTGTGCCGGCTGAGGTGGTGGGCTTCCGGGAGGGCTATGTGATGCTGATGCCCATCGGCGAGATGGAGGGGATAGGCCCCGGCTGCGAGGTGGTGTCGGCACAGAAGACCCTGAGAGTGAAGGTAGGCCCGGAACTTCTGGGACGGGTGCTGGACGGCTTGGGCAATCCCATGGACGACAAGGGCCCCCTGCTGATGAAGGAGGAATATCCCCTGCAGGCGCCGCCGCCGCCGCCCCTCACCAGGCCACGTATACATGAGAGCCTCTATGTGGGGGTGCGGGCCATTGACGGCCTGATTACCATGGGGGAGGGCCAGCGCATAGGCATTATGGCAGGTTCCGGCGTGGGCAAGTCCACCCTGCTCTCCATGATTGCCCGCAATACGGAAGCGGATATCAGCGTGATCGCCCTGGTGGGTGAGCGCGGCCGCGAGGTGCGGGATTTTATCGAGCGGGATCTGGGGGAGGAAGGATTGAAGCGCTCAGTGGTGGTGGTGGCCACATCCGATAAGCCGGCCCTGGTGCGCATCAAGGGGGCCATGACCGCCACGGCCATTGCGGAGTATTTCCGGGATCAGGGCCACAAGGTCATTTTGATGATGGATTCGGTCACCCGTTTTGCCATGGCCCAGCGTGAGGTGGGCCTGACCATCGGCGAGCCGCCGGCAACGAGGGGCTATACGCCCTCGGTTTTCGCCCTCCTGCCGCGCCTTTTGGAGCGGGCAGGCACCAGCGATACGGGCTCTATCACGGGCATCTATACCGTGCTGGTGGATGGCGATGACATGAACGAGCCCATAGCGGACGCGGTGCGCTCCATTCTGGACGGCCATATTGTGCTGTCCCGCACCATTGCGGCCCAGAATCACTTCCCCGCCATAGATATTATGACCAGCGTCAGCCGCGTGATGAATGATGTGGTGACGAAGGAACATCTGAAAGCAGCCCAGAATATGCGCCAGCTGATGGCGGTTTACCGGGATGCGGAGGATCTTATCCATATCGGGGCCTATGTGAAGGGCTCCAGCGCCAAGATAGATGAATCCATTCAGAAGATAGACAGCATCAATGATTTTCTCTGCCAGGGGATTTTCGAGGTGGATACCTTCGAGGCCACGGAGCAGAAGCTGGTGGGCATTTCCGGGTGATAAGGCATGAAGAAGTTCAAATTCCAGTTGGAGACGCTCCTGAAGGTCACCCGCATGAAGAAGGATGATATCGAGGTGCAGTTCGCGGCCATGAACCGCAAGCTCCTGGATCAGCAGCAGCATCTGCGCATGCTGCTGGACGAGATGCAGCAGGGGCAGAGGGATTACGAGGGCCTGGTGCGGGACGGCACCAGGGTCAATGTGGAGCGGCTGGTGAATTACAATCGCTTTTTTGCCTGGAAGCGGGAGCAGATCGAAATGCAGAATGAGATGATCCTGCAGACCAAGAATGAGCGCCAGAAAAAACTGAAGGAGCTGATGGAGGTCATGAGCTACCTCAAAAGCATTGAGCAGCTCAAGGAAAAACGCTTCCAGGAATACAAGGAGCAGGCCCTGTTTGAGGAGCAGAAGATGCTGGACGAGATCGGCCTGCAACTGGCGATGAGGGCGCGAAGGGAGGCAGCCTCATGATAGATGTGGTTAATTTGTCCGGCGTGCAGCATGTGCAGCAGCGCATTGCCGACCTGCAGGATCGTTTTGGCATGCCCGGCGGGGTGCCGGGACTTGATTTCGGCAGGACTCTGGAGCGTGAGCTGGAGAAGGCCAAGGCGGCGGAAAAGGGCAAGGCGCAGGGAAATGAGGCCCCAGGGAAGGCAGAAGGTAAGGCGGCGGTGCAGGAAGTGCGCCTGACGGATTACGGCCTGGGTGCGCCATCCGGTGATTTCGTGCTGGCGGATGCGGAGCTGCATCAGCTGGTGCAGGCCGCTGCGGATAAGTACAATGTAGACCCGAAGCTTATCTCGGCAGTGGCGGAGGCGGAGTCCGGGGGCAACCAGGAGGAGATTTCCGATGCCGGGGCCATCGGCGTGATGCAGCTGATGCCCGATACAGCAGCTTCCCTGGGGGTCAATCCCTATGACGAGGCCCAGAATGTGGAGGGAGGCGCCAAGTACCTGAGACAGATGCTTGATACCTTCGGTGGCGATGTCAGGAAGGCTGTGGCGGCCTACAATGCAGGCCCCCAGGCAGTGAAGGACTACGGCGGCGTCCCGCCCTACAGCGAGACCCAGGCTTATGTGGACAAGGTGCTGGACATATACCGGTGACATATTGATGGATGCAGGCCAGAACCCTACACTGGCTAAAGAGAGGAGACAAAAACAGGCATGGGCAAGAAATTGCTGAAGATATTCCTGATGCTCTTTTTACTGCTGGTGCTCATTGTCGGCGGTTTTGCGCTTGGCGTCTACCTGCGTATCTTTGATACCCAAGAGGCAAATGAGAAGCTCGGCCTCTATAAGCTGCCTGTTGTGGGTGAGTATTTTGTAAAACCTGCCCCCACCCAGGAGGAGATGGAAAATGCGCCGGTGGAGGATGCAAAGCCCAGCGCCGACAAGAATAAGGACAAGGCCAAGGAACACTCCAAAACTGTGAAGCTCACCAAGAAGGAAATCGAGGCCCAGATGAAGGAGCGGGAGGCAGCGGAGCGCAAGCGCGTATCCAAGCTGGCCCGTCTGTATAACGAGATGAAGCCCCAGGATGCGGCGGAGGCCATGGATGCCCTGGACGATGACCTGACCGTGACCATACTGCAGCGCATGGATGAGAGCACTGCCGCCAAGGTGATGGCAGAGTTCGAGCCTGCGAAGGCGGCGCGGCTCACGGAACTTATTTATCAGGGCACGCGCAAGAAAATGCAGACTGCCGCAGATGTAGAGAAGCAGGAGCAGAAGGAAGTGCAGCAGGGTGAGGGGGCCGCCGCTGAGGGCACGGCTCCCGCGCAGCAGTAATGAATTTCAGGCGATTTCCAAATTGCGCTTAAGGAAATCGCCTTTTTTGACGATAGACTATCTGAGAGGAGGTGTGAACTGGATGAATGCAAATAATCTGATGGCCGTTGCGCAGCCCCAGGCAGCCCCGAAGGGCGCGAAGCAGGGGCGTATGGCCAAAGCATCTGGTTCAACGTCGAAGGATTCCTTTGATGAAGCATTGGGCAGGCTCAAGGAGTCAGCCCAGGAAGCCGGCGGGGTGCCCAAGGACGACTCTCCCCAAGGTAAAGATACTATGACGGACAGCGGCAGCGCCAGGGATAGCGCGCCGCAGGACCCCCTGGCAGCCGCACTGGCGGCATCCCAGCAAGGTGATGCCGGCAAGGCCCAGGATACAGCCCCGGAAAATATGGCAGAGACCCAGGAAACGGTTGCCGCAGTGGTGGACTTTTCTGCTGAGGCCAAGGCGCGCACTACCGATGAAGGAGTGCCCCAGCCCCTGGTACGGCAGGAACAGCCGAACCTACAGGCCCTGATGCCCCAGTCTGCTGAGGCAGCAAGCCAGAGCAAGGATTTCCTGGCCATGCTCTCCGGGCAGCAGCTCCCCAGCCGTGGGGAAGCCCAGGAGCAGCCGATAGGCAGGCAGACTCCCCTGCAGATGCAGCTTGCATCCCTGGGACAGGCGGTGCAGCAGGGTAAGGGGCAGGAAGCCCCCCAGGCAGTGCAGATGCCTCAAAACAATCAGGCGGCAGTGCAGATGCCGCTGAACAATCAGCCAGACCTGCAGATGCCCCAAAGCGCTCAGGCCATGGCACAGATGCCCCTGAATAGTCAGGTGCAGACTTCCCAGGGAAATCAGCCAGACCTGCAGATACCACTTAGTAACCAGCCCCAGCAGAGGAATGAGATGCAGCCCGCCCTGCGGGCAGATGCTCCGCCCCCCCAGGATATGCCGGAGGTGATGCCGCCAAGATTGCAGCCAGAGCAGGGCAATAGGCCCCAGGCGGCTGCAGGCGTGCAGCAGTCCCAGACACCTGAGCAGCAGTCCCAGGCACCTGCAGCCCAGGCACAGCCCCAGCGGGAGAATACCCTTTCTGCCCTGTTCGGCGAGGCCGTGGTTGAGGAGACAGTCCGGGAGCCTGATCCCTTGCGCCAGCTCCATCAGCAGGGCATGATGCAGCAAGGTTTCCAGCAAAATAATGCCCAGAGTCAGCAGAATCTGCAGAATATGCTGGGAAGAAATGCCGAAGGCATGGCTGCAGCCCCAACCGGGACGGCAGGGGAGACAGCGGAGCCGGAGGCAGTGCAGGCTCCCCAGGCCGGCCATGAGGCGGCAGGGGCTTTGACCAGTTTCCGGCAGGAAGTGCAGAATGCTGCACGCACGACGGAAGCCCCGGCCTTGCAGCAGCCCCAGGATGATTTTGAAGTGCCGCGCCAGATCGTTGAGCAGGCACGGCTTATCAGGAGCGGCGGGGACACTGAGATGGTGATCCATCTGAAGCCTGAGCATCTGGGGGATCTGACCCTGAAGGTGTCGGTGAGCAGCACCGGCGCGGTGACGGCATCCTTCCACAGCGATAATGCCCAGGTACGGGCCATCATAGAGAATTCCCTGGTGCAGCTGCGCCATGACCTGAACAGCCAGGGCATCAAGGTGGATGATGTGGAGGTCTATGCAGGGCTCCAGGATGAGCACCTGCCCCAGGGGCAGGGCCAGCAGCAGGCCTGGCAGGGAGGCCAGGGCAGCGCTTCCGGGCAGGGCCGGAACTTCAGTGCCGAGGATTACGCCGAAGAGGCTGAGGATCTCTCAGTCCTGGCAGCAGCTGCCGCCCAGGGTGGCGGCGAGGACAACACGGCCATGGAAGGCGTAGATTATCGTATCTGAAAGAAGGGCTATATATGTCAGATTCTTCCGTGCTCAATACCATTACAGTGGACGGCGTCACCTATGATGCCGCCAAATATGCGGCTTCCCAGACCCAGACTACCAGCAGCAACCGCGCCCTGGATAAGGATGCCTTCCTGAAGCTCCTGGTCACCCAGCTGGAGTACCAGGACCCCCTGGACCCCCAGGACAACAGTGAGTACGTTGCCCAGCTGGCGCAGTTCTCCGCCCTGGAGCAGATGACAAATGTGTCCAAGGGCCTGTCTGAGGTTTCCACCCTGGTGGCCAATATCGACACGTCCGTGCTGGTGGGCCAGTTAAGTTCCATGATGGGCCAGGATCTGCGGTGGACGGAGACAGTGGCAAGCTCTGACGGGGAAGGCAATAAGGTGCTGACCTCGATCAAGCACGAGGGCAAGGTCACGGGTGTCAGCATTTCCGATGGCACGCCCACCATTGTTGCCGAGGAGAACGGCAGTACCTATCAGGTCAAGATAGGCGATATCACCAGCATCGGCCAGGGCGTGACGGCTTGAGCTGCTTCGCTCTTTACCCTATTTACCAATGAAAAACAGGGCGGTTTCCTCTCCTTTGGGAGGAAGCCGCTGAATTTTTTTCTTGAAAACAGAAAAAAAAAAGGATAATCTTATAGTGATGGCGAATTTTACACGCAAGGGCTGTGAATCAGCATGTGTAAGTCTGGATACAGGGGGCTGCTCAAATGATCAAATTGACAAGATTCAATTCACAGACAAATAAAAAAGGAGAATTCATACTTAACGCCGAAATAATAGAGACGGTGGAGGAGACGCCTGACACGGTTGTCACCTTGATCAACGGCAAGAAGCTCATAGTAGATGAGCCCATGGATGAGATTGTGCGCCGGGTGATGAAGTATCGCCGCGCGCTCAAGCAGTTCTGAGATATGGCGTGCTGCAGCCAGGGGGCTGGCAGCAACCGCATATGGAGGGGAATAGCAGATGGCTGACGAAGAAAAGGCACCGGAGGGTGCCCCGGAGGAAAAAAAGAAGAAATCCCCGGTGATACTGGTAGCGATACTGGTTGTCGTGGGCTTGGCGCTGGCGGGCGGCATCTCGTTCTTTGTGACCACACAGATGATGTCCAATGCGCCGGCTGAGGACGTGGATGTGCATCATGATCCCGGCGTGTTCATCAAGCTGGGAGATGCCAAGGATGGCATCCTGGTGAATGTGGGCGGCCAGAAGGCCGGCAAGTTCCTGAAATGCAGCATCGTGCTGGAAATGAATCCGGGCAAGAAGTCCAACATGAAGGAAGGAGTAATCCTGCCGGAGGCGGAAACGAAAATACTGGACACGACGATGCAGCTCCTGCGCTCCGCCAAGCTGGACGAGCTGAATGCGGACAAACAGGATGAGCTGAAGAAAAAGCTGAAGGACGAGCTCAATAACCGTCTGGGCCAGGGCTCTGTTTATGATGTGTATATCACTAGCTTCCTGCTCCAGTAGTTTTATTTGCAGATATAGCAGGAAGGAGGGCGAAGATTGGCGGAAGATGTACTGTCTCAATCTGAGATAGATAAATTGCTTTCAGCGCTGTCAGACGGCACAGTTTCTGCGGAGGAAGTCAAGGCTGACGAGGAACAGAAGAAAGTCAAGACTTATGACTTCAAGCGCCCTGATAAGTTCTCCAAAGACCAGATGCGCACCTTGTTCATGCTGCACGAGAGCTTCTCGCGCCTTCTGAACACGTATCTGTCCACCCATCTCCGTACGCTGGTGAATGTGGAAGTGGCTTCTGTGGAGCAGCTGACCTACCAGGAATTTGTGCAGTCCCTGGCAAATCCTTCGGTGATCAGCATCCTGGCGGTACCGCCGCTGAAGGGCAATATCATCATGGAGGTCAGCACGGAGATTGCTTTTGCCTTCATTGACCGCGTCTTTGGCGGCGAAGGGAAGGTGGGGGTCAAGACCCGCGTGCTGACGGAAATCGAGGAGGCCGTAATGCGGCGCTTCATCGACAAGGCCACAGGACATCTGAAGGAAGCCTGGGCCAATGTGGTGGAGTTTTATCCATCCTTGGAGGCAACGGAGTCCAATCCGCAGTTTACGCAGATCGTCCCGCCGAGCGACATGGTGGTCATTGTGACCATCCAGATGAAGGTCGGCGAGGTCGAAGGCATGATGAATATCTGCATACCGTACCTTGTGCTGGAACCGGTCATGTCCAAGCTGACTACGACCTTCTGGGTCGCGGCTTCCGTCTCCAAGGATGATGATCCCGAGCAGGTCAAGATCCTGCAGCAGAAGCTGGAACGCACCAAGGTGCCCTTCACGGTGGAGATGGGCAATATAGATATAACCATCAATGAATTCCTGACGTTGGGGTTTGGTGATGTGCTGCAGCTTGATACAAAAGTGGATGACGAGCTGCGCTGCATGGTTGGCAAACGGGCCAAATTCTACTGCCGGCCGGGTACCGCCGGCAAAAAGATGGCCGTGCAGATAACGAGGATCATGACGCAGGACGAAATCATAAAAGAAGGAGATGAACAAGCGGATGAGTGACGATATGATCTCGCAAGAGGAAATAGACGCCCTGCTCAATGGCGGCCTGGCTGCCGGCGGGGATTCGGAGCCTGCGGGAGAGTCTGCTCCGGCAGCCGGCGGCGAAGCACCCGCGGCCGATGCTGCTGCAGCCGGTGATTCATCTCAGTTCGAGGGCGTGCTCTCTGATATAGAGAAGGATGCCCTGGGTGAAATCGGCAATATCTCTATGGGGAGTGCCGCAACAACTCTGTCAGTGCTACTGGGGCATAAGGTGTCCATTACGACGCCCACGGTCTCGGTTGCCACCATGAGGCTTATCAAGGAGCATTACCCCATGCCTTACCTCATTGTTGAGGTGGGCTATACCATTGGCATTGATGGCAACAATGTGCTGGCTATCCAGGCTCAGGATGCGGCTATCATTGCAGATTTGATGATGGGCGGCGACGGCACCAATCCCGACCAGGAGCTCAATGAGATTCATATGAGCGCGGTGGGCGAGTCCATGAACCAGATGATGGGTACGGTGGCTACCTCCCTGTCATCAATGTTCAATAAAAAGATCGATATTTCACCTCCTGTAGTAAATCTCATTGATCTGGGAGCGGAGGATAAAGTCACGGAGATCATGAGCAACGATGATCCCATTGTGCGCATATCCTTCCGCATGGAAGTTGATGGCCTGATCGACAGCGAGATCATGCAGATCCTGCCAGTAGATGTGGCCAAGGAGATGGTGGAATCCCTGCTGAACGGCTCGGCTAATACGGAAGAGCCTGAACCGGAACCTGCACCGGCACCGGCGCCGCCACCTGCGGCAGCACCGCCGCCTCCTGCAGCACCGGCTCCTGCGGCAGCGGCCCCGCCCCCTGCAGCAGCACCGCCGCCGGGCTATGGCGCACCGCCCCCCGGCTACGGCTATGGCATGCCGGCCCAGCCCCATGTGGCTACGGGAGCAGCCGTGCAGCCGGCACAGTTTATACCCTTAAGCTCCGAGCCTGTCCAGGTCAATGATGCCAATATCGGCCTGATCCTGGATGTGCCCCTGAAGGTGACTGTGGAGCTGGGGCGTACCCATAAATCCATCAAGGATATCCTGGAGCTTACCAATGGCTCCATTGTGGAACTGGATAAGCTGGCCGGCGAGCCGGTGGACATCCAGGTCAATGGCAGATTCCTGGCCAAGGGCGAAGTGGTGGTCATCGATGAAAATTTCGGTGTCCGCATTACTGAGATAGCAAGTCCGGCAGAAAGGGCGGCAAGGCTCCAGTAAGCTGGGGCAGGCCCGGTGCAGGCACATGCCTGCAGGCGGACTTTACTATAGGCATGCGGGCTGAGTTCCCGTTGAAACGCTAATTGGAATGATTTCGCCTTGCGAAATCCTGAACAATGGCGTTATATCGGGATAAAACCCGATGAAACGCTGATTGGAATGATTTCGCCTTGCGAAATCCTGAACAATGGCGTTATAATAGTAAGTAAGCATCCATCTATTTAATCAGGGTGAGGAGAGATGAAACATGGCAGTACGAGTATTGGTTGTTGACGACGCGGCATTCATGCGCATGATGGTCAAGGATATCCTGTCCAAAAATGGTTATGAGGTCGTTGGCGAGGCCGAGAACGGCATGAAGGCCCTTGAGAAGTATCAGGAGCTGAAGCCGGATCTGGTCACCATGGACATCACGATGCCGGAAATGGACGGCATCAGCGCTGTCAAGGAAATCAAGAAAGTCGATGCTAACGCGAAGATTGTCATGTGCAGTGCTATGGGCCAGCAGGCGATGGTCATTGAGGCCATTCAGGCAGGGGCACGGGATTTCATCGTGAAGCCCTTCCAGGCTGATCGCGTCTTGGAGGCTGTCCGTAAAGCAGTGGGCTGATGGACAAAAGGAATATTATGCTGGCAGGGATTGCGGGACTGGTGCTCCTGGCTCTGCCGGATGCTGCCCTGGCGGCGGAGGAAGCTGCCCAGGGCGGGTATCTGGCAGGCTATGAGACACAGGTCCCGCAGCCGACTGCCATGTCTTGGTGGTCGACCGCTGCATATCTGGCCAGCCTTGTTGTCGTCTTTGCCTTTGTGGTGGGAATGGCATATCTGGCAGCCAGGTTTCTCGGCGGTCATTTTGCTAGACCTATGCAAGGGCAGGGAGGAAGAATCCTTTCCCACCTGCCGCTGGGCCCGAACCGCTCGGTATGTGTGGTAGAAGTGGCCGGGCGTTTTTTGTTGCTCGGCGTTACGGAGCATGAGATAACCCTCCTGGCTGAGATTACTGATCCGGAGGAGGTCAGCAGGCTGCAGCAGATGGCAATCTCCGCGCCGCTGGATATGTCCATGTTTTCCCAGCAGTTTGGCTCCCTGGCGAGCCTTGCGCAAAAAATCCCGCCTATGTTCCGCAGATGATGAAGACAAAAGAGGTGGGATTGGCTTGAAATATCGTGGCTTGGCTGTAATGGCCCTTGGCGGCCTGCTTATGGGGAGCGCAGTTCCTGAAGCTGCGGCAGCACCGCTGATTCCCACAGTGAATGTGGATGTGGGATCTTCCAGCAATCCCCAGGATGTGGCTGTCACCCTCCAGGTCATGGCATTGCTGACGATTCTGTCGTTGGCGCCTGCCATCCTGGTGATGACGACCTCCTTTGTGCGCATTGTCGTGATTATTGGTTTTCTGAGGAACGCCCTATCTACCCAGAATGTGCCGCCTAATCAGGTGGTTATCGCCCTGTCCCTGTTCCTGACCTTCTACATCATGTCCCCTTATTGGTCACAGGCAAATGAGCAGGGCATCCAGCCCTATATGGCCGGGCAGATAACCCAGGAGGAAGCCCTTAATAATGTGGCGGCCCCTGTCAGGGAGTTCATGTTCAGGCAGACCAGGGAGACGGATTTGGCGCTGTTCGTGAATCTGTCGGATGCGCCCCGTCCGGAGTCCCAGGAGGATGTGTCTACGTTTACGCTGATTCCGGCTTTCATTATCAGCGAGCTGAAGACCGCCTTCCAGATAGGCTTCATGATTTATGTTCCCTTTATCGTCATAGATATGATCGTGGCCAGTACGCTGATGTCAATGGGTATGATGATGCTGCCTCCGGTCATGATTTCGCTGCCCTTCAAGATACTGCTGTTTGTGATGGTGGATGGCTGGCATCTTTTGATTCAGTCGATTATTATGAGCTTCAAGTAGGCGGGGAGGGCAGGCCATGTCAGGCGATTTGGTTATACAGTTGGCGCAGCAGGCGCTGATGATTGTGCTGATTGTTGCGGCGCCAATGCTGGGGCTGGGCCTGATTGTGGGCCTGATGGTCAGTGTGTTCCAGGCTACAACATCCATCCAGGAGCAGACCCTGGCCTTCATACCGAAGATTATAGCGGTGTTTGTGGCCATTCTGATCTTTGGCCCCTGGATGCTGCGCATTATGGTGGAATATGTGACGAATGTATTTGTGAACCTGCCGTTCTATATCGGCTGAAGGCATGAGATGGGGAGGAGAGCATGGATTTCTATGGGCTCCTGCAGGATCATGCGGCAATTTTTCTGCTGATGCTGACCCGCATTACCGGTGTCTTCATGATCTCGCCTTTCTTCGGCAGCATGAACATCCCGATTTACTTCAGGGCGGCTACGGCCCTTGCTTTTGCGGCCGTGCTGTTTCCCGTTGTGGATGAGATGGGGATTGCACCGGCTCCTGAGTCAATGCTGATGTATGCGGCTGCCCTGCTCTCTGAGCTTTTTGTGGGCTGGCTGATTGGGTTTGTGGCTTTTGTGTCTTTTGCTGCCATTAACATGGCCGGCAAGATCATGGATATGCAGGTCGGTTTCGCCATAGTAAATGTCATGGACCCAACTTCCGGTCAGCAAATACCGCTAATCGGAAGTTTTCTTTATAATTTGTCCGTGATAGTCTTTCTGGTGGTCAATGGGCACCACATCATAATCGCGGCCCTGGCCGAGAGCTTCCGTGCCGTGCCGCTTCTGACGGCAGAGCCGAGCCTGTCCCTGGCCGCGATTTTCACGGATTTCACGGCGGGGATTTTCCTGACGGGGATGAAGATTGCGCTGCCGGTGACTTTTGCCATCCTGCTGACCAATACCGGCCTGGGCATTTTGGCCAGGACCATGCCCCAGCTCAATATTTTTGTGGTGGGCCTGCCTATGCACATCGTCATAGGCTTGGGCATGCTGATGATGGTAGTCCCCTTCTTTGTGCTTTTCCTGGATGTGTTGTTTAATGAGATGTACGGCAATATCAACATTGCCTTGCGGGCTCTCCGCTAGCTGCGGGCCGGGAGCGGCTCAGGATACTGATGAAGCCTTGCGCTTCGCGTTTGATCTGCAGCTCTTTGCAGACGGAGAGAAAACCGAGGAGCCTACCGCCAAGAAGCGTGAAGATGCACGCAAGAAAGGCCAGGTGGGCAAGAGCCAGGAACTGAATACTGCCTTTGTGCTGCTGGCCGGCTTTGTTTATCTCTTCTGGATGTGGGACTGGGTGTATGCGAATATAGCCGCCTACACCATTTATGTATTCTCGAACCTGAGCCAGAGCGTGGATACGGAGAACATTGTCCGCATCTTTATCGGCATTATCGAGATCATGGCCAAGACCGCCTTCCCCGTGATGATGGCGATTATGGCCCTGGGCCTGGCTATCAATTTCTATCAGGTGGGCTTCCATATCAGCACGGAGGCCATCGGCTTCAAGCTGAGCAAGCTGAATCCCATCAACGGCTTTGGCCGCATGTTCTCCAAGCGCTCCCTGATTGAGCTGGTGAAGTCCATTGCCAAGATTATCATCATTGGCCTGGCTCTGTACTATGTGCTGAAAGACCAGATCCTGGCCATGCCAAGGTTCATCTATTTCGATCTTGAGACCAGCCTGGGGCAGATTGCGGATATTATTTTCGGCATGGCCTTCAAGGTCATCGGCATCATCTTCATTCTGGGCGTGCTGGATTTGATGTACCAGAAGTGGCAGACCACCCAGGATTTGAAGATGACCAAGCAGGAAGTCAAGGACGAAGCGAAGCAGTCCGAAGGCGATCCCCAGATCAAGGGCAAGATTAAGCAGAAGCAGCGCGAGATGGCAATGGCACGCATGATGCAGGAAGTGCCCAAGGCGGATGTGATTATCACGAACCCGACCCATCTGGCTGTGGCCCTGGAATATCACAAGGGCATGGTAGCGCCGCTGGTTTTAGCCAAAGGTCAGGATCTGGTGGCGCAGCGCATCAAGGATGTGGCCCGTGACCACGGCATCGCAATCGTTGAGAATAAGCCCCTGGCCCGCGCGCTCTACGCCAGCACGGAGATAGGGGATGTGGTTCCCCAAGAGCTGTACCAGGCTGTGGCCGAGGTGCTGGCCTATGTCTACAGGCTCAAGCGCCGCAGTGCCTATGCCTGATGGGGCGGTATGGTTATTTGGATGAGTTTAAGGGCAAGGAGATGAGTACATGGCTGCACAGACCGCTGCTGCAGATCCGCTGAAGGGCGGCAGTTTCGTACAGAGGTACAGCGATGTCCTCATTGCGATAGCCATCGTGAGCATCGTGATCATGATGATCATTCCGCTGCCCACGTTCCTGCTGGATTTGCTCATCTGTCTCAATATCACCATTGCCCTGCTGATTGTCATGGCTGTGGTCTACAACGTGGAGGCATTGGATTTATCCATTTTCCCCTCCCTGCTGCTCATTACCACACTGTTCCGCCTGGCGCTGAACATTTCCTCCACCCGCCTGATACTCTTGGACGGCTTTGCGGGTGAGGTCATCACGGCCTTCGGCCAGTTCGTCGTCGGCGGTAACGCCATCGTCGGTTTTATCATGTTCATCATCCTGGTCCTCATCAATTTCATAGTTATCACCAAGGGCTCGGAGCGCGTGGCTGAGGTTTCCGCCCGCTTCACCCTGGATGCTATGCCAGGTAAGCAGATGTCCATTGACGCGGATTTGAACCAGGGGGCCATTACCGATGCCGAGGCCAAGGTGCGCCGCGAGAAAATCCAGAAGGAAGCGGATTTCTTCGGCGCCATGGACGGTGCTTCCAAGTTCGTCAAGGGCGATGCCATCGCGGCCATCATCATCATGTTCATCAATATCGGCGGCGGCTTCGTCATCGGCATGGTGCAGCGTGATATGGAGGCGGTGCAGGCCCTTGCCACCTACACGATCCTGACCGTGGGCGAGGGCCTGGTCAGCCAGATACCCGCCCTCTTGATTTCCGTGGCTACGGGCCTGATTGTCACCCGTGCCGGGGCCGAAGGCAATATCGGCCGCGACATGGTGGATCAGCTCTTCAAGAATGAGCGCATCTTCTTCATACTCAGCGGAGTGCTGGTCTTCCTGGCCATTGTGCCCGGCCTGCCCGGCATACCCTTCCTGGTGCTGTCCTTGGGCTGTGCCTTTATCGGCTGGACTCTCAGGCAGTCCCATGAGGTGAAGATAGAGACCAAGAAGGCCACCAAGAAAGCGAAGGAAAAGAAGGAAGCCACCACGCCGGAGAATATTGTCTCCCTGCTGCAGGTTGACCCCATGGAGCTGGAAATCGGCTACTCCCTGATTCCCCTGGTGGATACAGGGCAGGGCGGCGACCTTTTGGATCGCATCGTGATGATCCGCCGCCAGTGCGCCCTGGAGCTGGGCCTGGTGGTGCCCACCATCCGTATCCGCGATAACATCCAGATCAAGCCCAATGCTTACATCATCAAGCTGAAGGGCATCGAGATTGCCAAGGGCGAATTGATGCTGGATCATTACCTGGCCATGAATTCCGGCACGGTCTTTGAGGAAGTGCCGGGCATTGAGACGGTGGAGCCGGCCTTCGGCCTGCCTGCCCTGTGGATTCCCGAAAGCGAGCGGGAGCAGGCGGAACTCAACGGCTACACGGTGGTTGATGCCGTGTCCGTGCTGGCCACCCACCTGACCGAGGTTATCAAGCAGCATGCTGACGAAATCCTTGGCCGCCAGGAGACCCAGAACCTTATCGACAATCTCAAGAAAACCAATTCCTCCCTTGTCACCGAAGTGGTGCCGGATCTGCTCAATGTGGGCGAGATCCAGAAGGTGCTGGCCAATCTGCTCAGGGAGCGTATCTCCATCCGGGATATGGCCACCATCATGGAGGTGCTGGCGGATTACGCCCGGGCGACGAAGGATACGGAGATACTCACAGAGTATGTGCGCCATGCCATGGCGCGCTCCATTACCCAGATGAATGTGCAAAATGGGGTGCTGCCCTGCGTGACTTTGGACCCGGCGCTGGAAAACCGCATTGCAGGCGGAGTGCAGCGCACAGATCACGGCTCCTATGTGAGCCTTGACCCGGATTCCATGCAAAAGCTCCTGCAAACACTTGATACCGAGCTCACGAAGCTTACCAATATGGGGTACCAGCCTATCGTGCTGACCAGTCCTGCTGTGCGGCTCTACTTCCGCAAGCTGGTGGAGCGTTCCGTGCCGGGGCTGATAGTGCTGTCCCATGCTGAGATCGAGGCAAGCGTAGAGATACAGATTCTTGGGGTGGTGAAGATTTGACGTGCAAATCAAGGTGGTCAAGGCTCCTTCCATGAAGGAGGCCATGGAAGAGGTAAAGAGTGAGCTGGGCCGGGATGCGGTCATCCTGCATACGAAAAAATACCAGGAGGGAGGCTTCCTGGGCTATAAGAGCAAGGACGTGGTAGAGGTGACCGCGGCGGTGGAAGACCAGCCCCAGGGAGGGAAGCGCAGTGCTCCGGGGGGGAGGCCCGCCATGCCCCTGGTGCCGCCCCAGGTGCTGGGGCAGTATAAGACCAACGGCACCCAGGCGGGAATTGATTTGGTGTCGTCACCAATCCAGGCGCCCCAGTTTAAGCGTCAGGAACAGGGGGAGGAGGAACTGAGGCCCCGCATCACCCTGCCGCCGGAGTGGCAGGAAGCCCTTGATTACAAGCCTCCCCAGCGAGGAGCCGGTGACGGCAAGCCCCAGGGGGAGCAGCCCCCAGTTTCCAGGGATTCCCTGATGCAGGCCGTGGACGCGGTTCTTGCCCGACAGGAAGCCCTGGGGGCTGAAGCAGAACCCGCTATGGCAGATACAGGCTCTGCGGAGGAAGAAGCAGAGCCGGTAGAAGCAGAAACAGAAGAAGAAATAGCAGCAGAAGAAGAAACAGCAGAAGCAGCAGAAGAGGCAGATGTAAGAGAAATGCAGCAGCAAAGCCAGGAAGATGCAGCCAAGATACACAAGCTGGAAGAAGAACTTGCCCAGATGAAGACCTTGCTGGCCCAGGTAATGAGCAAGGATCAGCCCAAGGATGAGATTTCCCTCCAGGAGGCGCTGCGCCGCCAGGAAGTGGGGGAGGACATCCTGAAGGACATGGCGGCCCAGGCACCGGCGGGAAGTCCCCTGCTGGATTGCCTTGACCCCAAGGCCAGGGAAATCCTGGCAGAATATCTGGACCGGGTGGTGAATTTCTCGGAGGGCATCCAGCTAAACCGTCACGGCGTGCGCACGGTGGCACTGATAGGCGCCACCGGGGTGGGCAAGACCACCACCCTGGCCAAGATTGCGGCCCGCTTCGTACTGGAAAAGGGCGTGAAGGCAGCGCTGATTACGGCGGATACCTATCGCATATCTGCGGTTGAGCAGCTTAAGACATATTCCGATATCATCGGCCTGCCCCTGGAGATTGTCTATACCCCCCAGGAGCTGAAGGTCGCTCTCCATAAGCATCGGGACAAGGATCTGTTGCTGATTGATACTGCCGGCCGCAGCCAGCACAATGAATACCAGATGAAGGAATTACAGGAATTTTTGGCCGTGGACAAGCGCATCGAGAAGCATCTGGTGATGAGTGCTACCACGAAAAGCCGCGATGCGGCGGACATACTGGAAAAATTTTCCGTATGCAATCCTGACCGGGTGATATTTACCAAAACAGATGAGACCAGCAGCGTGGGTCTGATCCTGAATTTGCTGCGGGACAAGGAAATCGCGCTCTCCTATCTGACAAATGGGCAAAGTGTGCCGGATGATATCATCCCTGCAACCCCTGCCCAGCTGGCAGAGCTTTTGCTGAGGGAATGACATGAGTGATCAGGCGACACGGCTGCGCCAACTGGTAGGAACGTCCCAGGGCACGGCAGAAAAAAAGGAATATGCACCGCCCTCCCGCGGCAGCTTCCTGGGAGGGGGAAACGGGGCCAGGGTCATGGCCATCACCAGCGGCAAGGGCGGGGTCGGCAAGACCAACCTGGCGGTAAACCTGGCTATTGCTCTCAGGGAAGCAGGGCAGCGGGTGCTGCTCATTGATGCGGACTTAGGCATGGCCAACGTGGATGTCATACTGGGCAGCGTATCCAAGAAGCATTTGCTGAATCTCCTGGAAGCAGGCACAGAGCTCAGCGATGTGATGGTACACGGGCCCTATGGCATTGATTATATCTCCGGGGGTTCAGGTATCGAAAAGGCAGTTGATTTCTCTTATGAGGAGAGGCAACTGCTGCAGCAGAAGCTGTCCGGCTGCGGCCAGTTGGCGGATATCATCCTCATCGACACCGGGGCGGGCCTGGGCAAGAACGTGATGGATTTCATCCTGGCGGCGGACGAGGTGCTGCTGGTCACGACTCCCGAGCCTACAGCCCTGACCGATGCCTACGCCGTGATGAAGGCGTACAGCATGTATGCCTCCGTGCCGAACCTCAAGCTGGTGGTGAATCGTGTGTATGATGTGCAGGAGAGCCGGGAAGTGGTTGCCAAGCTGCAGCAGACTTCCGAGCGCTTTCTGCACATGTCCCTGGAGTGCCTGGGCTACATTTTCGAGGACATGGGTGTTACCCGTGCAGTGCGCAGCCAGCAGCCATTTCTGGCCATGAGCCCGTCAGGAGTGGCGGCGCGTTGTGTGAGGGGGCTGGCCTCAAGCGTCCTTTACGGCAGCACGATGAGTGTCAAGCGGGGCTGGAAAGGATTTCTACAGCAAATTTTTAATTTTTCGCACTAAACATGGAGGAAATTTTTTTATGACGGGCGAATTATTAAAAGCAGGGAAAGTTTTGAAGGCAGGCCAGACCGTCAGTTTTTATATTGAAGGCGAACCTGAGCAGTATACGAGCCGTATCCAGGAAGTCAATATCAAGTCCATGGTGGTGGCAGCTCCCAAGGACAGCGAGGGGGAGGAACTGCAAATCCAGCCCCTGGCGGAGTTTATGGCCCTGGTGACGGATACGGAATGCCGCTATACCTTCCCTGTGGTTTTTGAAAGACAAGCCAAGCGGGGCAGGGACATCAATGTCTGGTATGTGACTAAGCCTGAGCAGGTGAAACGTCACCAGGGCAGGGATTATGTGCGCGTAAGGCTCGACCATACGGTGCAGCTCCGCCTGGTGGACGATGAGGGCACGATTTCAGACCCCATAGATGCCCAGGTAGTAGACCTCAGCGGCAACGGGCTTTGCTTTGCCATTGACCGGGTTGTGCTGACGGGCACCCAGGTGGGCCTGGAGATTGACAACATACCGGATTTGGGCCCTGTTGATGTGATGGGGCGCGTGGTGCGTTGCTGGCCCGTGAATCCCGAGGAAGAACATCCGATTTATCATGTGGGGGTTTCCTTTGGCGAACTGCCCAGGGCAACCGTCAATAAGATAGTCCATTATCTCTTTTCAGTGCAGAGAACCTCCATTGCCAAGGGGGTTCTTGAGGGCGGCTGGAAAGCGTGAGTATAGGGGCTGACGTAGAGGGGTGAGCCAGATGATCCGTGTGTTGATAGCTGATGATTCGGCGTTCATGCGCCAGGTTTTAACGGATCTCTTCAACCGGCAGCCGGATTTTGAGACAGCAGGTGTTGCCAGGGATGGCCAGGAGGCCGTCAACAAGGTGCTGGAGCTGTCGCCGGATGTGGTGACCATGGATGTCAATATGCCGGTCATGGATGGACTGAAGGCGCTGGAAATCATTATGCGTGATCAGCCCACCCCGGTGGTCATGCTGTCCAGCCTGACCCAGGCGGGGACGGAGCAGACCATCAGATCCCTGGAGCTGGGGGCTGTGGATTTCATCAGCAAGGCAGGGGGCTCCATTTCCAAGATTGACGGCATTGCAAGTGAAATCCTGGAAAAGTGCCGCATAGCGGCCCAGGCCAGGGTGACGAGGCTGATGCCGGATTCCCTGCCCAAGGAACGTCCCAGCCCTGTCGCCAAGGAGGGCCCGCCGGCCATGCGCCGGGTGGCCGTGCCCCAGCGGAGGGGCTATCAGCCTCCGCCGCCGCCCCAGCCGCCTAAGCCCAAGGCACCGGGCAGCAATCCCTACGGCGGCCAGAGGTACAATCCCCTGCTGGAGGGCAAGCCCCGCCATCAGCCTCCGGACCCGCCGACCAAGCCATCTCCGGTGAAAATGGGGCCCGGCGGCAAGGGTGCAGATAAGCTGGTAGTCATCGGCACATCCACCGGTGGCCCCCAGGCCCTGCAGAATGTCATTACCCGCCTGCCCGGCCAGCTGCCCTGCGGCGTGCTGGTGGTGCAGCATATGCCCGCAGGCTTTACCAAGGCCCTGGCCGGCAGGCTCGATGCCATATCCGAGATTTCGGTGAAAGAGGCCGAGGATGGGGATGTGATTGAGCCGGGCCGTGTATATATAGCACCGGGCAATTACCACATGCGGCTTAAGCTGGATGGCAAGGTAAAAAAAATAGTCCTGGGGCAGGACCCGCCGGTGGGAAATCACCGACCGGCAGTCAATGTGACCTATGATTCCGTAGCAGGCCTGGGGCAGAAGCTGGTTGCGGTCATTATGACCGGGATGGGCTGCGATGGCTGCGAGGGGATGGGCAAGATCAAATCAGCCGGCGGCTACAGCATCGCCCAGGATGAAAATACCTGCGTGGTCTACGGCATGCCCAAGGCCGTGGTGGACGCAGGGCTGGCAGATGAGATAAGGCCGGTACAGGAGATAGCCCAGGCCATCGTCGAGGCCGTGAAGAGATAATAGGATTAGGGGGAATAAAAATGGAAACCAATCAGTATATGGATATGTTCCTGGATGAATCGCATGAACATCTTCAGTCCCTGAACGAAGGCCTCTTAAGCTTGGAAGAGAACTCGGAGGATTTATCCGTAGTCAATGACATCTTTCGCAATGCGCATACACTGAAGGGCATGTCCGCTACCATGGGATTCAACAGGACTGCCGAGCTGACCCATGAAATGGAGGATGTGCTGGATCTTATCCGCAAGGAGCAGCTGAAGCTCAATGAGGATATTATCGACACCCTCTTCAAATGCCTGGATTCCCTGGAGCAGATGGTGGACAGCGTGGGCAACGGTGAAGGGGAAGATGTGGTAGATGTCTCGGACCTGGTTGCCAAGCTCTCCTCCATATCCAAGGGTACGCTTCCTCCAACGGCGGCTCCTGCAGGTGCTCCCGCGGCTCCCGCCGGAGCTGCACCGGCAGGCCCGACGGCCGCAGGTGGCATGGAGCTTACCGATGTGGACAAGGATATGCTGCGCCAGGCCAGGGACGGCGGACTCCAGGGCATACACATCAAGGTGACTTTGGCGGATACCTGCCTTTTGAAGTCTGCCCGTTCCTACATGGTCATGAATGCGCTGGATGAAATGGGCGATGTCATTAAGACCGTACCTCCGGCGGAAGACCTGGAGCAGGAAAAATTCGAGCATTCCTTCGATATCCTGCTGGTCACGGGAGCAGAGCCCAAGGCTGTTGAGGAAACCCTGGGCGCGATTTCGGAGATAGACAAGATCCAGACTGAAATCGTGGACCCGGACAAGAAGCCGGAGGAGGCACCTGCCCCGGCAGCACCGGCTCCCCAGGCAGTGGCTGCGGCAGCGCCGCCTCCTGCAGCGCCTCCCGCGGCACCCAAGGCTGCCCCGAAACCGGCGGCAAAGCCTGCGGCTCCGGCGGCCCAGAAGAAGCAGCACCAGAGCCAGAGCGTCCGCGTGGATATCGACAAGCTCGATACCCTGATGAATCTGATGGGCGAGCTGGTCATCAATAAGGTACGCCTGGAGCAGATCGGCCAGACCCATCGCCTGACCGAGCTGACAGAGACCCTGGAGCAGATGGATCGCGTGACCACCGACCTGCAGAACATCGTCATGAAGGTGCGCATGGTCCCGGTCTCCGCCGTGTTCAACCGCTTCCCCCGCATGGTGCGCGATGTCTCCAAGGAACTGAATAAGGAGATTAACCTGACCATCGAGGGCGAGGAGACAGAGCTTGACCGCACGGTTATCGATGAGATCGGCGATCCCATCATGCACCTTTTGCGCAACTCCCTGGATCACGGCGTGGAGCATCCTGACGACCGCGAGGCGAAAGGCAAGCCCCGTACCGGTGAGGTGGGGCTTATTGCCCGCCACGAAGGCAACAACGTGGTCATTATGGTCACGGACGACGGCGCCGGCATCAATGCGGACAAGATTCGCAACAAGGCCGTGGAGAAGGGCATGATTTCCCAGGAGGAAGCAGACAAGCTGGATGATGCGGATGCCGTACGCCTGATCTTCCTGCCCGGCTTCTCCACGGCGGAAAAGATCAGCGATATTTCCGGCCGCGGCGTCGGCATGGACGTGGTGCGCAGCAAGATAGAGTCCCTGTCCGGCCACGTAGATGTCGAGACCCGCATTGATGAAGGCTCTGTCTTCAAGATCAAGCTGCCCCTGACCCTGGCTATCATCCAAGCCATGCTGGTGCAGGTGCAGGAGGAGATGTACGCCATCCCCCTGGGCTCCATCGACAGCACTGTCAATATCCAGCCTTCCGATATCCAGACCGTCCAGAACAAGGAGGTCATGGTGCTGCGCGGCGAGATCATCCCGATTATCCGCATGGAGCAGCTCCTGCAGGTGCCCCATGTCAAGGATTCGGATGAACTCTTCGTGGTGGTCGTGCATGCCGGCGAGGCCAAGGCAGGCATAGTGGTGGATAACCTCATCGGGCAGCAGGAAATCGTCATCAAGACCCTGGGCAATCTCTTTGCCGGCCTGAAGATGTTCTCCGGCGCGACGGTGCTCGGCGATGGCCGCGTGGCGCTGATTCTCGATGTTGCGACTATGATGCAGTAAGGAGGCAGGCAAAATGGCTGAAGATAAGCAGAATGGAACCCAGGAGGAAACGCAGGTAGTGGCCTTCAAGCTCCTGGATGAGGAATATGGTGTCAGCATCCTGAATGTCCAGGAAATCCGCAATCTCACGGATATTACCCGTGTCCCCTTTGCGGCTGACTTCATCAAGGGTGTCATCAACCTGCGCGGCTCCGTGCTGCCGGTCATCGACCTGAAGCAGCGCCTGGGACTGGCAGAGACCCCCTATACGGACAGCACCCGCATTGTGACCGTGACCGTGGATGAGCTGCATGTGGGCATGCTCGTGGATGCGGTGACGGAGGTCATGACCATTGACAATAAGCCCATTGATTCCAAGAAGGCCATCAACGCGAAGGATACGCGCTTCCTGTCGGGCATCGGCAACGTGGAGGGCAGGCTGATCATCATGCTGAACCTGGAAGAGATAGTCGGCATGCCCAAGGACGGCAAATAATCAGGAGCCGGCAGGCTCCGCTATGCAGGCCGGTGCGATCGTGCTATGTGAATGAGGTGTCTGACTATGAAAGATGAATTTGACCTTTCGCCAGCCCAAATGGATGCGCTGAAAGAAATCGGCAATATCGGGGCGGGCAATTCGGCCACGGCCCTGTCCCAGGTCATCAACCGCCGTATCGACATGAATGTGCCCGATGTGGCGATGGTGCCCCTGGAGGCAGTGCCGGATCTGGTGGGCGGCCCGGACACGATTGTGGTCGGCGTCTTCCTGAGGGTCTATGGCAAGGCTCCGGGCAATATCCTGTTCCTGCTGCCCCAGAGAAGCGCATTCTATCTGGTAGATACCCTGATGGGGCGTCCCGTGGGCACAACCACGAAGCTGGACTTCATGGATGAGTCGGCGCTGATGGAAATCGGCAACATCCTGGCAGGGGCGTACCTGAACGCCTTCTTTACCTTTACCCAGCTGGCCATGCTGCCTTCCATCCCGGCACTGGCCATGGACATGGCAGGAGCCATTCTGAATATTGTGCTTGTGCAGCTGGGCCAGATGGGTGACCAGGCACTGGTCATAGAGACAGAGTTCCTGTCTGAAGATGATGGCATCAATGGGCATTTCTTCCTTGTTCCTGACCCAGGCTCATTGGAAACGATAATTTCGGCAGTAGGAGTTGAGTGATATGCCAGAACTGATCAGAGTCGGCATGGCAGACTATAAAGTTGGCAAGGCACCTGCTACTGTCATCAGTTATGGGCTGGGGTCTTGCATTGGCATCTCGTTGTATGACCCGCAGACCAAGATAGGCGGTCTTCTGCATATCATGCTGCCGGACAGCACCCAGGCCAGGGCCAGTGACAATCCGGCGAAATTCGCGGATACGGGCCTGCCGCTGATGCTGAATGATGTGCTGGCCCTTGGGGCGTCCCGTGCGCGCCTGGTGGCCAAGATTGCCGGCGGGGCACAGATGTTTGCCTTTGCCAATGCCACTGATATCATGCGTGTGGGAGCACGCAATGCCGAAGCGGCCAAGAAGATGCTGAAGGATTTGGGCATCAAGCTGGTTGCCGAGGACACGGGGGGCACATACGGGCGCACGGTCTCCATCAATTTAGAGGATGGGGTCTATACGGTAAAAACCATCAATAAGGGTGAGAAACTGATTTAAGCGAGTAGGTGGAAAGCTTGTTCAAGATAGGCATGGCACTGATCGCCGGCGCGATTGCGGCGCTGGCGATTGGACTGGCAGGCTTGGCTACGGAGGCACGTTTTTCCACGATATTTTTGCGGGGCCTGGCCGGCTTTATCGTTGCGGGGCTGGTGAGCTATCTGGCAGCCCTTATCCTGGAGCTCAAGGGCTGGGCCGGCTTTGATGAAAATATTGGGCTTCCGCAGGAAACTGAAAGCAGTGAAGAGGAGAGTGGCAGCGAGGAAGCGGAAAAGGAGGACGGGTCCCCTACGGATGCAGGAGCAGAAGGCGGGGAGGCGTCCTTTACGCCTTTTTCCGCAGACAACCTGAACCGCGTAGAGCCGCCGCCTGCTCCGTGAGTTCCTGCCAGGTTGGTTTGTGTCTTTGAGGAAGGTGCCTGGAAGGAGGGGGCTGTATGCTGTTTGGCGAAGGCGAAAATCAAATGGATGTCACCCCTCTGTGGCGCCGTTTCCGCCAAAGCAGGAGCATTGAATTGCGCAACCAGTTGGCAGAGTATTACCTGCCTTTGGTGAAAGTGGTGGCAGGGCGCGTGGCTATCGGCCTGCCCAGCCATGTTGACAAGGATGATTTGCTGAGCAGCGGCGTATTTGGCCTGCTGGACGCAATAGAACGCTTTGACCCGGACCGCAAGAACAAATTTGAGACCTATGCCGGAGTCCGTGTGCGGGGAGCCATCCTGGACTACCTGCGGGAAAAGGACTGGGTACCGGTCACGATGCGGCAAAAAATACGAAATTACGAGCAGACAGTCTTTGAGCTGGAAAACAAGCTGGGACGGCCTGCTGAAGATACTGAATTGGCAGAGGCCCTGGGGCTTTCCGTCCCGGAGCTGCAGAATCTGGAGAGCCAGATCAGCGTCGCCACGGTCATTCCCCTGGATGATTATCTCAGGGCGGATATACCCGCCGGAGCTGATCCTGACCCCTCCGTGAAGCTGGAAAAACGTGAATTACAGCAGACGTTGGCTGCTGCCATTGAGCGCTTGCCGGACAAGGAGAAGAAGGTAGTTGCGCTGTACTACTACGAAGAACTTACGCTCAAGGAGATAAGCCTGATTATGAATTTGTCTGAGGCGCGCATCTCCCAGTTGCATACCAAGGCGGTATTCAGGATGCGGGGGTATCTGGCGCGCATGAAGGCAAGCTTGGTCTGAAGGATTTGTAGGGGGGATCAGCATGGCTGAGCAGGAAAATCGCCCGCCCGTAGGTGGCAAGGAAGCCGGCTATTTGTTTGAGTTCCGGGAGGACGGGGTTTACCTGACCGTATTCCCGGAGGCAGCAGACGGTGTCCTATTTGAGTTGTCGGACATCAGGCAAATCCTGCAAGAGCACGGCGTGGTAGATTATGACATAGTCAATCTGGCGCGCATGGTGCGGGAAGCCTCAGGCCAGCCCCAAAAGCTGACGGATTCCAGTATAGCCCAGGAGGAGGAGCCTGTAGCGGAAGGGACGGAAGGCTCAGGAGAAGGTACAGGCGAGGAGGCCGCGGAGCCGGAGGAGGAGATTACTCCTGCAGGTCTCATCGTGGAAATCAGCCGTGACAGGATGAGGGTCACGGTGCGCTACGATACGAAAAAGGGCACGGGCCTGCCCACGGTGGAGGAAGTGGTGGAAGCCCTGGCCTCCAATCAGGTGGTTTACGGCTATAAAATGCCAAATATACAGAAGGGCGTGAAGGCCCTGTCACCTTTTGTGGCAGCCGAAGGGCTGAAGCCGCAAAACGGGGAGAACGCACGCATCGAGCGCAAATTCAGCCTGGGCGTCAAGGGGCGTCCCGTGGTCAATGAGTATGACCGGGTGGATTACAAGAATCTTAATCTCTTTGTGCTGGCCAAAAAAGGGGATATCCTGGCAGTGCGCATCCCCCAGACCCAGGGGATACCGGGCAAGGACGTGCTGGGGCGGGAAATCGCCGCCAAGAACGGGCGTCCCGTGCCGCTGCCGGTGGGCAAGGGCACCGCTGCAAAGCCCGATGACGAGGACGTGCTGATCGCCACCCAGGACGGCCAGATCGTGGACTCGGATCGCAAGATCAGCATTGATCCCCATCTGGTCATCAAGAGCAGCGTGGGTGTCGGTACCGGCAATATCAAATTTGACGGCAGCGTGGAAATCAGGGGCAATGTAGAAGCGGGCTTTGAAGTAGAGGCTACAGGTGACATAGAAATCAAGGGACTTGTTTCTGGTGGCAATGTCTCCGGACGCAATGTTTTTATATCAGGCGGTGTCAATGGCATGAACCGCGGCCGGGTGACAGCGGAGGAAGATGTGCGTGCAGCCTTTGCTGAAAATGCAGATATAGAGGCGGGCCGTGATGTCTATATCTCCGATGTGGCCCTCCACTCCAATATCAGGGCAGGCAAGCATGTCTACGTGGAGGAACGGCGCGGGCAGCTCACCGGGGGCATGACCGCCGCAGGAGAGGAAATCCGCGCCAAGGTCATCGGCAACCAGGCCTGCGTGGTGACGCGCCTGTCGGTTGGCATCAACCCCAGCCTGCAGAAGAAGTATGCAGAGAGCTGCAAGGAATACAAGGAAGGCAAAAAGCGCCTGACACAGATTACCCAGATGCTGAACACCCTGGGCAAGATCGATGTCAGCAAATTGCCCCCCCAGCGCATAGAGCAGATCAATGCGCTGACACGTTCCCAGTTCCCTCTGGCCGGCAAGCTGAAGCGCCAGGAAGCGGAAATCGCAGCCATGTCTGAGGAACTGCAGCATATGGAAAATGGCAGGGTGCTTGCCTCAGGCGTCATTTATCCTGGCGTGCGCCTGGCCATCAACTCCATCATGAAGAATATCCAGTCTGAGCTCAAGTTCTGTACCCTTCTGGTCAAGGGTGACGAAGTGGCGATTGAAGCCTATGATGCTTGAAAGGCGGGAGCAAGATGAATATTACACCCATGAGTATGCAAATGGTCTTTCCCCAGGCCAACGAAGCAACGCAGGTGCAGCATAATCTGAACCATGCCGCTGCCCTGCAGCAATCCTTTGAGGATCTCAGGCAGAAGGAAGACGCGAAGCTCAAGCAGCAGCAGGTGCGCACAAAGGACAATCCTGAAGACGGCAGGATACGCGATGATCAGCAGAGGCGCGGCGGGGGCGGCTATGCCGCCTCCGGCGGGCGGCAGGGGCAGGAGGAGGAGCAGCCCCAGGAAAACTTTGCCAGCGACCCGTCTCGCGGTCATTTTCTGGACATAAGCTACTGAGGGTCAGGAGGTTAGTTTTTTCCGGGTTATGTTGACAGAAATCTTAGGCTTGATGATAATAGCCGGAACGCTGCTTGTGCTTGCCGTGCGTTATATCACCAAACGGCAGCAGCGCCCGCTGGAGGAACAGCAGGAGATGCAGCATTCGACGGCGCGGCTCAAGGAGGAACTGGAGCGCTCCGGCGATGCCATTGTGGAACGTCTCAGGAGCCATGTGACACATCTGGAGGAGCTTATCCGTGAGGCTGATGCCAAAAACGCCCTGCTCGATGCAAAGATATCCGAGAGCCGGCGGCTGGAGGCAGAAATCAGTCAGCGCACAGATGAGCTCCATTTGCTGTTGGAGCAAGCCCGGGCCAGCCAGCGCCAGTTTTCCGCACAACTGGGGCCCGTGCGCACGGATGCGCGGAATTTCGCCTCCGTGCTGAAAAACTCCATAGAGCGTGACCCTGCCTACGTCCCGGCAGCTCCCCCCCCGCCAGCGCCGCAGCCGACACCTGCAGCACCGGCTGCAGGCAGCAGGCCCGCAAAAACACGGGATGCTACCGCACCCCGGCCTGCGCCTCTGGCCAGGAAACAATCCTCACCCTCCCACAGCGCCCAGCAGGCTGAAAGCCTGGCGGAAGCCATGACGCGCCGCCAGCCGGAAGCAGACCAGCCGGGAGAAAAAGAGGGCATGCAGCCGGGTGAGCCGAACCCAGGGACAGCGGCTGCCAAGGCACGGGCCTTGTTGCTGTCCGGCTATTCAGTCGAAGAAGTCGCGAAAGACACAGGCCTGGGCAAGCGTGCAGTAGAGCTGATCCAGCAAATGCACAAGTCCGTATGATGTAGTGATGGGGAAAATGTAATTGACAATATAGAATGATTTGGATATAATATTGTGGTACTTAACGGGATGTAGCGCAGTTTGGTAGCGCGCCAGTTTTGGGAACTGGATGTCGCAGGTTCAAATCCTGTCATCCCGACCATGCACCTGTAGCTCAGCTGGATAGAGCAACGGCCTTCTAAGCCGTGGGTCGCGTGTTCGAATCACGCCAGGCGCACCAGGAAATACAAGGCTCCGAGGAAATCCTTGGGGCCTTTTTTGTTGCTACTAGAGCAAAAACTAGAGCAACGCTGTCCTGTCAAATAGCTCTTCTACGGTGATTAGAGACCCGCTTGTGTTTTCCATGACCTGCTCTTCCTTCATTTCTCTGCCTTATAATCATGTCTACAGGGTAGGAAAAAAACTAATGAAACATTTGTTCGAGTGGAAAAGCTATCCATGATATGGTATACTTAGCCCATGAAGGAGGTGCTCAGTTAATGAGCCGAGACCATACATAGGATACGATAGACGGTGTATTTATGGATAATGACAATGCCGGCTACGATGCCACGGCGAAGGGCTTTATCGCCCGCAAGGTCTTTCTGGCACATATCCTGAAGCATTGCGTGAGGGAGTTCCGTAAATCTGATGCCATTGAGGATGATTTTCTGAAGATGCTGCACCTGCTGTTTAGAGCCAGGCTGAAAGCAGAGGAGAAGACAAAGCGACTGAAAGACGATTTCAATATAGTGCTTGATAATAACATGCGGAAGGAGCTGAACATCATGTGCAACCTGAGTGAAGGAATTGCCGAGGAGGCTAGGGAAGAAGGCTTAAAAGAAGGTCGAAAAGAAGGTCGAAATGAAGGACGGAAGGAAGGCGAGGACACAGCAACGGTAAGGCACTTGAAGCATATTATGGCTAAGATGAATTTTACACTGGATGAGGCAATGGATATGCTTGGAGTCCCAGAGAAGACTCGTTCTCAGTATGCTGGTCTTGTTCAGGAGCTGTAATCTATTTTTAGGAGGAGGCTGATCCATATGAACATTGATAGCAATACAATGATTTCCATTTCCGAAGCAAATCAAAATTTTTCCAAGGTGGCTCGTTTGGTTGACCAACATGGCTCGGCTGTCATACTATAGATGCCGTGCAGAATTTCACCCTCGCTTCGGACGAGGAGGTTATGGCAGCTTCCCAAAAGCTGTTGAAACGGAATCAGGTCGTATATGAGGTGCTTGCCAAATGAAGCACCTCAACAAACAACAAGTCCTGCTGCTGCATGCGCAGGTGCTTCATGCCTCTGGCGGAAGCGATGGAATACGAGAATAGCCTGACGCTGCATATCTGGGAGTACATGGGAATAGGTGTCCATGGTGACCTTGATTGCTTGCTGAATTTCAAATCACGCCAGGCGCACCAGGAAAATCAAGGGGTCTAGCGACTTGCTAGGCTCTTTTTTGTGTTTAGGATTTATGTGAATGCGGGAAGGCAGATAAGTATTCAGAGATAATATTATTTAGGTAGCCTGCCAGGGTACCACTTCGGACGGAAATCTTTGTATAATAAGCGTGAGAAGGATGATTTGAAGATAAGAGAGGAGTGCAGACTATGACAGTTGTAATGCAACCACTTTCTCAATCTGATAAAGATAAGGCTTTTGACGAAGGCAGGTTTGTCAGCGAATGTTTGCACGGTTTTGCAGATATTCGCAAGAAATATAATCTTGAGGAGGAGCTGGAAAAGGCGCAGCGGAATCCGCAACTGAAGCAGCTTGCTGAGGCGGTGATGGAGGGATGCACGCAACAGGGAATATTGGCGATGGCGAGCAGAGAGCCGGAGTGGACAAGCAGAAAAGTGCCCTATCGGTTGTGTCGGAAATGGTTTTCAGTGGGGACAGAGGCCGCAGTATCATCAAAGACGGATGACTGGATTAAACGCATGCAGCCTGTATATGCAAGAAAATGCAAAGAATTGCATAAAAAGATAGAGCTTTGCAAGTATTTTCCTGAGATAATAAGAGAAAAAGAGAAGCAGGCAGATGACGGAGATGTGAAGGCGCTGGTCTTTCTGGGAAAAATATATGAAAAAGGTACGTTTTGCTCGGCGAAGGACGAAGAAAAAGCATTATATTATATGAAGCGGGTCAGGGAAGCATATGCAGATGACCTGAACAAGAGGTATACGCTCTGGCTGGACAGGACTGTGCAGAGAAGCGGGATGGAAATGATCGGACGCATTGGCAGGGAGTACATGGCTGGTATTTTGGAAGAGGAGGGCAAGAAAAATAAAGATATTAAGCTGAGAAAAGAAATGCGGTGGCTGAGAAGTGCGACTAAGACCGGTGACGGCTGGGCAGCTTTTACTTTGGGGCATATATGTTACTATGGTTACGGTCGTTGGAGAGGGCATATGAAAGATGCACGTGATAATTATTCTCTGGCTGCCTCATCCAAAGAGTCTATCTATGCATTGGAATGGGGGGATTTGTGCTTTGATGGGCCTGGGGCTATAGACAGTGAACTGGAGAAAAATGCTCTTAGTATCAGTCGCTGTGGCCATACAGATTGGTTTTGGGGAGAGTGGGAAGACTATGAAAAATTCAACAAGATAGAAGATAATTCAAGGATTTGGATTGAAGAAAACATGAAAAGGGATTTTCTGAACGAAGCCAAGGCAGCATGTGGTGAAGGCGATTATGAAAGCGCATGGAGATTGGCACAAAGAGCTATGCTTTCCGGGAGGGGAGTGGCCTGTTCACTTAAAGGAGAACAGATGCTGGTCGATATGGTCAAGACGGGCAAATGGGATATTGATATAGAAAATATGAAAAACGAACCAGAGGTAATTGTTGAAGGAAAAACAGCTAAATCTACGGTTTGCGTGGAAAGTCACGCAGGAATATGTGAAACTTCAGCCGCCATATTAGCTGGTGTTGCCAATAGATTTAGTGCGACGATAGAGATTCATAAGGGAAAAGGCAAGGTTAATGCAAAGCAGGTCCTGCTGATTGAGGGGTTAGGGTTGATGAAAGGGACGAAGGTAGAGATATGGGCAAATGGAGAAGATGCAGAGGAGGCAGTCAGAAGTTTGGCTAAGTTGATTAGTAATCGTTTTTGAGAACAATAATAAATTTTTTGTTAGAAATGTGAGGTGCAGCAGTCATGTTATATGGAAATAATAATGTAACAAATGCTTTTTCGGATGTTGATGCTGTCTGTGAAAAGGCAAAAGCTTTGATTGAAAAGAAAGAATACAATGAAGCTATAGAGCTGCTGAAAGAAGAAATAAAAAAGGTCAAGAAATTCAAAGTTTACGGGCTTGAAGAATACTATAATTTTGATGAAATATTTCAGTTTGAAATTTTTATAAACTTTTTGTCAGGAATTAACGCAAAGAATAAAAAACAGAGAAATCGTGCTAGGAAAGGCTCGAATATAATTTGGCGTACTGAACCGATAACTGACCTCTACTATTACTGTGGATTTGCCTTGGTGGAAATCGGTGAATTCGAGCAGGCCCTGAATACTTTAAGGATGGGGTTGGAATGGAATCCCTGTTCTGTTGCGTTGCGATTTGAGCGGCTGAATATTTTCAGAAATCAGGGGGATGTTGAAAACCTGCACAAGGAAGCAAAAGAAGCCTATAAATATGTTTTTCGCCCGCAGCATTTGGCAAGAATTTATCGTGACAGGGGATATGCCTTTATAGAGGAGAAAAAGTGGGAAGCGGCGATAGCAAGTTATTTTTTGAGCATAGCATTTGCGACTGCCGATGAAGACATTGAAAGAGCAAATGGTGAACTGGCATATATTGAGGAGACTACAGGCAGTGAAATTGCAGAGCCAAGCGAGGAGGAAATCCTGCAGATTGCTCATGAGTATAAAATCCCTGTTGGCATAGAGGAGCGATTGCTAAAACTGGCCCAAAGAAGATGGGAGCAGAGCAGGCAGAATAACGATGAAGACAGCGCTAAGTATTATCGGGAGATTTGTGAGGCATTCATTGCTGATGAGTAGCAGATTCAAGTTGTCATATATAGTCTGTATTTGAGTGCGGTTTCGCTTAAATCGTCAAGGAGATATAAGTATGATTTATTGTGATAAAGTGGAATACAAAAAGTTTGATGAAGCAGAGTTTTTGATTCAATGTGTGCGCAAATTTGAAGACATTCGCATAATGTATAACCTGAATGAGGAAATATTAAAGCGGGCACAAGAGGTATCGTGGCTCAGGAAGGCGGCAGAACTGGTAATTGAAGGGTGTACTGAGCAGGGCATTCTGGAAATGGAGAAGAATAAATTGCCTGAGTGGGAAAAGGAAAGAGAAAAATACAGGCAAAGTCTTATGAGTGGTGCTTTTATTACGTTTTCTTCGGTTCCAAGGGTGGTGGATCTAACTGCTGAAAAGGTTGACAGTATTTCTGCCTACTATGATGGGAAATGCTGTAAGCTGTGTCACGGGCTGGAGTTGCTGGGATATTATGATGAAGAAATACGAGGCAGAGAGGAACTGGCAGCTAATGGCGATGTGGCAGCAATGCTCTTTTTGGGAAAGGTTTATGAGAAGGGAAAGAAGGGGCGAAGGCAGGATGATGAAAGAGCTCGTCTGTACTATCAGATGGCTAAGGATACATGGGCAACTGATTTATCAAAGAGATATATGGTCTGGCTTGAGCAGGCTGTAAAGGATAGCGGTCTGGAGAGCATTGGTCGTCTTGGTCGCGAATATATTGCCGGCTCCTTTGCAGAAACTGCCAAAAAGAATTCGGATGCTAAGTTGAAGCATGAAATAAGATGGCTGAATAAGGCAATAAAAGAAGGCGATGGCTGGGCTGCGTTTACCAAGGGGAACATTTGCTACTATGGGTATGGTCGTTGGACGGAACGTAAGAAAGAAGCCTATAATAATTATATCAAAGCCTCAAAGTCGAAGGAATCAATTTATCCATTGGAGTTGGAAGAAATGTCTTTCGATAGGACTAAGACTGTAGATTATCAAATATTGGAAGCTGTTCTTCGGGGCTATGATAAATGAAAAATTATTGGTGGGGAGGGAGAATATTTGAAAGTGATATTTTTAGACGTAGATGGTGTGCTTAACTCAAAGCAGGATGGAAATACGATTAAGTTACGGACAGATTCTCATTTTCGATTATTGCAGTATATTGTGGAAGCTACAGGAGCCAGGATCGTTTTGTCCTCATCATGGCGAGCAGGATTCGCTAGGGTAAAAAATATTCTATCGGACAGGTTGAAGGAATATGGTTTAGAAATCATGGACAGTACGCCTGTACTGTCCGGGGTATCGTGTCGAGGGGAAGAGATACGTCAATGGCTTAGTGATAACGAGCAGTCGGTTGAAAAATTCGTTATCCTGGACGATGATGCGGATATGGCAGAGTTCACAGAAACAAACCTCGTGCAGACTGATTCGGAGGTTGGACTGCAAGAGAAGGATGCTCTTAGGTGCATTGAAATGCTAAATTTATAAGAAAAAGCACGGGCTGATCTAGTCCGTGCTTTTACATCAGAGAGAGTTAGAATTTACGAGGGACGCGAAGTAAAGCTCTTACGCTATCTGCATATACTTGTGGTTATGTTGTTCCATTTTGGTAACTTTCATTGTTCGCGAGTATAGAGTACGCAAAGAAAATTTGCAGGGTTGCCTGCCAGGATACCACTTGTGGGGCAAGTCTCTGTATAATAAAACCATCAGATGAATGTAGTGACGGCAAGGAGGAGATTTATATGTCCTGGCGCAGAGACGGGCTGCTCTTGGCAGCAGGAGGACTGGCTGGCCTGGTTTTGGCAGCTATCCTGGAGGAAGATGACAGAAAAGAAACTGAGGAGGAAAGGGATGGGCTGGAAATACTGGCAGATTTTGTAAGGGAGCAGGCCCAGTGGGCCATGGATGAGAGCGTCACCGAGGAAGAACGGGAACAGGTCTATGCCAGGATAAAGGAAATGGTGGCAAAATATCAGGCGGATCTGGGGGACTTGGGGGAGGAAATCATTGCCGAGATGAGAGAAAAGGCGGCGGGGGCACCGGGGAAGGAGGAGATGAAGGAGGAACTGGGTAGGATGGTGCGGGAGTTTAAGGTCAGGACAGACAGGTTTTGATTGAGGCACGGCGATGTATATGGCATGTCAGCGTTTTCTTTCCCGCTCAGAGACGGCATTCAGCATTATGTCCACCATGACCTTTCCTTCCTCGCTGAGATTGAGATATTTCCGTATCTGGTCATGGTCATGGGAAGCGATGTCCGGCAGTTCATTTTCAAAGGGAGTGGCATCTTTGCCGAGAAGGTAGTCTATGGTGACACCAAAGAGGTCGGACAGCTCATCCAGTTTCCGCACGGGACGGCTGGTGCCGCGCTCATACTTGTTGTAGGCCGCGCGGGTCATGCCAATGCGCTCTGCCACCTCCCTCTGGGACAAGCCCTTTTGCTCACGCAGGGCGCGCAAGCGGTAGGCCGTGATGTTCATAGGGGAATCCACTCCTTCGCTTCGTTGTGTACTAAAAATACCGCCAGGGCTGAGGTTCCGGGCTTGTTTACACCTGTATCATTATTATATTGATGTGCAGTGGAGGGGGAAAGGCGTTTAATTAGTGCTATAAATCTTGACTATAGCAGTAAATGAACGTATAATATAAGATGAATTGGGAAAATTACATCTATTTACCCTTTAGGTCTGTATAGGCGGTTGTTTGATTTTGGCAAGTTAGGCAATCGAATAAAATTTGATTCCGCATTGTTGCTATGATTTTGCTGTACTATATAAAAAGCGTTTCAAAGTTAATATTTTTAACGGAGAGGCGGAATGTAAGAGTGAAAAAAGAAAGTGATATGCTGCCAATAGTGATATCTTTGGTTCCTACAGCAGTGTGGTTTTTTATAATCTATATGGTGGCTGTGCCGGATGTAAATATAATAAAATATATAATTACTATTGTTATATGGATTGGCTCAGGATTTCTTTTTTATGCTTGTGTAAATAAAATGTGTAAAGATCCGGGGATAATACAAATATCAGGTTTTGTATTTAATATTTTGGTTTTGGTTGGTCTTTACTATTTTAATAGATGAAGAAGGTGTGTCAATGGAAGACAAAGTTGAAAATAAAAAAAAGGAAAGTCAAAATATCGCTACAGGAATCGTAGCAGGAGAAACAACTAAGGCCTCAATTAGCAGATTAGAGGTTGAATATGGTAAACCGCAACAATACACTGGAAACAGGAGAATATATGATAGCCCTAGAGCAAAAGTTAATACTAAGATGCAAGCTTTTAAACAAGCGGAAGTGGTGAAAGATCCTTACACAGAAAAGATACTTGTATTAACAAAAAAAGAGGCTAAATTAAAATATGGAGAAAATTGGACTGAACATTTAGCAGAATCTGATCACAAAGTACCTATTGAAAGAATACACAAGGAATATAAGGATAATCCGTGGGTAAAAAATGAAAATATTAAAGACGTTGCCAATAGTGAAAATAATATGGAGGTCGTGTCCAGAAAATTTAATAATGCAAAGCGAAGCAGAACGAATGAAGAGTTGGTTAGCGATGAAAATTATTTAAATAAAACGGGAACTGAAATATCTGATGAAGGGAAACAAAAGGCTGTTAAAAGTGGACAGAAAGCAAAAAGAATCATAGATAAGAAACTTGAGAAACAGCAATGGGAAAACATTTACACAGAAGCATATAAAGCTGGTAAGGAAGGCGCAATAAATGCAGCAAGCATGACGGCTTTAATGTCTACGATGAACAATATAGTGGATGTAATCAAGGGAAATAGGAAACCAGAAGATGCGCTGAAAAACATAGCGGAGGACACCATCAAGGCTGGGGCAACTGGTTTTGCACTAACAGGGACACTTTCAGTGGTCGGTCATAGTCTGTCTAATAGTTCGTCGGAATTTATTAAGGCATTAGTAAAGGCAAATGCACCAGCAAAAGTCGTGACTGCGGTAATGGCTACAGGTGATATTTTGTGTAATTTTGCCAAAGGAAAAATTTCATCAGCAGAATGTATTGTCCAATTAGGAGAAAGAGGGACAGCGGCAGTTGTGGCTAGTTATGCAACCGTTGTTGGTCAGGCTGCAATCCCTATTCCTTTGGTGGGCGCAGCAGTAGGTGCATTAGTCGGTACAGCAGTTTCAGGGGTAATGTATTCCTCTCTTTTAAAAGCTATTGAAGAAGAAAAAAAATCTGCAGAAGAATACCAGAGAGTGAAAATAGCAACAGAAAATGCAATTACAAAAATGGAAATCGAGAGACGAAATTTTATAAATGTTACAAACAAACTCTTTGCAAATCGTTCGAATACTATTCAAGATGGGCTTGATAAAATAACTGATGCTTGTATGAGAAATAATTTTGACAAATTGACAATAGGGCTGAATCAAATCCTTTCTTCGTTTGGAAGAGCGTTAGAACAAAGTACATTTGTGGAATTTGATGAACTGATGAATGATGATACAAGAGCTTTAGAATTATAACTCTGAAAAAATAGAAAAAGGCTTTGTCAATCTATAAAATAAAAAGATGTTATAGATTTAAGGAGGTTTTAGCTATGGCTGTTCCATTTATTTTGGGAGGAGCTGCGGCAGTATTAGCTGTAGGTGGTGGCAAGAAAATTTTAGATGCAAAAGAGACAATGGGAAATGCAAATGATTTAAATGAAAAAGCACAAAATATTGTTGATGTCACTAATGGAGGAATAAAATATAGTCGCGAATCTGCCAACTCTAAACTTATTTCGCTAGGAAGAAAAAAGATATCGATTATGACAAATGGCATACGGGATTTTGTAGATATTTTTTCTCAAATTAAAAATGTGAATCTGAGAGACAGTGTCGGATTGGATGAAATCCGTGATTTCAATGTAAATGGAAAAGATTTTATAGAAATGAAAAATGCATCAGTTTCCTTGGGAGAACTTGCAAGTGGAGGCCTGGGAAGTATTGGTGCAGGTGCTCTTGCAGCAGCAGGAGCTTATGGAGCTGTTGGTACCCTTGCGGCAGCCAGTACAGGAACAGCGATTGCTGGTTTAAGTGGGGCGGCAGCTACCAATGCGACTTTAGCTTGGCTTGGCGGTGGGTCATTGGCTGCTGGGGGATTTGGCATGGCTGGCGGAATGGCAGTTTTGGGTGGTCTTGTTGCAGGTCCATTACTTTTTGTAGGAGGATCTTTTTATTCAGCTAAGGCAGAAAAAGCGCTAAATGAGGCAAAAACAAATCATTCAAAAGCAAAACAGTTTCAGCAAGAAGGAAAAAACATATGCACTTTGCTGGACGCTATAAGTAAACGTAGTCAGCAAATCACCAGTCTGTTGTCAGATTTAAATGGCTTTCTTGTGAAAAGTAATGGCGAAATGAAACGTGTTATTCAAGACTCTGGTACAAATTGGCAAGAATACACGGATTATGAAAAAATTACCATAGCAAACACTGTTCAAATCGCAAAGACAATAAAACTTGTTATAGATACTCCTATACTACGTGAAGATGGAACGTTAGATAGTGAAAGTGAATATGTATTGAATTCCAATAAAGAATTTGTTAGGAGGCTGGCGGAGGGAAAAAGCAAGAGGGGTTAATTCTACAAATGGATCTAGAATTTCAGTGTACTCAATGCGGAGAATGTTGCCGTCATATAGGCAGCATTCAAGCATTGAGGGAGTATGATGCCGGAGATGGTGTATGTATTTTCCTTGATAGGAAAACAAATCTCTGCAATATTTATAAAAACCGTCCTCTTATATGTAATGTATCTGAGATATATGATAAGTATTTTTATCAATTTTATGATGAAGAAGAATTTTTGAGGTTAAACTATAAAGTCTGTAAGTCCTTGCAAGGTATCCAACTTTAGTATTAGTGCTCTCTTAGAACAATCAAGGGGATGACGATGAGAGATAATGATATTATATTCTTTAATTTACATAGAAGGTATCTAAACCAAAAAATAGAATATGGCGGGTTTTTAGGTATTTATATATTATCTGCATTCATTAATAAAAATGGCTATTCGGCACAAGGATATTCTGGAGGATTAATGGAAGGATGGAAAATATTAGACAAAGCTTGCAGGGAAGAAAAAGTAAAAATGATCGGTTTGTATTGCGATTATGAAAATGTGACAGAAAATATTTTTCTCAGTAAATACATTAAGGATAATTTTCAACTGCCTGTAATAGTAGGGGGGCCACAATCTACGGCACTTGACATTGACTTTCTATTGCAAGCCCAGTGCGATGCAATAGTGAGGTATGAGGGAGAAATAACTGTCTTAGAGCTAATGGATTTTTTTCTTGAAAATATAGGTAAAATTGAAAAAATTCTCGGAATAGCCTATCTCAATGATAATAAAATTATAGTCAATAAAGACAGATTTCCTATACAGAACCTTGATGACATCCCTATTGTAGGTGATGAATGTTATCTTATACCAGAATCAAAATTTCCAGGGCTAAGTATTATGACAGGAAGGGGGTGCCCATTTAATTGTGCTTTTTGTCATGAAGGTCATCATACACGCCAAGTACGATTCAGAACTGTTGAAAATGTTATGCAGGAAATAGATGTATATCTTCAAAAGGAATTAGAAATACCATTTATTATGTTTGTAGATGATACCTTTACGTTGCAGCCTGAGAGAGTGAAAAGACTATGTGCAGAATTGGCGAAACGAAGGGAAAGAAGGGAATTATATTGGTTTTGTGAGGGACATGTTCGTACACTATATCAGCACCCAGAAATGATAAAATATATCGCTGACGGAGGAGGGTGTCGAATACAGTTGGGGATAGAGTCAGGAACACAACAAGTATTAGATGCCTATAGGAAAAATACGACAGTGGAGGAGATTAAACAGGTTGTAAAGTGGTGCGTGGATGCAGGATTGGAAGTTTATGGAAATATTATTTTAGCAGGAGCACTCTATAATAAATCTGTTTATGAGGAAAATCTTGCATTTGCTAAGGAGTTGCTAAATATAGGTGAAGGGCGTGTAGAGTTAGGAGTTGTCTCCTTTTGGCCGTTACCAAATACATCTATGACAAAGCGGCCAGAAGATTATGGTTTGAAAATAATAGACCATGATTTTATAACCTCACTGGGAGATTTCCCACAAATTGAAACCAGAGAATATTCTAAGTGGGATATATGTCAACAAATGAAGGATATGGAATCGTCATTAAGAGAACATATGAAATATATGTTAGAAAATTGGAGTGTTCCAACCTCGTATATAAAAAGATGGTTTGGTTTAAGAGATAAAAATATAAGTTTGGGATTGTGGTATCGTTTCTTGAAAGAAAATACTGTTTTATTTTCGTATTATTCATTCTTATATTCTGGTGAAGCTGTATCCTCTATTGAACTAAAAAATAATATACAAGATGCTCACCCTATGCGAGTCACAGAAATATATAACAAAATAAGGAAAATTAATGAGGACGAGTTTGAGTTTTGTGATTGTGTCTTGTCTAGCGTAGAGAGTAATATATTACTTTTGACCACGGGTAAATTATCTGTCAAAGAGATTGTGAAGTGTTTGAGATACTATGGAATGAAGGTGGATCATCAAGAAGTAATTAGTACCTTGCTAAAATTAGAAAAACATCATCTGCTCGTATGGTCAAAATATTAATTATAGCAAAAATAGAATTCTTAAAGTGTGAAGAGAATAGCTCATTTAGCATATGATATTTTGAGGAGGATTTGAAATTGAGTAAGTCAACACATTTTTTACATGATGTTCCGAAAAATGAGTTTGAAATTTTGGCTGATATTATACGAGATAAAGGTGGATTTAATTGTTCATTGAACCAAAAGGAGGATTATGACAACTATTATAATTATGTTGAAGCGACCATAAATGAGTTGCTAGATTATGGAAGTATTACATTTGCATCTCAGGAAACTTATAATGTGGTACTGAAAGATGTGTGTGATAAGATGAAGGTGAAATACACATCGACAGAAGACATGGGAGAGGCACTGCTGGAAAAAATGGTGAGTTCCATATTTGAAAAGTTAAATGATGATGAGAAGCGAGAATTCATAAACAATGTTTTCAAAAATGAAGAAGAAAAGAAAGGAATTTTCATGAAAGGAGGGGGAATATTATTTGCTGCTTTATTCAAGGCAGGAGGTTTTGCCTCATATCAGCTGTCACTAATAATAGCGAATAATATAGCTCGGATGGTTTTGGGACGGGGCTTATCCTTAGCGGCAAATGCTGCATTGACAAGAGTGCTGTCGTTTGTATCTGGACCGCTGGCATTACTGATGGCAGCTTGGACTGTCAAGGAAATAGCCGGTCCTGCCTATCGTGTTACTGTCCCTGCTGTGGTTTATATTGAAGCTTTAAGGTCTATGATGAAAGCAAGGGAGAGTGGAGCATTGTCATTGCAGGAACCCTTAGATTCAAAAAACAAAGAGAATGTGAGGGATGATGGAGTAATATATTTGTAACCGATGAAAGGCGTCCCTATTAACTCCCAGTATAAAGCGGAATTTGTAGAATACCCCAGAGAGGTTGATTTCAAGCTACCATTTGAAATATAGAAAGGTATAGAGAAATATTATGTTTGATACCGACAACGAAACAGATGAATTAGCGGTAATAAAAGCAGCCTTTATAGGCAAGGCAGACGCATACAGCGAACTTTTCTCACGTGGGGGCAAGTTGTTGCTGGCAGGTGAACCGGCAGAGAAGTCAAGCTGGTATGGCGCAGATCTTGCCTTTGTGGTTGCTGGGGGTGGGGAGAAGGAGGAAATTTCTGAGTTTAAAGCTGCCATTGAAGCGGCACAGGAAGCAGGGCTGCTTGTCTTTGCTGTGTTGGTTGCTGATAAGCCAATAAGCGTTTCTGCTCCGTTGCTTATTCTGAATCCTGCTGATTATACAAGCAGCAAGGAAATCGGTGAAGAAATATATGGAATGGTAAAGATAGTAAATGACACGATAGCTGTTCCTGGATTGGTTAATCTTGATTTACGTGACATTAAAGCGTTGCTTGATGGCAAGGAGAGGTGTTTCTTTGCTAAGGCAATAGCTTTCGGGAAGAGGGCTACTTGTACTGCTGCAAAGCAGGTGACGAAACATTTAGCTGCAAAATATGACGATGCCAGAATGTCAAAATCCGTGATGCTTAATGTGGTCGGCAGTGAAGAAAATATCAATATGTATGAGGTGAATGAAGCAACTTCCGTGATAGCTGAGTGGCTGGAAAATGATGATTGCAATGTACTATGGGGAGCAAGTATTGATGAATCCCTGGGAGAGCAGGTAGGGGTGTATGTATTGCTTGCGCTTTGAAGAAAACCGTGTGAACAGGCATAGGAGGCTGATTGTTATGGCGAAAGAAAAGAGCATTGAGGAATTGATGGAATTGGGGGTGCAGGCAGAGGACACAGGCGATATAGGCAGTGCTATCAAGTATTATCAGGCGGCGGCTGAGGCCGGCTCGACTGATGGGATGGCTTCTGTGGGCTTGTTGTATCAGTATGGTACGGGCGTAGAGCAATCATACGATAAAGCAGCAGAGTGGTATCAAAAGGTAATTGATGCCGAAGATATGGACGGCTGGTGGATGCAGGGGAATGTTTATAGCGAAATGGAGGACTATGATAATGCGTTCAAGTGCTATGAGATAGCAGCGGAAAAGGGGACTAATTGTCGCTATGCCGCAATTTACGAGCTGGCCAGGATGTATAGATATGGAGTAGGAACAGAAGAAAATTTCCCCTTGGCTCTGGATTATTACCAGCGTGCCGCAAGTCAGGGTATAGTGGAGGCCATGCTTGATTTGGGAGAAATGTATTCAAATGGTGAAGATGTAGAAAAAAATTATGATATAGCAAACTATTGGTATGAAAAGGCGGCAACTGAGGGCGAAGCAGGTAAGGCTTTTGGGGAATTGGGCATTGCTTATTATTGCGGTCGTGGAAGCAAGGCTGTGGATTATGACAAGGCCAGGGAATATTTTGAAAAGGCATTGAAGGAGGGTGAGGATGAGTATCTGTACCCTTTAGGCAGAATTTACTATGATGAGGAGCAGTATGACAAGGCCATGAAGTATTACCTTCAGGCTGCTGCTAACGACAATGAGTACCGGAGTCTGGCAGAGGATGATATAGGCGATATGTACCGCTGGGGCAACGGTGTGAAGCGGGATTTGAGGAAGGCAACAGAGTGGTACAAAAAGGGCGCCGAGCATGATAATGCCAGTTCAATGTGCTCCCTGGGGCATATGTATATGAATGGGGAAGGCGTAAAAAAGGACAGTGCTCAGAGTGCTCATTGGACTCTCCGGGCGGCCAAATTGGGTGATGTGACGGCTATGGAGAACATGGCTTACCTTTACGAAAATGGTGTAGGTGTGGAGCAGGATTATATTGCTGCCATGGCCTGGCATAAATGTGCGGCAGATGGCGGCGATAGTGAGGCCATGTACAGCATCGGCGATCTCTATTATTTCGGCAACGGTGTGGAGAAAGATTATTCCCTGGCTAAGGATTGGTATGAAAAGGCTATTATGGCAGGAAATGAAGCGCCGTTTATGCCTTTGGGGACGATTTACTATTACAGGCAGGATTATGACAAGGCTATGGAATTCTACCTGAAAGCCCTAAGTGATGACAACCCATATCAGCACGTTGCAGAGGCAAGAATTGGGGATTTGTACAGGGAAGGGGCAGGAGTGGAGCGTGATATGCTCAAAGTTGTAGAATGGTATAAAAAATCCGCTGGTCATGGTTACAATTTTGCTATGCTTGTTCTTGGTGACATTTACATGGAGGGGGACGGCATAGAGCAGGATATTGCGGAAGCAAGGAAATGGTACGAAAAAGCCAAAGCGGCCGGCAATGAGGAAGCAGAGCAGAGACTGGCTGATCTGGCATAGAATAAGGAGAAAGCAAGCAGATAGCGGCAGAGGCGCAGAGAGCACAGGTGAAATGCCTGTGCTTTTTGCGGTATGGAAAAGAAAAGGGAGGTTTTTGGCAGGAGTTGGCGAATATTAAAGTTTAAGAATAAGGAGGGATGCCGGATGCTGGATCAGGAATTGCAGGAAGATTTGAGACAGTACCTGCTGCTGCACTATCGCCCGGAGGGGGCTGAGGCAAGGAATTTTACGGAGGAACAGGAGAAGGGGCCAAGGCTTGCCACACAGGGGACTCCGCTCATAGGTGCTGCGGCAGCCGCGCTGAGCATAGATTTTATTAAGGGTCTTGAATATCTGTCTGAGAAATTGGAAATGTCTTTTTCCGAGAAGCTTATGTGGTGGATTAAGAAGCGGAAACGCGAACCGGTGGATGTGTACAGTGCCGTGGGGATAACCAAGGGACACTTTGCCAAGATACGCAATAATATCAAGTATCACCCCACCAAGGAGACTGTGCTGGCCTTCGTTTTTGCCCTGCATCTTGATATAGAGGAAGCTGCGGATCTCCTGCGGCGGGCAGGCTATGCCCTGTCACCCAGCAGTCTGGGGGATATGATAGTAATGTATTTCCTGGAGCATGACCGCTATAAAATAGATGAGGTAAATGAGGCTTTGTACAGTAATGGCTGCAAACCGCTGACCAACTGGCGGGAGAGTAGTTGACTAAAGGGCATGAAATACTGCGTAAACCATGAAGAACCGTATTGCAATATGGGGCAAAAAAATATCCAGGGTAGCCTGATAGGCTACCCATAAGCCTGAAAATGTGCTATACTGGTTCTACAGAAAAGTCAATAGAGAGTGAACCCCTTTGGCAGAGGGTGAAATAGGTGACTGGTATCAGTCTGCCTATTTTTCCGATTTATTTAGTCTCTGCAGAAAGGGGAATCTTTATGAGAATTCAAATGGATTTTGAAGCTGGCTGCCTCGAGTTTATACTCAAGCACAATCTTTCCGAAAAAATCAGGCCCTACATCAGCCTGGGTGAGGTTCTGCTCTGGATGTCGGAACACCCGGAGATACTCGATAGTGCAGAGCCTGAATACCTGTGTACAGGCAGCAGGGATGTTGGCGTAGTCCTGCAGATGAATCGTAAGGGGGACTGCTACCAGGTGGTAGTGTATAACGTAAGTTTTTGATGATGTGTGAGACTGAGCCGCAAATAAGGAACTGCGGAGGCAGGGATTGGTGTATTGAGAAGGTAAGCAGATAGAAGCAGATGGGCAAGGAGCACAGGTGAAATGCCTGTGCTTTTATGTGCTATACTTGTACTGCAGAAAAGGGGATGGGAAGGTGGAAGGTATGAGCACGGGACAGGCAGCAGGGGGCGGCCTGGATTTAGGCAGGCTGAACCCGGCTCAGCGGGCTGCGGCAGAGGAATTGGATGAGAATATCCTGCTGCTGGCTCCGGCGGGTACGGGGAAAACGGACACCCTGGCTTACAGGGTGGCTAATATCATCCTTTCCGGCCGGGCAATGCCGGAGGAGATACTGTGCCTGACTTTCACCAATAAAGCCTGCCGTGAGATGCAGCAGCGCATAGAGGAACGGGCAGGGGCAGGGGGCCTGCGGGTACCGGTGAAGACTTTCCACGGTTTCTGCTATGATATTATCAAGACCGAGGCCAAGCGCAGCCCGGAGCTTTTCGCAGATTTTACCATAGTGGATGAGGTGGATTGCCAGAGCCTCTTGCGGGAAATCAGTGAAAATAAATGGCCGGTCAGGGCCCTGCAAGCCCTGACCGGCCTCTTGAAGGAGTCACAGGCAATTTACCGCGAGCAGGACGGAAGGCCCCTGAGCCGTCAGGAAACGCTGGAACGGCTCTTGCGGGAGCAGCAGGGACGGGTGCGTTCCCTGGCGGTGGATGACCGCTATTCTTTTTACCAGCAGCTTTATCAGGGCTGGTGCAAATGGGGTGCCAGCCTGGCCGAGGAATATGATGAGCGCCTGCGGGATATGCACGGACTGGACTTCACTGACCTGATTGTGCGGGCACAGGCCCTGCTCTCTGACAGGGAGGTGCGGGCCAAGTGGGCGAGACGCTTCCTGTATATCAATATCGACGAGGTGCAGGATACGAATGAGCTGGAATACAGCCTGATTTCCCATATCTTCGGCGAGAGCCGCCTGCTCTTGTGCGGGGATTATTTCCAGACTATCTATGAGTGGCGCGGCTCAAGGCCGGAGGCGGTGCTCAGGCGCTATCAGCGGGAATGCCATCCGCGCCGCATTGTCCTGAAGACAAACTACCGCTCCACCCAGGTGCTCCTGTCTGCCTCCTTCGGCTGCCTGGCGCAGCTTTTCCCGGAGCGCGTGTCGGCGCTGTACCCGGAGGGACTGGAAGCAGTGAGCAGCGTGCAGGGAGAGCCGATTGAGCTGAAGGGGGCCGTGGATTTCAACGAGGAGGCTCAGTGGCTCTATTACCGCATCCAGCGCCTGCCTGCGGAGGATTATGCACGTGTATGTATCCTGACCCGCAATAATAAGTACAATAAGGAACTGTCCAGCCAGTTCCGCGCCCTGAGCCGCCAGTTGCCCCAGGAGGAGCGGCTGCCCTTTATGCTGATTGAGGAACTGAAATTCTTTCGCCGCCAGGAGATCAAGGATGCCCTGGCCTTCCTGCGCCTGACGGTGAATAAGCATGATGCTGCCAGCCTGGTGCGCCTCTTGAATCGCTTCGGCAAGGGGATAGGGCCGGCCACCATCAAGGCCATTGGTGCGGCGGAGGTGCGCCGCACAGGGCTGTCCCTGACTGATTTCCTTGACGATGAGGCATGGAGAGCCGGGGACGTTTTTGCGCCCCTGACTGAGGCCCTGGCAGCCGGGAATGTTGTGGTCTTCGATGTGGAATCCACGGGCCTCGACCCGACCCGTGATGAAATCATCCAGATTGCCGGCATCAGGCTGGCACCGGATGGCAGGGTGGCGGAGGAATTCAAGCGCAATATCAGGCCCACGCGCAGTGTGGGGGGCTCCGTGCGGGTGCACGGGCTGACAGATGCCTGGCTGGCAGAGCACGGCGAAGATGCGGAGGGGGCCCTGGCGGAATTTGCGGAGTTTGCGCGGGGGGCGGTGCTCGTAGGCCATAACGTGACCTACGATCTCGGCATTACTTCAAGCTGCCTGGCCAGGCTGGGCCTGCCGCAGCTTGATTACCCCTGCTACTATGATACTTTGGATATTTTCTGCCGCTTCTATCCGAATCTGCCGGATCATAAGCTGGAGTCCCTCTATAAATTCTGTGGTGCCGCCCATGCTTCCTCACATGATGCGATGGATGATATTCTGGCGACGGCGGATATACTGCTCTACGCCCTGCGGGAAAATATTGTGCCCCAGAGGGAGGCGCGCAGGGCCTATTTTGCCAAATGGCAGGAAATGTTCCGGGAACTGGCGGAGGAAATGCATGAGTTCCGCGCACAGGCGCCCCTGGTGCGTCCCTGGAAGCTTATTGGCGAAATCGTGAACCGGGCCGGTATCAAGGATTATTATGAGCGGCACAAGGAAGCCCAGCGTGTGGAAAATCTGCGGGATCTGTACAGGCAGGCCCGTGATGTGGATGATATTACGGTGCAGCCCCTGGATGCCATTGCACGCTTCCTGCGCTATACTACTCTTTCCAATACCGAGCTGGATGTGCTGACGAAGAAGCAGATCCCCATTATTACGGTGCATCAGGCCAAGGGCAGCGAATTTGACTATGTGTTTCTCGCAGGCATGCAGGAAGGCACTTTCCCCGGTTTCCAGGCGGAGAAGAACGGCAGCCTGGATGAGGAAGCCAGGCTGTTCTATGTTGCGATTACCCGCGCGAAGAAGCAGCTTTTTATCTCCTGGACACAGTTCCAGTGCGGACATATGCACCATATGAGCCGCTTTATCCATAAGATTCCCAGGCAGTATATCAAAAACAGCCCATAACCTTTTATGTCAGGGTTATGGGCTGTTTGATTACTTCAAAGGCTTCGTCATCAAATATCAGCCCCATTGAATAGCGCCTCCAGTTCCTCATCTGTAAAATGTTTCCCTTTGCCCTCGTCCTTGCCTGATGTCTGTGGTGGCAGGATTATGGGGCAGGCAAGTTGAATATTACTCCTAAGGAAGGCTGGTTATTGGGTATGCCTGGGGGAGGCGGGAGCATGGACGAATTCATTCAGCGCATTATCAGAAAATTGGAGCCCCTGGGCGAGATGGCTGTGTTCTTCTATCAGCGCTTCGTGGGCTACCATCGGGTGAGCAGCTGGTTTGATATGGCCTCCGGCACGGCTTATTATTTCCTTTTGGGTTTTCTGCCGTTTCTGGTTTTCCTGGTGAATGTGACGATAGTCCTGATGTCGAGCCAGATCGATGCCCTGTATGGGGCGGTGGGATATTATCTGCCTGAGCGTGTCGCCGGCCCTATCATGGCTGATATCCGGCGCATTGTGTCGGCGCGCAGCACGGCGTGGATGTGGGTGACGGCTGTCTTTGCCATGTACAGCTTCGTACAGGGCATTGAGATCCTGATCCGGGCAACGGACAGCCTGGATTACGCACGCACGGAGGAACTGGCCCATGATATACGGCAGACTGTGCTGGTGCATATCAAGGGGGTTATCTTCACTCTGGGCCTGATGGTGGTCATCCTGTTTTCCCTGGGCCTGCCGGTCTTTGGCAATGCCTTTTTCCAATACCTGAATGACAGTCTGGGGCTGCCCGAGGCCCTGGTGATACTGTGGGATGTTTTCCGCTTTGCGGCGCCCTTCGCGGTCATTGTGGTCTGGCTGATGCTCTTTTATATCTTTGCTCCCCATTCCTACACGCCGACTTTTAAGCAGTCCGCTCTCACCTCGCTGCTGGTGACTTGCGCCTGGCTGCTGGCAACGGCTGTTTACAGTTGGTGCATGCTGATGATACCCAGCATGGGCATTGCCTATGGTTCCCTGTTTGGCTTGTTTGTGCTGTTTATCTGGTTCAAGTTTATTGCCACGGCGATTATCCTCGGGCTGGAATTTTTGATGGCCCTGAGCGAGATGGAACTGCGCCATAAGGTGGAGTACTTGCAGGCTAAGAATGTTGTCAAATGAATTCACGCAAGCTATGGGGCAGAGGGAGGATTTTTGCATACAATGCTATTGACAAAGGATTGCAGAAAGCTTAATCTTTACATAGTAAAGTAGCGAGTGGAGCAACGTCTGGTCTAGGAAAGGCAGGGGCGAGGAACTGGATGATTGATTTACCGCTGAAACGGCTGAAACCGGGGATGGTTACAGCACAGAGCATCTACAATTCCAGTGGTGCGAACTATCTCACACGGGGCACGGAACTTACCAAGCAGTACATAGACAGGTTGCGCAACTTAGGGGTGTCGAATCTGCACGTGGTGAGCACGGTGGTGGATGAGAAGCTCCTGCCGCCGGAGGAAATCCTGTCAGAGAAGACAAGAGCCCTGGCGGTGAAGCGCGTGTACGATGTGTTCCAGCAGATCGAGCAGAGCGGGACTTTCGACCTGGAGCCTTTGTCCAAGGCTGCCGCTGCCATGGTCAATGATATTATGGAGCGGCGCGGCAATCTGGTGCAGCTTACGGATATTCGCGTCCATGATATGTATACATTTGCCCACAGCGTTAATGTGGCGATGCTCTCGGGGCTCATCGGCGTGCTGGCCGGACTGACGGAAAAGCAGTTGACGGAGCTGACCCTGGGGGCGCTCCTGCATGACCTGGGCAAGATCGCAGTGCCCCAGGAGGTCTTGAACAAGCCGGGACGCCTGACGAAGAATGAGTTTGATATCATCAAGCATCATCCCATGGCCGGCTTCGATAAGATCATGCGGATGCACCTGGAGGATGGGGCCAAGCTTGCCGTAGTGGCCTTGCAGCACCATGAGCATATGGATGGCACGGGCTATCCCGATGGGCTGGCGGGGGACAAGATTCACCTGTACGGGCGTATCAGTGCCATTGCGGATGTGTACGATGCCCTGACCAGCACCCGTCCTTACAAGAAAGCCTATTCGCCGGCCATTGCCTACAATATAATGGCGAATTGCTCGGCGGGGCAATTTGACGAAAGGCTGCTGAAATTCTTCTTTGCAAATGTCGCCATCTATCCGGTGGGGGCCGTGCTGAAAACCACTGCGGGCTACGGCATAGTGAAGGAAGTGCAGTTCGGGCATACGGACAGGCCGCGGGTCATCATGTTTGCGGATGCCTCCGGGCAGAATCTGGCCCATCCCTATGAGGAAGACCTGAGTGAGCAGGTGGAGCGTCATATCGACACCGTGGTGGATGACGTGGATCTCTACAATTTCATCCGGGCCAAGGGCTTCGACCCGGCTTCGCTTCTGAAGGAGTACAGCGCATGAGGGTGAAAGCATAAAGAAACAGGGACGCGTGAGGCGTCCCTGTTTCTTTATGCGGAGAATCCCTTATTTGAAATAGCGGTCATGCAGGCCCTTGAAGCCGCAGCCGTGGCGGGCTTCGTCCTTGCACATCTCATGTACGGTGTCATGGATGGCATCCAGGTTGAGCTGCTTGGCCAGGGTTGCCAGTTCCTTCTTGCCTGCGCAGGCGCCATGCTCGGCGTCGATGCGCATCTCCAGGTTCTTCTTGGTGCTGTCGGTGAGGACTTCCCCCAGGAGCTCCGCGAATTTAGCGGCGTGCTCAGCTTCTTCCCAGGCATAGCGCTTATAGGCTTCGGCGATTTCAGGATAGCCTTCCCGGTCAGCCTGGCGGCTCATGGCGAGGTACATGCCGACTTCGGAGCATTCACCTGTGAAGTTCTGGCGCAGGCCCTCGATGATGCGCTCATCAACACCCTTGGCCACGCCTACGCGATGCTCGTCAGCAAAGACGAGCTCACCGGTCTGCTCCTTGAATTTGTCAGCCGGAGCCTTGCAGATGGGGCATTTCTCCGGGGGGGTATCCCCTTCATGGACATAGCCGCAAATAGTGCATACCCATTTTTTCATGGCGATTCCTCCTAAAAACAATACACAGTTAATTACATGACTTGCTTGTCTGACTTTTTTTATTATATGATAAAGTGGGAAAAAAAGCAAGAAATTATGATTTGGAACAAGGAAGATGATAAATCCGGCTGTAATTCAAGCAGTCAGTAGAAAAAAACAGCGTACTGCGTTATAACGAGGCATAAGATGTCCCAAACTTCCGTAAGTGGGGGACATCTTATGCCTCGTTGAAACGCCAAGTGGAAGTTTTGCCCTTGGCAAAACTGGAACAACGGCGTTATAATATAAAATTACAGATTTGTTTTCAGAATGGAACTATATAGGAGCGAATCAAGCGATATGTTTACCTGTACAACCCATTCCCCGGAGGAGACTGCCGGACTGGCCTGCAAGGTGGGCCAGAAGATTCGCGAGGGGACTGTGCTGTGCCTGGAGGGCGACCTCGGGGCGGGCAAGACCCTGTTTGTGCGCAGCCTGGCCAGGACCCTGGGAGCGGAGGGGGAGATTACCAGCCCCACCTTCAATCTGATGAATGTGTATGAGGGCATCTGCCCCATTTTCCACTTCGATTTGTACCGGCTGGAGACGGAGGAAGAACTGGAGGATATCGGCTTTTACGAGTATACGGAGGAGCCGGAGGGCATTGTGCTCATAGAGTGGCCGGATAAGTTCCCGGAGGAAATGCCGGAGGATTATGTGCTGGTGCATTTCGGGAAGGTGCAGGGCCGGGAGCAGGAGCGGCAGTTGACCTTCGGCTGTCACGGCGGGAGGCATCAGGGATTTTTGAAGGAGTTGGAAGAAATTGTCAAGCATGGCTGAGGCGTCAGGCTTACTGGCCCTTGATACGGCCACCCAGGTGTCCAGCGTGGCCGTGATTTCCGGCAGGAAGCTGGCGGCGGAGCTGACGGTGCAGGGCAGGCTTACCCATTCGGAAACCCTGGTGCCCCATATTCGTCAGGTGTTGCAGATGGCGGGGCTGAAAAAAGAGCAACTGACGGGCATTGCCGTCAGCCAGGGCCCCGGCTCCTTCACCGGCCTGCGCATAGGGCTGGCGGCAGCCAAAGCCATGGCCTATGCCCTGGGCCTGCCACTGGTGGGGGTGCCTACCCCGGCAGTGCTGGCCTGCCAGTGCCCTGTGCCGGGGCTTCGGCTGGTGACTCTGCTGGATGCCCAGAAGGGCAATGTCTATGTGCAGTCCTTCCGCTGGGCCAGGACCCAGGAGCAGGGGGAGGAAGGCTGGAGCGTGGAGGGCTTGCACCTGCATCCCCTCCATGAGGTGCAGGTGGCGCCCCTCAAGGAAACGGTGAAGGCTTGCGGCGCGGCCGGTGAGCCGGTGCTGCTCCTGGGCGATGTGGTGCAGAAAAAAATAGTGGGCAGGCTGGAACTGCCGGATAATGTGAGCTGCGCTCCCCGGCACCTGGTCATGCCGCGGGCGGCCTGCGTGGCCCAACTGGGGCTGTCCCTGCTGGCTGCAGGCCGCGCAGCGAATGTGATGGATTTCGAGCCACTGTATGTGCGCCGCAGCGAGGCGGAGGTGCTGTGGGAAAAACGCCACCCGGAGCAGATAGGCATTGAGGAGCCTGACTGCGTGCTGAAGTCCGGCGGCGGGGAGGACGGCCATGAGTAGGCAGGAGGGGGAGGGCCTCCATATCCGCGAGATGAAGCCCGAAGATGCGGAAGCGGTGGAGCAGGTGGAGAAAGCCTGCTTTTCCGTGCCCTGGTCCAGGGAATCATTCTGGCGGGAGGCCGCCAATGAGAATACCTGCTATCTGCTGGCGGAAAGCCCTTCCGGGCAGGTGCTGGGCTACGCGGGCTGCTGGGTGTCCTTTGGCGAAGGCCAGATCACCAATGTGGCAGTGGCGCCGGAGGCACGGAGAAAGCAGGTGGGCACGGCTCTCCTGACAGCCCTGATTGAGGCCGTCAAGTCCAGGGGCGTGACGGCCCTGACTCTGGAGGTGCGGCCCTCCAACGGGGCGGCGCTGGCCCTGTACGGCAAGTTCGGCTTTCAGCCGGCGGGGCGGCGTCCCCGCTATTATACGGACAATGGCGAGGATGCCATCATTATGTGGAATACGAAGATTTGATACAGGGGATTGTATGGACAAGCAAGCAAATGAGGAAATCCTGACGCTGGGTATAGAGTCCAGTTGCGATGAGACATCGGCGGCGGTGCTGCGGGGCGGGCGGGAAATCCTTGCGGATGTGATTTCGACCCAGATTCCAGTACACCAGCGCTTTGGCGGTGTTGTGCCGGAAATCGCCTCCCGCAAGCATATCGTGAATATCATGCCGGTGGTGGACGAGGCCCTGCGGGTGGCCGGGGTAAAGCTACAGGATATTGGCCAGGTGGCGGTGACCTACGGCCCCGGCCTGGTGGGGGCGCTCCTGGTGGGGGTGTCAGCGGCGAAGGCATTGGCCTTTTCCCTGGATGTGCCCCTCATAGGCGTGAACCATCTGGAGGGGCATATCTTCGCGAATTTCCTGGCGGACAAGGCATTGGAGCCGCCCTTTATGGCTTTGGTGGTGTCCGGGGGACATACGTCCCTGGTGGATGTGCGCGGTTACAATGAGTTCCGCCTGCTGGGGCAGACCAGGGATGATGCGGCGGGGGAAGCCTTTGACAAGATTGCCAGGGTAATGGGTCTGCCCTATCCGGGAGGGCCGCGCATCGACGCGCTGGCGAAGGAAGGAGATCCCCTGGCCATTGATTTCCCCAGGGCATTGGACGAGAAGGGGAACTATGAATTTTCCTTCAGTGGGCTGAAGTCGGCGGTGCTGAACTACATCAACAGCGAAAAGATGAAGGGCCGTGAACTGAGACACGCGGATATTGCGGCCTCATTCCAGCATGCCGTCATCGAGGTGCTTGTTCATAAAGCCTGCGAGGCGGCAGCAGAGGCGGGGCGCGATACCCTGGTGCTGGCCGGCGGCGTGGCGGCCAACTCCGGACTGGAGGCGCGTCTGCGCCGGGAGGCAGCCGCAAGGGGCCTCCGCTTCATGTTTCCAAGCCCTGTGCTTTGCACGGATAATGCCGCGATGATTGCCTGCCGGGGCTATTATCAGGGGGCAGCAGGCAAGTTCAGCGATCTCTGCCTGAATGCCGTGCCGGGACTTGGCCTGACGGACAGCTCCCTTGCCCATTGAAAGGAAAATTCCATGTCCCACATAGCCCGACGAATTTTGCTTATTGAACAGGAATACCCCAGGCGGCTGGCCCTGAAAAGTGCCCTTAAAGCTGCAGGCTTTGAGCCTTGCGGCGAGGCGGCGGGGGCGGATGAGGCAGCAGAGCTGGCGCGCAGCCTGCGCCCGGATGCAGTCCTTATGGGAGGCGAAGCAGGGAAAAGGGGCCTGCAGCAGTTGCGGGAGCTTGCTTCCTTGCAGATTGCGCCCCTCATATATCTGAGTCCTGCCCCGGAGCAGGCAGCGGAGGCAGCGAAAGCCGGTGCCTACGCAGTGCTGCCCCGTATGGCGGAGGCAGAGCTGATTTTGCCCGCCCTTGAGGTTGCCTGTGCCCGCTTTGCCGAAAGACAGGCACTCCGGCGGGAGACTGAGGATCTGCGCGACCTTTTGGCCCTGCGCAAGACCTTGGATCAGGCCAAGGGCATCCTGATGCGGCAGTACCATATGAGCGAGCAGGAAGCCCATCGCCGCATCCAGCGCTATGCCATGCACAAGCGCCTGACGGTGAAATCCGTGGCCGAGGCCATTGTGAAGGCCACGGGAGGCAAGGCAAATAAATGAGGAAACAGGGACGCAGTTTTGCGTCTTTGTTTTTTTGACTTTTTTTAGATTTGCTTCTTGACATTTTGACTAAGGCGCGTTATTATAATAACCGTGATTAGCACTCAGGCTAAGTGAGTGCTAACAGACAGAGAGCATACCATACAGTAGGAGGAAGATAACTATGATTAAGCCATTGGGCGAAAGAGTTGTCATTGAAGTTTCTGAGGGCGATGTCAAGACCGCCAGCGGCATCGTGCTGCCGGATACGGCCAAAGAGAAGCCCCAGAAGGGCAAAGTCGTGGCTGTCGGCGCTGGCAAGCTCCTTGATAACGGCGAGCGTGCCGCTATGGAAGTGAAGCCGGGGGACAACATCCTCTTCTCTAAATATTCCGGGACTGAGGTCAAGGTTGACGACAAGGATTATCTCGTCGTGCGCGAGAGCGACATCCTGGCTATCCTGTAATTATTAAGCTTTTACTTGGAGGTAATATAAATGGCAAAGCAGATTCTGTTTGATGAAGATGCACGTCGTGCCCTGGGCAAGGGCGTCGATGCGCTGGCTAACGCAGTCAAGGTCACCCTTGGGCCTAAGGGCCGCAATGTGGTGCTGGACAAGAAGTTCGGCGCTCCCACCATCACCAACGATGGCGTGACCATTGCCCGTGATATCGAGCTGGAGGACCCCTTCGAGAACATGGGGGCACAGCTTGTCAAGGAAGTTGCCACGAAGACCAACGATATTGCCGGTGACGGCACCACGACGGCAACGCTCCTGGCTCAGGCCATGATCCATGAAGGCATGCGCAACGTGGTCGCAGGGGCTAACCCGATGATCATCAAGAAGGGCATCCAGACGGCTGTGGATAAGCTGGTGTCCGAGATCAAGAACAAGGCCAAGAAGGTTGAGACGAAGGAAGCCACGGCTCAGGTCGCTACGATTTCTTCCGGCGACGAGGAAATCGGCAAGCTCATTGCTGATGCCATGGAGAAGGTGGGCCAGGACGGTGTCATCACTGTCGAGGAGTCCAAGTCCATGGACACCAACCTCAAAGTGGTCGAGGGCATGCAGTTCGACCGCGGCTACATCTCCCCCTACATGGTCACTGACGCGGACAAGATGGAAGCTGTTTTGGATGACCCGTATATCCTGATTACGGATCGCAAGATTTCCGCCATTGCCGACATCCTGCCCATCCTGGAGCAGGTGGTGAAGCAGGGCAAGCAGCTGATGATTATTTCCGAGGATCTCGATGGCGAGGCCCTGGCTACCATCGTTGTGAACAAGCTGCGCGGCACCTTCAAGGCCCTGGCTGTGAAGGCTCCGGGCTTCGGCGACCGCCGCAAGGCCATGCTGGAGGATATCGCCATCCTGACCGGCGGCAACGTAATCAGCGAGGAGCTGGGCCGCAAGCTGGACAGCGTAACCCTGGAAGACCTGGGCCGTGCCAATCAGGTTCGCTCCACCAAGGACAATACCACCATCGTGGACGGCTATGGCGACAAGGTTGCCATCAAGAGCCGCGTGGAGCAGATCAAGAAGCAGATTGAGACCACGACTTCCGATTTCGACAAGGAGAAGCTCCAGGAGCGCCTTGCCAAGCTGGCCGGCGGCGTGGCTGTCATCGAGATCGGTGCTGCTACCGAAGTCGAGATGAAGGAAAAGAAATACCGCATTGAGGATGCGCTGAACGCCACCCGCGCTGCCCGTGAGGAAGGCATTGTCGCCGGCGGCGGCACGACCTTCGTCGATATCCTCCCGAGCCTCGATGCAATCCAGGCTGAGGGCGACCTCAAGGTGGGCGTAAACATCGTGCGCCGCGCCATCGAGGAGCCGGTTCGCCAGATCGCGAACAACGCCGGCCTCGAGGGCTCCGTGGTTGTGGAGAACGTGAAGAAGGCTGGCGACGGCGTTGGCTTCAATGCTGTTGACAACACCTATGTGGATATGATCAAGGCCGGTATCGTTGACCCGGCGAAGGTCACCCGCTCTGCCCTGCAGAACGCTGCCTCCATCGCTGCTATGGTGCTCACCACCGAGACCCTTGTGGCGGACAAGCCCGAGAAGGAAGCCCCGGCTCCGGCTGCAGCCCCTGGCATGGGCGGCATGGGCGGCATGATGTAAGAAGCCCCTGAAAGCCTATAACGAGACAAAGGATGTCCCCCACTTGTAGAAGTGGGGGACATCTTTTGCCTCGTTATAATATCCATAGGCTAAATCTCCAGGAATCCACTTGAGCATTGGAAAATCCCTTCCAACACAGCACTTTCAGCAAAAGGCCGCCTAATGTCTCGGGGCGACCTTTTTGCTATCTGATATACATGGCATGCGTTGCTGGTTTGTGATATACTTGTTGATGTTACCCGCCCCTACACTGGTAACAGGGAGGGGGGTGCTCATTTTATGTCCCGATGAGAATTTGTGATGGCGGTCATTGCAAGTGTAATTGCCTATTACCTTGCCAAGTGCTTGGACTGGCTCATCACATTAATCACAGGGTAACCAAGCCCGGTCTGGCGTAGCCGCATAAGTACGCAAAAAGCCCCCGGTGGAGTCGCTACCTCTACCGGGGGCTTTCTGTTCGCTCATTTCGTCCCAACGAGCTTTGCCTACTGAAAGTATACCACGGTAGAAGTCATTTTTCAAGCCGCCCTTACGTCTCGGGGTGACTTACTCGGTCGGGAAATTTGCTAGTCGTTGCCTTTCACTTGCCAGCAAGGTTTCTACGAACGCAGTCAGTCCGGGCAGATCCTCGCTGTTCAAATAGCTTATATATTCCTTGCGGCGCTCTACGGTTATCACTGCGGGCGGCAGGTCTGCCATCATGCATGAGTATACTATCAGCGCACGCCCTACGCGACCATTGCCATCTGAAAAGGGATGTATGCGCTCGAAGGCGACATGCTGGCGGCAAATGGCCTCAATGATGGTATGTTCATCCTTTGCAGCATCCAACTGGGCTTCAAGATTCAGAATCCAGTCCTGCAGGGCCTGGGGCACCATGTAAGGCGGTGTTGGCGTGAAGTTCGCGCCGATAATCATGTTGGGCACCTGCTTGAACTGGCCGGGCACGCTCTCAATGGCATCTTTGCAGAGTATGGCGTGAATCTGGCGAATCATTTCCAAGGTGAGAGGTGCTTTGCGTTCAAGGCTGTTACGGAGGAACGGCATGAAGGCCTTGTAGTTCAGGACTTCATGCAGCTCGCGCAGATCCATGGCGCGAGGTACATAGCCGTCAATCAGCAGGCTTTTCGTCTCTCCCTGGGTGAGGCTGTTGCCTTCGATGGCCGTGGAGTGGTGTGCCATGCGTACCATCAGGTCATCGAGGTAAAAGGGAGTGTATCTCATAGCAATCCTCCTTCCTTCATTTGTCTTGCTGGCCACTTCCCTCGTATTCTCCGGTAGGCTGCAAGCTGGTAAGTATTTCCCGCGTCTTTTGGCGGGAGTAGAGTTTGGCGCGTAGGCGGGCGAGCTGGGCTTCTATGTCCGGATCCAGGGGCACGGCGGCGGCATCGTGAGTTCATAAAGGCCGACTCTCTCCTGGCCCGAAATTTTATGCCTTGGCGATATTCAATTCCTTCATCAAAGCATTCTGGAGAATCTTAGAGAAATTGACCTTTTGGGCAACAGCACGGCTGTTCAGCCATTGGGGGATGGAAACCGTTTTTTTTACGGCCTTGCTGAAGTGCTGCGCGGCATAAGCATCGACATCAACGGAAACAACATTTACAAATCGCTCAGTTTTTCTGTCCTCATCGTTTTCGTCCTCACAATGAGGATCTACCTGTTCCAGCGGTGTAGGTGCCGGAATTTGGTTGCCGTCAAGTTTTTCGGAAAAGATATAGCCAGCAAGACAATCAACTGCCATTTCCATAGCTTCCTGCATATCGTCACCGCTGGTAGCAAGATGATTGAGGTCGGGAAATACTACAGAATAGCCGCCTGTCTCCTCTGCGAAGAAAATCGCAGGATATACGCTTAACACAAAAATCAGTCCTTTCTTATGTGCAGATTATAAGGCCATTGTTCCAGATTTGCCGTAGGCAAATCCTCCTCTCGGCCTTTCAACGAGGCGGGAGATATGCTCCCGCCTGCTAAAATGTACCCCCCACTTACAGAAGTGGGGGACATCTTCTGCCTCGTTATATAAACCGGGGGCTAAAGTCCGGCTTGCCTCAAAATGGATTTGACTTCCCAGGTTTTAAGGTCTTTCGGCTGTGTGTGAAAGGCTATCGTAACCTTTCCTTTCTTTGTCGGATGCTTGTAATGACGATGGGAACCTTCGGCATTGACGAGATACCAGCCATCATCTTTGATTTTCTTCTCCATCTCCTTCGGCGTCATTGCGTTTACCTCCTTACGCTTATAAGTATACAGTAAATACATAAAATGTAAATAGGTAAAATATAAATAAGTAAAATTGAGGGCGCTGAACAGGGTGGCGTAAAGTTGCCTTGCATGGACAGCCAATCCCCACAAATCTGGACTAAGCTCATTTAATCAACACGCCCTAATGCAGGATGTGTAAACATCACAGAAGAATCCTCCCTCCAGCCTTTTTTTAGGAGGAGCTTCAGCATATCTCCGTCTTTCATAGTTGCCCCTCCCTTCTATGTGTTCTGCTTTAGAACGTATACACGTATAAATAAATTTCCCGGTCAGGGTAATGGCCTAAAAGAAAAAGTACATTAACAGTGGACAAAATCTATAAAATGTACTTGACTGTATTTTGTATACATGATACAGTAAGGTCAATGAGGGTAAGCCTTATGAATTTGTTTCTACGTGGAGAGAGGGCGCAGATCAATGAGAAAAGAACATGATTTCCTTGGGGAGCTGGAAGTGCCTGATGAGGTGTACTATGGCGTGCAGACCATGCGTGCCATCGAAAATTTCAGCATTACCGGCAGGAGGCTTGATACGGACTTTATCCAGGCTCTGGCAAAGGTCAAAAAGGCCGCGGCTCAGGCAAATATGGAGACGGGGCGTCTGGACAGGAAGATCGGCAATGCCTTGGTGCAGGCAGCAGAGGAAATCATAGATGGGGAATTCCTGGATCAGTTTCCGGTAGATCCAATCCAGGGCGGGGCCGGCACTTCCATCAACATGAATATGAACGAGGTTCTCTGCAATCGTGCCCTGGAGATCATAGGGGAGGCCAAGGGACGCTACGACATTATATCACCGAACAATCACGCCAATATGGCCCAGTCCACCAATGATTCCCTGCCCACAGCCATAAAGGTCTGCCTGACCTACAAGAGCCACAAGGTAACGAAGTCCCTGGATTACCTCGCCACGGCCCTGGAAAAGAAGGCAGAAGAATACAAGGATGTGCTGAAGATGGGGCGCACCCATCTACAGGATGCCGTGCCCATTACCCTGGGGCAGGAGATGGGGTCTTACGCTTCAGCCGTTCGACGCAGCATCAAGCGCGTGGAGTGGGCGATTGACAGCATCCGCCTTATCAACATGGGCGGCACAGCCGTGGGCACAGGACTTAATGCGGAGCCTGCCTATATCAAGGTCGTTGCCAGGAAGCTCAGGGAAATTACCGGGGAAAATTTCGAGACTTCAACAAATATCATAGATGCCACCAATAATACGGACGGTTTCGTGGATGTTTCCTCAGCCCTCAAGAATACGGCGCTGGTGCTTATCAAGATGGCCAATGATTTCCGCCTGATGGCCTCCGGCCCTCGCTGCGGCCTGGCGGAAATCAGCCTGCCGAAGCGTCAGCCCGGCTCATCCATCATGCCCGGCAAGGTCAATCCGGTCATTGCCGAGGTGCTGGATCAGGCCTGCTATCAGGTTATCGGCAATGACCTGGCCGTGACCCTGGGGGTGGAGAATGGCCAGTTGGAGCTGAATGTCATGGAGCCCATTATGGCATATAATCTTTTCAGCTCCATGAACTATATCGCGGCAGGCACCCGCACCTTTGTGGATAAGCTCTTGGACGGCATGGAGGCCAATAGGGAGCAGTGCCAGAAGTGGGTGGATAACAGCGTGGGGGTGGTGACGGCCCTTCTGCCCCATATCGGCTACGAGCAGTCAGCGATGCTGGCCAAGGAGGCTTACAATACAGGCCGTCCCATCAGGGAAATCATCCTCGAAAAGGGCATACTCACGGAGGAACAGCTCAGTCACATCATGTCGCCTGCCCAGATGACCCAGCCGGGCATAACTAATTGAAAAGGGCAGGATAAACAGGTCGTTATAAAAAAGGAGGCTGTGGCCTTCTTTTTTTATTCGGCGGGCAGGAATTTACTGACTTCAGGTCGAACAAGAAAACGATGACTGTAGATAGGAAAGGTGGAATCTGTATGTATAAGGATGAGTACAAGCGCTGGTGCGAGGCTGAACTGCTCGATTTCGACCTGAAAAAGGAACTGCTGGACATCGCAGGTGATGACGAGGCCATCAAGGATCGTTTCGCGGCCAAGCTGGAATTCGGCACGGCGGGTCTTCGTGGGACTCTGGGCGCGGGCACGAACCGCATGAATATCTGGGTCGTGCGGCAGGCGACCCAGGGCGTGGCTGACTGGGTAAAGACCCAGGGGGGCACCCAGACGGTTTCCATCAGCTACGACACCCGCCTGAAGGGCTGGAACTTCGCGAAGGAGGCGGCTGGGGTGCTGGCGGCCAATGGCATCAATGTGCGCATCTACGATGAGCCCATGCCGGTGCCGGCCCTGTCCTTTGCCACCCGCTTCTATAAGTCCAATGCGGGCATCATGGTTACGGCCTCCCACAATCCGGCCAAGTACAATGGCTACAAGGCTTATGGCCCGGACGGCTGCCAGATGACGGACGATGCCGTGGCGGTGGTCTACGATGCCATCCAGAAAACTGATGTGCTGACAGGGGCGAAGTGCATGTCCTTTGCCGAGGGCGTGGAAAAAGGCCTGATTAAATTCGTGGGCAACGACTGCAAGGACGGGCTCTATGAGAATATCGAATCCTTCCAGGTGCGTCCGGGCCTCTGCAAGACGGCGGGCCTGAAGCTGGTCTATACCCCCCTCAACGGTACGGGGCTGGTGCCTGTTACCCGCGTCCTCCAGGATATTGGCATTACGGATATCACCATTGTGCCGGAGCAGGAGTACCCCAACGGCTATTTCACCACCTGCCCCTATCCGAATCCTGAAATCCTGCAGGCCATGCAGATGGGCATGGATTTGGCGAAGGAGCTGGGAGCTGACCTGCTGCTGGCCACCGACCCGGATGCCGACCGGGTGGGCATTATGATGAAGTGCCCGGACGGCTCTTATGAGCTGGTGTCCGGCAATGAGATGGGCGTGCTGCTTTTGGACTACATCTGCGCGGGCCGTATCGAAAAGGGCACCATGCCGAAGAATGCCGTGGCGGTGAAGTCTATTGTGTCTACGCCCCTGGCTGACCTGGTGGCCAAGCATTATGGCGTGGAGCTCAGGCATACCCTGACGGGCTTCAAGTGGATTGGCGACCAGATTGCAGGTCTTGAGGCCGCAGGCGAGGTGGAGCGCTTTATCTTCGGCTTTGAGGAAAGCTATGGCTATCTGGCCGGCCCCTATGTGCGTGACAAAGATGCGGTTATTGCCTCCATGCTCATCTGCGAGATGGCGGCCTATTACCGCAGCACCGGCTCCTCCATCAAGCAGCGCCTGGAGGAAATCTATAAGGAATACGGCCGCTACCTGAACAAGGTTGACAGCTTCGAGTTCCCCGGCCTTACGGGCATGGACAAGATGAAGCAGATGATGACCGACCTGCGTGCCAAACCTCCCCAGGAGCTGGCGGGCAAGAAGGTCACCCAGGTCACGGATTACATGAAGCCGGAGGAAACCGGCCTGCCCAAGTCCAATGTGCTGACCTACACCCTGGAGAGCGGCGAGTCCGTAGTGGTGCGCCCCTCCGGCACGGAGCCGAAGATCAAGGCCTATTACACCACCAAGGGCAAGGATTTGGCCGAGGCCGAGGCCGAGAAGGAAAAGATTGCGGCTGCGGTAAAGCCCTATCTGTCCTGATGAGCCGGTAAATGCCGTCAGGCGCTGTTTTCCGGGCTGCCTATGGCAATCTTTGCAAAATTGCGTTATAATGTTTAGCGAGCATTACCTGACGGATAGGCATATATCTCTTTCTCTATGGTAAGGAGCGTGTAAAAATGAGCTTGAAACTGGCATCCGGCTTTGAATTTGATTATGACAACCTCTACGGCGAGGGCAAGGTCACGGAAGCTGACCTCAAGGGCTATGAGGAAGATTTGAAGAAGGCCCATGAGGCCATGAAGGTCATGCGTGAGAAAGGCTTTATCCGCGCCCACCTGTCGAAGGACGGCGAGCCGGAGAAGGTGCTGTTCTCCCAGTTGCCCTATGTGGAGGAAGGCCACCTGAATTCTCCTTCTTCCCTGGCACGTCTGGATGAGCTGACCAAGCATGTGAAGAACAATGTGGACGCAGTCGTGTCTTTGGGCATCGGCGGCTCCTATCTGGGCAACAAGGTGCTCTTTGATGTGCAGTGCGGCGATTTCTGGAACTTCAAGACGACTGAGGAGCGCGGTGGTTTCCCGGAGGTCTATTTCAGCGGCCAGAACATCGACCCGCGCCGGACGGCAGACCTGATTGAGCATTTGAAGAAAAGCGCCGCCGTCAAGGCAGCCCACAAGCAGGGCGTTTATAAGGTGCTGCTGCTGGTGATTTCCAAGTCCGGCGGCACCCTGGATACCATGTCGAATTTCATGGTGGAGTACGATGCCCTGCAGGGGGCGGATAACCTTGAGGTCGAGGTTGTGGCAGTCACCGACCCGAATATGGAGAAGCAGACCCTGCTGAAGAAGCTGGCCATTGACAAGGGCTGGCAGCAGTTCGCGGTGCCGGATGGCGTCGGCGGGCGGTTCACGATTTTCTGCGAGGTGGGCCTGACCCTGGCTGCCTGCATTGGCTTTGATATCAGGGCATTCCTCAACGGCGCCAAGGATATGGACAAGGCTTGCCAGAATGACGATCTCTGGCAGAATCCCGCCATGCTGAATGCGGCGCTGAAATTCGCCGCTGCCGAAAAGCACGGCCGTGATATCGAGGTTATGATGCCCTACGGCGATTACCTGAAATCCGTGTCCGAATGGTACATCCAGCTCCTGGCGGAGTCCCTTGGCAAGCAGTTCAATAAAGAGGGCAAGGAAGTCTGCTACGGCCGTACCCCCTGCGTTGCGGTGGGCACCACGGATATGCACTCCCAGACCCAGCAGCACCAGGAAGGCAAGCTGAACAAGGTCGTCCAGTTCATCAAGATTGACAAGTGGGATAATGACCTGGTCATTCCCGATGTGTTCCCGGAGGCCAAGAAGCTCTCCGATATTTCCGGCGTGACCATGGGCCAGGCCCTGGAAGTGGCCCGCCAGTCCAATGCGGATGCCCTGAAGTCCAACAAGCGCTACAATGCCTGCTTCACCCTGCCGGAGCTGAATGCCTATCATCTGGGCGAGCTTCTGTACATGCTCGCTATGAGCGTGGCCTACGAAGGCGAGCTGGCTGATGTGGATGCCTTCAACCAGCCGGGTGTCGAGTCCTACAAGCGCATCATGGGCCCGAAGCTCCAGGAGCGCAAGGCGCAGAACCAGAAGTAAGAATGTAAGAAGGATACTGGTCAGCAAGTCCCCGCCAGTTCAGTGGAACATGGCGGGGCTTTTTGCTGTGAAGAAGGGAGGCGAAAATAACGGAAAAAAGGAAAAGCAGATTGCTATTGGCAGTGGGGGCGGGGTTGCTTGCCTGCCTTGCCCTGGCGCCGTCCTTCCCGGAAGGGGAAACCCAGGTGCTGCAGCAGTCGGCGCCGGAGCACAGGAGCGAAAAGCCGCCCCTGGGGCGGCTGGAGGTGAAGGGCATGGAGCGGGCAGAAAAGGCTCAGGAACTGCGTGACCCCTTTACAGTCCTGCATGAGCAGGCGGGGGAGGCACCCCGGAGGGCTGTGGGCAAGGACAGGACGAAAGAGCCTGCCGGGCAGGTTCCTCCCGTGGCGAAGGCAGCACCCGCCGCCGTAAAAGCCGCTGGGCCGCAGCCTGCTTACGGACTGCGGCTGCAGGGGATAGCGGCAGGTGCAGGCGGGCGGCTGGCACTTTTAAGCGACGGCAGGCAGACGGCAGCACTGGCTGCCGGTGAAAGCCTGGGAGCCTGGCAGGTGCGTATGGTTGAGGAGAACCGCGTGCTGGTAGCCGGCCCCGAAGGCGAGCAATGGCTGCAACTGGCCATGCCTTAAAGAGGAGGCTTATGTCTATGAATAAACTTACCGGACATCTGCGGTGTCCACATGCCCTTACACGGAATCTAAACTCCCGCTGCGCCTTTGGCCTGCGCTCGCTAAGATTTCATAGCAAAAAGGCAATCGCCCTGCTGCTGGGGCTGGTGCTTATGGGCAGCCCCGCCCAGGCGGAGCCCATCACCATGCAGACAGCGGGAGGTGACGTCCGCTCGGTGCTGATGTCGGCGGCACGGCTGGGGCATTTGAACCTGGTGCTGGGCGATGATGTGAAGGGACAGGTGACACTGTCCCTGACAGCAGAGCCGGAGGAAGTGCTGCGTACTGTGGCGGCAGTGCAGGGGCTGGTACTGGTGGAGCAGGGCGGCACTTTCCTCATTACCTCGCCGGGACAGTCCTCCGGGCTCAGGCAGATGCATGTCTACCATATCCGCTATGCAGAGCCGGAAGATTTAGTGGCAGCGGTAAAAATGTCTTTGCAGGGAGAAGGAAATCAGTCGGGCTTGTCGAACAAAGATAAGCAAGACGACGGGACAGATCAAGGGGGGATAGATGCCCGAAGGGGCGCCTCCTGGGCAGCCAGTGATGCGGCCACAGGCTCCCTGCTGCTCTACGGCACGGCGGCGGAGGCCGCCCAGGCACAGGCCATCCTGGAGGAACTGGATGTACCGGCCAGGCAGGTTTCCCTGGAAGCAAAGGTAGTGGCCCTGTCCAAGGATGCCTCCAAGAATCTCGGCGTGGAATGGGAATGGTCCGGGCTGCCCCAGTACCCGCAGACCACCAAGAGCTGGCGCTACCGGCGCGGCGGAGCTGACGAGTATGACAGCCGCGCAGAGCGGAAATTCGGCGGGCGGGATATGATACCGGGCATTATCCAATTCGGTCGGGGTCCCTCGGGAGTACCCTTTGAGTTCTACTATGAAGCGAAGCTCAATGCCCTGGTGACTGACGGCAAGGCGAAAGTCCTGGCCAGGCCGAACATCACCACGGTACAGGGGCGGGAGGCCCACATCAGCATCGGCGGGCAGGTGCCGGTGCCCACCCAGTCCGTGACGAATTCCACCACTACGACTTCCATTGAGTACCGGGACGCAGGCATCATCCTGACCTGCACGCCCAGGGTAAATGCGGATGGCTACATCACGGCCACGGTGCATACGGAAGTGTCCTCGCCTCTTTATGTGGAGGATATCAAGGCATACCGTTTCCAGAAGCGCAGCGCGGATACCAGGGTGCGCCTGCGTGACGGTGAAACCATGGTCATAGGGGGCCTCATCGGCAGCGAGGAGTCGCGTACCCTGTCCAAGATACCCTTTCTGGGGGATTTGCCCGTTTTGGGAGCCTTTTTCCGCAATCTGAAGACAACCCGCACGGAATCGGAAATCATGATTTTCCTGAAAGCCCATGTGCTGGGAGATGATGCCGGGCAGCCGGAAAGTCATGCGGATATAGATGAAGCAGCAGAGAAGGAGAGAGATCATGGCCATTAAAATCATGATTGCAGACGATCACGCCCTGCTCCGCCAGGGGATTAAGCGTGTGCTGAACTTCGAGGATGACCTGGAGGTCGTGGGCGAGGCCGAGGACGGCCAGGAGACGCTGGCGCGCACCCTGATGCTGCAGCCGGATGTCCTGCTTCTGGATCTGAATATGCCGGGGATGTCCGGGCTGGAAGTCACGAAGCAACTGAAGGCGGCGAACTGCCCCACGAAAATCATTGCCCTGACCATACACGACAGCGATAACTATGTGCTGGAAATGCTGAAAAACGGGGCACTGGGCTATCTGCTGAAGGATGTGGAGCCCCAGGTGCTGGTGAAGGCAATCCATACGGTCAACGAGGGCACGGCCTACATCTATCCGAAGCTGGCGGAGCGCATCTTCGGCGATATCAACGGCTCCGAGGATATGGAGGCGCGGGCGCGGGAAATCTGGGACGAAGGCAAAGGCGAGCGCATTACGGCCAAGGAAATGGATGTGCTGGGGTGCATGGTGAAAGGCATGTCCAACCAGGATATCGGCAAGGCCCTGGGACTGTCCGAAAAAACGGTGAAGAACCATCTGTCCAGTATCTTCCATAAACTGAAGGTCACGGATCGCACCCAGGCACTTATCTATGTACTGAAGCATAAGATCGTAACCTTGGAGTGACATAAAAAAACAGGGGATGCAGAATAACTTCTGCGTCCCCTGTTTTTTTAGGCTGTTAAAATTTAAGCCTCTGCGCCGATGGCGTTGTTCAAGCCGTCAACCAGCGCATCCGGGTCGATGCCGTGAGCCAGGCATCCCTGCTCGATATTCTCGAAGTGGGCGGCAGCGCAGCCCAGGCAGCCCATGCCGGAATTGACGAACACTTCAACCGTGTCCGGATACTTCTGCACGACTTCGATGATGCTCATGTCTTTGGTAATGGCCATGATATATACCTCCAAATGAAATCAGGCAACAATAATGTTCCCCACATATACGGCTATAGGGTGATTCAAGAGGGATTATACCCCAATTATCAGCGGTTTTCAAGACGGAAAAAAACATAAAGGACGGAGGAACACTGGTTTTTTCCAGAAAAGCGGTTTACAATGGGAAAGGATTTTGTTTGCAGGCGGGAGGTTATATTTTGCAGAGGAAAGGTAAGGGTGTCCTGCACCGTGGCACGGCCCTGCTGGTGGTGCTGCTGTTTGTTGCCGTAGGCTTGGTGGCGGGGCCGCGGCTGATAGCCATAGCAGAGGAGCAGCAGGAAGGCGCGGTGCAGCCCTCGGCGCGCACGGGGGAGACAGATGCCATAGCGGGTGAGGAGCAGAAGGAGACTTGCGAGCAGGGCCTGAAGGTGCTGGTGCTGAACTATCACAAGATAGAGAACAATAACCACTCCCTCTCGGTGCCGCCCTGGGATTTTGAGACGCAGATGAAGTATCTTTCCGACCACGGTTATACCTCCATATCCCCGGATGAGCTGTATACCGCCCTGGCGGGGGCTGGGAAGCTGCCGGATAATCCTGTGCTCATCACCTTTGACGACGGCTATCGGGACAATTACGACAATGCCTTTCCCATCTTGAAGAAATACAAGCTCAAGGCTACGATTTTCGTTATCACGAGCTTCCTGGGCAAAAAGGAGCAGTACCTGACCTGGGAGCAGGCACGGGAGATGGAAAAGCACGGTATTTCCATCCAGTCCCATACGGTAGACCATAAGCCCATGACGGACCTTTCCGATGAGCAGCTGCGCATGGAGCTGGTTGAGTCGAAGAAAAAGGCGGAGGCGGAGCTGGGGCATGAGGTGGGTTATATAGCCTACCCTACCGGCACTTACAACCTGCATATCGCAGAGATGGTGAAGGAAGCAGGCTATAAGGGAGCATTCACCATCAAGTACGGCAATGTGGATGAAGCCACGAACATATACGCCATCGAGCGCGTGCCGATTTTCCACACGGAGAATACGAACAAGGACTTTTTGGAACGCATCCACTATTTGCCCCTGTTTGCCAAATTCGGCTGGCAAAAAAATTAGGCATAGTGCTTGCGCGGCAGGGCAGAAAATGATATACTACCTTAGTCGTGTAATAAACAGGTTTGAACTTTGCTTTAGACCTCTGCTCCCGACCAGAGCGGGAGCCAATGACCAGAGAGGGAGGTGATTTCGTGAGAAAGTACGAGATCATATTCATCGTGAAGCCGATGGAAGAGGAAGCAACCAATGCTATCATCGAGAAATTCTCGAACCTCATCAAGAAGAACGGCGGTACGATTGAAAATGAGGATCGCTGGGGCAAGAAGCGTCTTGCCTATGAGATCAAGGATTGCGCTGAAGGCTACTACTGCCTGTGGAACGTCGCGTGTGAGCCTGCCTGCGTGGCTGAGGCGGATCGCGTGATGAAGATCACGGACGAGATCTTGAAGCACATGATCGTCAAATCCGACGAAGAGTAATACTAAATCCAGCCAGGGAGGATTTGCCATGAACAAAGTTGTGCTGATCGGACGCCTGACGAAAGACCCCGAGGTGCGTTACACCCAGTCGGGCAAGGCAGTTGCGTCCTTCACGGTGGCCGTAGACCGCCGCAATCGCAGGGCTGCAGAGGCAAATGGACAGCCCACCGCCGACTTTATCCCCTGCGTTGCCTGGGATAAGTTGGCTGAGGTCATCGGGAACAATCTGAGCAAGGGCCGCCGCGTCGGTGTTGAGGGCCGTATGCAGGTGCGCAGCTATGATGCTCAGGACGGCTCGAAGCGTTATGTGACGGAAGTCATCGTAAACGAGCTGGAGTTTTTGGATTCCCGCAGCGATAATCAGCAGGGCGGCTTTTCGCCGGCTGGCGGACAGGGCTTCGGTGCCCCGGCTCCGCAGCAGGCTCCGGCGCCGGCAAATGCCAACTTTGGGCCGGCTCTCTCTGACGAGGAAATCCCATTTTGATAGGAGGGAATTTCGATGAGAAGAGACAGAGGCAGAAGGCCCCGCAGGAAGGTCTGCTCTTTCTGCGTGGACAAGGTCGAGCATATTGATTATAAGGATGTTGCCAAGCTGCGCCGTTTCGTGACCGAGCGCGGCAAGATCCTGCCCCGCCGTATCTCCGGCAACTGCGCAAAGCATCAGCGCCAGGTGACTGTGGCCATCAAGCGCGCACGCAATATCGCGCTGCTGCCCTTTACGGCTGAGTAAGAAATAGAGAGGCGTTGTACCGATATGGTGCAGCGTCTTTTTTGTTGAAAAGAAGGCAGTCCTTATACCTGGCCGCAGGCAATCTCATGGGAGTTTTCATATGGCTACAGGAAAATTTCATTGCAAATTTAATGTATTAGGGTATAATTGAGCGCGTAGAAGTATGTATGACTGTGTACAAAAAGGAGATTTGCGTATATGGAACAGTTTTCCGCGATGTTCTTGCAGTTTATTGCCGATTGGGGCTATGTGGCTGTGGCGGTGCTGATGGCGGCTGAAAATGCCTGCATTCCCATTCCCAGCGAGCTTATCCTGGGCTTTGCGGGTTTCTTGATTTTTTCCGGGGACATGACCTTTGCCGGGGCGCTGGCATCCGGCATGGTGGGCGGCGTTGTGGGTTCCGTCTTTGCCTATGCTGTTGGGCATAAGGGAGGCAGGGCCTTTGTGGACAGGTACGGGCGCTACTTCTTCGTCAAGAAGAGCCATGTGGATATCGCGCAGAACTGGTTTGATAAATATGGCCTAAAGGCTGTATTCTTCAGCCGCATGCTGCCGGTGGTGCGCACCTTTATCTCCCTGCCGGCGGGCTTTGCCCATGTGGATTTCAAGCGCTTCCTTGTGTACACGATTGCGGGCAGCCTGCCCTGGACTGCGCTGATCCTGGCGGCGGGCATGATGCTGGGCAAGAGCTGGCAGGTCATGCTGGCCGTCGGCCATCAGGCCAGCCTGATTTTCGTGGCGGTGGCTGCCGTGGTCATCGCGGTGCTTTATCTCCGTCATCGCCGTGTCCAGGCTCGTGCCAGGGCCCAGGTCAGCAAGTAAGGCTGGCACAATAGGATATGGGGAGCTGTTTCAGGACGGCTCCTTTTTTTCTTGTTTTCAGGCAAATTTAATTGTAGTGCCGGTGCCCTTGTGGTAAAATGGTAAAAGGAAAGGTATCTGTTCGATAGGGAAAATCGGACACAGTGAGACTAGGGTGTGTTGATAAACGGAAACTGTGCGATACAGCGAGACAGTTTTTCGTATGGCAAGGAAGTGAAGCCGCAGTCGTAGCAGGGCTACGTCAAGGTTTCACTGACGCAGACAGGCGGAAAAATGGCCGCTGTAGCGTGCAGGTGGAGTTTTTCAACACGCCCTAAAGGCAAGTTTTCAGGATGACGGGGGTGCTCAAAATGGATTTTGGGATCACAGGCAGCGGCTCCTATGGCATGGATTACAGCCGCTGGGCAGGCCAGCGGGCATGGGGCACTGAGGACAGTGCCTATGGCGGCAGGCAGCCTCTTTACGGGCCGGGGCAGGAGGAAGAGTACGGTGTGCAGCTGCCCGGCACGGAGGATGAGGAGAATTCCGAGGATAAGGGCGTAAAGGGAGGCCACAGGTCTACTCCGGCGGAGTGCGAGACCTGCAAGAACCGCAAGTATCAGGATGGCTCCGATGAGATGGTTTCCTTCAAGGCGGCGGGCCATATAGATCCGGATAGTGCCGCAGCCGTGGTGATGAGCCACGAGCAGGAGCATGTGTCCAACGCCTACCAGAAAGCGGATAAGGGGAACGGCGAGGTGGTGCGCGCCAGTGTGCGCCTGAAGACCGATGTGTGCCCGGAGTGCGGGCGCACCTATATATCCGGCGGCGAGACCACTACCCAGATTCGCTATTACAATGAGGGGAACCCCTACCAGAAGGATATGAAGGAGTCGGACGGGCATAACAAGTACCGGGGCGCCAATGTGGATATAGCGGCCTGAGAATTGAGAATAATTCTTGACAAATAATATACTGTGGTATAGTGTAAATATCGGCAGAGGTATCTATAGGGTGCTGCTGCCGGTATTTTTATATGTTATTTAATGAGGCGATAGTTTGCAGAAAGGGAAATTCTCTATTACAGGCATGAGCTGCTCTGCCTGCTCCGCCAGGGTGGAAAAGGCAGTTTCCGGCCTCACGGGGACGGATAAGGTCAGCGTGAATCTGCTGACGAACAGCATGCAGCTTGAGTACGACGAGCAGCAGACCAGCCCTGAGGCAATTATTGCCGCCGTGGAGGGGGCTGGGTACGGGGCGGCGGTTCTGGGAGGGGGGCAGCAGACAGGGCAGAAGCAGGCAGCCTCCCTCCCCCAGAGCAGTGCCGCCCAGAGCAGGCAGGCGGCAGCGGAGGTGCGCCAGCGCCTTGTCTGGTCGCTGATTTTCTTAGTGCCGCTGATGTATGTGGCGATGCATGGCATGTGGCATGAACTCGCGGGCCTGCCTGTGCCCCGGTTTATGGCAAAGTGGCTGGACGGCCCGGAAAATGGCATCTCCTTTGCTTTTTTGCAACTGCTTTTGGTGCTGCCCATTATGTACCTGAACCGCCGTTTCTACACGGTGGGCTTCCGCACCCTGGCCCAGGGGGCGCCGAATATGGGTACCCTGGTAGGCATGGGCTCTATGGCCTCGGCACTTTTCGGCGTCTTTGCGATTTTTCGCATGAGCTGGGGCCTGGGGCACGGTGATCTGGGGCTGGTTGCCTCTTACAGCCACAATCTGTATTTCGAGTCTGCGGGTATGATTGTCACCCTGATTACGGTGGGCAAATACCTGGAGGCCAGGGCGAAGGGCGAGACCAGCAGGGCCCTGGAAAAGCTGATGGATCTGGCGCCGAAGCAGGCCACGGTGGTAAGGGAGGGCGGGCCGCAGCTTGTGCCCATTGAGGAAGTCCGGGCAGGGGATATTCTGGCGGTGAAGCCGGGGGAGCGCATTCCCGCTGACGGCGTTATCATCCGGGGACGGACAAGCGTGGATGAGTCAGCCATTACCGGCGAGAGCCTGCCTGCCGCGAAGCAGGAGGGGGACAAAGTTATTTCCGCCACCATCAACCGGCAGGGCTATATCGAGCTTAGGGCAGAGCAGGTGGGGGAGGAATCCACCATCAGCCAGATTATCCGTCTGGTGGATGAGGCCAGCTCCTCGAAAGCACCTATTGCGCGGCTGGCTGACAGACTCGCGGGCATTTTCGTGCCGACGGTTATCGGCATCGCGCTTTTGGTGGCGGCAGTCTGGCTGCTCTCCGGTGCAGGGACGGAGCTGGCCTTCTCCATGGCCATTTCGGTGCTGGTGATTTCCTGTCCCTGCGCTCTGGGGCTGGCTACTCCGGTGGCCATTATGGTGGGCACGGGGAAAGGTGCGGAGCACGGCATCCTGATTAAGTCGGGGGAGGCCCTGGAAGCCGCCCAGGGCATCGACACGGTGGTGCTGGACAAGACCGGCACCATTACGGAGGGCAGGCCCCAGGTGACGGAGGTGCGGCCCCTGGGAATGTCTGAGGCAGAGCTTCTGGCAGTGGCGGCAGGATTGGAGCAGGGCAGCGAGCATCCTTTGGCGGAGGCAGTGCTGGACTATGCGGCAGCCCGGGGTATCAAGCCCCTGGCCCTTGATGGTTTCGAGGCCGTTTTCGGAAGGGGCGTCCGCGGCCTCTGGGCAGGGCAGGTTTGTCTGGCGGGCAATGAGGCTTTCCTCAGAGAAAATGGCATTGATACCTCCCCCCAGCGCGCCGCCCTGGATGCCCTGGCAGATGAGGGTTGCACCCCCCTGCTGGTGGCCAGGGGGCAGGAGCTTATCGGCATCATCGCGGCAGCCGACAGGGAAAAGGCGGGGAGTGCCGAGGCGGTGCGCCGCTTCGGGGAGCTGGGCATCGAGGTGGTGATGCTGACCGGCGACAATGAGCGCACGGCCCAGGCCCTCCGCCGCCGCCTGCAGATACCGAAGGTCATTGCGGGAGTCCTGCCCCAGCAGAAGGCGCAGCATATAGCCCGGCTCCAGGCGGCGGGGCATAAGGTCGCCATGGTGGGTGACGGGGTGAACGATGCCCCCGCTCTGGCCCGGGCGGATTTCGGCCTTGCCATCGGCGCGGGCACGGATATCGCCATCGAGAGTGCGGACGGGGTACTCATGAAGAGCAGCCTGCTTGATGCGGTCAGCGCCATCCGCCTGTCCCGGGCGGTCTTGCGTAATATCAGGGAGAATCTCTTTTGGGCTTTCTTCTACAATATCATCTGCATCCCCCTGGCGGCAGGAGTGCTCTATCCCAGCTTGGGGTTGAAGCTCTCCCCCGTCATCGGCGCGGCGGCCATGAGCCTGTCCAGCGTCTGCGTTGTCACCAATGCCCTGCGTCTGCGCTGGTTCAGGCCGGAGCAGGGCAAGGAGAATACAGAAAAAGCCCCCGCAGGGGCCGAAGTTATTACGGAGAATGAGAAAGAGGATGAGATTATGCAGACAACCCTGAAGATTGAAGGCATGATGTGCCAGCATTGCCAGAAGCATGTCCATGATGCCCTGGCTAAGATGGATGGGGTGACGAGCGTGGAAGTGGATTTGGAAGGCAAGCAGGCCCATGTGGAGGCCGGCCGGGAAATCCCCCAGGCGGAATTCAAGCAGGTCATTGAGGAGGCCGGCTACGAGCTGGTAGGCTGAAAGAAGAAAGACCCGTTGCGTAGATACCCTTGCGCAATGGGTCTTTTTTCGTTATAGCTTGGAGAAATCAACCGAGGCACTGAGGCCGCTGAAGCCCCGGTTCATATTCATCACCGTGAGCATGAAGGTGCCCTGCAGGGCCTTGTTGATTTGCTGGTTGATGGTGAAGGCGGAGTCTGCGTCCAGGGTGCCGCTCCTGGCGGCGCTGAAATTTGCTCTTTGCAGGGTCATCAGGTGGGTCATCAGCGAGTTCAGGGACTGCTGGTTCTCCTGCTGCTGCTGCCGCTGCATGTATTTCAGCATATAGTCCTGGTGTTCGGTCTTGCCTGCCCAGAAGGAATCCGCCATGGAGAGGACAGCCCTGGCCCGGTCGTAATTGTCCAGGGTCTGCTGCCACTCCTTTTCCTCGGCCTCTATCTTTGCCAGCACGGACTGGTAGTCCGCGCCCTCTGTGGCCGTGCTGTCCTTTTCTTTTTTGCTGCTCTGCCCCGTGGCCTGCAACTGCTGCAGAAGCTGCAGGCTGTCAATGGTTGTCCCCATAGCCCTGCCCCCTTTCCTATATGCCATATATCGGCAGAAAGCAGGCAGGACTTAAATTTTTCTTTGGGATTTTCCATAAAAATCCCTATATCGGCGGATGAATGGAAATTTGTTTGCAGGAAAAATTAAACCTGTGCCGAATATAGCAGATGAGAGACTTTGGGGGACACTGTGTAAAGAGGGCGGTTTTATGGACGACAAGCCGGTGATGTTGATCGTAGATGATGTGGAGATCAACCGGGTGGTACTCGCCCAATTCTTTCAGGATGACTTCACTATCCTGGAGGCGGAGAACGGGCAGCAGGCCCTGGATATCATGGAAGAACAGCCGGTGAGCATCGTGCTGGTGGATTTGGTGATGCCGGTGATGGACGGCTATGAGTTCCTGTCCGTGCTGCAGCGCAATGACCAGTACCAGGGCTTGCCCGTGGTGGTGATGACGGCCCAGTCGGACGGGGACAGCGAAGTCCGCGCCATGGAGCTGGGGGCGGCTGACTTCATTACGAAGCCCTGCAATCCCACCATCGTGCGCTGCCGCGTGCGCAATGTCATGGGGCGCACGGAGAACGAGTGGCGGCGCATCGAGCAGCTGGCCAGCGATCGGCAGATGATGGAGATGACCCGCTTTATCGAGCAGGATCAGCTGACGGGGGCCTACAACCGGGAGGCCTTTTACAAGAAAGCATCCCAGCTGATGCTTGAGCACAGGGACACTCTCTATGAGATTGTCTATCTGGATATAGACTGCTTCAAGGTGGTAAATGACCTGTTCAACTTGGAGACAGGCAATCTGATCCTGAAGACGGCAGGCTATTTCCTGCAGGTGCTGGTGGGCAACAGGGGACTTTGCTGCCGCATGGAGGCGGATCATTTCGTCCTGTGCATGCCCAGGGATCATGTGAAGCCGGAGACTTTGCTGGAGGCCCTGGACGGCGCGGTGGCCTCCCTGAATATCAGCCATAGCATCGTGTTCTATGCGGGCATTTATGAGGTGGATAATCCCCTGCTGGCCGTTGACCAGATGTGCGACCGGGCGCGTATGGCCATGAGCAAGGTCAAGGGCAACTATATGCAGCGCTACGGCGTGTATGACGAGAGCATGCGGGAACTGATGCTGGAGGAGCAGATGATTGCCAGGGATATGGAATTTGCCCTGCAGTCGAAGCAGTTCTCCATCTTTGTGCAGCCCATCTATGACACGTTGCTGGGGAAGGTGGTCAGCGCCGAGGCCCTGGTGCGCTGGCAGCATCCCCTGAAGGGGCTGATTTCCCCCGCCCGTTTCATACCGGTCTTTGAGCGCAATGGCTTCATTGTGCGGCTGGATCGCTATGTCTGGGAAGAAGTCTGCAAGATGATGGTGCAGCTCAGGGAAACCACCGGCATGGTGATTCCCGTTTCTGTAAATGTCTCCCGCCTGAACCTCTATAATCTGGATTTGCTGGATTTTTTGATGGGCCTGGTCAAGAAGTATCAGCTCTCGCCAGAGCTTTTGCATCTGGAAATCACGGAAACGGCCTACACACGGAATCCCCAGCAGTTGGTTGACGAGGTGAATATGTTCCGGCAGAACGGCTTCAAGATCTTCATGGATGATTTCGGCAACGGCTATTCCTCCCTGAACATGCTGAAGGACTTGCCGGTGGATACGCTGAAAATCGACCTGGGATTCGTGCAGAATGTGGAATTCAGCGGCCGTGCGGGCATCATTATGAAGAGCGTGGTGGATATGGCAGATAAGCTTGGCATGGAAGTCGTGGTAGAGGGTGTTGAGAATCAGGCCCAGCTTAATTTCGTGCGCAGTGTCGGTTGCCGCGTGATTCAGGGCTATTACTATTCCAAGCCTCTGCCGGCGGATGAATTCTGGCAGATGCAGGCCAAGGGCAGGGGGACTATCCAGTGACCAAAGCTTTTATCTTTGATATGGACGGTGTTATCATCGACAGCGAGCCCATCCACACCCGTGTCAAGCGGGATACCTTCCGCCACTTCGGGCTGGAATTCGCGGATGAGGATTTTGACCGCTACATGGGAGGCACCAGCGGCCTGATTTTCCGGGATGTGCTGGCAAAAAGCGGGCGCAAGGATCTCAGGCTGGAGGATCTGGTGGAGTACAAGCATGCCCACTATCTGGAAATCCTGCAGGGCGGCGGCATAGAGCCGGTGGAGGGGGCCAGGGAGCTTATCGGGTCCCTTCATGCCAAGGGCGTGCCCCTGGGGCTTGCCACTTCATCCTGGCCGAAGGTGATGAATACGGTGCTGGATAATTTCGGCATACGGCAGTATTTCAGCTCGATTATTTCGGGGGGGGAGCTGCCCGAGAGCAAGCCCGACCCCGCCATCTACCTGCTGTCGGCAGAGCGCCTGGGGGTATCTCCCGCAGATTGCTGCGTACTGGAGGATACAGCCAACGGCCTCCTGGCGGCCAAGCGGGCGGGGATGCGGGCCATTGCCTTCCGCAATCCCAATTCCGGGCAGCAGGATCTGAGCCTGGCGGATGCGGTGGTGGATAGGCTGGCGGATGTGGAAAGGGTTCTGGAAATGGAGGTATAGGGATATGGAAAAGAAATTGGCAGCCTGGCTGCTGCAGCGCAAGCTGGCCCGCGATACTGACGAGGCCCTGGGCTACGCGGCTGCCCTGCTGCAGGGGCAGTTCCCGGAGGAGATGTTTGCCGCCAACGAGCGCAACGTGAACGTGATGAAGGATATAGGCAAGATCACACGGGAGAAATTCGAGCCCTATATCATGGAAAAGGTGGCCACAGCCCAGAAGATGATTGCTTTCTGGGAGGAAAACCCGAAGGATACCAACGCCATTTTCTTCAACAAGACCTACCAGCAGAATTTCGGGGAAGCTTAGGGCGTGTTGATTAATTCACTCAGCCCATCTTCATGGGTCTTGACTGCCCCTGCTGCGTTGACAAATCCTCAGCATAGCACCACTATGCCTGCGGTTTGTCGCCTTGCATGGACAGCCAATCCCCACAAATCTGGACTAAGCTCATTTAATCAACACGCCCTAAACCTTCTGGCAATGGGGATATTGCCGGGGAATATTTGCAGATATTTGCAAAAAAAATTACATAAACCCTTTAGAAAACCTCTGTTCCTTACGATAAACATTTCATAGGGGATGCTGTGCTAGCCTCTCCGGGTGACAGCCCGGCGGAGTGGCATTTCCTGTGCATCAAAGGATGAAGGAGGTGAGAAAATTGGGCATCGATCTGATTGGCAGCATGATTGGCGTAGGTGTGAACAGCTTGCAGAACATCAGCGGCATTTCCTGGCAGAGTGAGACACGGGAGCGCAGCCGGCAGCAAGTTGACAAGGCAGGCGCTGCTGATTCCTTTAGCCAGATACTGGCCCGTCTGCAGGGCACAGGCGTGAGCGACAGCGACAGCACGGAGAGCACGACCACACTGACCAAGGCATTGCCTGACGGGACGCTGGTTATCCAGAAGCTCAGGGGCGCGGAAGTGGTCTCGGAGACGAAGGTCATGAGCAGCGGCCTGCAGCAGGCCCAGCAGGAACTCTATTCCCTGATGGGGAAGAACGGGCAAATGATGCAGGCATACATCTCGGGCATGGGTATCGCTGCAGCTCCGGCCGGTGCCGTCTTCAATGCTTCAAGCACATAAAGGCTGTTTATGTATGGAGACAGGGGCAATGGAATTGCCGGATAACGGAATATCAAAGTGAGGGCCCTTTGGTGACTTGCCGGAGGGCTTTTGCTTTTCCCATGACCTTTCCTCTTGCCAAAAGTCAAAAAGACAACTATAATATATAAGTAGATAAGTCAAATAGTCAGAATTGGCATAGAGGTGATTTTCTTGAGTAATATCGCGGATCTGATAGAAGCCTATATCCTCAGGCAACTGGCTGCAAAGGAGGACGGCAAGGTGGAGCTGAGGCGCACGGACATAGCGGACGCCATTTCCTGCGCCCCTTCACAGATCAGCTATGTGCTCTCGACCCGCTTTACCCAGGACAAGGGCTTCGTGGTGGAGTCCCGCAGGGGCCTGGGGGGCTTCATACGCATAGTGCAGCACCGCGCAGACCCCGTGGGCAGGCAGCAGCAGGGCATGGTCTACCGGGATATGCTGGCGGCCATAGACGAGGATACGGATCAGAAAACCATGCAGTCCATGGTCAAGTACCTCCACGAGCAGCAGATGATTTCCACCCGTGAGGCGGCTATCCTGCTGCAGGTGGTGAATGAGGTCTTCCAGTCCAAGACCATGGCGGGAGCGGAAAGGGTGCGCCTGCTGAAGGTGATGCTGCTGACGCTGGAGAATTTTTCCTGATAGGAGGATGAGCATATGTTATGCGATGATTGCGGACAGCGGGAGGCCGTGGTGCATATTACCCAGATCGGCCCGGAGGGCCGCACGGAGAAGAATCTCTGCGAGGAATGTGCCTCCGGCTACGGCGATTTCATGCTGGGCTCCCAGGCACAGCAGAGAAAGAATGTCTCGGTGAATGATTTCCTGAGAGGGCTTTTCAGCCAGCCCCAGGTGAGGCGGGAGGAAGAAGGGCTGCCCTCCGGGACGGAGCTTGCCTGTCCCAACTGCGGCATGACCTATCAGGATTTCCGGGAGACGGGCAAGGTAGGCTGCAGCGTCTGCTACCGCACCTTCCGCAGCCAGCTGGAGCCGCTGCTCCGCCGCATCCACGGCTCCTCTGCCCACAGCGGCAAGATACCCCGCCGCAGCGGCGGGGAGCTGAACCTGAAGCACGAGATTTCCCTCCTGCGGGAGAAGCTGCAGCAGAGCGTGGAGCAGGAGGAATACGAGCAGGCCGCCCAGTACCGGGATAAGATCCGGGCCCTGGAGAAGGAACTGGCGGCGAAGGAAGGGGGCGGCCAGGATGACTAAGGCAGAGATACTGAAATCCTCCCACTTCCCCTGGCTGGAAACGGAGGGCACGGACACGGACGTGGTGCTGGCCAGCCGCATCCGCCTGGCCCGGAACCTGAAGGATGTGCCCTTCCCCGGCAGGGCGGATTTTTCCCAGCTTGCCGCAGTGCGGGAGCAGGTTGAGGGCGTGATGCCCGCCATTGCCCAGGCCATGGACCAGGACTTTGAGGGCATCCAGTTGGAGGAGCTTTCTCCCCTGGAGCTGAGCGTACTGGTGGACAAGCGCCTGATCAGCCCTGCCCTTGCCAAGAATCCCCAGCACAGGGAGGCGATTATCAGCGCGGACACGCGGGCGGTGTTGATGGTCAATGAGGACGATCACCTGCGCATCCAGTGCCAGGCGGCGGGCTTTGAGCTGGATAAGCCCATGGCTGCGGCCCTGCGCATTGACGATATTATCGAGTCCCAGCTGGACATTGCCTTTGATGAGACCATGGGCTACCTGACGGCCCTGCCCACGAACCTGGGCACGGGGCTGAGGGCCATTGTCTATTTGCATTTGCCGGGCTTGGTCTTTACGAAAAACATCCAGAGCATCGCCGGCATCGCGCCCCAGCTTGGCCTGGCCGTGCGCAGTCTGTTCAGCGACGGCAAGGAGGCCAGCGGCTGCCTGTATGAGATTTCCAACCAACTGACCCTGGGCTTCTCCGAGAAGGAAATCCTGGACAACCTGAAGAACGCCGTAGCGGAGATTGTGGCCCATGAGCGCAAGGCCCGCAAGGCCCTGGCCCTCTACATGAAGGATCAGCTTGAGGATAAGGTCTGGCGCTCCTACGGCGCCCTGCGCTATGCGCGGCTGCTGAATGAGAAGGAGACGCTGGAGCTTCTGTCCTGGGTGCGCCTGGGGCTGGATCTGCGCCTCCTGGGGGAGGTGGACAGGGATTCCTTCGGGGATGTCCTCATTGCCAGCCGCACAAGCTGCATCCAGTATCTGGCGGACAGCGAGAACCTGTCCAAGAATGAGACGGACAGGCTGCGGGCCGAGCAGGTCAGGAATGTTCTGGCGGCCCACAGCCAGCAAAAGGGGTAATTTATGAACGAACGCAATCAATTTTCGCCTGCAGCCATCCGCGCCGTACGCTTTGCCCAGTACCTGGCCAGGGAAATGCGGCGGGACTATATCGGCACGGAGCACATATTGCTGGGCCTTCTACATGAAAAGGATGGCCTGGCGGCAAGGGCCCTGGGCCAGCTGGGCATTGACTTTGACAGCGCCCTTAATGAGCTGCGGCGCCAGACTTCGGGAGAGCCGGAGTACCCCTCCGCCAATCCCTACTACACCCCCCGTGCCAAGCGGGTGATGGAAGGCTCTTTGGAAGAAGCCAACCATATGAAATCCCCTTATATAGACACGGAGCATATCCTGCTGGCCCTGATAGACGACGGCGCAGGGGCGGCTGTTGACCTGATCGAGCAGTTGGGCGTGGAGATTGAGGACGTAGCCAGCGAAGTCTTTGAGCTGATGGACAGCGGTGATGGTTTCGGCATGGGAGAGGACAGGGGCCGCTCCCCCCGCAAGGGCACTCCCCTCCTGAAGCGCTACGGGCGCAACCTGAATAAGCTGGCCAAGGAGAAGCAGCTGGACCCGGTGGTGGGCCGCGAAAGGGAGATTACCCGTGTGGTGCAGATACTTTCCCGCCGCACCAAGAACAATCCGGTGCTCCTGGGAGAGCCGGGAGTGGGCAAGACAGCCATTGCCGAGGGCCTGGCTCAGCGCCTGATAGAGGGGGAAGTGCCCCTGGCCCTGCAGGGCAAGCAGGTAGTGGCCCTGTCCATGGCCTCCCTGGTGGCGGGGGCGAAGTACAGGGGCGAGTTCGAGGAACGTCTGAAAGGCGTGGTGGAGGAAATCGGCCGCGCGGGGAATATCATCCTCTTCATAGATGAGCTCCATACCCTGGTGGGAGCCGGGGCGGCTGAGGGCGCCCTGGATGCGGCCAATATCCTGAAACCGGCCCTTTCACGGGGGGAGATTCAGGTTATCGGCGCCACCACTTCCTCGGAGTACAAGAAATACCTGGGCAAAGACCCGGCCCTCTCCCGCAGGTTCCAGACTGTCCTGGTGGAAGAACCTACCCCGGAGCAGGCGGAAGAAATTCTCCGGGGCCTGCGGGACCGCTACGAGCAGTTCCACAAGGCGGTGATCCGGGATGACGCGGTAGAGGCGGCAGTGCGCCTCTCCGAGCGCTATATCTCGGGGCGCTTCCTGCCGGACAAGGCCATCGACCTGATGGACGAGGCGGCAGCCAAGGTGCGCATGGGGGCGGTGGGCGCTCCTGATGGCATCCGGGAGGCGGAGGCCCAGCTTGACGAGCTGGAAAAGGAGAAGGATTCCGCCATTGAAGCCCAGGCCTATGAAAAGGCGGCCAGCCTGCGGGACAGGATGCAGAAGCTGAAAGCGGATATCAAGCAGCGCCGTGAGGACTGGTCCAGGGAGAGCAGCACCTTCGTCACCGTCACCGAAAGGGATGTGGCTGAGGTGGTGGCACAGTGGACAGGCATCCCCGCCAGGCGCCTGGAAGCGAAGGAGGCCATGCGCCTCCTGCATCTGGAAAAGCAGCTTGCCCGCCGGGTGGTGGGCCAGAAAGAGGCGGTGCAGGCGGTGGCCAGGGCTGTCCGCCGTGCCGGGGCGGGGCTGAAGGACCCCAGGCGCCCCATTGGCTCCTTCCTGTTCCTGGGCCCCACGGGGGTGGGCAAGACGGAGCTGGCCAAGGCCCTGGCAGAGTCCCTGTTCGGCTCCGAGGATGCCATTATCCGCTTCGATATGTCCGAGTATATGGAGAAGCACACCGTCTCCCGCATGGTGGGGGCCCCTCCGGGCTATGTGGGTTATGAGGAAGGGGGACAGCTTACGGATGCGGTGCGGAAAAAGCCCTATTCCCTGATTCTCCTGGACGAAATCGAGAAAGCCCATCCCGATGTCTTTAACATACTGCTGCAGGTGCTGGAAGACGGGCGCCTGACGGACGGCCAGGGCCATGTGACGGATTTCCGCCATACGGTCATCATCATGACCTCCAATGCCGGGGCAGGCTTTTTGAGCAAGGCCACCCCCGCCCTGGGCTTTGCCGTGGGCGAGGAGCGCACGGCCAGTCAGCAGGAGCTGGAAAAGAAGCGGGTGCTGGAGGAAGTGCGCCGCACCTTCCGCCCGGAGTTTTTGAACCGGGTGGACGAAATGCTGGTCTTCCAGCCCCTGGGCCGGGAGGAACTTTCCCGCATTGTGGATATTATGCTGAAGGGCGTGCGCAGCCGCCTGGCCGAGCAGGAGCTCAGGCTGGAATTCACCCCCACGGCGAAGGCGCTCCTGATTGAGAAGGGCACGGACAGCAAATATGGCGCCAGGCCCCTGCGCCGGGCCATCCAGAAAATGGTGGAGGACGAACTGGCGGAGAAACTTCTGGCCAGGGACTTTGCCCCCGGTGACATTATCAGCGTGCGCAAATCCGGCGAGGAACTGAATTTCGTGAAGAAAGAGAGCCTTAAACCCAAGGCCGCCGCCCTCCATGGATAAGCGCAACCGGCTGGCGCCGGAGAGCCTGACGGGGCAGCTCATAAATTTCCTGCTGAACCTGGCCTGGGCCGTAGTATGGCTGGGCAGGTGGACGATTCGGTTGTTACGTCGTATATTTTCCTGCAGGCAGACGATGAATTGAAAAAAATCTGGCAGGTTTCTTGCGACTGCCAGAGGAAAATGCTATACTGTAGGCAAAGAAAGGGTGCTACCGATAGACGGTCAGCCCTCCGTACGTTTTAGAGACTGCATAAGTTGAGCCGCCTTAGCGTAGGAAACTGTCGGCGGCTTTTCTTATGCCTTTATAGCAACGATCAACGCGATTGCCAGGATCAGCAATGTGTAGAATTCGTATTTGCTCATAGGCTGTGCCCCCTTTTGAGGGCCGGGATTGACCGCCTACCGTTATGGTGGTAGCGCGGGGAACAGTATAGCATATATTCGCCGTCATGCAAACAGGGCGGCATTTTTTATGGGGAGGGCGCAATGGCCAGGAAGAAGAAAACGGTCTATGTCTGCCAGGAATGCGGCTATGATTCCCCCAAGTGGTTGGGCAGGTGTCCCGGCTGCGGTGCCTGGAATACCATGGTGGAGGAATTTATCCAGCCGGAGGAACCTGCGGCGGCTGGTCCCACAGGGCTTTCCACCGGCGCAAAGCCCCAGCCCATCGGCGAGGTGGAAGTAGAGGATTTGCCCCGCTTTACGGCAGGCTCAGAGGAACTGGACAGGGTGCTGGGGGGCGGCGTGATACCAGGCTCCCTGGTGCTCATCGTGGGCGACCCCGGCGTGGGCAAGTCCAGCCTCACCCTGCGGGTCTGCGCGGAAGTGGCGCGGCAGGGCAGGAAGGTGCTCTATGTCACCGGGGAGGAAAGCACCCGCCAGGTCAGGATGCGGGCGGACAGGCTGGGTGCCCTGGCAGAGACCCTCTATGTGGTGGCGGAGACGAACCTTGCCACCATCGAGACCCATGTGCAGAAGGTGGAGCCGGAGCTTCTGGTCATTGACTCCATCCAGACAGTGTTCAAGCCGGAGGTGCAGAGCGCTCCCGGCAGTGTCTCCCAGGTGCGGGAGTGCAGCGTGGATCTCCTGCGCATTGCCAAGGGGCAGGGCGTTGCGGCTTTTATAATCGGCCATGTTACCAAGGAGGGCAATCTGGCCGGCCCCAGGGTGTTGGAGCATATCGTGGACACGGTGCTGTACTTCGAGGGTGAGCGCAATGCGGAGTATCGGGTGCTGCGGGCGGTGAAGAACCGCTTCGGCAGCACCAATGAGCTGGGAATCTTCGAGATGCGGGAAGTGGGGCTGGTGGATGTGCCGGATGCCTCCAAGCTGTTCCTGTCGGACAGGCAGCAGGATTCCGGCACGGTCATTATCCCCACGGTGGAGGGCACCCGGCCCCTGCTGGTGGAGGTGCAGGCTTTGGTAGCCCCCACCCCCTATGTGCCCCCCCGCCGCACGGCTGACTCCGTGGACATCAAGCGCATCCAGCTCTTGCTGGCGGTGCTGGAAAAGCGGGTGCATCTTTCCATCGGCGCCTGCGATGTCTATGTGAAGGTGGCGGGGGGCATCCGCATTGACGAGCCTGCCGCAGATTTGGGGCTGTGCGTCGCCATGGCCTCCAGTTTTGCGAATCGCTTGCCAAGACCCAAGACCATAGTATTCGGCGAGGTGGGCCTCTCCGGGGAGGTGCGGGCGGTGAGCCAGGCAGAGGCCCGGGTCAGCGAGGCGAAGCGCCTGGGCTTTGAGCATGTCATCCTGCCGGCGAAAAACTGCCGCCAGCTCCAGGGGGAAATCAGGGGAATTTCCCTCTACGGTGCGGAGAGTATCGGCGAGGCGCTGAAACTTGCCATGCCGAAGTGAAATTGCCGACCCCAAAAGCCTTCCCCTATGGGGAAGGTGGCAGCCGTAGGCTGACGGATGAGGTCTCGGGGCATGCTCTGTCATAAGACCTCATCCACCGCTTCGCGGTCCCCCTTCCCCAAGGGGGAAGGCTTTAAGATTTGAGAAAGAAATGTGATTAAAGAAATGAATGTACTGATAAGGCATATTTTCCCCGTCCTGGCATGTCTTTGGGTCATCTGCCTGCTGCTGGGCTGTCCTGCCCGCGCTGCGGCAGAGGGCACGGAGCCGGAGGTCAGCGCCACTTCTGCCATTCTGGTGGAGGCTTCCACGGGGCGGGTCCTTTGGGAGAAGAACGCAGACGAGGAGCGCTCCCCCGCCAGCATGACGAAGATTATGACCTGCCTGCTGGCTCTGGAAAGGCTGAAGCCGGACACGGAAATTCTGATTTCCCCCGCCGCGGAGCAGACGGAGGATGTTTACCTGGGCTTTGGGGCAGGGGAGCTCTTCAGGGCGGAGGAACTGGAATACGGCCTGATGCTGCTGTCGGATAACGGGGCGGCGGTGGCCCTGGCGGAGGAAATGGGTGGCTCGGTCTCCGGCTTTGCCAAGCTGATGAATGAAAAGGCCCGGGAATTGGGCATGACCAGCACCTATTTCGTCACCCCCAACGGCCTGACGGCACCGGGCCATCACTCCACGGCCAGGGATATGGCAAAACTGGCCTGCCATGCCATGCAAAGCGAACAATTCCGGGAGATTGTGGGCACCAAATTGCGCATGGTGCATTGGGAACTGCCCAAGGGGAAGGCCCTGGAAGCCGAGAACAGCAACAAGCTTCTGGGGGTCTATCAGGGCATGACCGGCATCAAGACCGGTTGGACCCAGGCGGCGGGGGGCTGCCTTGCCGCTTCGGCCCAGCGGGAGGGCATCGAGCTGATAGCCGTTGTGATGAACGCCCCCACCCCCGATGACCGCTTTGTGGACGCCCGTAAAATCCTGGATTACGGTTTCCAGAACGCGAAGCTTATCAAGGGGGTCAGCAAGGAACGCCTGCGGGCCTATGCCTGGGTCAGCGGCGGCACGACGGGACGGGTGCCCCTGCGCCTGGCTTCCGACATCAATTTCCTGCTGCTGGGGGGCGAAAGCAAGGAGCGCTACAAGGTGAATTACGAGATAGAGAAGGTCATGGATGCGCCGGTGAAGGCGGGGCAGAAGGCCGGGCGGGCGGTGCTCACCTATGACGGCAGGGAAGTGGGCAGCGTGGATATATTGGCGGATCAGGCAGTCCCCGCAGGCTTCAGCTTCTACGGCTTTATGATTAGCTTGTTTAAGCCCTTCCTGAAGTAGCACATTTGACAAATACACCTCTGAATTGTTATACTATACGGGCGCGCAGTGAGTCCGCCCCCCCTGGGGGCGGGGAACCGCGTAAGCGGTGGTGGGGGGATTTCGCGGGCATGGCGGAATGGCAGACGCGATGGTTTTAGGAGCCATTGTCTTATGACGTGGAGGTTCGAGCCCTCTTGCCCGCACCAGAGGAAAGCACAGCCCTGGGGCATTTGCCCTGGGCTTTTTTTATTTCTTTATGGATTTTTTGAAAAAATGTTAAGTAACATGAAATAAAATTTTTTAATTTTTAAAAGGTTTTTTTTCCCCTAGAGCGAATATAGGAAAATAGGGGGCAATGCTTCTTCCGCAGACTGATGTGTTTTGAAGGGGGAACCGGCCTCATATAAAACAAAGGGCACGGGGCGGCAATCATTTTCCAAATTGCAGGCATGTGTTTCAGACGGGGGACTTCCGAGGGAAGACATGGGCCTCCCGCCAGCAAAAATCTAGGAGGGATATGTATGGGATCGTTAAAGGACATGAAGGTGGCCTACAAGCTGGCTATCATAGGCGTGATGGCTTTTATCGCCACCGTCTGCGTGGGCCTGCTGGGGTATTTCTCCCTGCAGAAGGCCAAGGCAGATGTGGAGGCAATGTACAATGAGTACACCATGAGCATCTACTACTGTGCCAAGGTGCGCTATAACACCCGCTACGCCCAGGTGCAGTCCAGCCTCCAGCCCTATACAGTCAAGCCGGACAGGCGCCAGTCCAGGATTGATAAATTCAACCAGGCCATGAACGAGGCCGAGGAGTACATGCAGAAGTACGAGGCACTCAATGCCAATAACCCCAACAGGGCCGCCCTGGCCGCTGCCGTTCGTAAGGATTTCGACCAGTACAAGATGAATTCCGCCAGGCTCCTGGAAATGAATTCCTTCGAGGGGGATGCCCGCGCCCCCATGAACTACTATGAGGAAAATGTCATGCCCCTGGCCGTGAAGATGGCGGCGGATTTGGGCGAAGTCCAGCAAATGAATCTGGACAAGGCCAAGGAAGGGCTGCAGCAGAGCGAAGCCGAAATGAATGCGGCTATCCGCAATATGGTCATCGCCTGCGTGCTCATCATTGTCATTCTGACCCTGGCCATTTTCTTCATCACCAAGCAGATCACAGAACCCTTGCAACTGGTGGTGGCTGTCTGCACGAAGCTCTCCAACGGTGACTTCCGCGTGGGCGGCAAGATCGGCACCGACGGGCGCCAGGATGAGTTCGGCGTCATGGAGAAGGCCGTGAAGGACATGCGCATCACGGTCAACGACCTGATCAAGAAGGTCATCAGCAGCACGGAGCAGCTTGCTTCCTCCTCCGAGGAGCTTACCGCCAGCGCCCACCAGGCCGCCGAGGCCACGGAAATGGTGGCTCAGTCCGTCACCAAGTCCGCCGGTGCCGTAATCGAGCAGCAGCAGGACGTGGAGGAGGCCATGAACTCCATCGACCACGCCATGGTCTCCATCAACAGGCTCAATGACACCGCCCAGGATGTGAATAACAACGTAGTGGAAGCCAACAGGCAGGCCCAGGCAGGCAGCGCCGCCATCGGCAGTGCCGTGCAGAGGATTGTCAGCGTGGAGGAAATCGTCAACAACTCCACCGCCACCGTGGACAAGCTGGGACAGCGCTCCCAGGAAATCGGCCAGATTGTGGAGACCATCTCCGGCATCTCCGACCAGACCAACCTGCTGGCCCTCAACGCCGCCATCGAGGCAGCCCGTGCCGGCGAGCATGGCCGCGGCTTCGCCGTGGTCGCTGACGAGGTCAGGAAGCTGGCCGAGGAATCCCAGACAGCCGCCAAGAAGATTGCCGAGCTCATCAACGGCATCCAGACGGATACTTCCTCCGCCGTCACCTCCATGCGGCAGGGCAATGTGGCGGTCAAGGAAGGCACCCAGTCCGTGGGCCAGTTGAAGGAATCCTTCGAGAAGATCCAGTCCTCCTCTGACCTGGTGGCCCAGAAGGCCGAGGCCATGGGACAAGACCTGGCAGCCGTCTCCAAGGACACCAACAATATCCGCACCCGTTCCTCCAAGATCTCCGAGAACAGCCACAAGGTGGCCACGGAGATGGAGAGCGTCTCCGCCGCCGCCGAGCAGCAGAGCGCATCCGCCAGCGAAATCGCCACCGCCAGCGAGGCTCTGGCACAGTTGGCGCACGGCCTGCAGACCGCAGTGGAAGCTTTCAAGGTCTGACAGGTAAGTTTAGCAAGACAGGGGCAGGCTTAGGGCCTGCCCTTTGTGTTATATTTTAAGCTTTCCGAGCCACGCTGTTCCATCACCTCATCCGTCAGCCTATCGGCTGACACCTTCCCCTCAAGGGGAAGGCTTTTTCTTTCGTGAGTATAAAATATTATTGCAGAAATTCAGTACTTGACAACATGTGCAGTAGGGGTGTATAATCAGTAATTGTTCGGGGCGTAGCGCAGTTTGGTAGCGCGCTTCCTTGGGGTGGAAGAGGTCGTGGGTTCAAATCCCGTCGCTCCGACCATTATATTGAAACATTGGGGTTGAGGGCCATTCAGGCATTGTCTGGGTGACCCTCCCTTTTTATACTCGCGAACAATGAAAGTTACCAAAACGGAACAGCATAACCGCGAGTATATGCAGAGAGCGTAAGAGCTTTACTTCGCTTCGCTTGTAAATTCTAACGCTCTCTAGGGCGTGTTGAAAAACTCCACCTGCACGCTACAGCGGCCATTTTTCCGCCTGTCTGCGTCAGTGAAACCTTGACGTAGCCCTGCTACGACTGCGGCTTCACTTCCTTGCCATACGAAAAACTGTCTCGCTGTATCGCACAGTTTCCGTTTATCAACACGCCCTAGTATATATCATACGCAAAGGGGGAACATAATGGACAATGAAGCAAGGGCAGACCTGCCCTCCCTGCAATGGTTTCCGGGCCATATGAAGAAAGCCCGGCGGCTGATTGAGGAAAATCTGAAAATGGTGGATGTGGTGGTGGAGCTGCTGGATGCGCGGATTCCCCTAAGCTCCGCCAATCCCATGCTGGCGGAAATCATCAAGGGCAAGCCCCGCCTGGTGGCTCTCAATAAGTCCGACCTGGCAGACCAGGGGCGGACAAGGGCCTGGGTGCAGCATTTCCAGGCACAGGGCATCAAGGCTGTTGCCATTGATTCCATCAAGGGCAAGGGCATGAAAGAGCTGGTGACGCTGGCAGAGGAACTGGCCAGGCCCTGGACGGACAAGCTGGTGGCCAAGGGCGCCCGCCCCAGGGCGGCGCGCTGCATGATTCTGGGCATACCCAATGTGGGCAAGTCCTCCCTGATCAACAGGCTGGCAGGTGCCGTCAAGGCCAAGGCCGCAGACAAGCCCGGAGTGACCCGTGCCAAGCAGTGGATTAAAATCGGCAGGAATCTGGAACTTCTGGATATGCCCGGCATCCTCTGGCCCAAGTTCGAGGATCAGAGGATGGGGCTGAAGCTGGCCTTCACCGGTGCCATCAATGACGATATTTACGATAGGGAAGCCGTGGCAGTCTTGCTGCTGGAAACTCTCAGGCGGGCTCATCCCGAGAGGCTGCGGGAGCGTTTCAAATTCAAGGAGGAACTGCCGGAGGGAGGCCCGGAACTGCTGGAAGCCATAGGCCGCAAGCGGGGCTGCCTGGTCAAAGGTGGTAGCGTGGATCTGGAAAAGGCGCAGACTATCGTGCTGACAGAATTCCGCGGCGGCAAGCTGGGCCAGGTGACTCTGGATGAGCCTCCTGCATGTGAATAAAAATCTTTTGGGCGGGGTGCAAAAAGATTGATGGATTTAGCAAAAATGACGATAAAGGATATAGAAGGGCTTCTGGCAGGGCCGGAGGTCACGGAGGAACTCCTGGCAGCCTGCCGCGCTGACAGCCGCAAGGCCGCCCAGCAGGCAGTGCGCCGCTATGAGCGCCGCCTGAAGGAGCATGAGCGCCTGCTGGCCCTCTATGAATTTGAGCGGGAAGCCTGGGCGCAGGGCCTGGAAATAGTGGCCGGGGTGGATGAGGCGGGCCGGGGCCCCCTGGCAGGGCCCGTTGCGGTGGCGGCTGTCATCCTGCCCCATGAGCTGGAGCTGCCCCATCTGAACGATTCCAAAAAGCTTTCCCCGAAACTTCGGGAGGAGCTCTTTGAGGAAATCAAGGAAAAGGCCGTATCTGTCGGCACTGCCCTGGTGGATGCCCGGACCATCGACCGGGTTAATATCTACCAGGCCACCATCAACGGCATGTACGAGGCCATTTTTGCCCTGAAGCCGGAGCCTCAGCAGGTGCTGATAGATGCAGTGCCCCTGGCAGGGCTCGCTATCCCCTCCCGCTCCATCGTGCAGGGGGATGCAAAATCCGCCTCCATCGCGGCAGCCTCCATTATTGCCAAAGTCACCCGTGACCGCCTGATGGATGAGTACGACAAGCAGTACCCTCAGTATGGCTTTGCCCAGCATAAGGGGTACGGCACAGCCCAGCACATGGAGGCCCTGAAAAAATACGGCCCCTGCCCCCTGCACCGCCGCTCCTTTGAGCCGGTGCGCTCCATGTGCTTGTAAGCCTTCCCCTTTGGGGAAGGGGGACCGCGAAGCGGTGGATGAGGTCTTATGGCAGTGTGTGCCCTGAGATTTCACCCGCATGCAGAACAATTTTTCTTTCGCAGGGAAAGGGTGTATAACTATGCCTTTGGAAACCAATACCATGCCCCAGGTCGGCATACGCCCCGTAGACCGCTCCCAGCCCTCCGGCCCGGAGCGCATAGGCCCCCGCTCAGGGGGCACCGCCTCGGAAGCCTTTGCGCCCCGTACCAATGTGGCCATCCAGGCGGCTGTGGACGATATGGCAGGGGTGCTTGCCAAGGTAGCCAGCAGCCAGGCGGAGACAGTGGAGCAGATGCCCAAGGAGCTGCAGGAGATTGTCAACAATATCCTCAAGCAGGCTTTTTCCTTCGAGGAAACCCTGGCCCAGGGCATTGGCAGCACCATGGAAAGCCAGCGCTTTTCCGTGGAGCAGCTGGCCAAGTTCTCCAAGATGCTGACCCAGCTTGGCAATATGGTGGAAAAAGGCGGGGCCATCGAAGTCAGCGATGAAATGCAGGCCCTCCTGAATAATCTTAAAAGCGCTGTCACAGCCAAGGGCGGCTCGGTTATGGAGCCGGTGCTGCTCTTAAAGGCATCTTTTGAACTCCTTTCTGATAAGGGATTCCATGAACTGCCCAAGGAACTCCAGGATTTGCTGATGACCTTGCAGCCCCAGGGCCAGACCACAGCCCTGCCCCCGGGGGAGGGGGATACCTTTGCCTTCCTTAAGCAACTGGTGCAATACTTTATGCCCAGGCCCAGCACCCCGGAAGGGCAGACGCCTCAGCAGATGCCCCAGGGCCAGCAGGGTCAGCAGGCACAGCAGGAGCAGCAAGCCCAGCAGGGTCAGCAGACACAGCAGGGACAGCAGGCACAGCAAGGTCAGCAGGCACAGCAAGGACAGCAGGGACAACAGGCTCAGCAGGGACAGCAAGCACAACAGGGGAAACAGGGTCAGCAAGCACAACAGGGTCAGCAGGGACAGCAAGGGCAACAGGCCCAGCAAGCCCAGCAAGGCCAGCAAACACAACAGGGACAGCAAGCCCAGCAGGGGCAACAGGCACAGCAGGGTCAGCAAGGCCAGCAGGCACAGCAAGCACAACAAGGCCAACAGGCACAACAGGGGCAACAGGCACAACAGGGGCAACAGGCACAGCAAGGTCAGCAAGCCCAGCAAGGCCAACAGGCACAACAGGGGCAACAGGCACAGCAAGGCCAGCAGGCACAGCAAGGCCAGCAGGCACAACAGGGGCAACAGGCACAACAGGGGCAACAGGCACAGCAAGGCCAACAGGCACAACAGGGGCAACAGGCCCAGCAAGGCCAGCAGGCCCAGCAAGGGCAACAGGCCCAGCAGGGTCAACAGGCCCAGCAAGGGCAACAGGCCCAGCAGGGTCAACAGGCACAGCAGGGGCAACAGGCCCAGCAAGGTCAGCAAGCACAACAGGGGCAGCAGGCACAGCAGGGTCAGCAAGCCCAGCAAGGTCAGCAAATGCAGCAGGGCCAGATGCAGGGGAAGCCCACCCCGCTGCAGCAGCAGCTCCAGCAGCAACAGCAGATGCAGCAATTTACCAGGGCACCCCAGGCCCAGCAGGGGCAGCCCACCCAGCCCAATGCACCCCAGGCAGCCGCCATGCAGCAGGCCCGCGCCCAGCTCCTGGCCCAGCAGTTTGAAAACTCTCCCCAGTCCATGCAGACCATGAAGGATCTGGCCCAGCTGCTGATGCGGGATGCGAATATGTCCGCCAGGGACAGCCAGCTCCTGCAGAACTTTGTCAACGGCGGCCAGAGAGTGGTAAACGAGCAGGAAGCGAAACAGCTCCAGCAGCTTATCCGCCTGTGCCAGCAGAATGTTCCCACCACGGTGCAGCAGGCAGCCCTGCAGCGGGATATTCCCGACCTGCCCCGCCTGTACGCCTTTATGCAGCTCTGCGATATGGCTAATGCACGGCGCATGACCGGCCGACAGCTAAAGAAGGCGGGGAAGGATGTGGCGGCCTTCGTAATGGGCATGCGGGGCGCCATGGGAGGGGAGAATTCCCAGGTGCAGGGACAGCGCTCCCTAAGTTTTATGCTGCCCATGTACCTGGGGGAAAACGAGCAGAGCTATCCTGCCTATCTCCATGTCTATGACGAATCACCCTACGACCCCGAGACCGGGGAAATGAAAAAGGAAACCTGGCTGCGCCTGTGCGTCCTGACGGAGAATATCGGCGCAGTGGAGCTGGTTTGCCGCATCTTTGAGACTGACCAGCTCGATATGCGGATTTTCTTTTCCGACTCCGATACGGCCAATGAATTCCGCGAGAACCTGCAGGACATCCGCCAGGCACTCAGAGGCCCGGAAAGCAAGCTGCACCTGAACGAGCTGAAAGTCAATGCCGCAGGTGAACGACGTTTCCTGTAAAGAAGCCGCAAGGTATTTCGTGATTCAAGGAAAAGAGGATATATTATGGACTACAATATTCAAATGACCTGGGACAGAGAGGCGGCTGTCTGGGTAGCAACCAGCGATGATGTACCGGGCCTGGCACTTGAATCCGGCTCTTTCGATGCGTTGATTGAACGTGTGAAATATGCCGTGCCGGAATTGATGGAACTGAATCACAGAAATGATTCGGCGTATCATTTGAATTTCTGTTCGAAACGCAATGATGTGGTAGTGGCAAATGGCTGAATACGAGCAAGCGAGGGCGCGTTTTCTGACGAAAACGCGCCCTCGTACTTAAGCCCTCCCCTTTGGGGAGGGGGGACCGTCGAAGACGGTGGGTGAGGTCTCAGGGAATGCACTGCCATAAGACCTCATCCACCGCTGACGCGGTCCCCCTTCCCCAGAGGGGAAGGCTTTTTGTCAGCGGGTTCAGAAGCTAATCTCACATTCAAAAATCCGGTTCCAGGGGTGGGAAATGCGCAGCTTTTCCAGGGAAAGCCCAGGGGGCAGGTTAAGGTTCTGCCGGGCAAATTCCTGCAGCATGGCTGTGCCCTCTTTAGCGGCAAAGTCACGGGCACCGTCCAGGTTGCCTGTCTTTTGGTCATAGCCTGGCTGGCTCCATAGGGCGCTGCCCAGGCTTTGGCGCACATTGGCCTGATAGCCCCAGTCCTCCAGGTAGCGGGTCAGCAGCAGCTCGTTTACTGCATCCTTTGTCATCCACTTGGCGAGGATGCCGGTGCCTAAAAGAAAGCCGGTGGTATTGGTGGCGGTGTTCCAGCCGCCGTAGGCCTGTAGCCTGAACTGCAGGTCTTTTTTGTGCAGCTGGTGCAGCAGGGCGTTGTCGGCGCCGTTGCTGTAGGCTATGTCAGCCACGGCCACGGGATAGCCCTTGTCCAGGAAGCCCTGCACTAAGCCTACAAAGGGCAGGGTGCCCCGGCGGGGCTTTATGGTATTGTCGGGGAGATTGGCTGCCCCTGTCCTGCCGTCCACATTGGTGCTGACGGCCATGACCAGCTCCGCCCGCTTAGGTGAGGGGATTTGCAGACCCCCGGCGGCGATAATGGTATTTGCCACATCAGCGCCGATTTCTTCCACGCAGTAGCTGGGGATGGTGTCTGGGCCCTTGCCGATGTTGTAGGCGGTATAGACAAAGGGAATGTCATTCTGGTCCCGGCAGATGGCCCGGCAGAGCATGACCATGCCCAGCTCGTCGGCACCGGAGGTTATCTGAAACCTTGTTTTGCCTATGTCTTTGCCGTACTCCCGCAGGTGGCGCAGCTCATAATGGGTCTGGGAGTAAAAGGCCCCGTCATCGCCTCCCAGGAACAGGAAGGTGAATCCGCCCTGCCGCGCCAGATCCATCAGGGCCTTGTTGGCGTTGAAATTGAGTTCATGGCGATGGCGCCAGTCCTCCATTACCTGGGGGGCGATTTCCCTTTCCAGCCGTTGCAGTTCCCGCTTTTCTTTGCGGGAGGCCAGCCCCATGTCCAGCTTGTCCCGCAGCTTGCTGTAGTCGTAGATTTTCACGGCGTTCTGCTGGTAGATGGCCGGCTCCATGCCTGCGCCGGAGTGGGTGGCGGTGAGCAGGGTACGCAGGATGGTGCCGAAGCCGTAGAGGGGCAGGCGGGGGAAATCCTCACGAAGCTTCTGGAAGCGGCTGACTCTCTCCATAAGTTGCCCCTCCGTAAGCTCGTGGTTGCGGGAGTCCACCAGGCTGCCGTAGAGCAGGGCGTCGGTGGAGACTACGGCTGCCCTGGCGCCGGGGGCGTTGTCCCGCAGCCACTGCCAGAGCCCTTCCGTATCTCCTTGGCGGTCACGGGCCCCCAGAAGCTCATCCGGGGGGATAAGCACCTCATAGCCCAGCTTTTCCGCCACTGCCGCAGTTTCACTGCAGGTAATGGGGCGGTTGTCCAGAGGGACAAAGAGGATTTTCCGGCCCTGGCCCGGGCCTGGGGCGGCTGAGGCCAGACTGCTCAGCAGCAGGGTAAGGGTCAGGGCTAAGAACATAAACATCTTTTTCATAAAGCACACCTCCGTTGACATCTCACATCCCCAGTACCTCCCGCACCTTCTCCCAGTCAGGAGCAGCGGCGGCTGCCTGTACCTTGTCCAGTTTTTCCCTGTCGGCATCCGGCAGGCGGTAGCTGTCCAGCTCCCCCAGCATATAGCTCAGGCTGTCGTAGTCAAAGCTTTTCGTAAACTCACCTATGGTCTCCCAGGCTTCTGCCAGTTCTTCCGGGCTGATGGGGGGCTTATCCTCCGCCTCCTTTTCCTTGGGCAGCAGGGGAGAGAGGCCCTGCAGGAAGCTTCTGTACAGCTCCAGCATGGGGGCGGTGCACTCCATGATTTCATCGCAGTAGCAGTTGTTGCCTGCATCTTCAAGCCGCCTGGCCTTTTCGGAGAGTTCCAGGGCGCCTATGACCCTGGCGGTGCTTTTCAGGGCGTGGACCTTGGTGGTGTAGTCTTTCCAGTGGCCAGTGTCGTAGAACCGCTGTATTTCCTGGGCGCCGCTTTCGATGGAGCGGGCAAAGACCGTTAGGGCATCAAGGTAGGCGGAGACAGAGCCGCAATGCTCCACCCCTGCCCCGGTGTCAAGTCCCGGGACTTTAAGCAGCCACTCCGGCAGTTCCCACTTTTCCTCCTGCTCCGGCTCCGTCTCGATGGCCTGCACCTTCTCCTTGGGCAGGTACTGCTGCAGGGTGTGCTCCAGATGGCGGCTGTTGATGGGTTTGGTGAGGTAGTCGTCAAAGCCTGCCGCCATGTATTCCTCCCTGGCGCCGCTGACGGCGTTGGCGGTGAGGACAATGACGGGAATGCCCCGGTTGGGGTAGTCCCGGCCTTCCTCCAGCGCCCGCATGCGCTTCAGGGTCTCCACCCCGTCCAGCCCCGGCATCCTGTGATCCAGGAGCACCAGGTCATAGGCGTTTTTCTTCACCCTGTCCAGGCACTCAAAGCCGCTGAGGGCCGTGTCTATCTGCACCTTGGTCTGCTTTAAAAGGCCCTGCACCACCGTCAGGTTCATGGCTGTATCATCCACCACCAGGATTTTGGCCTCCGGCGCCACAAAGCTTTCCCGGTACTGCCCCTGCTGGCTCACATGCTGGCGGAAGGCAGTCTCGTAGTCCCCCATGGGTGCCCAGTTCATCACTTCCTGGCGCACCTTGAAGAAGAAGACGGAGCCGCTGCCGTAGCGGCTTACCACCTCCAGGCGGCTGCCCATCAGCTCTAAAAGCCGCTGGGTGATATTCAGCCCTAAGCCCGTGCCCTCGATGGAGCGGTTCTTCTCCTCGTCCACCCGCTGGAAAGCCTGGAAGAGCTTGCCTATATCTTCCTCCTTGATGCCCATGCCCGTATCCCGGACGCCGATGTAGAGCTCCACTTCCCGCTCCCCGATCTTCTCCCAGCTCAGCTTCAGGGTAACGCTGCCCTCCTCCGTGTATTTCACGGCATTGGTGAGGATATTGGTCACCACCTGCCGCAGGCGTACCTCATCACCCTTCATAATGCTGGGCAGGTCTTCCGGCACCTCCACCCTGAAGTCCAGGCCCTTTTTCTCCGCCCGCTGGCGGATCATATTCGCCAGGTCATTGAGGATGGAGCTGGAAGCGTATTCTACGGGAATGATCTCCATCTTTCCCGCTTCTATCTTGGAGAAATCCAGGATATCATTGATGAGGCCCAGAAGGGCCGTGCCCGCCGTGCGGATGCTCTCAGCATACTGGCGGATATTTTCCTCCTGCGTTTCCCGGAGGATCATCTCGTCCATGCCCAGCACCGCGTTGATGGGGGTGCGGATCTCGTGGCTCATATTGGAGAGGAACTGGCTCTTGGCCCGGCTGGCGGCCTTGGCCGCCTCTGCCATGTCCTTCATTTCCTCGTTGCTTTCCCTAAGTTCCCTGGTCACTGCGTCCAGGAAGGTGGCCATGCGCTCGGACAGGGGAATGATGCGGTGGGGCTTGACCTTGCTGTGGGGGCATGCGCAGGCGGAAAGCTGCGGCTCCCCCTCCCGAAGGCCCACCGCCACCAGGGCGCTGTTCAATATGCCCCCCTGGCCCTGGTAGCGGTAGATTTCCGAGGTGCCGTAGTTGCAGATAAGGTTTTTGGCAAAACTGCGATAGCAATCCACCTCTACATGGGCCTTGTCCTTCAGGAAAACGGTACGGTTGCCGCAGATGGTCAGGTATACTGCCTGGGGAGCGAACTCCCACATGGCAAAGCTGGCCCTGTCCGTCCCCTGCAGCAGATCCTCGTGTACCCCATAGGTCAGCCGCACCTTCTCCCCCTTGTACACATCGCTGCTGAAATAGAGCCGCCCTTCCTCATCGAAGCGGGGCGGGACCCTTGCCATCAGGCAGCCGTTGCGCTCTATCCCCAGGGGGAACTCCGAGATATTGTAGACGAAATTCTCATCCGGCTCCACATTCAGATAGCGGCGATAGATTTCCGTGGGACGAATGCCGTCAATGGAGGAAATGCAGTTGGTGCCTAAGGTTTCCGTGATGGTCATTTCCTTGCCCAGGGGCTTCCAGCCGAAAAGATTATCCGTCCGCACCTGCAGATCCTCCCCGGCAAAGACCGCCAGCACCACTCCCTGCCGGTACATATCCCGGCCCACCACATACTGCTGCTCCGCATCATTTTTGAAGCTGCAAGAGAAAAAATTCCTGAATTCTTCCCCGTCGGCGCTGTACTCGAACATGCCGGCGGTGGCACCGAAGAAGGGGATTTCCTCATTGCCCTCGGAGAGGCAGGAGACGAATTTGTGAAAATCCGTGGAGATGCCGGAGCAGTAGATGGCCACGGCTTTCACATCCTCCAGGGCCCGAAGCTTCTCACCCAGCTCGGCACCGGCCCCGGCATAGCCCTCCGGCCCTCCCAGGTATTCCCAAAGCTGCACCTGGCTGGAGCCGAAGAAGGTGATATTTATCTTCAAGAGGGGGTCCTGGCTGCCTATGCCGAACAGGGTCTCCGACATGCCCGTCACCACAGCCTGGGGGAATGCCTCGGCAATGGCCGCCCTGGTTTCCCTGGCCGTTTCCCGGCAAAGGGAACGAAAGAGCAGGTGGATATACACAGCCTTGTCGCCTCTGGCCTCGGACTCCTTCTTCTTGCGGAGCATCAATTCCCTTACATCCGCAACGAATCCCGGCAGGTCTGTCTCCCATTCCAGCTTATGGCATTCCTGCAACATAGCATTAAACCTCCTTGCGCAAAAAGGGCTGTTTAACAACAGCCCTCAAATGTTTGCTTTCTGTCACATGGAAATCGGCAGATATGACTGCCGATTGAATTTTCTATACAAACAGCCAATTTGAATTATACCATTTAGACAGGTTTTGTCAAGTTTATGGTTCTGATTTGCCTATGGCAAAACTTGAACAATTGCGTTATAATAAGCTTACTGGACACCTTCGGTGTCCACACGCCCTTACACGAAATCTAAGTTCCCGCTGCGCCTGCGGCTTGCGCTCACTAAGATTTCGTAGTAAAAGGGGAATACCAGAGTACACAGGGCAGGTGAGGAGACATGGCCGTGAAGCGGCGCAGGCCGGTGGAGGAACCGGAAACCGACCCCAATGCGGAAGCCAAGGCCGTAGCCTTGCGCTACGATATGGAGCGGGATAAGGCTCCCCGTGTCATTGCCAAGGGGCGGGGCTATGTGGCCGAGAATATCATGGCGGCGGCCCAGCAGAATACCATACCTGTCTATCAGAACAAGACCTTGGTGAATATGCTGATGGCTATTGACATTGACCGGGAAATCCCGCCGGAGCTGTACCGGGCCATTGCGGAGGTCATGGCCTATGTCTACCGCATTGATGAGCGGGCCAGGGAAAGGCGCCTGGCACGGGAAGCGGCCAATCGGGGCTGACAGTAAAAGGAGCGGCTGATGGATACAAAGGAACTGGGCAGGCAGGGAGAAGCGGCAGCAGCAGAGTATCTGGCAAGGCAGGGCTACAGGATCTATGCGCGCAATTTCCGCGCGCCCGCAGGAGAGATTGATATTGTGGCGGGGCAGCCGGGACTGGTTGTCTTCGTGGAGGTGAAGACCCGCAGATCCCTGCGCTGCGGGACTCCGGCCACGGCAGTGAACTACCGCAAGCAACAGAAGATTATCCAGACAGCGCGCTGGTTTATCAGGCAGAGGCATTTGGAAGAATGTCTCTGTCGTTTTGATGTCATTGAGGTGTACGCGGTTGGCGGCAGGCTGCAGATCCGCCAGTTGCAGGGCGCCTTTGAAGCCTGAGCGAAGGGGGAAGATCATGTTTGCCAGGACATACGGAGCGACGACACTGGGCGTGGACGGGGCGATTATCGATGTGGAGGTCGATTCGGCCAGCGGCCTGCCCGGTTTTGACATAGTGGGGCTGGCGGATACGGCGGTGAAGGAATCCAAGGAACGTGTGCGCACGGCCATCCGCAATTCCGGCATCCGGCTCCGGCAGGAGAAAGTCACCATCAATCTGGCCCCCGCTGATATGAAGAAGGACAGCTCGGGACTGGATCTCCCCATTGCGGTGGGGCTCCTGGCGGCCTATGGGGTGCTGCCCCAGGAAAGCGTGGAAAGGAGCCTTTTTGCGGCAGAGCTTTCCCTGGAAGGGGAGTGCCGGGGCGTGCGGGGCGTGCTGCCCATGGCGGTGCAGGCCCGGGACAAGGGCTTTGAGAAAATCTTCGTGGCCAGGGAAAATGCAGAGGAGGCCCTGCTGGTGGAGGGGCTGCAGGTCTATGCCCTGCAGAATCTGGGGGAGCTGGTGCGGTTCCTGACGGGGCAGGAGGCCCTGGAGCCTGCGGCGCCCCAGGCTGAGACGGGCAGCGGGGAGACAGAAGCCTTTGAGGATTTCGCAGATGTGCAGGGCCAGTACCAGGCCAAGCGTGCCCTGGAGATTGCGGCGGCAGGGGGGCACAATGTGCTGATGGTTGGTGTCCCAGGCTCCGGGAAAACCATGCTGGCCCGCCGCATGAGCTCGATCCTGCCGGAACTTTCCAGGGAAGAGGCCCTGGAAGTCACGAAAATCTACAGCGTAGCCGGGCTCCTGCGGGGCGGCGGGCTTATCAGGCAGCGTCCCTTCCGCAGCCCCCACCATACCAGCTCCATGGTGGCGATGATTGGCGGCGGCAGCGTGCCCCGTCCGGGGGAAGTGACTCTGGCTCATCATGGGGTGCTCTTTCTGGATGAGCTGCCGGAGTTCACGAAGAAATCCCTGGAGGTGCTGCGGGAGCCGGTGGAGGATCGGCAGATTACGGTTTCCCGCGTGCATGCCACCCTGACCTTTCCTTCCAGCTTTATCCTGATTGCGGCCATGAATCCCTGTCCCTGCGGCTATCATGGAGACCCTGACAAGGAGTGCAACTGCACCCCCGGCGAGATCAAGCGCTATACCCGCAAGATTTCCGGCCCCCTTCTGGATAGAATCGACATCCATATCCAGGTGCCCAGGGTGAAATATGAGGAACTGTCCTCCAGGCGCAAGGCGGAATCATCCAGCGTTATCCGTGCCAGGGTGGAGGCGGCACGGGCTATCCAGCTTGCCCGCCTGCAGGAGCATCATTTGTTTTGCAATGCCCAGATGAACCACGCCCTGCTGCAGAAGCTCTGCGTGCTGGAACCCCAGGCCCAGTCCCTTTTGGAGCAGGCCTTCAGGCGCCTGGATATGTCTGCCCGCTCCTATGACCGCATTATCAAGGTGGCGCGCACGGTGGCTGACCTGGCGGGAGCAGAAAAAATCAGCGCCCAGCACATCGCGGAAGCCATCAAGCTCAGGGATGATACCGGCCTGGGGCTGGAGTAATTTATACCGCTTTACATGTCCGCCCCCTTGGGGGCGGGGGACCCTCTTGAGGGTGGTGGGGGGATGGCATGTTCTATGGTTTGTCGGTATATTTCTGGATAGGACGGTTATTCAAATGCTTATTGCCAGCGTTTTCGTGAATATTCCGGTGAAAAGCATAGCAGCGGCTTTCAGCTACAGCGTGCCGGCCGGGCTTCGGGAGATGGGTGTCGGAGCTGGTTGGCGCGTTTTTGTGCCCTTTGGGGGGCGCAAGGTGGAGGGCTTTGTCATTGCCGCAGAGGAAAAGAGCGAGGCAGAGGTGTTGGAGCTGGAGCGGCAGGGGGGCTATAAGCTCAAGGAAGTCCTGGCGGCAGTGGATGAGGAAGCCTGGTTTACGCCGGAAATGCTGCAGGCTGCCCGCTGGCTGGCTTCCTTTTACCTGTGCTCCCTGGCGGAAATAATGCGCCTGTTCATGCCGGGCAAGTCAGGGCTGAAAATCACGGTGCGCTATCTGGCGGAGGAAGACAGGCACGGGCATTTGCTGCTGCAGATGCCGGATTACCGGGCACTGTACCGGTATCTGCTGGCCGAAGGCCCCAAATCCAGGCAGGAAATCGCCAAGGCTCGGCCGGAGCTGTCTGAAAAGCTAAAGGAGATGCTGGCAAAGCTTATTGAGTATAAAATCATCAGCAGGGACTATAGGGCTGTGAAGCGTGAGGCCGCATTATATGAAGAGTATCTTGTCCGCATGGGGGAACCTGATGGGGAGACACTGGCGGATTACAGGAAGCGCAGAAAGGCCCAGGCCAGGCTGCTGGATTTGCTGGCAGAAAGAAAGGAATGGCGGGTGGCTGAGCTGAAGGAACAGGGGGTGAGCCTTGCCACCGTCAAGCAGGTCGCGGCGGCAGGCTGGGGGGAATTACGTCGGCGCCGGGTGCTCAGGGATAGCTATGGCAGCAGGCCAGGGCAGCGCCGGGAGGAAGTGGAGCTGACGGAGGCACAGCAGCAGGCGCTGGCAGCCCTCACGGCCGCTGCGGAAGGCGGCAGTTTCCGGGGCTTTTTGCTGAAGGGGGTAACAGGCAGCGGCAAGACCCAGGTCTACATTGAAATTGCGCAACGGGTACGGGCATTGGGCCGCCAGGTGATCGTGCTGGTGCCGGAGATTGCCCTGACCGGCCAGGTGGTCAGGGCCTTTCAGGCATATTTCCCCGAGGATATTGTGGTGCTGCACAGCCGCCTTTCCCTGGCAGAGCGCAATGACGCCTGCCTGCGGGTGCGCAGGAAAGAGGCGGGGGTCATCATCGGCGCCCGTTCCGCTCTCTTTACTCCGGCGGCGGATATCGGTCTTATCGTGCTGGACGAGGAGCAGGATATGAGCTATAAGCAGGACGAGTCCCCCCGCTACCAGGCTAAGGCTGTGGCGGAGGAACTGGCCGGAATCCATCAGGCAGTCCTGCTGCTGGGCAGTGCCACTCCCTCCATTGAGAGCTATTACCGCGCCGAGAGGGGGGAACTGACCCTGCTGGCCCTGCCCCAGCGCATCGGCAATCTGCCCCTACCCCAGGTTGAGTGCGTGGATATGCGGGAAGAACTCAGGCACGGCAACCGGCATATTATCTCCGGGGCACTGCGCCAGCTCCTGGAGGAGACCCTGGCCCGCCATGAGCAGGCCGTTATCATGCTGAACCGCCGAGGCTATTCGACTTTTGTCATGTGCCGCGCCTGCGGCGAGGTGCTGAAATGCAAGCTCTGCGGCCTGCCCCTGGTCTATCACCGGGACGGGCATCTTGCCTGCCACCACTGCGATGTGCAGGAGCGCGTGCCGGATATCTGCCCCAAATGCGGCAGCCGTTATATCAAGTATTTCGGCTCTGGCACGGAAAAGCTGGAGCAGGAGCTGCGGGCGTTGCTGCCTTCGGCACGGGTCATCCGCATGGACAGGGACACCACAGGGCGGAAGTTTGCCCATGCAGACATCCTGGGCAAGTTCCGGCGCCATGAGTACGACATTCTGCTGGGAACACAGATGGTAGCCAAGGGCCATGATATACCGAATGTCACTGCCGTGGGCATTATCAGCGCAGATTCCAGCCTGAACATGCCGGATTTCCGGGCGGCGGAGCGCTGCTTTATGCTTATCACCCAGACAGCGGGCCGGGCAGGCCGTCACGGCAGCCGGGGACGGGTGGTGATCCAGACCTATAATCCGGGGCATTATGCGGTGGCCTATGGCATTGCCCAGGACTATGAGGGCTTTTACCGGCAGGAAATAGCCCTGCGGAGGGAGCTGTTCTACCCGCCTTTCAGCCGACTGGTGAAACTGATTTTCCAGGGGAAGGAGGCTGAAGCAGTGCGGGAGAGGGGGGCAGCCTTTGTCCGGGCCTTTGGGGAAGCCTTTCCAGGCAGCAGGCAGCAGCTTGCCATCGGCCCCGTGCCTGCCGCTATCGCCTGTCTGCGCGGCATCTACCGCTTCGTGGTGCTGATTAAGACGGGGGAACTGCAGGAAACTAGGCAGTTCCTGCGCTCCCAGGGCCTGCATCTGCGCCGGGATGTGGCCATAGATATCGACCCCATCGCCATGTTTTAGGGCGTGCAGCCCCCTTGCAAATATTTTTTTGCGAGGTTTGCATTTTTTTTCAAAAAAGCCCTTGACAGGTTCTATGCCATGCCCTATAATAATCCATGTTGTCACCGCAGTGCGACAGCAAGGGCCTATAGCTCAGTTGGTTAGAGCAGACGGCTCATAACCGTCCGGTCCTTGGTTCGAGTCCAAGTGGGCCCACCAAATAATTTCATATGTGCTGCCACATTTATGACTCAGTAGCTCAGCTGGATTAGAGTATTTGACTACGAATCAAAGGGTCGGGGGTTCGAGTCCCTCCTGG
>CAMVGU010000001.1 GCA_947167105.1 uncultured Selenomonas sp. | reverse complement strand
ATTTTGGCACCAGGAAGTGTTACCCGAATTTAGGCAGATTTGAAACACGCCCACAAAATAACGTATTACTGTGAGAAGCGAGATCCTAATTTCGACAAAAAAATGCACGATGTCCTTGTCATTTACAAGCAGTTGGAATTACGTTTTGACGAAGACGGTGAATTCATCCCGTTTCCGGATGACGAGCAGCCCGTCCATACATTGTCATACGATGAGAAGCCCGGGATTCAGGCCATAGCGTGCACATCAGAGGACAAGCCTCCTGTCGCCCATACAGGGAAAACTGCCACGTTATTACGTGATTATGAATACGAACGGCTGGGAACATTGTCCTTGCTGGCGGCCATTGATCTTTTGACGGGCGAAGCAGTGCCTTTGGTGAGCGAAACGCATAAAAGCAGAGATTTTATAACGTTTCTTCAAAAGTTAGATGAAAAGTATCCAAAGGGCGATAAAATACGCCTTATACTCGACAATCATTCAGCTCACACATCCATGGAAACACAAGGTTATTTAAACACGGTTCCCGGACGATTTGAGTTCGTATTTACCCCTACACATGGTTCCTGGCTCAACATGATCGAAGGATTTTTCAGCAAGATGACGCGTCAAATGCTCACGGGAATACGTGTGGCCTCCAAGGAAGAATTGACAAGGCGTATATATCTATATTTTGAGGAAATCAACCAGACTCCGATACCCTATAAATGGAAATACCAGATGGATGACATTGATCTCGAAAATGAAGATATTGACAGCATTGTCTACGAGGTAGTAAACGCAAAAGCTGCAAGTTTCGATAACAAAGGAAAACGTGCACCTATTCCCATCACTCGCAGAAAAAATAAGGCGGATACTACATGTTAAATCGTAAAGTTATTTAAAATTTCCTATACTAGATAATATGCAACATAAGCAAGCATCGTCAATAAGCGGTGCTTTTTTCATGCCCATTTTCAGGAAGGAGAGGATGCCATTTGCCCAGGCTATGGAAACAGCCTAAGACACCCTCTGGAAAACACCGTGAGCGGGAACTGAGGGATAGGGGCTATTGGCCGGGGGCGGAAACATACAGCATCTGCCTCTGGTGGAATGACGATGATGATTGCGTAATTGTGGAAAGGAGCAGGGACCATGAGCGTGGATATTGTAGAGACTAACCTTGACTTTGACAGTCTGTCAGAGCGTGGCTACACTGACATGATAGTCATACACCACACCGGCGAGAACGATATTGATGCCAGCGCGGAGCAGATACACCAATGGCACAAGAACCGGAATCCTCCTTGGGCGGGAATCGGTTATCACTATGTCGTAATGAAAGGCGGCAAGATAGAGCGCGGGCGTCCTGAGTGGGCCATAGGCAGCCATGCCTACGGTGAAAACGGCCACACTATCGGCATCCACCTGTCTGGCGATTTCCAGCAGGCAAATCCTACGCCGGAGCAGCTTGACCGTTGCGGCGCGTTGGTAGCAGACATCTGTGACCGCTACGGCATACCCATCGACCGTGCCCACATTGTAGGCCATGGGGAGCTTATGGCTACGTCTTGCCCCGGCGTAAATCTCCAGGCATTGCTTGATGACGGCACGATTACCGGCAAAGCCATCTATTACTACAACTAGGTGCACGGCATAGACAACACCGCCGCAGCTACGGAGACACCCGTAGAGCAGGATGGCTGCAAGCAGGGCGGCAGGGGGATGGAACGCTTCAACACTGTTGATTCGTTGCCGGATTGGGCAAAGCCCACCATCCAAAAGATGATGGACAAGGGCCTGCTGAACGGTGACGGGCAAGGGCTTGATCTGTCCTTGGACATGCTGAGGACTTTTGTGGTCAATGACCGGGCCGGGCTTTACTGACCATTAAAGAGTATTGAGGGTACTGCGAAGAAGTGAAAGGAAGGATTGACATGAAGAACATCCGTTTGAACAGGATTATGCAGGCAATGATGGCCGTCACACTGGCCATCGCCGTCTTGTGTGGCGGTATCGTGTCCGCTGCCGAGAAGTTCGGCGGAATTGAATTGGGCATCAGGTTTGACGGTTATGAAATCGTCAACGTTCCGGGGAGTAAGCTCCCGCAGGATGCGGCCTCTGCCATAGGTGCGGCAAATGGCAATCTGCTGGGGGCGACCTACTCACCCATTTGGTATGTCGGCAAACAGATCGTCAACGGTGTGAATCATCTGTTCATTGCCGAGGAAATCCGCACCACAAAGAACAAAGACAAGCACATCGTGGGGCTTGCTATCAACGTGCCGCCGGGAGAAGGTGCAGATAGGGGTAAGGGCGCAAAAATTGCCAGCATTATCGAAAGCGAGAAACTTACGCCGGATGTGCAGGCAGCCTTTGCCAGCGTCCAAAAATCCCTTGTGGGCGTGTCCTACAAACCGGTAATGTACATTGGCTCGCAGGCCGTGCGTGGCGTGAATCACTACATCGTCTGCGAGGCTCGCACTATCTACCCCGGCGCAGAGCCTTATGCTGTCGTGATGTGCATCAACGTGTTTGAAGGCAATGCTTCCCTGGTGGGTATTGCTCCCATCGCGCAGGGGACACAGGAAACCATCTGCGGATATTCATTTAGCTGGTAATGTGGTCATTGCGGTGAATCTCCTTGTATGTGAGCCTCGGAAACTTGTCTGCATTTTGTCTGCATATAGGGTGATTTTCCAAGGTGACAGCTTGACATAATCAGGCAGTGTGATTTCGATACACCCAATATTATCAAAGCTTCTGGGGCAGGCTTGACTATGCACGGGAAGCGGCAGAGAGAACAGAAGAACATGATTTAACCGCAAACATCGGTATATTTTATTTCAAGCCCTTGGAAGGAAAGTCCTTCCGGGGGCTTTTTTATTGAGCTTGTTTCAGCTATAATAGCTATGGTATATAAAACGAAAGTACAAGGAGTGTCAATATTATGCAAAAAATCAGAAAAGCTGTTATTCCGGCAGCTGGTTTTGGTACGCGCTTTTTACCTGCAACCAAGGCGACTCCCAAGGAAATGTTGCCGATTGTCGATAAACCGACAATACAATATATTGTTGAGGAAGCTATTGCCAGCGGCATCGAGGATATATTGATCATCAGCGGTCATGGCAAACGTTCCATTGAGGATCATTTCGACTCTGCGCCGGCACTGGAGGCAGAGCTGAAAAAGAAGGGCAAGACGGAGCTTTTGCAACTGGTGCAGGATACGGCAGATATCAATATACACTACATCCGCCAGCGCTATATGCGCGGTCTGGGGGATGCAATACTATGTGCTAAGGCGTTTATCAGTGATGAGCCATTTGCTGTGCTGCTGGGGGATGATGTGGTATACAATCCCGAAAAGCCAGCTTTGAAGCAGCTTATTGATGTGTATGAGAATACCGGCGGCTCGGTGCTGGGCTGCCAGTCTGTGCCGCAGGACAAGGTTTCTTCCTATGGTATTGTGGATGGAGAGCATTCCAACAATCCCCGTCTGATGAAAGTCCTGGATATGGTGGAGAAGCCGGACCCGTCTGAAGCACCGAGCAATATGGCAGTACTGGGCCGTTATGTTATCAAGCCGCGCATTTTTGATTTACTTGAGGCTACTCAACCAGGAAAGGGCGGAGAAATTCAGCTGACTGATGCCTTGAGGGTGCTGGCCAAAGAGGACTTCATGTATGCTTACGATTTTGAAGGTGAGCGATATGATTTGGGTGATAAACTGGGCTTCCTGAAGGCTACTGTGGAATTCGCCTTGCGTCGTGAAGATTTGGGTGAACCGTTCAAGGCGTATCTGAAGGATTTATGCCAGACACTATGACAAGGCGAGGGGGCCGTGGAGTTGCAGAAGAAAAACAAGGCCAATCTGGCACTGGGCCTGAGTGCTGCGGGATTCTTGGGCACATTATGGCTGCCTGGGGGATTTACAGCGGGATTGGTGCATCACGGCTTTCTGGCAGCTACCATCGGCGGTCTTGCGGATTGGTTTGCAGTGACGGCGATTTTTCGCAAGCCCCTGGGTATTGCCTACAGAACGGATATCCTGCGGCGTAACCGAAAGCGCATCATGGATGCGCTGGTGGAGTTCACCAGCGAGGATCTGCTGTCCACCAGAAATATCATGCAGGTTGTACGCGATCAGGATTTGTCCGCCCTGCTGGTGGATTATCTGGAACAACGGGGCGGCCGCGAGCGTGTGCATCAGGTGATAGAGAGTGTTATGCTGCGTGGGGCGGCAGAAATGGACACGCATTTGATTGCTGCACAACTGGTTTCGGCACTTCGCGATGGTTTGCGCTCTGTGCCATTTGCGCAGTTGATGTCAGAGCTCTTGTCCATGCTGGCAGAGGAGCAGCATTCACGTCGTATTTTGCACAGCCTGCTGGTGATTTTGCAGCAGATTCTGGAAACACCGAATTTCCAGCAGATATTGCTGGAGCATGTGCATCATTTGCGTGTGAATTACGAGAGGGATTCAGCTGGCCGGGCCTTCGTTCTGAGCATGCTGGATTTGAGCGATGAGCGATTGCTGGCAATTTTCAATGAAAAGCTTCGGGAACAGTTGGCTGAACTTCTGAAGGGAGGGAGCCAGTCCTATGCGAGCATGAAGGCTGGACTGGAAACACTGCTCCGCTCCCTGGGGCAGGAAACCCGCTTGCAGGAAATGCTGCAGCAGTGGCAAAACAGGCAACTGGGACAGATGGATCTGGAGCCGTTTCTTGTGCGCTGGCTGGAGGTGAATTTCAGGGGAGAAAATCCCTTCTGGCTGGCAGCTGTGCATGAGTTCGTGGATCGCAAGCTTGATGGCTTCATTGCTTCCCAGGCATGGCAGCGTCATTTTGATGAGTTCCTGAAGAATCTTATGGAGTCGGAATTGGAAGAGCATCATAATCTGATACCGGGCTTGATTCGCGAGCGTCTGGCAGAGTTCAGTGATGATGACTTGGTGACATTCATAGAAGACAAGGTACAGGATGACTTGCAGATGATTCGCATTAACGGTGCCATTGTCGGTTCCCTGGTTGGCATGGGCCTATATATCTTGATTGCACTGGCGGAAAGGATGTGGGGGTTATGAAGCGCAATTCCTTTCCCTGGTCTGACTGGAACGATGCAGATAAGACCCTGCTAGCTGCATTGGTGATATTCTTGGGCTGCCTGTGTGTGCACTTGCAGTATCCTGCAAGCATATTGGCAGAGGGCATGCTCTTTTGTGCCGAGGCAGCACTGGTAGGCGGCCTGGCTGACTGGTTCGCAGTTACGGCTTTGTTTGAAAGGCCCCTGGGTTTTCCTTATCATACGGCGATTCTGCCGAGTCGCAGGGATGCATTTATCAAGGCATCTGTGACCATGGTGCAAAAGGAATTTTTTTCGCGGCGCAAGATTTTCCGGCATTTGGAGAAACTGCACATTATGCCCATGCTTCTGGAATGGTTGAGCAAGCCTGAAACGGAGGCCAGGCTGACACGTCGTGTGTTGCATTATCTGCGCGATTACCTGTTGCATCAGGATAGAGAGGCACAGGCGCGAATCATAGCTGAGCGTTTCAAGGCTGCTTTAGCAGAAATCCGGACAGAGGATATTTGCAGTGCCTTTGGCAGATATATGTCCAGCAGCGGCAGAGACCGTGAGTTACTTGCGCGCTTGGCCTATGCCTTGCGGCAGCAGGCAGAGGCACCGTCTGTACGCCAAGCTATTGAGGCGCACCTGGAAGAGTATGAAAAGGAATGCACCCAGGATGATTTCTGGAGCCAACTGGCAGCAGGTTTTTTGGAGGCAACTAGTTTAGTCGATTTGGAGGAAGCTGCTGCCTTGATGCAGAAGCAGATGCTGGCTCTGCTGGATGAACTGGCACAGCAAGGCTCACCGCTTCAGGAGGAATTGCTTGCACTTTTCTATCAGACTTCGGCAGAGGTGAGTGGTGAGCAGGAATTTCAGGCACTAGTTCAGGATCTGAAAGTACAGATGATTGAAAAATTGCCCGCTGAAAAGGCTGTCGCCTGTGCCTTGCAGTATTTCCGCACACAACTGACAGAACGTGTTGCAGAGGGCTCGGAGGATGAGCATCTGCCAGTCTTGCGCTCGCAGATGGAGGAGCTTATCAGGCAGGAATACAGGCGCATGGAGGAACTTTTGCGCACTGATTCGCAGATGCAGGCCAGCGTAGGTCGCTTCCTGCATGATTTGATTGCCCGCTCGGCCTTGCATGCCCAAAGCCTGGTAGGTGTCATTGTTGCTACAGTACTTTCGCGTTTGACCGATAAGCAGCTTAATCACCTGGTTTATGACAAGGTAGAGCCTGATTTGCTGTGGATTCGCATGAATGGCTCCATTGTCGGTGCAGGCATTGGCTTGATTTTGTTTGCCCTCTTGCATGTGATTGCCTTGTTTTAATTGCAATTTCCTAGATATTTTTCATTTTCGTCAGTTATAATGCTCCGTGTTGCAGAGGGTTGCCGCCTTGTATGATACGAAATTTCAGTTTGTAATGTGTTTGCAAATATTGTGACGGCGGTCATCTGGTTGTTTGGCATTAACAAGGAGCAAGATTGGCAGATGCAGTGGAGTTTTAGGAAAATTGTTGTTTGCAGTACCGTTACCTTTATCGGTATAAGTTCTTTTGCAGCCGCAGCTATTGCGGATTTTGTGACCCAGCCGCCATCGGATCATAGAAATGGCAAGCAGGCTGTAGCTATTGTCAAGAGCGGCTTTAAGCAGATTTATTCCCAGAAGGATATTGGACAGATCAGGGATGAAGAAAACTACCGCACAGCTCCGGAGCCTGTGAATCCAAAGCCCCAAATGCCGGAATTTCCCCATTATCTGATGGGAGGCGGCAGCTGGGGGCAGGAATTGTACAGGTACAGTGATGGTTCGGGCGGTTCGGCAATGGTGTCATCCGGGTGTGGCCCGGCTGCACTGTCGATGGTTCTTGCAGGCTATGGCGTGAAGGCTTCGCCCATGGATGTGGCCAATTGGCTGGCTGACCACGGCGGTCATTCCCATGAGGGTACGGCAGGTTCGTCTCTTATACGCGCGGCCAAGGCTTTCGGCGTGCCCATGGCAAAGGTTAATTACGGAAAGGCTGAGGTCATTGAGGCATTGAAGAACGGCAAGGCAATCATTGCCGGCCATGGCGGTGAGTTTGCTAATCCACTGTTTGCAGCTCGTGGCGGCTCAGGGCATTTTGTAGTTTATACGGGCATCAGCAATGATGGCAAGACGATTTATGTAAATGATCCTAACGACTATGATAATGTGAAGCATGTCTATGATGTCGATACCGTGCTGTCGGAAAGTCCGGATATTTACGTAGTTCTTTGATAGATTGTATTTAGGGATTTTCTCCCAATTTTAAATATAGCTCGGCAAAAGATGTCCCCCGCTTCCATGAGTGGGGGACATCTTTTGCCATTATGTACTGCTGGGGATCTGGGGGCTGTTTCTGAGGTGTCTAATGGGCAACTAATCCATATGGTTCTGGAAGAAAATGACTTATCGTGCTATACTTATATATAGACGGGAGCGTGGGTTCTAAGGCAAAGCAGGGGTGACCAAAATGGAAACTATGACCGATAAGATCAATAAAATGGCAGCTGCCCTGGTGCAGCAGGATGGAAGTGAAGCACCGCTGACCAGGCGTGATAATGTGCGCGATTGCAAAAAAGGTGACTTGATTGAGCTGGATGGCGGCAGGATGATGATTTTCGTTGAACACTGCGGTGATAAATTCAAGGCTATAGATAAAAGGACGAATGTACTGTATATGGTGCCGAATAAAAAGCTTCTGCGCATCGCTCAGGGAGGTCATCGCCCGGATTTGCAGGAAGATTGGCAGGAAACGCTGAAACCGGGTGATTTGTTTTATATTTTTCGGCAGGGACGCTGCGAATTATATCAGCTTACAGAGCTGACGCCTACGCATCTGCGCTGTGTTGTGCCGCATACGGAAGAAGAATTTCGCATTCGTCGGGGAGAATATGAGGGACGCAGGATAAATGGCAATCTGGATTAGGGCGTGTTGATTAAATGAGCTTAGTCCATGAAAAAAAGGGTGAGCGGTTGATGGTATTTAAGCAGATGGTCGCGGCGGCAGCCGCGACGCTGATGTTTTTTTCATGCGGGCTGGCGCAGGCATCTCCTTTTGCAGAGCTGGCTAAGCTGAGCAGCTACTACGGGTTGCGCAACGGAGCACGGGAGTTTGCCTATCATATACCGGATGGGATGCTGAAAGTGAAATTGACTTATCCCAATAAACAGGCTGATATGGTGCATGTGGTGGCGTGGATAAACAACAGGGAGATCTATGATTATGCGCTGCCTTTTGTTGATACCGGCTATGTGATACGTTTTTACCGGGATGAGGCTTCAGACCGGGTGTTCATGTCGTGCAGCAGCAGCCAGCTGGCCATATTGGCAGGGTATTGCGGCAATTCCCGGCAAATGGAGACTTTTATTGACAGCCGTGACTTCGATGCGGGTTTTGCCCAAAGCCATCCCTGGATTTATGTTCGGGACGGTGAGCTGAGGCTGGTGCTGTCCGATGGATATGGCGATGTGCCAATCATGCAGCAGAATGTATTTGTATTGGAGTGGAATGAGAGCCTGCAATGGGTAAGTTATGCAGAGCAGGGCGTAAAGCCATTCCACAGGGATTGATAACGAAAAGAGGAACCGGTTGTGCTGGCCGGTTCCTCTTTTTCTTATTAAGTGTTCCAGTAGAGCATCATCTGCTCCATCAGGTTCGAGTCATTATCGGTATTTGCTTCGGCATCCGGCAGCCATTCCTCGGAGAAGAGGGGCAGGTCAGCAGCTAGTTTGCTGATGGTCTGGCTAAGCTTATTCAAGGAGTAGTCATTCATATCGGAGCGCAGGCAGGTACCCAGGGCGCGACCAAGCTTGGTGAGGTCGTTTTCCTTCAGTCCGCGTGTGGTGGGGTCCAGGCTGGAGAGTCGGAGGACAGAATAATCCCGGTTATCGTCAGAGGTCATCAGCTTTTCCGGCTTGACCATCAGGCCGGTCTCGGCCAGGGTACTGGCAATGGCCTGGCCGTCCTGCCCGTCATTCAGTTTGGCCAGCACCAGATGGTTTTCAGTGGGGCCGCAGAGAGTTTCCACACCCGCATCACGTAGACCGGTTTCCAAGGCGCGTGCCCCGTTGATGGTCTGCTCGCAGTAATCGTGGAATTCTTCGCCTCCGGCTTCTCTGAAGGTAATGGCCAGGGCAGCCAGCACGTTCTTTTTAAGGGAGGCATGACCGGTTTGCAGTACAGCCTGGTCTAGCCATTCGGACAGCTTTTCGGTGGAGAGTATAATGCCGTTCTGCGGGCCATGCAAGGCATCGCTGGCTGCAAAGGTCACCACATCTGCATAAGGCACGGGGGAGGACATAAGCCCCGCTGCAGCCAGGCCGGCATTCTGGCCCAAGTCGGCCCAGAGGAAGGCACCGCAGTCATCGGCAATCTGGCGCATACGGGCATAGTTGATATTGCGGGGGTAATTGACCGGTGAGCAGATGAGCAGGCGGGGGTGCAGCTCCTGAGCCTGTGCCGCCAGCTTATCATAGTTTATGCTCAGACTGTCCGGCTCTAAGCAGAATTTGTGGAAGTCGTAGGTCATCCAGTCACCGGTGCAGATTTCCTGCTTGCGGTGATTGAAAGACAGAATTTTGCTGTCCGGCTGTGCCAGTGTGTAGAATACGACACGGCCGGCTGCAACCGGGTTGCCGATACGCACGATGGCATGGTCGGCATGGAAGAGCTGACAGGCACGCTGGGCAGCCATTTGCTCCAGACGGCTGTAACGCTCCAGGGCATGGTGATCCAGGAAATCATTGCCGAGCACGCTGCCTTTTAAATAGGCGGAGAAAGGCGAAACCGCATTGGCGGTAGGAATCAGGGAAAGGGTAGTGAGCTGCCTGTTCAAGGCGGAGAGCAACAGGTCTGAAAGCTCGGGGTCGAAAGCTTCCAGCCGTCGAAGCAGTTTCTCGTTATCCATGAAATCATAACCTTTCGTTATAGATATTGCTCATATATTTTTTTCTTATGCGATGCCAGTCAGCATGTAGAATAGTATACACAGGAATGGTACAGTGAATTTCATCATCAGCAGCACCACAATGTCGAAATAAGCTTGTTTGTGGGTGAGCCCGCAGATGGCGAGCAGGGTGACGAGGGCACCGCAGTGCGGCACTGGGTCAATGCCGACGGAGGCAATGGCTACGACACGGTGCAGTGCTTCCAGGGAAACGCCGGAAGCAGCCGCCATCTCGGCCCACTGCTCTCCAAAGGCGGAGAGTGCGATGGTAAGACCGCCTGAGGCGGAACCGGTGATGCCGCACATGATGTTGGTAGCAAGCACTGCCGAAAGCAGTGGCCCGGAAGAGGCGGACAGTCCCAGCAGCATGTCGCGGATGGGGCTGAAGCCTGGCATGGCGACCAGTACGCAGCCAAAAGCGAAGCCGGAGGCAACATTCAGGGCTGCTGTGCCGGAAGATACTGCCGCGAAGTTGATGGGCTTCAGGAAGCCGTCGGTCTCCCGCAGGCGCTTGCGGCCTATCCAGGCAGCAGCAAGGGAACTGACAATCAACGCGATAGAGATGGACCAGATGGCAGAAACCTTGCCGACATGGGTGGCGAGCAAGGGGAGTTTCAAGCCGCTGAGTGAGATAAGCAGGTCGTTATTCCAGTGAAAGCCCCATTCCCAGCCAAAGGGGTTGGAGAGGATTACATTGACTATCACAACCAATAGAAGCGGCAGCATGGCAAGCTGCCATTTAATGCGTGCCAGCTTGTTCTTGCTGCCCTGGCGGTCGGCGTGAACGCCATAGCCCTCACCGGCAGCTTTTAATTTTTTCATACGGTATGTAAGCCAGGCCCAGCCCATGCCAAGGAAAATTGCACTGGCAAAGATACCTATGCCGATGCCGGCCCAGGATGAGGTGCCAAAGTATGAAGCCGGGATGATGTTCTGGATTTGCGGTGTGCCCGGCAGGGCGACCATGGCAAAAGAGAAAATGCCCATCCAGAGAGTAGCAGGCAGCAGCCGTTTCGGTATATCTGCCTGGCGGAAAATGACCGCTCCGAAGGGATACATGACGAAAGCAACGACAAAGACCGAGAGGCCGCCGTAGGTCAGTGCACCGCAGCCCAAGAGGACAGCAAGAATGGCACGCTTTTCGCCCAGTACGCCGACAATCTTCGCGGCAACGGCAGAGGCCAGCCCGCCGGTCTCCATCAGTTTCGCAAAGACAGCACCGAACAGGAAAATTGGGTAATATGTTTTCACATATTCAGCAAGCTTTGTCATATAAAGCTCGCTGAAGACCGGCAGGCCGGCATGCTGGCTGCCAATTGCGGCCACAGCAGCGAAAAACGGTGCGACCAGAATGATGGAACAGCCGCGATACGCGCACAGCATCAAGCCGATAAGTGCGGCTGCCATTGCCAAAGTTGCCAAGGGAATCTCCTCCATACCTATGTATTATTATAACGCCATTGTTCCAGCTTTGTCGATAGACAAAGCTTCCTCTCGGCGTTTCAACGAGGCGGGAGATATGCTCCCGCCTGTTTAGATGTACCACCCCCACTTGTAGAAGTGGGGGACATCCTTTGCCTCGTTATAGCAAACCTTAGTCATATTATCATAGCAAAAGCTCATCTTCAATAAATTTTTCTATGATATTTCGTTATTGTGACAATTCTGGCTGGTCATTTCATAGATGACAAGTAAAAATACTTGACATGGCTGTGCAATTTCCGTATAATGGCGTATGTCAAGGCACAGACCTTGGCAAATTCCTTTTTGACAGGTGATGCAGTGCTGGAGCAGCTTTTGTATTTATCCGAGCTCTTTGATCTGTACGGGCCGCTGCTGACAGAAAAACAGCAGGAGTGCCTAAGCTTGCATTTGCTGGAGGACTTTTCCCTTTCAGAAGTGGGCGAGGCACTGGGGATTTCGCGTCAGGCCGCTTATGATAATATCCATCGCTCAGAGAAAGCTATGGAGGCATTCGAGGCGAAATTGGGGCTCGTGGCGCGCTACCGCAGGGAACGTGCAGAGCTCATGGAAATAGCTGAGAAGGTGCGGCAACTGAGAAAGCCAGACAATGCCGAGATGGTTGATAGTATATTGGCACGGCTTGAGCCTCTTGCAGCACAGTCCGGCCAGATTGAATAGGGGTCATTGATTTGTTATTTGAGAGTTTATCTGAGCGACTGCAGGAGACATTCAAGAAACTGCGCGGGCATGGCAAGCTGACGGAAGATGATGTCAACGATGCCATGCGCGAAGTGCGCATGGCACTTCTGGAGGCGGATGTCAACTTCAAGGTTGTTAAGGATTTCATAAAGAATGTGAAGGAAAGGGCCATCGGCCAGGAAATTCTGGATACCCTTTCCCCCGCACAGGTTGTCATTAAGATAGTCGATGATGAATTGACTAATTTGATGGGCGGTACCCAGAGCCGCCTGAATATCAGTCCGAATCCGCCGACAATCGTGATGATGGTAGGTCTGCAGGGTGCAGGCAAGACTACGTCGGCAGGCAAGCTGGGCCTGGCGCTTAAGAAGCAGGGCAAAAAGCCGCTTTTGGTGGCCGCTGATATTTATCGGCCTGCTGCCATCAAGCAGCTGCAGGTCGTGGGCGAACAGTTGGGCCTGCCGGTGTTTACCATGCCGCAGGGTACCGATGCAGTGACGATTGTGAAGTCGGCTCTGCCCTATTCGCAGTCCCATGCCAATGATGTCGTCATCATTGATACTGCGGGCCGCCTGCAGATTGATGAAAAATTGATGCAGGAGCTTCGCGATATCAAGGGGTCTGTGCATCCTCATGAGATTCTGCTGGTGGTTGACGCTATGACCGGCCAGGAATCGGTGAACGTAGCTCAGGCTTTCCATGACAGCCTGGGGCTGGATGGGGTGGTCATGACCAAGCTTGACGGTGATGCCCGCGGTGGCGCGGCATTGTCTGTCAAGGCTGTCACCGGTGTTCCCATCAAGTTTATTGGCATGGGAGAAAAGCTGGAGGCACTGGAGCCTTTCTATCCTGACCGCATGGCTTCACGCATTCTCGGCATGGGTGATGTCCTGTCACTGGTCGAGAAGGCGCAGGCGAGCTTCGACATGGAAGAAGCCAGGAAGATGGAGAAGAAGTTCCGCAAGGATGAATTTACCCTGGACGACTTCCTCTCACAGATGCAGCAGGTCAAGAAGCTGGGTTCCCTGGAGAGCATACTTGGCCTGATTCCTGGCATGGGCGACCTGAAGAAGCAGCTCAAGGGCCAGGATCTGGATCTGGATGGCAAGGAGATGCGCCAGATTGAGGCTATCATCAAGTCTATGACGCCTAAGGAGCGTGCGGATATCTCTATCATTAACGGCAGCCGCCGCAGGCGCATTGCGCAAGGTTCCGGTACGCGTGTGCAGGATGTCAATAAACTGCTGAAGCAGTTCGGCGAGATGAAGAAAATGATGAAGAAGATGAAAAAGATGTCAAAGGGCAAGAAAGGGCTGCCGAATCTCGGAGCCCTGGGTGGCATGAAAATGCCTAAGCTGCCCTTCGGCTTCTGATAAATTTATCAACATTGAAAGGTGGTGAATCCAAGATGGCAGTAAAGATTCGTTTGAACCGCATGGGTGCGAAGAAGAACCCTTTCTATCGCATTGTGGTGGCTGACTCCCGCGCTCCGCGCGACGGCCGTTTCATCGAGATTCTCGGCAACTACGATCCTTCCCAGCAGCCGGCAGCAGTCAACGTGGATGAGGAAAAAGTCCTTTCCTGGATGGCTAAAGGCGCACAGCCGACCGATACCGTCAGAAATCTTCTCAGCAAGCAGGGTATCATGGCCAAGTTCGCTGAGAGCAAAAAGGCTAAGAACTGAGGAGAACTGAGACATGAAAGAAATTGTTGAAGTAATCGCCAAGTCCTTAGTGGATCATCCTGAGTCCGTACAAGTGGAGGAAGAACAGGAGGACGGCGAGATCGTCCTGACCCTCCACGTGGCTGAGGAAGATATGGGCAAGGTCATAGGCCGCCAGGGTCGCATAGCGAAAGCATTGCGCACGGTGGTCAAGGCTGCAGCCACTCGTGAAAATAAGAAAGTCACGGTGGAAATTGAGTAAGGGAAACGGCAGAGCCTTAATATGGGGGCTTTGCCGTTTTTCACTAGAAAGAAAAAGAAAGAAGGATGAATATGGATTCTATTGTCCTTAAAATGCCGGTCACTATCAAGGCTAAGCTTACGGAAAAGCTTCGTGCGAAGATAATCAAGGAGCTTGATGAGGGAATTGCCCGTGCGGAACTGGAAATTCAGCAAATCAATATAGAAGAAAAGCGTGCGCTGCAGGAAAACGAGAAGCCGGAAATGGATGTAACGGATATCCAGCGTCACAACCTGATTCGTCAGCGCTACGGCGAGGAACGGCAAAAACGGCTCAATTATTGTGCAGATGCCCGCCAGCGTCGCGAGGAAGCGGAAAAATTCGCACTTGGCGCAGAGATCACCCAAGGCACGCTGGAGCGCCAAGTCGAGGTCAAGGTAGGTGATGATATGCGTGAGCTGATGAACGTGGAAGTGCTGGTGGAAGATGACAAAATCATTGCGATCCGCAGCTGAAAAGATACCTGATGGCCGTATAACCATCGGCAAGGTGGGGGCGGCCCATGGCATCAAGGGTGAGGTGCGCATTATTCCGCTGACTGATTTCACAGAGCGTTTTAGCTCCATGGAGGAAGTCATGGTGGGCCAGGAGCTTCTGCATATCGAAAGCTGCAAGTACCATAAGCAGTACATTTTGCTGAAATTCCGCGAATATCCCCAGCGTGAGCAGGTCCAGGCGCTGACGGGCAGGCTCCTGACCATTGATCGCAGTGAGGCGGCACCGCTGGAAGAAGGAGAGTTCTATACCTTCGATATCATTGGTCTCATGGTATATGATCCGGCAGGTAAGGAACTAGGTCAGGTGACTGATGTGCTGCGTACCGGCAGCAACGATGTCTATGCTGTCCGCAGGCCGGAGGGAGGAGAGCTCCTGGTTCCGGCCCTGAAGTCTGTGGTCAGGGAAATTGATGTCCAGGGAGGACGTATGGTTGTGTGCCTGCCAGAGGAAATAGAAGATGCGCATTGACATGGTCACGCTCTTCCCGGAAATGTTCCTGGGACCCTTCGGTGACAGCATTATCAAGCGGGCAGTGGACAGCGGTATCCTGGATATTCATTATACGAATTTCCGGGATTATTCCTTTGACAAGCATAAGCATGTGGACGATTCCCCCTTTGGCGGCGGAGCGGGCATGGTACTGAAGCCGGAGCCGCTTTTCAGGGCAGTAAAAGCGTTGAAGGAAGCAACCACAGAGCTGGCGGAGGGACGTCGCATCCTGTTGATGGATCCGTCCGGCGTGACCTTTACCCAGGCAAAGGCCAAGGAATTGGCTGCTTGCAGCCAGCTCATTTTCATTTGCGGTCATTATGAGGGCTTCGATGCCCGTATTACCGAGCATCTGGCTGATGAGGCAATCTCCATAGGGGATTACGTGCTGACGGGAGGCGAGCTGCCTGCGATGGTCATTGCCGATGCGGTGGCACGCATGTTGCCGGGCGTGCTGGGTGATGAGGATTCCGCGCCTACAGACTCTTTTTATAATGGCCTGCTGGAGTTTCCGCAGTACACACGTCCGCGGGAGTTCGAGGGCATGGAGGTGCCGGAGGTCTTGATTTCCGGCGACCATGCCAGGATTGCAGAGTGGCGCCGCAGGCAGTCATTGCGCCTGACCCTGGAGCGCAGGCCGGATTTACTGGACAAGGCTTGTCTTACTGCTGCAGATCGTCTTTATTTGCAAGGCTTAAAAAAAGAGGCAGCCTGCGTTGACAGGCAGGGCGAATCATTGTAATATATTATGCGTTGGAAGGGTTATAACTTTATAGATGCTATTAGCAGATAATAGTGGGCATTGTACCGGCAGGCAGCAGAGCTTCTTGCCGGTTTTTTTGCAGGTGATTTTGCTTCGTTTGGCGAATATCTGCAATATATAAATTTACGACAGGAGGTTTATGGCCATGGAAGTATATCAGAGCTTTGAGGAGCGCAAGAAGATCAATATGAAGGATGACCCCGTGGCAATACTGCGCAATGCGCGGGGGAAGGAGCAAAACCGCATCACGCGTAAAGAGGGACGCCATACCCAGGAAATCCTGGCCCGCTATCATCAGGCCCTGGAGCAGTATGCGGAATTGATGCGTATTGATGATGACAGTGCGCGGGAGCAGCGGGCCATGCTCTACTCTGAGGTGAGGACCCTGGGCTGGGTGATGTGTTATCAGGAAAATGCCATAATCCATGATATCAATGCAGCAGTGAAGGGGTATTGATATCTGATAGTTTGACATTAGTGTGCCAGAAAAAGAAGGATATAACAAATAAGTGTAAACTTGTAACATCATTTTTACTTTTCAGGCAGGATTTTGCATTCCGCGTATGGAATACAATACAAAGAATACGGGATAGCAGGAAGGTGGGGACTGTCAGAGAGGAGGATGTTGCTTGGAGAAATTTTACCGATGGCTGCTGTCCAGTGAATGGCCTGAAAGACTCAAAGCTTATTCCTACATCGAAAAGGACCTGCGGCTTCGGGATTGTTACGTCCTGAATGACGATAAATGGAAGGATATGAAACTCCTGGTGGGACAAATCCTCTCCATACATTTCAAGAAATATCCCGCAGCCAGTCTCAAAGAGTTCTCGGAGCGTCTGGCCAAACTGTACGATATCCTGGTGCGGCCCTTGGCAGAGGAGTGCAGCAGTCAGCATCGCTTCAGCCAGCGCCTGCTGATGGATATTTATGATGAAGACGATATGGCAGCACAGATGGACATCCGGTTCTATTTTGGGAAGCAAGACCTTGATGAGCAGATTTCCGTGCTGGAATGCTTGTTCAATTGCTACGAATGGATGATGGGACGTATCGCAAACCGTTGTGCGGCTGCGACCTCAGCTATGATGGCGTAACCAATCATGTTTTGCGGATAAGGGGCGTGTGTACGCCCCTTTTTTATGAAGTTATGATTCAGCAACTGTTACTATGGCAAATACTTAGGCAAAACGTCAAAAAGTCAAAGTTTTTCTTGACATTTTGACGTTTTGTTTTATAATGAGAGCAAGAACAAAGCAATACAGTAACCGTTAAGGAGGATCTGCTTTATGGGACAGGAAAAATATACAGCCAAAACAATGGCGGCTCTGCAGTCGGCCCAGCAGTTGGCTGCGATGAAGTATCAGCAGGAAATCACTTCTGCTCATGTGCTGCTGGCCCTGGCCAAGGAGCCGGAAGGGTTGCTGGCAACCATATTTGAGGATTGCCAGACGGATTTGCCTTTGCTGAAAGCCAAGCTGGAGCAGCTGCTAAACAAGATTCCCAGCGTCAGGGGGCAGGATCGCCTGGCAATGGGCATGGATATGGTGCGGGTGCTGGGCCGGGCCGAGGAATACGCAAAGTCCATGAAGGATGATTATGTCTCCACTGAGCATCTGCTGCTGGCGCTCGTCACGGATGGCAGCGAGGAAGTCCAGGAGGTGGCGAAGGAATTCAAGCTCACCAAGAGCCGCATCCAGGATTCCATCAAGAAGAACCGCAAGCAGAATGTGACTAATGAGAATCCGGAGGAAGGCTATAAGTCACTGGAGAAGTATGGCCGTGATTTGACGGATGCTGCCCGCAGGGGCAAGCTTGACCCGGTAATAGGCCGTGATGAGGAAATTCGCAGGACTATAGAGATCCTGTCCCGCCGCACCAAGAACAATCCGGTGCTGATCGGTGAGCCGGGTGTCGGCAAGACCGCCATTGTCGAGGGGCTGGCTCGCCGCATTGTGGCCGGCGATGTGCCGGAATCCTTGAAAAACAAGACGCTGTATTCCCTGGATATGGGCTCCCTGGTTGCGGGCGCAAAATTCCGCGGTGAGTTTGAGGAGCGCCTGAAGGCGGTGCTCAATGAAATCTCGAAATCGGATGGGCAAATTCTGCTGTTCATAGATGAGGTGCATACGGTAGTCGGTGCCGGGGCGGCCGAGGGTGCCATGGATGCAGGCAACATCCTGAAGCCCATGCTGGCCAGGGGTGAGCTGCGCTGTATCGGCGCGACTACCTTGAACGAGTACCGCAAGTATATTGAAAAGGACACGGCTCTTGAGCGTCGCTTCCAGCCCGTTATGGTGGGGGAGCCGACGGTGGAGGATACTGTCTCCATACTGCGCGGCCTGAAAGAGCGCTACGAGGTGCATCACGGCGTGCGCATCCGCGATGCGGCCCTGGTGGCGGCAGCTACATTATCTGACCGCTATATCTCTGACCGTTTCTTGCCGGACAAGGCCATCGACCTGGTGGATGAAGCAGCGGCTAAGCTGCGTACCGAAATCGAATCCCTGCCGGCACCCATTGATGAGCTGCGCCGCAAAATCATGCAGTTGGAAATTGAGGAGCAGGCTTTGCAGAAGGAGACGGATGCAGCTTCTAAGGAGCGCCTTTCCAACCTGAATGCAGAGAAGGCTGATTTGCAGCGCCAGGAGCAGGAGCTGCAAGCCAAGTGGGAGAAGGAAAAGCAGGGCATTCTGCGGGTGCGTGCCATCAAGAAGGAAATCGACGAAGTGAACAGCCAGATGGAGGCGGCGGAACGGGCCTATGACCTGAACCGGCTGTCTGAGCTGAAATATGGCAAGCTGCCGCAACTGCAGAAAAACTTGCAGGAGGAGGAGAAGATTATTGCTGACCGCTCCCAGGGAGAGCAACTGCTGAAGGAGGAAGTAGGCGAGGAAGATATTGCGAAAGTTGTCAGCCGTTGGACCGGTATCCCGGTGGCGAAAATGCTGACCGGTGAGCGCGAGAAGCTTATCCATCTGGAGGATGTGCTGCATGAGCGGGTAGTCGGCCAGGATGAGGCGGTCAAGGCAGTCAGCGAGGCCATCCTGCGTGCCAGGGCGGGCATCAAGGACCCGAACCGCCCCATTGGCTCCTTTATCTTCCTCGGCCCCACGGGGGTGGGCAAGACCGAGCTGGCAAAGACCCTGGCGGAGGCGCTGTTTGATGATGAGCGCAGCATGATCCGCATTGATATGTCTGAGTACATGGAGAAGCATACGGTTTCCCGCTTGATCGGTGCGCCTCCGGGCTATGTGGGCTATGATGAAGGCGGCCAGTTGACAGAGGCAGTGCGTCGCCGTCCCTACAGCGTTATCCTGCTGGACGAGATTGAGAAGGCACACCGCGATGTGTTCAACGTGCTCTTGCAGATTTTGGATGACGGACGCCTGACCGATGGCAAGGGCCGCGTGGTGAATTTCAAGAATACGGTCATCATCATGACCAGCAACCTGGGTTCCCATGAAATCCTGAACAAGGATTATGAGGAAGCCAAGGGAGCGGTGAAAGAACTGCTGAAAGAATACTTCCGTCCTGAATTCCTGAACCGGGTGGATGATACCATCGTGTTCAAGGCCCTGGCTAAGGAACAGGTGAAACAGATTGCCGCCATTTTGCTGAAGGGCCTCGGAATGCGTCTCTCCCGCCAGGTCGGCATTGAGCTTTCCTGGAACGAGGCCGCATTGAGTGCACTGGCCGATCAGGGCTTCGACCCGAACTTTGGTGCCAGGCCCCTGCGCCGCCTGCTGACGCATACGGTGGAAACGGCGCTCTCGAAGTCAATCATCAAGGGGGAGGTCAAGGAAGGCGATACCGTAGGCATCGGCTGTGAGAACGGCGAGTTCACCTTCAGCAAGGAGTGAGCCTACTCATTGTACTCCAGGTTGTTTTCTTCGCAGAGATTACGGGCTATTTCCAAAAGTCCCTCTGCCCAGAAGGTTTCCCAGGCCGGTAGGAGCAGCAGGCGTTTCACCTGATGGCGGAAGCGGCTGGCTCCGCCGGGGCCTGCCAGGGCTTGCTGCAGGCGTGTGCGGACTTCTCCGCGCTCCCTGGAAGCTGCGAATTCCTCCATCAGTCGGCGTTCATGTTCGTCCACGGCATTGGGTAAGGGCAGGTAATGCTCCCAGTCATCCTCGATATCGAAGATATAATCGGTGGTTGCTTCTTCGTCCATATCTTCGTCAAGCAGCATTACCTTGCCCTTTTCAATGTCGATATAGCCCTGTTTCACATCTGATTGTGCAAGCGCCAGGGCTAGTTCCGTCAGGTTGATTTTCATGGTAGCACCTCTTTTGCTGAATGCCGCATAACCTGGCTGCAGGCAGGAAAACTCTATCCTGTCGCGAAAAGTACAATAGGGTCTTTTTTATCCAGGGAGGTGCGGCGTGTGAAAAAATCGGGGATTGTCCTGTCGGCAATCTTTATTTATCTGGTCATGTTAGCCGCTGGCGGTGTTGCTTGGTATGTCATTTCCCAGCAGCCGCCCGCCCAGCCTGCTGCAGAGCGGCAGCCTGAGCTGACGGAGGCTGAAAAGGCAGAAAAGGCGGCGCGAGAGGCTGCTAGGGCCAAAGAACAGGCGGAACGGGAAGCAAAGGAACGCCAGGAGAGGGAGCGCATCAGCAAACGGGAAGCAAATATCAAGCAGCTTTCCGAAGGCCTGAAGAAGAAAACGAACAGGGATGTGACTTATTATACAGGCAACTATGAGGAGAAGCCCCCGCCAGGTGTCTATTTGCGTCCGATTCTGGCTCTGGGCGAAGATGTTGCCATATTGAAAATTGAGGTTTTCTACTATTACGATATACATGATTCGGAGGCTACAGCCTGGATTATGGGCGACCATCTGGAAATCAATGCTGATGGTCAGGTAATGACCTTAGCCTTTGACCCGTCCAAGCTGCAGAAGAAAGTTGCTTCTGATGCAGAATGGCTATGGGAGAAATACATGATCAACGCCAATGCAGCCGCGACGGATATCCTGCGGCGAGCGGCTGCAGCATCTTCAGTCAGTATCACCTACTATCAGGCAGCCAGCGGCAAGAGCCGCAGTCAGGCACTTTCTGCCACGGAACTGAAGGAGCTGCGGGAGGTAGTGGCACTGTATGATCTGTATAATCAAAAAATGAAGGAAGAAAACGGTGTTTAAAACAGGGGCGGCTGCTAAAAGCAGCTGCCCCTTTATCATTGTGCCTCAAAGAGAGGCAGGGTTTCAAGATAGATGATGTCATTACGTTTGCAGGCATCTCCTTCGGCCAGTACAGCAGCCTGGGCTATGACCGTACCTCCGACTTTTTCCACCAGGTTCGACAGCGCCCTCATGGAGCCGCCGGTGCTGATAACATCGTCCAGCAGCAGGACCTTATGGCCCCTGATGCGCTCGATGTCCGTGTCCATCAGGCAGAGCATCTGCTTGCCCTTGGTAGTGATGGAGATGTCGTCAACCCAGACGGGATTCTCCATATAGGCCTTGATGGATTTGCGTGCCACAACAAAATGCTGCATATTGAGCTGGTGCGCAAGCTCTGCAGCCAGCGGAATACCCTTGGTCTCAGCAGTCAGGATGATTTCCGTATCTGCGGGTACCTTCCCGGCCAGTTCCCTGGCGCAGGCATCGGTTAGTTCAACGTCACCCAGCATCACAAAGCCTGCGATGGCCAAAGTATCGGTAACATTGAGGATGGGCAGGCGGCGCTGCACGCCGGCCACGGTCAAATCATAAAATCTTTCAGCCATAATGCACCTCACAGTGATTTTGCACCAGTTAATTTTACAATTTTTTTTCAGTAAATGCAAGGAAATGAATTCAGGCTGAAATTTTTGCTTTGCGCAATCCCGAACAATGGCGTTATAATGTGTAGCAGCAGAGAAAGGGGGGTACTCTTGATGCCAAGTGCTGACAAGGATACGCTGCAGCGTTTTTCGCGCAGGACATTCCTGACGGCTGTTGCTGCCGGCAGCGTTTTGCTGGGAGCCGGCGGCGGCTACCTGACAGCAAGCGGAACCCTTCGCCGTTGGCTCGCAGGTGCGTCCCGGCCGGAGGATGAATCCGGCCTGGGAGTGACGGAACTGCGCCAGCTCATCACGGCAGACAGCGGCACGAGCCGCCGCCTGATGTGGCGCACGAAAGAGGCAGAGCCAGAGATGCAGCTGGAGTACCGCCTGCAGGGCAGTGAGGATATCCGGGGCCTGCAACCAGCGGATGCAAGCTTTTCTGACGACGGAGTGAGGGTGCAGCAGTATGCGGCTTTGCTCACAGGGCTGCAGCCGGGCAGGACATATGAGTACCGTCTTGTGGCAGGCAGCCGGGAAAGTGCCTGGCATAAGCTGCGTACTGACGCAGGCGGCAATTTCCGGGCACTTATTTTCCCGGGTTCCCAGTCCAGCGATTATTCGGATTGGCAGGCTCTTGTTAAGGGCGCAGCAGAGCGTCATCCTGAGACAGATTTCTTTGCAAACATGGGGGACTTGGTGGACAACGGCGAAGACAGCCATCAGTGGGAAGACTGGTTCGATGGTGCGGGCAGCCTCATGGATCACATTCCCTTCGTACCGGTTATGGGCAACCATGAGACCTACGATAAGGAAGGGAAAGTGCGATTGCCGGAAGCCTTTCTGCATTATTTCGATGTGCCGAAGAATGGCAGCCCCCATTTTGATAAATACTATTATGCTTTCGATTACGGCCCGGCGCATTTTGCCGTGCTGAATACCCAGTGGGAGGAATTAGGTGATTTTCAGGCAGGGCTTCTGGCAGAGCAGCAGGCCTGGCTGAAGAAAACTATGCAGGGCAGCAGGAAACCGTGGAAGATAGTGCTGATGCACAAGGATGTGCTGCAGTATCGCATGCATGAGCGTCCCGAGCACCGGGAAGGCATTTCAGAGGCGGGCAATGCGTTCATGCCCCTGTTTGAGCAGCTCGGCGTAGATGTGATCTTTTCAGCGCATCTGCATACTTACCGTAACCGCGGCCACATCAGGGGCGGTGTGCGTGACCCACGCGGCCCGCTCTACATTCTGAGCGGCGCAGCGGGCAATGTCCGCTATCCCGGTCGCTGGATTGATCACGCACTGGATGAAAAAGTTGCACCGCAGCCAGAGACAGGTAATTATCTGACAATGGCAGTGGACAGAAACAGGCTGGAAATTGCCTGCTTCCTGCCAGACGGCACCGAGATAGACCGGGTGCTGTCCACAAAGGCATAACTGGGCATCGCATCGCTGCAACACAGTGCGGAATATTTTCTTACAGATGTACTTGAATTAAAGGGCAACCAATAGTAGTATAGACGTAGTGTGAAATCGGGAAGTTTGATAAAGAGAGGGTGGCGGAATGGGCAAGCGTCTGGGCATGCTTCTGGGAATGGTGCTGTTGGCGGTAGCTTTGTGCGCGGGTTGCGGTTTGCCAGCAGCAGACGATAGTCCCGTATCTTCTTCCGCCAGTGCGTCCGGTGGTGCTGTTGGCGGAAAGCTGACTGTACAGATGCTGAATGTAGGTCAGGGGGACGCAATTCTCATAAAGACCGGTGAGCAGACGACGCTTATTGACACCAGTGACCTTGATGAACAGGACAAGCTGAAAAGGGAATTGGACAAGGCCGGTGTGAAGAAGATTGACAAGCTTATTCTCACGCACCCTCATGCTGACCATATCGGCGGCATGGATGTGATGCTGAAGGATTTCCAGGTCATCGAGGTTTATGATAATGGCATGCCTTCAACTTCCAAAATTTATCTGCGCTATATGAAGGCTTTGAAGAGCCAGAAGATTCCACGTCATGGACTGAAGGCTGGCGATGAGCTGGATCTTGGCAGCGGTGCCAGATTTACGGTGCTGGCGCCTGCGGGGGAACTGGTAAAAAAGGGGACCCAAAAGGGCTATGAGCATGACCCGAACAATGAATCCGTGGTCGGACAGCTTGTTTTTGGCGATTTTCGCATGATGTTTACGGGGGATGCCGAGGCCAGTGAGGAAAAGTCAATCCTGTCAGCCTTCGGCCAGGCACAGCTCCACAGCCAGGTGCTTAAATCCGGTCATCATGGCAGCAAAACTTCTTCTTCCAAGGAATGGCTGAGTGCCCTGCAGCCGGAGGCAGTGCTGATTTCCTGCGGGCGGAACAATGATTATGGCCATCCCCACAAGGAAACCATGAAAAAGTACAAGGGCATGAATCTGAAAATCTATGAAACCGATAAGAATGGCACAATCACGGTGACTTCAGACGGGCATAGCTATGAAATCAGCACAGAGGAGGGCAAGGCTCAATGATTTCCGCATATCTGGATAGATTTGAAGGTAATTTAGCCGTATTGTTGCTGGGGGATGAAGAAAGGAAGCTTAACTTTCCCAGGGAATTCCTGCCGGAAGGAGTGATTGAAGGGGATTACCTGAAGATTGAAATTGAGCCGGATGAGGAGGCAAAAGCGCGTGCCGAGGAGGAAGCCTTGGAATTATTGAGGGAATAAGGCAGCTTTTGCAGAAATATCCCAGAAACATCTTCTATTATTGTATACGCAAGTTTTTTCGGGGTCAGTCAGAGGAGGATGTACCTTTATGAGCAAAATTTTCCGCTTAAGGCAGCGGGTCTTGGCTTTTTTGGCCTTGCTGCTCCTGCCGTTGCTGTGCATGCAGCTTGGGCAGGCAGAGGCGGCGCGGCGTTCTGCTGTGCATGAGCTCAATTATTTTCGCTCGATGGAAACTGAGGTGGATGGAGAGCAGGTTCTGCGTCTGGAAATCGGCCTCAATCGGGATAATCTGGATTACACTGTCATAGAAAAGCAGAGACTGCGCAGGCAACTGGTACTGGACTTGCAGGAGACTAAGCCGGGCAGGGTGAAAAAAAATATCAAGCTGAACAATGAATTTGTTTCCGCTGTCAAGGTGCAGGAGCCTGAACGCCGTCACACGCAGATTCTGATTGATTTGACAGATAAGTATATTGAAGGAGCTTATAAGGTTTACACTGTTGAAGCGGATCGCAAAGAACGCAAGCCTTATCGCCTGGTAGTTGACATTTATAAGAAGCCAGTTGGTGCTGCGGGGTCTGTAGATGGGGTCAAGGGACATTCTATTGTAATCGACCCTGGTCATGGCGGCAGTGATTCCGGCGCGGTAGGGCCTTCCGGGTTGACTGAGAAGGCAGTGACGCTCGCGGTTTCTCAGCAGCTCAGGGATATTCTGGAGGCTTCCGGTGCCCATGTTAAGATGACGCGTGATACAGATAAAGATGTCTATGGCTGGGATGCTACGGCCAGCCAGGAACTGCAGGCACGGGTAAATGTAGGTGAGCGCATGCCGGGGGCAGAGATTTTTATTTCGGTCCATATTAACGCGTTCTCTAATCCAAATGCACATGGCATGGAGACCTACTATTATGGAGGGTCTTCTGGCGGGAAGCGCCTTGCCAGCCTGATTAACCAGGAACTGCAGGAGGCAGGCGGTCTCTTTAATCGCGGCGTCAAGACCGCTAATTTCTATGTGATTAAGCATTCCTCCATGCCGGCTACGCTTCTGGAGCTTGCTTTTATCACGAATCCGCGTGAGGAAAGGCTGCTGGCTGACCCTGACTATCAGCAGAAGCTGGCACAGGCAATAGCGCGTGGTGTTGCCCGTTATTTCGGCAGAGGATGAGGTGAGAGTAATGAAAGCACGCATTTGCGGCACATGGCTGAGATTGCTGGCGGTGGCAAGCTTGTCAGCGGCACTGCTACTCTTGGGCGGTTGCACTGATGAAAAGGGAGGCCGGGGAGCAGAGCCGGGCAATTCATCTCCTGCAACGGCAGTGAGCGAGAAACATGCCAGTTCCGGTGATGTAGCACAGAAGCCAGAGAAAGAGAAGCAGGAGCAAAAACTGACTGTAAATGTATATTACCCGGATGCTCAGGGAACGAAGCTGATAGCGGTCAAGCGCGATATCAAGGCCACGGCTCAGAAAGATAAATACACGGCGGCGATGGAGTCCCTGATGCAGGGCACGAAGGCCAAGGGCCAGACCACGATTATCCCTAAGCAGGCAAAACTTAGGAGCGTAAGGGTCGAAAGCGGCGTGGCGAAGGTGGATTTCTCCCAGGATATCGTCAAGCATTTTGTAGGCGGCTCGACCGGCGAGGAAATGCTGATCGGCTCTGTCGTCGATACGCTGACCGAATTCCCGGAGGTCAAAAAAGTGCAGATCTTGATTGAGGGCAAGTCTGTAGAGACACTGGCCGGTCATATGGATCTCAGTGAGCCTTTGAAGCGCATGGACAATCTGCTCAAGTAGGGAGTTGTTCATCAATTTACTTTACATTGATATTTTGACTTTTTATGCTGTAAACGCACAGAATCACTTGTATTTCTGTGCGTTTTGTGATATTCTTTAGTATGTGTGGCATATCGGCGGCTCTGGCTGTACCGGCTGTCAGGCAAAGTAGATGTATAAAACAGGAGGTCATTTCAGACAATGAAAGTTACGGCAGAAAACGGCGAGAACCAGCAGGTCACTCTGACTATTGAGATCGAGGCAGAAGAGGTCGGCAAGGGCGTTGAACGGGCTTGCAAGCGTCTCGCAAACCGTGTTAATATTCCGGGATTCCGCAAGGGCAAGGCCCCGCGCAAGATTGTGGAACGTCATGTGGGCATGGAAGGCGTAATGCAGGAGGCGTTTGATCTGCTTGCTCCGAAGGCCCTGAATGATGCTTTCGAGGAGCAGAAGCTGGAGCCCGTTACCCGTCCGGAAGTTGATATCGTGACCCTTGAGAATGGCAAGGACCTGGTATTCAAGGCTACGATCACTCCGCGTCCGGAGGTCAAGCTTGGTGAATACAAGGGACTCAAGGTAGAGAAGGAAGCTGTCAACGTCACTGACGAGGATGTAGAGGAGCATATCGAGCATATGCGCGGGCATCATGGTAAGATGATTGATGCTCCGGAGGGGGCTGAGGTCAAGGATGGCGACTTTACGACCCTTGATTTCGAGGGATTTGTTGACGGCGAAGCCTTCGAGGGTGGCAAAGGTCAGGATTATCCGTTGCAGATTGGTTCCAAGAGTTTCATACCCGGTTTTGAGGATCAGCTTATCGGCGCCAAGATAGGCGAGGAGCGTGATGTGAACGTCACCTTCCCGGAAGATTACCATGCGAAGGAGCTTGCTGGCAAGGCTGCTACATTCAAGTGTACGGTGCGTTCCATCAAGCAGAAGGAACTGCCGGAGCTGAACGATGAACTTGTCAAGAAGATGAGCAAGTTTGAGACTCTCCAGGAGTTGCGCGACGATGTTCGCAAGAATCTTACGGAACAGGCAGAGCGTAAGGCTGAGAATGATCAGAGGCAGGCTGCCATTGAGCAGGCCACCGAGAACATCGAAGTTGATATTCCCCCTGTGATGATTGATAACCGTGTGACCGCCATGATTCAGGAGATGGCCATGCGCCTTGAGCAGCAAGGCATGAACCTTGAGCAGTACTTGCAGTTCTCCGGCACAGATCTTGCGAAAATCAGGGAGGACTATCGCGAGGCGGCAGAGAAGAATGTGCGGACAGACTTGATGCTGGAGGAAGTAGCTAAGGCTGAGGATATCAAGGTCGAGCCCGAAGATCTCAGCAAGGAAGTTGCTGTCATGGCTCTGCAGTATGGTGCTACGCCGAAGCAGATACAGAAGATCATCAAGGAGCAGGGGCGTCTGGGCGATCTGGCTGCTACAGTGCTGCGCAAGAAGACTGCGCAGTTCATCATCGACAACATTGCCTGAGCTTAGGTGTCCATCCATAATTCCCTATTGGGGGGTAGACAAATGAGTTATGTACCAATGGTGGTTGAGCGGTCCAATCGTGGCGAACGGGCGTATGATATTTATTCCCGTTTGCTGAAAGACCGCATTATCTTCCTCGGCGGCCCTATTGATGACAATGTGGCCAATGTGGTTGTGGCGCAGATGTTGTTCCTGGAGTCGGAAGATCCGGACAAGGACATACATCTCTACATCAACAGCCCGGGCGGCGTTGTGACGGCAGGGCTTGCTATTTACGATACAATGCAGTATATCAAGCCTGACGTATCGACCATTTGCATCGGCCAGGCGGCTAGCATGGGTTCCCTGCTCCTGACTGCAGGCGCTAAGGGCAAGCGCTATGCCTTGCCTCAGGCACGAATCATGATTCATCAGCCCTTGGGCGGTGCTCAGGGCCAGTCCACTGATATCCAGATTCAGGCCAAGGAAATCCTGCGTTTGCGCGAAGTCGGCAATGATATCCTGGTGAAACACACCGGTCAGGAACGTGAGAAGGTCGTGCAGGATACTGAGAGAGATAATTTCATGACTGCTGAGGAAGCTAAGGCTTATGGCCTGATCGACGAGGTTATCACGCGTCAGAAGAAGGGCAGCAAGTCCGCTAAGGAATAGGGGGTGATGTCATGCTGAAGTTTGGGGATGAAAAGGGTCAGCTGAAGTGTTCATTCTGCGGCAAGACGCAGGAACAGGTCAGGAAACTTGTGGCCGGACCGGGCGTCTACATTTGTGATGAATGTATTGAGCTCTGTAACGAAATTATCGAGGAGGAGTTCAGCGAGGACGTTGAGGTAGAGCTGAAGGACGTCCCGAAACCGAAGGACATCCGCGCTATCCTGGATCAGTACGTCATCGGCCAGGACGAGGCCAAAAAGACCCTGTCGGTGGCTGTTTATAACCACTACAAGCGCATCAACATAGGGCAGGGTAAGGGCGATGAGGTGGAACTGCAAAAGTCCAACATCCTGATGCTCGGCCCCACCGGCAGCGGCAAGACCTTGTTGGCCCAGACACTGGCGAAGATACTCAATGTGCCTTTTGCCATTGCGGACGCAACGGCACTGACTGAGGCTGGCTATGTGGGCGAGGACGTGGAAAATATTCTGCTGAAGCTTATACAGGCTGCAGATTATGATGTGGAGAAAGCTGAGCGGGGCATTATCTACATCGACGAAATCGACAAGATAGCCCGTAAGTCCGAAAACCCCTCCATCACCCGTGATGTTTCGGGGGAGGGCGTGCAGCAGGCTCTGTTGAAGATCCTGGAAGGCACGACAGCCTCTGTGCCCCCCCAGGGCGGGCGCAAGCATCCGCATCAGGAGCTTATCCAGATTGATACAACCAATATACTGTTTATCTGCGGCGGTGCCTTTGATGGTATCGACAAGGTCATAGAATCGCGTCTGGGCAAGAGCCAGATGGGCTTCGGGGCGCAGATTAAGTCCCGTAAGCAGCGCAACATCGGCGAGATTCTCAGCAAAGTCTTGCCGGAGGATCTGCTGAAAAACGGCTTGATTCCTGAATTTATCGGGCGTTTGCCGATAGTGGTGACGCTTGACTCTTTGGATGAGGATACGCTGATCAGCATCCTTACCCAGCCGAAGAACGCGCTGGTCAAGCAGTACCAGCGTTTGCTGGATATGGATGGGGTGAAACTGTCCTTCGAGGATGAGGCTCTGCGCCAAATCGCGAAAGAAGCATTGAAGCGCAAGACTGGTGCCCGTGGGCTTCGCTCCATTCTGGAATCCATCATGCGCAATGTGATGTATGAAGTACCGTCTGTAGATGGTGTCAAGGCATGCAAGGTAACTAAGGAAACTGTCACTAATCATAAGGATCCTGTCCTTAGCTTGGATCAGTCTGCCAAAGGCGGTAAAGAAGCCTCAGCGTGAGGCATGAAAAACAAGGCGCTGCCTTCGGCAGCGCCTTGTTTTTCACTGAAAGCATAGATTGATTGGGGGCGCGATAGATGGCGGAAACAAGAACAGTTCCATTGCTGCCGCTGAGAGGAATGACGGTCTTTCCCTATATGATTATCCATCTGGATGTAGGGCGGGAGCGCTCCGTAGCTGCCTTGGAGCAGGCAATGGTCGATAATCGACTGATCATGCTGGTGGCACAGAAGGACGCAGAAATAGATGAGCCGAATTTTAAGGACTTGTATGACGTTGGCACAGTTGCAGAAGTACGCCAACTGCTGAAGATGCCGGGCGGTACCATCAGGGTGCTGGTCGAGGGACTGCACCGCGCTGTCATCCAGGAGTTTAGTGCACTGGAGCACTATGATGAGGTCGAGATTGAAGAATTTCAGGATCAGATCGACAGCTCGATGGAGATGGAGGCACTGGCTCGCGGTGTCGGCCATGAATTTGAGGAGTGGGTGAAGCTCTCGAAGAAGATTCCGGCGGAAACGCTGGTATCCGTCGCAATCATTGATGATGCAGGCCGTCTGGCAGATCTGATTGCCAGCCATCTGAACCTGAAGCTGTCAACCAGGCAGGAGCTGCTGTCCTGCATTGATGTGAAGGCCAGGCTTGAAAAACTCTACGGTGTTCTGGCCCACGAGCTTGAAATCATGAAGATGGAGCACAAGATCGGTGTGCAGGTTCGTAAGCAGATGGATAAAGTCCAGAAGGATTTTTATCTTCGCGAGCAGATTAAGGCCATCCATAAGGAACTGGGCGACAAGGACGATCGTACCGAGGAAATAGAGGAATACAGGAAACGCCTGAAGGAAGGTGCCTACCCGGAAAATGTGCAGAAAACCATTGATAAGGAGCTAAAGCGCCTGGAAAGCATGAGCAACATGAATTCCGAGGCAGGTGTTATTCGCACATATCTGGATTGGCTGTTCGACCTGCCCTGGAGCAAGGAATCCGAGGATCGGATGGACATAGCCGAGGCCAAGAAAATCCTGGACAGTGATCATTATGGGCTGACGAAGGTCAAGGATCGTATCCTGGATTATCTGGCAGTACAGCAACTGGCAGAAGATAAGCGGGCACCGATTCTTTGCCTGGTGGGGCCTCCCGGCGTCGGCAAGACCTCCCTGGCCAGTTCGGTGGCGAAGGCCACCGGCCGGGAGTTCGTGCGGGCATCTCTGGGAGGCATACGCGATGAGGCGGAAATCCGGGGGCACCGCCGCACCTATATCGGCGCAATGCCGGGCCGCATTATCGAGAGCCTGAGAAACATCGGCACGAAAAACCCCGTTTTCCTGCTGGATGAGGTGGATAAGCTTTCCACTGATTACCATGGTGATCCGGGGGCGGCTTTGTTGGAGGTGCTGGATCCGGCGCAAAATTCAACTTTCAGTGATCATTATATTGAGTTGCCCTTTGATCTTTCCAAGGTCATGTGGATTGTCACTGCGAATAATCTCAGCACGATTCCCCGCGCTTTGCGCGACCGCATGGAGGTTATCACGCTGACCAGTTACACGGAGCTTGAAAAACTGGAAATTGCGAAACGCTATCTTGTGGGACGCCAGCGGGAACAGAACGGCCTGAAAGCCAGGGATATTTCCCTGGGAGCGGGAGTATTGCAGAAGATAATCCAGGAATATACCCGTGAGGCGGGGGTACGGGAGCTGGAGCGTGTAATCGGCCAGGCATGTCGCAAGGCTGCACGTAAGATAGTGGAAGGTGAGGAGCCGCCCATTAAAGTTACCAGGAAGAATCTCAGGGACTTCCTCGGCCGTCCGAAATTCCTGGAAACGAAGGCTGAGAAGAAGCCCCAGGCCGGTGTTGCCACCGGTATGGCCTGGACTGAGGTGGGCGGTGATATCCTGCCCACGGAGGCTACGGTGCTGAAGGGCAAGGGCAAGCTGATCCTCACCGGGCAGCTCGGTGATGTAATGCAGGAATCGGCCCAGGCCGGGCTTACCTATATCCGCAGCCGTGCCAAGAAGCTGGGCCTGGCCGATGATTTCTACGAAAAGGATGATATTCACATTCATCTGCCGGAAGGAGCTATCCCCAAGGACGGTCCCTCTGCCGGTATTACCATGGCCACTGCCATGATTTCAGCCCTGACAGGCCAGAAGGTCAGGAGTGATGTGGCGATGACCGGGGAAATTACCCTGCGGGGCAATGTACTGCCAATTGGCGGGCTGAAGGAAAAGGTACTGGCTGCTTACCGTGAGGGCATGAAGACTATTATCCTGCCGAAAGAAAATGAACGGGATATAGAGGATATACCGGAAGCAGTGCGGGATAAGCTGGAATTCGTGCCTGTTGAGAATATGGATCAGGTGCTGAAGACAGCCCTGCTTCAGTGAGTTGCAGCAAATTGCTGCAGGAGGTGGCTGTGTGCCTGATACGCAAACGGAAAAAATTATCATAACCCAGGGGCATTATATCACCTCTGCGGTCAAAAAGGAGCAGTATCCTGAGACCGGGCTGCCGGAAGTTGTCTTTATGGGGCGCTCAAATGTCGGCAAGTCCTCGCTCATCAATTCCCTGACGCGCATGAAGGGATTGGCCAGGGTGTCCTCCCAGCCTGGCAAGACCCAGACCATAAATTTCTATGAGCTGGGCGCAAAGCTGGCGGGAGAGGAGCAGCGCCGCTCCTTTTACCTGGTAGACCTGCCGGGCTATGGCTATGCGAGAACCGGCCGCGAGAAACGGAAAATCTGGTCGAAGTTCATTGAGGAATATTTGCTGACTTCCAGGAACCTGGTCTTTGTCTGCCAGCTGCTCGATATACGCCATGAGCCGATGGCCTCCGATATTGAGAGGTTTCAGTGGCTGGTGCAGCATGGCCTGCCGGTGCTGGTCATAGCTACCAAAGCGGATAAGCTGGGTAAGACCGCCCGCCAGAAGCAGGTGGCAGCTATTCGCCGTGCCCTGGGGGTAGCTGATTTGCCGGTGCTGCCCTATTCTTCCCTAAAGGGAGACGGGCGCACCGAATTACTGGAGGTCATTGCAGAATCCCTGCAGGAAGCAGGAGAGGCTTAGGTACAGCGAAAGAGCCGTGACAGAAAATGTCATGGCTCTTTTCAAGTGATATCTGTTCCATCGTATACATAGTATGTATCACGTTTATACTTGGCTTTGTACAGCGCGATATCAGCGCGGGACATTACGGCTTCTATGTTCGTATCTTCCGGCTGGAAGCAGCTCGCACCAATGGAAATAGTGATAGGTACTATCTTGCCATCCTTAGTGGCAAATTCCCGGTTACGGATGCAAAGATTCAGCTTTTTCAATATGTGCTGTATGTGCTGGGGCGCTGCCGCAGAGAGGATCAGCACGAATTCATCACCGCCCCAGCGTATCAGTGTGTCACCGCTGCGGATGTTTTGGCTGATGGTCGCCACGACTTCCTTGAGCACATAGTCCCCGAATTCATGGCCGTAGTTGTCATTGACAGCCTTGAAGTGATCCAGATCAAACATGGCGATTACATCATGGCGCATTGTGCGGCGATAACATTCCAGGCTGTCCTCCAGCAATGTCACTCCATGTATGCGGCTCTTGGCCTTGGTCAGACCGTCATATTCAATCTGGCGTTGCAGCTTGTTGACCTCATTGCGGTGCTCGCGCCGCTCCTGACGCGCCTGCTTGTAGAGAAAGAATGCTATGACGAACACGCCGCCAACGGAGACCAGGTAGCTGATGAGCAGAAGCCATTTCAGGGCAGAATTCTCGAATAGCACATCGCCCCATACAGCATTGTAGGGAATGCCCATACAGATGATCCAGCCGTAATCTTCATACAATCGGGCATATGTCAGCTTTTGGGTGATGGATTCTGAGTTCATATCCTTGAAATAATAGCTGTAGGTGATGGAACCATGCTGTTTTATCCCTTCCAGCTCGGTAAGATAGGGCCTGTCACCCTTGGCGTCCTGCGTTTCTGTAGAGAGCAGGACGCCTTCTGTGTCTTTGAGATTCGGGTGTATCAGGCGCATTGCATATTCCTTGCCACCCTCATAGTCCCGGACGGCATTGATCCAGCAATATGCTCCTGTATAGTTGTCTGCAGATTGGTAGAAATCTTGCCGCAGAATGCCGATGATATCCTGCTTTATCTTCTCCTCATCGAATGTGCCGGTATCAGCCAGTTGCTGCTCTTGCAGTTTTTTGCGCAGTATATCTATGCGTGCGCAGGTGGTGTCCACGGTGCTTTTCAGGTAATGCTTCTCGAAAGCAATGGCATTATCGTAGAGGATATTGGTAGAAATAGTTTGTACGATCAGCGTGGTCAGCAGACACAGAGCACAGCAGCCCAGAGCCAAATACAGATGTTTTTTTTTCTTGACCAATCCATACCAGTTCAAATAATCACATCCTTCCGATTGTAACCTTACGGTATAATTCAAGAAAGAAATCAAAAGTCCTGCTTTTATTTCCAAATTACAGAGAAGCAGTTTTTTCAAAAACTGTTTGTTAAATATCTGTGTTTTGTGCTAATCTAAAGGAAAGACAAAGAGAAAAGAGCGGAAGGCGCCTTTTGGCGTTGATGGGAATAAGCAATGGAAGAATATTCATTATTTGCCGGGCAGGCACCGCAGCCCCTTGCGGCCAGGCTCAGGCCGGAAACCCTGGAAGAATTTGTCGGGCAAAAACATCTGGTAGGGCCGGGGAAAATTCTGCGCCGCCTGATTGATCAGGATCAGATTGCTTCAATGATTTTCTGGGGGCCTCCCGGTGTGGGCAAGACAACCTTAGCCCAGATCATAGCCCACAGTACCCAGTCGGAATTTATCAATTTCTCAGCGGTCACTAGCGGAATTAAGGAAATCCGCAAAGTGATGGAGCAGGCGGAACAAAACCGTCAGGCTGGTGTGCGCACTATCGTGTTTGTGGATGAGATACATCGCTTCAACAAGGCCCAGCAGGATGCCTTCCTGCCTTTCGTGGAGCGTGGCAGCATTGTACTGATAGGTGCGACGACGGAAAATCCTTCTTTCGAGGTGAACGGGGCGCTTTTGTCCCGCTGCAAGGTCTTTGTGCTGAAAGCCCTGACCATTGATGACATTGTAGGGCTGCTGCGTCACGCGCTGGATAGCCCCAAGGGCTTCGGCAGAGAAAAGGTCGAGCTGACAGAGGAGATGCTTCGGGGCATAGCGGTTTTTGCCAATGGTGATGCCCGCAGCGCACTCTCTACGCTGGAAATGGTAGTGCTCAATGGCGACCGGGAGGAGCGGGAAGGCCATGAGGTGGTGACCATTACGCCTGAACTTCTGGAACAGTGCATGTCCGGCAAGTCGCTGCTGTACGACAAATCGGGGGAGGAACATTACAATCTGATTTCCGCCCTGCACAAGTCCATGCGCAATTCCGACCCGGACGCGGCGGTTTACTGGCTGGCCCGCATGCTGGAGGCAGGGGAAGATCCCCTCTACATCGCCAGGCGTGTCACCCGCTTTGCCAGTGAGGATGTGGGACTGGCTGACCCGAGGGCATTGGAACTTTCCATTGCCGCTTATCAGGCCTGTCATTTCATCGGCATGCCCGAGTGTACTGTGCATCTGACTGAGGCTGTAATATATATGGCACTGGCACCGAAGTCCAACGCCATGGAGACAGCCTATCTTACGGCGAGGAAAGATGCGCGGGACATGCTGGCCGAGCCGGTACCTCTGGTCATCCGCAATGGCGTGACCAAGCTGATGCGGGAGCTGGACTACGGCAAGGGTTATCAGTATGCCCATGATACGGAAGAAAAGCTGACCAATATGCAATGCCTGCCGGACTCCCTGCAGGGACGCATTTACTACCGGCCTACCGATCAAGGCGTAGAGGCCCGCTGCAAGGAGCGCCTGGAAAAAATCAAGGCGTGGAAGCGTGAGCATGGCTGGCAGGGATGAAAGATGTGCGTTCTTTCTTGACATGAGCAGGTCTGTGGTATATATTATGTGAATGTATTGCAAACATGAATTTTACATGGAAGGAAGTTATTTATCTTGTCATCGATATCTGCCAAATGCAAGAATGTCCTGCTGGTTCTGGCGGCGCTAATTGTGGTGATGGCCGTGGGTGCTGGCTGGTTGCTGCACTCGGCTGCCGAGGGTGTGCCAGTGCTCAATTATCATCAGATCAATGACAAGGATGAAAATGCGCTGACCGTGCACGTAGACCAATTCGAGGCGCAGATGGCCTATCTGGCCGAGAACGGCTACCATGCCATTACACCGGCCCAGATGCTGGATGCCTGGGAAAATGGTACGGAACTGCCGGATAAGCCGGTCATCATCACATTTGATGATGGCTACGTGGATAACTATAAGAACGCCTATCCCATTCTGAAGAAGTATGGGCTGAAGGGCACGATTTTCGCGGTTACGGACTATTTGGGCACCTACCCGAACTATTTCACCTGGGCACAGGCGAAAGAGATGCAGGACAGCGGCGTCATGGAAATTGAAAGTCATACCCTTTCCCATATGGAACTGACCACGGCAGGCTCGGAGGAGGAGCTGAGGCGTCAGCTCGTTGACTCCAAGAAGGCCCTGGACTGGCATCTGGGCAAGGACGTGCGCTTTATCGCCTATCCTTGCGGCTCCTATAATGAGGAAATCGAGCGCATTGCCCATGAGGCGGGCTACAGGGCGGCCTTCACCGTTCACTACGGACTGGCAGACCCGGAGGAAAACAGGGAAATCATGGATCGCGTGCCAATCTTCGGCAGCAACAACCACACCCTGCTGCGCTTTAAGCTGCGACTGAACTACGCGCCCATTTTCGGGCCGCTGGACGATTTGCAGCGGAGTCTGAACAAGAGCGGCCATAATTTCCTGGCCAGTTTGCTGATAGTTCCCTGATTGGGGCACCAAAAGCGTCTGCATTGCAGGCGTTTTTTTTGGGTAGCGTCAAAGATTTTTTTCATGAGGGAGGAATTTTTGGAGAAAAGAGAAATACTTTAGGGAGGGTTACTTTTATTTACTGGCTGCGGAAAGGAGCCACAAAAATGAAATGCACCTGCATCGTGGTGGCGCACCGCCTGCATCAGGGATGCTGACCGCATCCTTGTACTGGAGGACGGACGCATTGTTGAGCAGGGCAGATGAGGAACTGGTTGCAGCGGGAGGCTTGTTCTCGCAGTTAGTGGCAAGGCAGGTGGCATGATGGAGCAGAGCTTGTACTACAGTATGCTGGCACAGCGGGCGGTCAGGGATGAGGCAGCCTTTGAGGAACTATATGTATATTTTTTTCCCAGGGTGTATAACTTCATTTATGCCAGATTGAAGAATGCAGCAGACGCAGATGATGTGACCAGCACCACATTCCTGAAAATGAACCGCCAGCTTGCTGATTATGACAGCAGCAAGGGGGCTTTCTCTACCTGGCTGTTTGCTATTGCCAGCCATGCGCTGGTAGACTATACTCGCAGTAAGAGGCCCTGTGTCTCCTGGGAGGAATTTCTTGAAGCCGAAGGCAGCCCCCTGGCCTCAAAGGAGGCAGGCCCGGAAGCCAGGCTGCTGCGTTCTGAGGGTCGCGCGGAGCTGCTTGCGGCAATCAGCCGTCTCTCGGAGAGGGAGCAGAGGATACTGACTCTGCGCTTCTGGTCGGGGCTCAGTCATCAGGAAATAGCCGCGATACTGAACATGAGCAGCGGCAGCGTCAGGACAGCCCAGTCCCGCGCAATTGAGAAGCTGAAAAAAATCTTGTAATTTTTTACTCAGGCTGTAACATTTTTGCCCCTGCCAGCGTATAAAGGACAGAAAGCAAGATAACAAACTTCTCAAAGCGAAGCTGAGTGGATAGAAGGGGTATATCACCATGGCAAAGGAAGAAACGGCAATGAGTACAGGATTGACGGCAAGCTGGTCACTCATCAGGAGGCACTGAAGTTTGTAGCCAATAAGCTGGGCAAGGATTACAATCCCTGAACTATGTTACCAGACGAGGAAAGGAGGTGCCGCTATGCCAGACATCGAACAAGAATTGTCAGCAATTGATTTTTCCCGCTTCAGCAAGGTCAGGGACAGCCTGTATTTGCGGCTTAAGTTGGAGCGAAAAAAGCCCAGGGCCCTGAGCCTGGACGAGCTGCAGCTTGTTACGGCGGCAGGCAGTTCCGGGAATCTGGGCACTGCCGGGCAAAGAGCCTTTGGCGGGCAGCATCCTGAAGGCCTGAAGGACGTATTTAAAAACAGTTCTCAACCATAAAAAAGACAGGCGGCTCATGTTACAGAGCAGCCTGTCCTTTTTTATGGTTTTTAGTGGTGATCCACAGGATGCTTGATGCCCCAGGCGTGGATGCCATCCCGGCTCTCCAGGATAGCCGGGTCGAAGCTGGGCTCGCTGATACCCTGATGCTTTTGCTCCACATAGTTGTTCAGGGTGATGCGGACATACTTGGCCAGACGGGCTATGGCGTAAAGATTGGTGAGGCACAGGAGCCCCATAAAGAGGTCGGCCAGGTTCCAGACCAGGCTGAACTCTGCCAGGCAGCCGAAAAGCACCATCAGGATGACACCGCAGCGGAACAGTTGCAGGATTTTCTGTCCATTTCCTTCAAAGAAAGCGATGTTAATCTCTCCGTAGTAATAATTGCCTACAATGGAACTGAAGGCGAACATGAGAATCATCAGGGACAGGGCGCTGGGAGCAAGGGAGCCGAAAATGCTGGCCAGGCTTTGCTGGGCCAGGGCAATGCCTGTGAGCTGGCCGCCGATTTCATACTGGCCGGTAAGCAGCACGATAAATGCCGTGGCGGAGCAGACAATCCAGGTATCTACATAGACGCCGAAGGACTGCACCAGACCCTGCTTAACCGGATGGGAAACATCGGCAGTGGCGGCGGCATTCGGCACGGAGCCTTCGCCGGCTTCATTGGAAAAGAGGCCGCGCTTGATGCCGGTGAGCACCGCCGTGCCCAGTCCGCCGCCCACTGCAGCCTGGGGCGAGAAGGCATCATGGATTATGAGGCCGAACATGCCGGGTACTTTGTCAAGATTGCAGAGGATGACGATAAGGGCGGCAAGGATGTAAAGCCCTGCCATGATGGGTACGAAGAACTCCGTGAACCTGGCTATGCGGGTCATGCCGCCGAAGATGACCAGGGAGGTCAGGACACAGAGGAAAAGGGCGGTGGCCAGAGGCGGCACATTGAAGGCTGTCACAGCGGAAAGAGCAATGGTGTTGGCCTGGACAGAAACATAGATAAGTCCGAAGGTCACGGAAATCAGGACAGCAAAGAGCTTGGCCACGCCGTTCTGTCCCAGGGCGTTCTTGATGTAGTAGGCAGGGCCGCCGTGGAATTTGCCGTTGCCGCGGGGCAATTTGTAGATCTGGGCCAGGGTGCTTTCCACAAAACCTGTGGCGCAGCCAATGAAAGCGATGACCCACATCCAGAACACTGCCCCGGGGCCGCCGGTGACTATGGCGATAGCCACGCCGGCGATATTGCCCACGCCTACCCTGGAAGCGGTGCTGACGCAGAAAGCCTGGAAAGAGGTGATGGCCTGGCCGCTGCCCTTCTTGCCGATTCCCTCCGTGAGAAGGTGCAGCATCTCCGGCAGCATCCTGACCTGCACAAAGCGGGTGGAAAGGGTGAAATACAGGCCGCAGCCTACGAGCACCACAATCAGCACGTATGACCATAGCACTTCGTTGACTGCATTGACAATGGTATTAAGCAAGTCCATACAAGAGCCTCCCATGATATCTATAAAAAAATAACATGGGTATTATAACTTGAAGGCTTATTGGCTGTCAAGCGGCATAGAAATGCTGATGAGAATGATTTCGCGTTGCGAAAACTTGAGCAATGGCGTTATAATGATAGCGGCTGTCTGAGAAGTATGAAGCAGTTAGTGTGGATATGAGTTTGAACAAGGGAAGGGATTCCCCAGGGAGAAGGATAAGATTTGAGGACATTTGAGAGCAGTATCATCATTTTTTCTGTCATGTTGTGCTGGGCATCCGCTTATGTATTCATCAAGGGATTGCCGGAAAATTTAAGTTCTTTCGGCTATCTGGCCTTGATGAACGGGATGGCTTCTCTCATTATGGTGCTGTGTTTTTTCTCCCGGCTGAAGCAGTTGAATCGCCACAATGTCTTGCGGGGCGGCGTGCTTGGACTTTTGATGCTGCTGGTCTTACTGTTTGAAAAGGCTGGCATAGAACGTCTGGCACCATCTGCGGCCAGCGTCCTGGCCTCCCTGGGCATAGTGGTTGTACCATTCTTTGTTCTGGTTTTTTACCGCCGTTTTCCCAATCGACAGCAGATGGCGGCAATCATCCTGATTCTGGCGGGGATTCTGGTCACTAATGGGGTTTCTCCGGATGACTTTCCCTTGGTCGGTTCTGTGTTTATGCTGTGTGAGTGCATAGCCATGTCCCTGTACACGGTTGTGGCAAATAAGTTCTGCCAGAACAGCGATCCGGTGCTACTGGCCGTGACACAACTGGTGCTGATGGCCGCAGTAGCATTCGTTGCCTGGTTTTTTGAAAATCCCAGGATGTTCCTGGATCTGGAATTTACCAGGAGCTTTCTTTCCTCCCTTTTTATGCTTGCTATTTTTAGTAAGGCTTTTGCCTATATCATGCTGATGTATGGACAGAAATACGCAGACCCCATCAATGTGGTGGTGATTTTTGCTCTGGAGCCTGTCGTTACGCTGTTCATGTCCATTTGTATCCCCAAGGCCATGGGCGGGGTGGAGGAAAGTTTTACGTTGCAGGCGCTTTTGGGGGCGATCCTGGTTGTTTTGGGAGCAATCGTATCCGGACTGAATTTTGGTGCTATAAGGAGCAGGTTCAGAGGGCACCGGGAGGCTGCAGGATGAAACAACTTGAGCTCAGCACAAGGAAACAGTTTGCTCTGGTGTTTTTGGCATTTGTGTTTCTAGGCATCTGCTTCAAGGTTATGGTACTGGTGGAGGGCTTCACGGAGATCCGTCCCGTCAATGCAATACCGGTGGTAGCCGGCCTTCTGTTCGGGCCTGTGGGGGCCTGGGCCTGCGCCTGGGGCAATTTGGCAGCGGATTGCTTTGGGACGCTGCAGCTTACCTCCAGCCTGGGCTTTCTGGGGAATTTTGTGGGGGCGTACCTGCCCTATCGCATGTGGTATCTTTATCGGCAGGAAGCGCCCCATGTGCATACTGCTTATAATTTGCTCATATACATTTGGATTACCTTCGTGGCCGCCCTGGCAGCATCCTGGCTCATTGCGGGAGGAATCTGGTTCCTTTTCGGCTTCTACATAGAGAATCTGGCCTTGTATATTTTCCTGAATGATTTAGTGTTTCCCCTTATTTTCGGGCTGCCGGTCTTTATTGTGCTCACGTCGGATTCCATTCGGATTGCCTGTGCAGGGGAGAAAAAGAGCATCATTCCGGTGTCAAGGCAAGGGAAGCAACGGCTCTGTTGCATTTACGCCCTCTTGCTGGCTGGTATTTTTGTCCTGCTTCTGGCAGGAGAGCCGGAATATGCCCTGCCGGGGCAGATCCTTTCTGTGCCGGCATTGCTGCTCACTCTGATTATGTTATTTTGACGATTGTTTAAAGAGGTCTGGCTATGAAAATTGTTTTTTTGGGAGGAGATACTTTCCTGCAAATTTTTGCCTATTTGCTGGCTGGTCACGAGATCATGGCCGTGTATGCCTATGGCAATCAGGAGGATTGCTTTCGGAGCGGTGAAATTGCAAGAATGGCAAAGCAGCACGGTATTCCCGTGCATTACGGTATGCTGGCAGAAGCAGATGTCCGCCGGTACATTGAAGGGGGCTGTGAACTTTTTTTCTCTGCGGATTACGGCAAAAAGATCCCGGTGCTGCCCCAGGAAGAAGGCTTTTACGCGGTTAATCTCCACAATGCCTTGCTGCCCGAGGGCAGAGGCTATTGTCCGGTGGAGTGCGCTTTGGAGCGCGGGCTGAAGCGCAGCGGCGTTACGCTGCATAAGCTGGCAGAGAAATTTGATACCGGGGAAATTATTCTGCAGGAGTCCTTTGAAATAACGGATGAAGATGATAGTATTGATGTCTACCTGAAATGCGCACAGGCAGGCTTTCGCATGACGAAGCAGCTGCTGGAGAATTTCGATTTTCTCTATGGGCATGCCCATCCTCAGGAAAAGCTGCTGCCTTGCTGCAAGCTGGAACATTATGATGAGGCGAGGCTCAACCATGGCCTCACCGTGGCAGAGGCCAAGCGTCTCTATCGCATATACAACTGCCTTTTGCGCGTAAAAATACATGAAAAGGTGTATTTTGTGGGGGGCTTTTCCTGCGGCAGGGGCATCCTTTGTGCAGATGTAATGGATGAAGGCTGGAGCGTACTCTATCGCCTTCGGGATGGACATGTCAGATTGCAGCTTATAGAAGCTGAACATGAGGATGTCGTCTGGCAAGCTGAAGTATATCCGTTTCCAAGGATTTCGTAGGAGGGGAACAGGTTGCAGAAAAAATTCCTGGGCAGGTTATTTGCCTTGCTTGCGTTGCTATGCGTTATTTTGGGCTTTGCTGTGCCTGGCTATTATCGCAGCAATATGGAGCAGAAGTATACTGAAATGGCTTACAACTACGGGTGTCTTGTGGCAGAGCGACTGAGTGCAGCCCCCGTGGGCAAATATGAAAAAACTTTGCAAAAGGATACTGCCTATGAGGAAACATATAAATATTTAGAGCATATGCGGAGTATGCTGCGGGTCAAATACCTGTATGTGGTGGTTCCCCGGAAAAATGATTATGTCTATATATGGACGGCCAGCGGAGCCCAGGAAAAGGATATAGACATACTGGGTTTTGCTGAAGCTTACTACCAGGGCGGGGACAAGTATATGAAGGAGGCTATGTCAACCGAAGAAGGGGGAATACCTCCGCTGCTGGTCACGAACAACGATGAATACGGCTATGTGGCCTCTGCCTATGCGCCAATCATTGATACAGCAGGAAATAGTGTGGCCCTGGTAGGGGTTGATCTGGCCATGGATCAAGTAGAGGAAGAAATAGATCGTTTCCTCTATATGTTTGCGGTTTTCATGGTAGCCATTATGCTGCTGGGAGGCTGTATATTCTATCGTGAAATCTCGCGGGTAATCATCGGTCCGTTGCTGGCCCTGAATGCCTCCTTGGAAGAATATGCGACGCAGAAGATGCGAAAGGGGGAATCTTTGGAAATAGATTTGCGCACAGGCGATGAAATCGAGCGCCTGGCAAATTCCGCTGTCACAATGTCCAAAGAACTCCAGGCTTATATGCGGGATTTCGAGAAGGCCACCAGGGAAAAGGAGCGCATAGCGACGGAGCTGAATGTGGCGACAGATATACAGATGCACATGCTGCCGTCGATTTTCCCTCCCTTCCCGGAGAGGTCGGAATTCGATATCTATGCCAGCTCTGTACCTGCCAAGGAAGTGGGCGGTGACTTCTATGATTTCTTCATGGTGGATAATGACCATGTGGCAGTGGTGATGGCAGATGTTTCCGGCAAGGGTGTCCCGGCGGCGCTCTTTATGGTAATTGCCAAGACCTTGATCAAGAACAGAACCCAGGTCAGCAACAGCCTCTCTCCTGCCAAAATCTTGTATGACGTAAACAACCAGCTCTGCGAAGGCAATGAGGCAGGCATGTTCGTGACAGTCTGGCTGACCATCTTGCAAATCTCTACGGGCAAGGGCATGGTGGCAAATGCGGGGCATGGCAGCCCCATGGTAAGACGAGCCGGTGGGAAATATGAGCACATTGTGGGCAAGCATGGCCCTGGGGTGGCGATGATGGAAGATGCCCGCTTCAAGGAGCAGGAATTCGACCTGCAGCCCGGTGACAGCTTCTTTGTCTGCACCGATGGCGTTACCGAGGCCATCGACAAGGAGGAGACGCTGTTTGGAGTTGAGCGTCTGCAGGAGGCATTAAACGAGAAGCCGGAGGCAGGGCCAAGGGAGGCCCTGGAACTGGTGAAGAAGCACATGGATGCCTTTGTGGGTGAGGCCGAACAGTTCGATGATATCACCATGCTGAATTTTGCCTATTACGGTGCTAAGTAGGAGGCTTTTGTGGAGATAGAGTTGCGGAAGCTTTGTGCTGAGAATGAATCTGAAGCCATAGGCTTTGTCATTCAGGGCATGAATTTTACCCGCTATGCAAGGTCATCCTGGCTGGTGGATTTGCTTTTTGGCAGATATTTTTTTTACGCAGCCCAGGTGGAATGCACCCGGCCTCTTGCTGCCTATACGGCAGCAGGGAAACTGGCAGGATTCCTCTTGGTCTCCTTACGTGGAGAGCCAAGGCTGAAAACGCCTTGGTGGAAACGGGCTTATGTGAGATGTGTACAGGGGCTCAGGTATCTTTACTTCCAGGGAAGCGACAGGCAGTATGATAAAGCAAATGCGCAAATGCTGGCAGCCTATGGTAAGATTGCGGAGGTTGAAATATGCCTTATGGCAGTCAATCCCAGGCTGCAGGGGAAGGGTATAGGCAACAGACTGATGCACGAACTGGAGCGGCTGGGGAGAGGCAGGCATGTGTGCGTATATACGGATGATGACTGTGATTACAGTTTCTATGAGCATCATGGCTTCCGCTGCGTTGGCCGGAGGTATATAGAAATGAGGTCGGGTTCAAGAAGATTCCCTCTGGTGTGCATGCTGTATGCCAAACAGATTCCGGGGGCTGAGGGGGCAGTGAGCGCTGAGTCCTCCAGTCACCTTCGCTGACACTTTTCCATGGGAAATGAAAAGAGGCATCTGGAAGATTTTACTGCCAGATGCTCTTTTTTATGCCTTATGCTGTTTTCGTATCAGGAAAAGTTTTTTTGACTGTCAGATGAACCTGGTTGCCCTTGGCGGCTACCTGCACATCATCGGCAATCCTGGCGAGCATGGATTGCTTCAGTTCCTCCCAGGCTGTTTCCAGTTCATCACCCTCTTCTGCATTCTCCAGCTCCGACTTGTATTGGCTCAGGGACCAGGAAATGCCATACTGGGCACGGTTGGCACCGTAGAATATCATAAGGTTCGAGGAGGCTTCCGAGGTATAGCTGTCCAAGGTGTCCTGTGCGAAAAGGGCATCCTCCACAAAGTCACGCAACTTGTCGAAGAAACCTTCTTCGGCAGAATTCTTTTTGCTGGTGGAGGCCTTAATCATGCCCTGTCGCTTGTAGTAGTTCATATCAGCCGTCATATCCAGATGGAGCTGGCAGGTTTGGTCTATGCTCTCCAGCCAGAATTCAGCAGAGAATTCTCCCACGATGGCACGGGGCAGGGCCAGCAGTTCCTCCGTGAGGAGCTGGAGGCGCAGGGAACTTTTTTCGTTAAGTTGAAGCTTGTGTGCGAAGTCCTTCGACTCCTTCATGGCGCGGCTCACATCCGCTGTATCGCTAGCTACCTGTATCTTTTTTGTCTGCATTTATTATCACTCCGATTACTGACAGATTGTTACGTTCACGCTTATCATGGATTATATTCGCCAATAAGGAAGGAAAATCCTGCTCTTCCCACGTTACTGCAATCTAAAAATCCGACAGGGCAGAAGTCTCGTGCAAATCTTCTTGTTTTATGGTAGAATTATAATGAGACGACAGATGCCCCCCACTTCTGTAAGTGGGGGTGTACATTTTAACAGGCGGGAGTATATCTCCCGCCTCGTTGAAAGGCCGCGAGGAGGATTTGCCAACGGCAAATCTGTAACAATGGCCTTATAACAGGCTTATAGGGCAGGAGATGCTGGCGGCAGGGATAAGCATTGGTAAAACACAAAAGATACTGTCAAACAAGACCATAGAAGAAATAGCCAAAAGCCACGGAAAGACACCTGCCCAAATCGTCTTGCGCTGGCATATCCAGGCTGGCTATGTGGTCATACCAGGTTCAGGGAATCCATCACATATCCGTGAAAATAATGATATCTATAATTTTGAACTTAGTGACGATGAAATGAAACTTATGACGAAACTGAACCGAAATCAAAGGTTTGAAAACTGGTGAATTTCGTTTAAGTTAAAACCTGCACGCAGGCAATGCTGTGGTTTGGAGGTATCAGTATGTTGCAAGTGAAAATGAAATTGAAGTGGCTGGCAGGCGCAGTCTTATCAGCATGCTTGCTGATCCAGTCCGGCACGGTGGGAAGCGCGGCTTCTATTGAGGTACAGGGAGAGGGGGCAACGGCGTCCTACTGGGTCAAGCGCACAGATAATGGAGATGCGCTGTTGCTGACCTCTGAGGAAATCGAGGCTGTGAACCGGAAAATACGTCAGCCCAATTCCTGGCTGACAGATCTCGCCCAATATCCGGAGACTGTCCCTGCAGATGATATCCGTGCCAGTATGGTAGCTACCATGCTTGACTATGCCGAAGACAGCTTACCGGAGCTGTACAAGAATGGTGCTAGACTGACCCAATACAGCTTTGAACATGCCAAGCAGAACTGCAACATGGAGGCGCTGCCTGCCGTGCAACAAGTACGCTATGCGGTGGCCTGCCAGCGCGCAAATATGCGGCTCTTGCCTGAAGTGGCTGGATGGCTGGATTCCACTGCAGAAATCGACAGCCACTATGACAATCTGCAGGGAACTGCGGTGGACCCCGCAGAGCCTATGGTGGTGCTGGCAGAGAGTGCTGACCATCAATTCGTGTTCGCACGTACCCGCAACTATATGGGCTGGGTGCAGATGGGGTCTATTGCCTTCACGGACAGGGACACCTGGATGGAATATGTGGCACCCAAGGATTTCCTGGTGGTTACTGCCGATAAAAAGCAGGTACACGTGGGCGGTGCGTGGAGCGTGACTTTCCAGATGGGCAGTGTCATTCCCCTGACGGCACCTGCCAAGCAGGGGGGCCAGTGGACAGCCAAAATCCCTGTGGATGTGAATACGCATTTGAGTGAAGCCGTAGTGTCCATAGCAGATGATGATACGGTGCATAAGGGGTGGCTGCCCTGTACGCAGAACAATTTCATTCGTCAGGGTTTCAGGTTCCTGGGGGATGTTTACGGCTGGGGCGGTCAGGACGAGAGCGTGGATTGCTCCTCCTTTGTCGGTGATGTCTACCGTACCATGGGCATTGAGCTGCCCAGGGATGCCGATAAGCAGGAGGAATTGATGCCGGTGCAGGTGCCTTTGGCAGCACTTGGCACTGCAGAAAGGTACGGGGAAATAAAGAAAACCATGCCTGGTTCCTTGCTCTTTATAAGTGGCAGCCATGTAATGATGTACCTTGGACAGGATGATGCAGGCACACCGATGGTACTGCACTCTGCCAGCAGCTACTATACCTTCCCGGGAGGTGTGCCGGAGAAGCAGTATATCCGCAAAGTCCTGGTATCTGATTTGCGCTATATGAATAAGAGCCAGGTTCAAGCAATCGACAGAATCAGCAGCATAGGTTTTTTGAAGTAGGGGAGTTTTTCTCGCAGGTCAGATAAAGTTCACGTATGTTGTAACCGTTGCATGGAAAAAGAGCAAGGCCAGGCCTTGCTCTTTTCTTTCCGGAAGTTTCCCATATTCTACACCGAGGCAATCTCGTCTTGTGCGAGTGAATGCAGGCCCTTGCCCTGCAGGACAGCCTCGGCTTTTTTTGTGTCTGCCACGCGGAAAATCATGTAAGCGGCGTTCCTGCCGGCAAAGGCGTACATGTACTCGATGTTCACCTGGGCCTCTTCAAAATGCACCAGCAGCTTGTCCAGGCCTCCGCTCTCATCGGAAATCTCATAGACCAGCACCGGGGTCAGGGAAGCGATGAAGCCTTCTTCTTTTAGCACGTTGGTAGCTGCATAGACATCATTGACCAGCATGCGCACGATGCCGAAGTCCTTCGTATCGGAGAGGGAGAGGGCACGGATGTTTATGTCATTCTGTGCCAGCACCGTTGTCAAGCCCTTCAGTGTGCCGGGCTTGTTTTCCAGGAAGACGGAAATCTGTTTCACGCTCATAATGTTTCCTCCTCACAGCTTGCGGTTATCTATGACGCGGACAGCCTTGCCCTCGCTGCGGGTGATGCTCTTGGGGGCCACCAGGGAAATCCTGGCCTTGATGCCCAGCATGGCTTTCAAGTCATCGGAGAGAGCTTTGCGCCGCTCGTCGATTTCGCCCACGTTATCGGTGAACATATCCGGCGTCATTTCAACTTTGACTTCAAAGGTGTCTGTGTTGTTCACCCGGCCTATGATGATCTGGTAGTTGGCAGCGTAGCCATTGTTCATCAGCACCGTCTCAATCTGGCTCGGGAAGACATTCACGCCACGGATGATGAGCATATCGTCGGAGCGTCCCTTGGGCTTGGCCATGCGCACATGGGTGCGGCCGCAGGAGCATGGCTCCCTTGTAAGGGTGCAGATGTCTCTCGTGCGGTAGCGCAGCAGGGGGAAGGCCGCTTTGTCCAGGGAGGTGAAGACCAGCTCGCCCTGAGTGCCCTCCGGCAATGTTTCGCCTGTGTCCGGGTCAATGGTTTCCACCAGGAAATGGTCTTCGTTGATGTGCATGCCCTGCTGGGCAGAGCATTCAAAGGCCACGCCGGGGCCGGAAATCTCCGTGAGCCCGTAGATGTCGTAGGCTTTGATGCCCAGAGTCTGCTCGATGTCGCGCCTCATTTCCTCAGACCAGGGTTCTGCCCCGAAGATACCTGCTTTCAAAGGTATGTCCTCAGGCTTATAGCCCCTTTCCTTCAGTGATTCGCCTAAGTAGGCCGCATAGCTTGGGGTGCAGCAGAGAATGGTGGCTTTGAGATCCATCAGGAACATGATCTGCCTGTCCGTATTGCCGGAGCTGGTGGGAACGGTGAGGCAGCCGACCTTGTGGGAGCCGCCGTCCAGCCCTGCGCCTCCCGTAAAGAGCCCATAGCCGTAGGAAATCTGGCAGACATCCTCCGGCCCGCCGCCCGCCGCCACGATGGCACGAGCCGCGCATTCCGACCACATGTCGATATCAGCCTGGGTGTAGAAGGCAATGACGCGCTTGCCTGTTGTGCCGGAGGTGGAGTGTATGCGCACGCAGTCCTTGAGAGGGCAGGCCAAAAGCCCGTAGGGATAGGCATTTCTGAGGTCTGCCTTGGAGAGGAAGGGCAGCTTATGCAGGTCGGAAGTAGAGCTGATGTCCTCCGGCGTTACGCCCTTTTCCTCCATCTTCTTGCGATAATAAGGCACATTCTCCCATACATGTCGTACCTGCTTGCGGAGCTTTTCGTCCTGCATTGCCCTAATCCGCTCGCGGGGAGCACATTCGATTTCCTCCTGGAAATATTTAGCCATGGGGTTTCCTCCTTGTAATCAGGGTAATCAGGCAAAATTTTTGCCCAGTGCAAACGCTTTGCGGTTCAGCTCCAGGAATTTGGGCGGCACAACGGCTGTCATTGCTTCCTGCCACGCTTCCTCCCTGATGCCGAAATAATGGGAGAGCCTGCCCAGGAGCACGATATTTACAGCCTTGGGAGAGCCAGCTTCCCTGGCGAGCGTCAGGCAATCCATTGCATCAATCTTTATGCCTTTGCTTTTAATTTTTTCCACAAGCTGCTCAGGGTATGTGGCCGCGCCAGTGATGACAGGCATGGGAGCGATCTGCTGGGTGTTGGTGACGATTTGCCCGTCCTGCTTCAGATAGGGCAGCCAGCGGGCAGTCTCCAGTATTTCAAAGGAAACGATAAAGTCTGCCTCTCCCTTGTCAACCACTGGGGAATAAACCCTGTCCCCGAAGCGCACATAGGTAACAACGCTGCCGCCCCGCTGGGACATGCCGTGGACTTCGGATACCTTGACATCATAGCCTTCATTGAGCAGCAGATGCCCCAGGAGTTTGCTGGCCAGCAGGGAGCCTTGCCCACCGACGCCTACAATCATGATATTCTTTGTTTCCATTTCTTTGCTCACCTCAATCCGTCGTACTGCTGAAAGCCTGCTTGGGGCAAAGCTGGCTGCAGACGTTGCAGCCCACGCACTGGGTATTGTCTACCACAGCCTTGCCTTCCTGCATGGAAATGGCGGGGCAGCCCACCCGCATACAGGACTTGCAGCCGATGCACTTCTCCTTGTCCACCTTGAGGGGAGCCTTGTGCTTCACATATTTCAGGAGGGCGCAGGGACGGCGGGAAATTATGATGGAGGGGCCTTCTGCCGCCAGCTCCTCCTTGAGGGCTGTATCGCAGGCCGTCAGGTCGTAAGGATCTACCACCCGCACCCGCTGGAAGCCCATGGCCCGGCAGAGGGCCTCCAGGTCAATCTTGCCGGCAGGGTCGCCTTTGATATTGTAGCCCGTGGTGGGGTTCTGCTGATGCCCGGTCATGCCGGTGATGGAATTATCCAGGATGATGATGGTGGAATTGGACTGGTTGTAGGCGACATTGGCGAGGCCTGTCATGCCGGAATGCATGAAGGTGGAGTCACCAATGACCGCCACGGTCTTGCCCTCGCTCTCCCGGCCAAGCATCTTGTTGAAGCCGTGGACTGCACCGATAGAGGCACCCATGCAAAGAGTGAGCTCAATGGCATTTAGGGGGGCGACTGCACCCAGGGTGTAGCAGCCAATATCGCCGAGCACAGTGCATTTACGCTTCTGCAGGGCGTAGAACATGCCCCGGTGGGGGCAGCCGGCGCACATCAGGGGGGGACGGGGCGGGATGGCATCTTCCAGAACTACGCCCTCAGGCGCCTTACGGCCAAAGGCGGCAGCAATCTGGTTCTGGCAGAACTCGTCTATGCGGGGCAGAAGCTCGCTGCCCTTGACTGTAAGGCCCAGAGCTTTTACATGCTCCTCGATGATGCTGTCCAGTTCCTCTACTACATAAAGCTCTTTGACACCCGCTGCGAATTGGCGGATGAGATTATCCGGCAGGGGATTGGTCATGCCCAGCTTCAGGATATGGGCTTCATCCCCGAAGACTTCCTTCACATACTGATAGGAGGTAGAGGCGGTGATGATGCCGATGTCTCCCGTTCCCTTCTCGATGCGGTTGATAGGGGAGGTTTCCGCGTATTCCCTGAGGGCCTCCGTGCGCTTTTCCACTATCGGATGCCGCCGCTTGGCGTTGCCGGGCATCATCACATACTTGCCGATGTTTTTCTCATAAGGCTTGTTGTACTCCTCCCGCTTGCCGGTTTCCACTACAGACTGGGAATGTGCCACACGGGTGCACATCTTGAGGAGCACAGGGGTATCGTATTTCTCGGAAAGCTCGTAGGCGAGTTTTGTGAAAGCCAGCGCTTCGGAGGAATCCGCAGGCTCCAGCATGGGCAGCTTTGCAGCTCTGGCGTAGTGGCGGCTGTCCTGTTCGTTCTGGGAGGAATGGCAGCCAGCATCATCAGCCACTACCACCACAAAGCCGGCATTGACCCCCGTGTAGGACATGGTGAACAGGGGATCGGCGGCTACATTCAGCCCCACATGCTTCTGGGCGCAGAAGGCCCTGCGTCCTGCCAGCGATGCACCGAAGGCGGACTCCATTGCCACCTTTTCATTGGGTGCCCATTCGCAGTAAATCTCATCATAAAGGGCAGCTTCCTCGGTTATCTCGGTACTGGGAGTACCGGGATAACTGGAGACAAAGCACACTCCGGCCTCATACAGGCCCCTGGCTACGGCCTTATTGCCCAACATCAGTTCTTTCATAAGTTCGCTCTCCTAAACTAAAACTAACTCCTGTTTTCCTTTGCCACAAGCTGCTCCGCGCCGTATCGCTTGCGCAGCACCGGTTTTTCTATCTTGCCGGTGGCATTGCGGGGCACAGGGGCGAAGATAATCTGCTTCGGACGCTTGTAGCGGGGCAGGGCCAGGCAGAAATCCTCAATTTCCTGCTTCGTACAGGTACAGCCTTCCTTGATTTCGATGATGGCGGCGCTGATCTCTCCCAGCCGCCTGTCCGGCAGGCCGATGACCGCTGCATCCTTCACCTTATCGCATTTATGCAGGAAATCCTCGATCTGCACCGGATAGATATTCTCACCGCCGCTGACTATTACATCTTTCTTGCGATCCACCAGGAAATAGAAGCCTTCTTCGTCCTGCATGGCCATATCCCCGGTGAAAAGCCAGCCGTCCTTCAGGACAGCCGCAGTCGCCTCCGGGTCATTGTAATAGCAGGTCATGACCCCAGGCCCTTTCACGCAGAGCTCTCCCACTTCTCCCTGGGGGACGGTCTTGCCTTGCTCATCCACGATCCGGCACTGCCAGCGGTAGCCGGGTACGCCGATGGCGCCCACCTTGCGGGTATTTTCCAGACCCAGATGCACGCAGCCGGGGCCGATGGATTCGGAGAGGCCGTAGTTGGTGTCGTAAGCGTGATGGGGGAAGTATTCCTGCCAGCGGCGGACAAGGCTGGGCGGTACCGGCTGGGCACCGATGTGCATAAGCCGCCACTGTTTAAGCTCATAGTCGTCAAGCTTCAGGTCGCCCCTGTCCAGGGCGTCCAGGATATCCTGCGCCCAGGGAACCAGCAGCCAGACAATAGTGCATTGCTCTTGGGAAACCGCTTCCAGGATAACCTTTGGCTTTGTTCCCTTCAGCAGCACCGCCTTGCTGCCTGAGATCAGGCTGCCCATCCAATGGAATTTCGCTCCCGTGTGATACAGGGGCGGAATGCAGAGGAAGGTATCCTCACGGGAAGTCAAATGGTGCTTCTGCTCCATCTCTGCTGCCTGGGTCAGGCTCTGGTGCTTGTGCAGGATGGCCTTCGGAAAGCCGGTGGTGCCGGAGGAAAAATAAATTGCCCCCAAATCTTCATCGGTGATGGGAGGCACCTCCGGCTTGGAGCTGGAGCAGTCTGCTACCAGCAGGTGATAGCTTTCCGCGAAGCTGGGGCAGCCGTCACCTACGTAAATAAGCAGCCTGCCTCTGGAGAGGCGCTCCGCATGTGTCTCGATACGGCCAATGAACTCCGGCCCGAAGATGACGATATTCACTTCTGCCAGCTCTGCGCAGTAGAGAATTTCATCCGCATCATAGCGGAAATTGAAGGGTACGGCTATGGCACCTGTTTTCAGGATGCCGAAATAGATGGGCAGCCATTCCATGCAGTTGTACATCAGGATAGCTACCTTATCCCCCTTGCGTATGCCTCGGGAAAGCAGCAGATTGGCACAACGGTTGGCCTTCTCGTCGAAGACCTGCCAGGTGATTTCCCTCCGGTAGGGGGCATTTGAATCAGACTCGATAAGGCTGAATTCCTTCCAGCTTAGCCGCCGTCCGTCCTTTTCGGCAGGGTTCAGCTCCACGAGCGCCACCTCATCGCCATAAAGCTCGGCATTGCGCTCCAGATAATCCATGACTGGCATAACATTTACTCCTTTACCCAGGGAAACATGCTGTATGCAGTGCTTCCTCATTTTTACACAGTAACAGTCTTATTTTATATTATTTTGAAGTCCAATTCAATACTGGAATCATAGATTCGAACTGTCAGGAAGGGAAAGAAAATTTTATGGCGAATTAAACCAATGGGTAAGTGATAGGGTGGACTTGGACTTTAATGTGTGAAGGGGAGTATGGCAAATGAACAAAAACAAGCTGATGGCAGGAGTCATGGCGGCACTGCTGGCTATGGGCGTTTCAGTGGGAGGACAAGCGGCCTCCAGGGAGGAAGTAGCGGCTATTCATGTGGAAAAGGCCGCAGATTTCCAATACTGGAATGATAATTCGCTCACGAAGCAAAGAATCGTGGACTTTGTTGAAAATGCCACCGACCCTCAAAGCCCGGACTTCATCCCGGAAGAGGATCGTATTGCCGTATTCGATATGGATGGAACCTTTTACTGCGAGACAGCGCCTTTTTATTTCCAGGAGACTATGTTCCTGCATCGTGCCCTGGAAGACCCGTCTTACAAACCATCCAAGGAAATGAAGGCCCTGGCGGAAAGAATCAGGCCGCAGATTTACAATAAGACCGGTATCTCCCCAGAGGACAACAAGCTGCTTATTGGCTATCTGACATCTGCGTATGCGGGCATGACACCGCAGGAATACAGGGCCTATGTCAGGAGATTCATGGAGACACAGGAAACGGGGCTGACGAATCTGAAACGCGGCGAGGCTTTCTACCTGCCCATGGTAGAAATCATGTCGTACCTGGGCAACAACGGTTTCGCAGTATACATTGATTCGGCCTGCGGCGTGGATACGACAAGGGAACTGGTGGATGGCATTATACCAGTTCGCCCTGACAGGATTCTAGCCACTGATTTCGTCTATACTTCCACAGGCATGGGGAAGGATAAGGCGAACAGCCATTTCTATGACCGCCACAAGGAGAAAATTGTCATTTCGGGAGAACCTATGCGCGAAAACGGCAAGACGGCCAAGATTTTCTCCATCCTCAACCAAATTGGCAAACGGCCTGTACTCGCCTTTGGCAACTCCATGGGTGACAGCGGGATGTTTGAGTACACGTTGCAGGACAATCCATACAAGAGTGCAGCCTTTATGGTGCTGTGCGATGATGTAGTAAGAGAACTTGGCAATATCAAGAAAGCTGCCGACTGCGAGAAAACAGCGCGAGAACGTGGCTGGAACACCATATCCATGCGTGACGAATTCAAGACGATATACGGCGACAAGGTAAAGCGTGCGCAGTAATTGGAGCAGTACATGGAAAACCCGGGAAACGCGAGGTTGTTACGCTCTTTGCAGGGAGCCGGACACGGGGAGGCCATGAAGGAAGCACCGGAGACTTACTGGAAGACTATCTTCGGATTTTTGCAGGAAAGTTGATGGAAACAGCCCTGCGGGAGGAAAAAACTCCTGCAGGGCTATTTTTTACGGTTGCTTGGGCGGCAAATAGTGCTCACGCATCCGCAAGGCACCTTCAGCCAGTGTTCGCCTGGCCTGTTCGCCCTCCTTGCCGCGCTTGATTATATCATAGCGGCGCGGTGCGGTGTAATCAGGTGGTCGGTGCAGATTGAACCGCAGCCTGTATAGTGTGCGGGCTACTCTGTCCTCGGAAAGCTGATCCGGGCTGACCCCATCGGCCAGCATGACAAGCTCCATGGCTTTCAGGCTATTTTTGTCATTGACATCCACTTCCGAAGCCAGCTTTTGCACCAGCAGGGCGCGCTGCTCGGCAATAAGTGCCGTTGTGGCCTCGGGGACATACTTGCGCATTTCTTTCATTCTGGCCCAGGGGACATTTTTTAGTACATGGCGTATGCGGGCGCGCAGGTCTTCTGCATCTGCCCTTTTGCAGGCATCGCACAAAACAGCATGGTCAGCTTCGTCCTTCTGCCGGGCCGGCTCACAAAGCAGGCCGCATTTTGAGCAGGGTACCCAGCCTTTGGACAGGCGCAGCTTATCCATCTGGATTCTTTTTCGCGTTATTGTTGCCACCAGTTGAGCCAGGACGGGGTCGGAGCAGTTTTCAGCAATTTGCTCGGCAGCGTGCATTTCTGCTGTGTTGAGCGGCATTCTGGCACGTTCCTTGCCCCAGTTGGTACGCGATGCCTCTGCTGCCTGCCGGGCAGCCCTGCTCTCTGTCAAATCAAAGGTCTCTGGATGCTCCCAGGGCCTGGTGAAGCGCAGCCCCTTTATGATTTTGCCACCGGCGAAGTTGTTTACCTTCTGCACAATCTGCGCTTCCAGCAGCTTGATTTCGTTCTGCCATGCGGGTGTGAATGATTGCAGGCAGAGAATTTCCTGCCGTATGCCCATGGGCTTCACATGACGGGCAATGTCACCCCCGACGATTTCCGCCCAGTGTCCCAGCACCCAGCGCCGGGAATATTCCTTTGCCATAGCGGGGCTGATGCTGCGGACTGTCTTAGGGATGATGCTGCGCGGGAGTTCAAGGCCCGGTGTACGTTTGGCCATAAGGGCTCTCCTTATCTGCTTCTTCTGTGCTCCGATTTTCCGATGCAAGTTATTTTACTATTATAGCATAAAGTGCTATCCTTATGGAAAGAATGATTACGATTCAGGAGAGAAGCATGGATAAAGAACCGATACAGCAAGGAGAAAAGCGTGTACTGCCTGATGGCTTCGTCCACCTCCATTGTCATACAGAATATTCTCTTTTAGACGGTGCCAGCCGCATAAAAGAGTTCGTCAGCCGAACTAAGGAGCTGGGCATGGAGGCCATTGCCATGACAGATCATGGCGTGATGTACGGCGTGATTGATTTCTATCAGGAGGCCAGGAAACAGGGAATAAAGCCCATTATAGGCTGCGAGGTTTATCTGGCACCTGGTTCCCGCCAGGAACGGGAAGAAGTCAATGGCGTCAAGTATTATCATCTGATTTTGCTGGCAGAGAATCAGCAAGGCTATCGCAATCTTGTGCAGTTGGTGTCTCTGGCGCATATTGAGGGCTTTTATTACAAGCCACGCGTGGACAAGGAACTGCTGCGCAAGTACCATGAGGGCCTGATCTGCCTGTCGGCCTGTGTGATGGGCGAAATTCCGCAAGCCATCATCAAGGGGAATCAAGGCAAGGCGGAAGCACTGGTCAGGGAATACATTGATATATTCGGCAAGGATAATTTCTTTTTGGAAATCCAGGACCATCAGTTGCCGGAAGAACGCATTATGGATCGCGGCCTCATTGAGCTGGCACATAAATACGGCATCGGGCTGGTGGTTACCAACGACCTACATTATGTACGCCGCGAAGATAGCGAATTCCATGACATACTGCTCTGTGTACAAATGCAGAAGACTTTTGATGATCCGACGCGTATGCGCTTCAATAACGATGATTACTACATGAAGTCGCCGGAAGAAATGGCTGCCTTATTCCCGGACTGCCCGGAGGCGTTGGAAAACACGGCGAAAATTGCGGCACGCTGCCAGGTGGAATTTGAATTCGGCAAGCTGCAACTGCCCTATTACCCGATTCCCGCATCATATCAGGATGATGAGGCATACCTGCGCCACTTGTGCGAAAAGACTCTGCCTGCACACTACCCGGAGGTCACACAGGAGGTAAGGGAGCGCCTGGAGTATGAGCTGGGTATCATCCATCGTATGGGCTATGACAGTTATTTCCTGGTGGTTTGGGATTTCATCAATCATTCCCGTGAAAAGGGTATTGCCGTAGGCCCTGGGCGTGGCTCGGCAGCAGGCAGCATTGTCGCCTATCTGCTGGGCATAACGAATCTGGACCCGCTGAAATACCAGCTTCTGTTTGAGCGTTTCCTGAATCCTGAGCGTGTGACCATGCCCGATATAGATGTGGATTTTGACTATATCCGCCGCAAGGAAGTCATTGAGTATGTAAAAGAGCGCTATGGCTACGATCATGTAGCGCAGATTGTTACTTTTGGCACGATGGCGGCCAAGGGGGCCATCCGCGATGTGGGGCGGGTGCTGAATATGCCTTACAGTGAAGTCTCAGAAATCGCCAAGCTGATACCGAATGAACTGCATATCACCCTGGACAAAGCCCTGAGCAGTTCGGCGGAGTTCCGCAATGCCTATGAATCACGTCCTGAAATCAAGCGACTGGTGGACTTGGCTCGCAAACTGGAGGGACTGCCGCGTAATTCCTCGACCCATGCGGCCGGCGTGGTGATTGCCCGCCATCCGTTGACGGATTATGTGCCGGTCTCTGTTTCCGACGGCACCTTGGTCACGGAGTATGATAAGGATCATGTGGAGGAACTGGGCCTCCTGAAGATGGACTTTCTGGGGTTGCGCACTCTGACGGTCATCGCGGACACTCTGGAAAACATCAGGCAGACCCGTGGCAAAGACATAGATATTGATAAAATACCTCTCAGGGATGAGCTGACCGCAAAGATGCTCTGCGAAGGACGCACAGGCGCAGTGTTCCAGATGGAATCAGCCGGCATGACGCGCCTGGTAGTGGATTTGGCACCGGAGTGCTTCGAGGATCTGATACCGACAGTTGCCCTCTACCGTCCCGGCCCGCTGGGCAGCGGCATGGTGGAGGATTTCATTGCCGGACGCCATGGCAGGAAAACGCCGGACTATATGCACCCGCTCCTGGAGCCCATCCTGAAGGAAACATTCGGTGTCGTGCTCTATCAGGAACAGGTCATGCAGATAGTGCAGGTACTGGCAGGTTTTTCCCTGGGGCAGGCAGACCTTCTGCGCCGTGCCATGGGCAAGAAAAAGGCGGAAATCCTGATGTCCCAGAAGGAGAATTTCCTGCAGGGCTGCGCCAAAAACAAAATTAATGCGAAACTGGCCGAGCATATTTTTGATTTGCTGACGCATTTTGCGGACTATGGCTTCAATAAGTCCCACAGTGCTGCCTATGGCCTGGTAGCCTGGCAGACGGCGTATCTCAAGGCTCATTACCCCCAGGAGTTCATGGCGGCAATGCTCACCAGTATCATGGACAATGCGCAGAAAGTGCCCTTCTACATTGATCTCTGCCATCGTATGGGGCTCTCCATACTGCCGCCGGATATCAACGCCAGTTCTTCTACCTTCAGTGTAGACGGGCAGGCAATCCGCTTCGGTTTAGCCGCCGTCAAGAATGTCGGTGAGAGTGCCATTGATAATGTGGTGAAAGCACGCGAGCAGGACGGCCCCTTCAAGTCATTGCCGGATTTTTGCCGACGTGTGGATATGCGGGTCATCAACAAGCGGGTTATCGAAAGCCTTATCAAATGCGGTGCCTTTGATACTCTGGGCGCGAAGCGCAGCCAGTTGCTTGCCATCCTGGAAAAGGCCATAAGCGAGGCCAGTGCCTCCCAGCGGGACTCCCTGAGCGGACAGGTTGGGCTCTTTGACGATAGCAGCATGGGGGAAGCACTGGAAATACCATTGCCTGATATAGACGAGGCCAGACAGGAGGAAATGCTGAAATGGGAGAAAGAAACAACAGGCTTCTACATCACCGGGCATCCGCTGGATCGTTATGCCCGCAAGCTGAATAATCTGCCCAGCATCCAGACCTTAAAAAAAGGAGCAGCGCGGGATAAACAAGCGGTGCGCATAGGGGGGCTGCTGACAGAAAGCAAGCGCCATACGACCAAAAAGGGCGATACAATGTGCTTTGCGACTTTGGAGGATTTCACGGAGCGCATGGAGATTACAATTTTCCCGCGTACATTTTACCAGTATGTGAATCTTTTGGTTACGGATATGCCGTTGGTTATTCAGGGGAAATTGGATATTGAAGAAGACAGCGTGAAGTTGCTGGCAGACAGGATCTGGTCTTTGGATGAATATAAATCTGAGTATTACCTGATGCTGCCGACGGGTGAGGAACGGGAAAGCAAGCTGCAGGCCATAAAGCAACTCATAGCGCAGCATCCGGGAGATAATCCGGTGCATATTTACGCTGACAGGCAGCATCTGCCGGGAACTTATACGGCAGGTGATGAGGATGAGGTGCAGTCAGCCTTTGTGCAGCTATTGGGGGCAAATGCCGTAAAGAAGCGCTGAACATTATTTTCTTGCGGACAGGCGCTGGCAATGTTAAAATGATTCCATGCATTTCATTGGATAGGAGAGGTTTGCTATCTTAAGGGAATATTTGCGCAGGACTGCTGCCCTGGCAGTTGCAGCCTGCTTGCTGAGCGGTGAGGCAATGGCCTTTCCGTTGGATACGGCACCGATCACGAAAGCCATCAAGGAGGGACAGCCACCTGTTGCAGAGCCGCCCTTGGCAGTGGCTCCGGGAGATCCGTTGCCGGGCCTGTCCGCCCGCTCGGCCATTGTGCTGGATGCGGCCACGGGCCTGGTGCTCTATGAACGCAATGCAGATGAACGCCGCTATCCGGCCAGCACGACGAAGATCATGACCCTGATCCTTGCACTTGAGAAGGGCGACCTGGATCATATGGTGACGATCAGCCAGGCTGCAGAAGGAGTCGAAGGATCGACGCTCTGGCTGAAAGCCGGGGAACGAATTCCTTTGCGTGAACTGCTGTACGGCATGATGATGCACTCCGGCAATGACGCGACAGTGGCCATAGCTGAGCATATTTATGGCTCTGTGCCGGCTTTCGCCAGGCAAATGACGGAAAGGGCGCGGGAACTGGGGGCTAGGGACACATCCTTTGTCAACGCCAATGGCTTGCCGGATGACGACCACTATACAACTGCCCGCGATTTGGCGTTTATAGCTGCATATGGCTACAGCCTGCCGGAGTTTGAGGATATTGTCAGCACCAGGGAAAAAAGCTACTCATGGGTGCATGATGAGAATAAGCAGCTGCGCAACGAGAACCAAATGCTCTGGTTTTATCCGGGCGGCAACGGCGTGAAGACGGGATATACTGACAAAGCAGGACGCTGCCTGGTGTCCGGTGCGAAACATGACGGCATACAGTTGGTGGCAGTCGTGCTGGACAGCTTGTTCATGTGGAACGATTCCATTGCCTTGCTGGATTACGGCTTTGAGCAGATTGAGCCTGTGACCGTGCTCAAGGAGGGAGAGGCTGTCGGCAGCGTAGAGATTGACGGCGGCAGTCTCAGCGAAATAAAGGCAAAAGTAGCCTCGGATATTACGCTGCCGCATCTTAAAAGATCTGCCGGTCTGCCGGATTTTGAAAAGGTATTGGAACTGCCTGAAAGCCTTGCTGCACCTGTACAGGAGGGTGACCGTATCGGACGCCTGGTCATTAAGCAGAATGGGCGTGAAGTCGCCTCTGCTGACTTGCTGGCGGCCAGTTCCGCTACCAAGATGTCACTGTGGGACAAATTCCTGGCCATGTGGCATGACTTCTGGAAAGGACTCTTTGGATGAGTGCAGAGAGACTGCAGAAAATCCTCAGCAGGGCCGGCGTGGCTTCCCGCCGCGCGGCAGAGCAGATGATCCTGGCAGGGCGCGTGCAAGTGGATGGCGTGACCGTTACGGAACTGGGCGGCAAATACGAGCAGGCCGATGTCAGGATCACGGTGGACGGCAAGCCTATACAGGCAGCAGAACAGCGTGTGTATTTCCTGCTGAACAAGCCGAAGGGATATATATCCTCCGCCCACGATGAGCGCGGACGGCGTACGGTGTTGGATCTTTTGCCGGAGGTCAGGGAGCGCATCTATCCCATCGGCAGGCTGGATGCCAATACGGAGGGGCTGCTGCTGCTGACCAATGATGGCGAGCTCATGAATGGGTTGCTGCATCCGCGCTACGAAGTAGAAAAGACTTATGTTGCCCGGTTGACACGACTACCCGGCAAAGAGGAACTGAACAGGCTGCGCACGGGAGTGCAGTTGGAAGATGGCCTGACGGCACCGGCCCAGGTAAGAGTCCTGGAGGCGGAAAAGGGGCGTGTGCGGGTGGAAATGACCATCCATGAAGGACGCAACCGACAAGTGCGCCGCATGTTCCAGGCTGTGGGGTATGATTTGAAGGCATTGAAGCGTACCCATTTTGCCGGTCTGACACTGCATGGCGTGGCGCGTGGCGCTCACAGGACACTGACGAATGAAGAAATCTTATCACTATATGAAAAGGCTGGCCTGACGAAATGAGTGATACAAAGAATATCGTAGTCGTAGGTGCCGGCCCGGCGGGCATGATGGCGGCCATCAAAGCCGCAGAAACACAGCAAATCCAGGGGAGCCCTGTGACTGTCACAATCCTGGAAAAGATGCAGAAACCAGGCCGCAAGATGATGATTACCGGCAAAGGGCGCTGCAATATCACGAATGCAGCGGACGTGACGGAAATCATAAAGAACATCCCCGGCAATGGAAGCTTCCTGAACAGCTCCCTGCGTGCCTTTGACAATCAGGATGTGGTTGCTTTTTTCGAGGAACAGGGAGTCGCGACAAAGGTGGAGCGGGGGCAGCGGGTGTTCCCGCAGTCCGACAGGGCGCAGGATGCGGTGGATGCAATGATACGTCGCCTGCACCAAACAGGGGGCAGAATCGAGACAGGTGCCGCCGTGCAGGATATCCTGGTTCAAGAAGGGAGAGTCAAGGCGGTACGCACTGCGTCTGGTGCCGTTTATCCAGCGGTGGCCGTCATACTGGCGGCAGGCGGCGCATCCTATCCGGGCACCGGCTCCAGCGGCGATGGCTACAGGATGGCAGAAGAATTAGGGCATACCGTAACGCCGCTTCTTCCTTCCCTGGTGCCGCTGACCACCGAGGAAGATTGGGTGAAGGATGTCCAGGGGCTTTCGCTCCGTAATGTGCGCGTCAGCCTGCTGGTAGACGGCGAGGTAAAGGAAAGCCTGATGGGCGAGATGATGTTCACCCATTTCGGTGTCACAGGGCCTTTGATACTTTCCTTGAGCCGCAGGGTGTCGGGCCTATTGGCAGAGGGAGGGCATCTGCTGGAACTCGCTATTAACCTGAAGCCGGCCCTGTCACAACAACAGCTTGATGCGAGACTGCAGAGGGATTTTGCGAAATACCAGCGCAAAGCAGTCAAGAATGGGCTGGTGGATTTGCTGCCCCATAAGCTGATCGAGCCGGTACTGGACTATGCGTTTCTCTCGCCGGACAAACCGGTGCATCAGGTAACGGTGGAGGAGCGTCAGCGCCTGAGGGAAACCTTACAGCAATTAACGATAACAATTTCAGGCACGCGTCCGCTGGCTGAGGCCATTGTGACAGCAGGGGGCGTGTCTGTAAAAGAAATAGACCCGAAGACAATGCAATCCAGACTGGTTAAAGGCTTGTATTTTGCTGGCGAGGTTGTGGACGTGGACGCATTTACGGGCGGTTATAACTTGCAGGCGGCGTTTTCGATGGGCGCGGCGGCAGGACAGTGGGCAGTATGGGACAGTTCCATATCGGGAAGGGGCAGAACTGATGGCTGAAGGCATGACAATAGGGAAAATAACGGGAGGACTGCATGGCGAGGTCAGGATTCCGGGCGACAAAAGCATTTCCCATCGCAGCATAATACTTGCTGCGCTGGGCAATGCCCCTGTGCATATAACAAATTTCCTGCACGCCCAGGACTGCCTGTCCACAGCATCCATCATGCGCGCACTTGGTGCAGATGTGGATTTTCTCGGGCATACTGACTTGACGGTCACAGGACATGGCCTCTATGGCCTGCATGAACCGACCCGTGTTCTGGACGCCGGCAATTCTGGCACTACATTGCGTCTGCTCCTGGGCCTGTTGTCAGCACAGCCCTTCTTCTCTGCCTTCACGGGTGACGCTTCACTGTCGCGGCGTCCCATGGGGCGTGTCACAGAGCCGCTCGCCCAGATGGGGGCAGTCATTTACGGACGCGAGAACAATACGAAATTGCCGCTGGCCGTTGCACCGGCCCGGAAGCACCTGCAGGGTCTTACCTATGAAAGCCCGGTGGCCAGTGCCCAAGTGAAGTCGGCACTGCTGCTGGCAGGCATGTTTGCGGACAGTCCCACCACGATAGTGGAACCGGTGAAATCCCGTGACCATACCGAGCGGATGCTGGCGGCCTTCGGCATTGAGACAGAAGCACAGGGCACGGCTGTGCGCATTTGCCCCGTACAGCCGGGTGAGTACAGGGCACCGGAGGCCATCGAGGTGCCCGGTGATATCAGCTCGGCGGCTTACTGGCTTGTGGCGGGTGCTGTTCTGCCAGGAAGCAGCTTGCTGCTCAGGAATGTGGGCGTGAACGAGACACGCACCGGCATCCTTGATGTGCTGCAGGCAATGGGTGCGAAACTGACGCTGGAGAATAAGCGTACTTCCGGCGGCGAGGCTGCGGCGGATATACGCATAGAGTCAGGAACATTGCATGGCACGAGCTTCGGCGCTGACATCATGCCGCGCCTGATAGATGAGATACCAATTATTGCAGTGGCTGCACTTTTGGCAGAGGGTGATACCGTTATTACAGGAGCGGGGGAGCTGCGTGTTAAGGAAACTGACCGCCTGGCTGCTATTGAGAAGGAATTCAGCAAGCTGGCTCCTGGAGCCGTAGAGGTGACTGAGGACGGTCTGGTCATACATGGCAGATGTGAGCTGGAACGGGCAGACTGCTTTACCTATGACGATCACCGCATGGCTATGTCGCTGGCAATCCTTGGCGCAGCAGGCGAAGGTGTGGAGCTGGTCCATGCGGATTGCGTAAATATTTCCTATCCGGAATTTTATGCGACGTTGGAGCGCCTGCAGAAATAATGTATTCGGGAGGCAATGATTTTGGAAAAGAAACTTGTAGTGGCAATTGACGGCCCGGCTGGTGCCGGCAAGAGCACGGTCGCTAAGCTTGCAGCCCAGCAGTTGGGATATACTTATATAGACACCGGCGCGATGTATCGTGCGGTGGCCTGGAAGACACTTCAGCAAGGGCAGCCGGTGACGGATGAGCTGATACTCTCCGTGGTACCGGATATCACGGTGGACCTGCGATACCATGACGGAAAGACCACGGTGCTGGTGGATGGCACGGATGTCACGGATTCCATCCGCACGCCGGAGATCAATCATATTGTGTCCCAGGTTGCGGCGCTCGGGCCTGTGCGTACAAAGATGGTGGATCTGCAGCGGGATATGGCGACCCGCGGCGGTGTACTTATGGATGGCCGCGACATTGCAAGCCATGTGCTGCCACAGGCAGATGTAAAGATCTTTCTCACGGCATCCATAGAGGAACGTGCCCGCCGCCGCTGGCTGGAGATGCGGGAAAAGGGATATGATATCTCTTTGGAACAGTTGCAAAAGGATATAGCGGCTCGTGACAAGGCGGATTCAGAGCGGGAAATTTCTCCGTTGGTGCAGGTCAAGGAAGCGACGCTGCTCGATACGACCGGCATGTCCATCGACGAAGTGGTTGCAAAAATCCTTGAGCTGTGCAACGAAGGTGGGCAGGCATGATTTATTTTATTCTGCGTGTCGTTTTCTGTACGTTCTTCAAAATCATATTCAGGGCAGAAATCATTGGCAAGGAGAATCTGCCAAGGGATGGAGCTGCCATTGTGGCAGCAAATCATATGAGTAATTGGGACCCGCCGCTTTTAGCCTGCTTTCTGCCTCGTCCCGTGGGTTATATGGCAAAGGAAGAACTTTTTAGGAACCCTGTCTTTGGAGGCATTATACGCCGTGCCCATGCCTTTCCGGTAAAACGCGGTGCTGCAGACCGCGGAGCTATCAAGGCTGCAGTACAGGTGCTGAAGACAGGCCACTGTCTGGGTCTATTCCCCGAAGGCACCCGCAGCCGAACAGGTCAGATGAAAAAGGCCGAGGCCGGTGTAGGCCTGATTGCGGCAATGACGGATGCACCTGTCGTACCGGCTGCCATTGTTGGTACCGATAAGATTTTTGCCAATGGAGGACATTTCCCTAAGCTTCGTGTCATCTATGGCAAGCCTTTGCATTTCACAGGCGATCGCAAGGATAAGGATCAGCTTGCAGCTTTCTCTCAAAACATAATGGATGAAATTGCACGCATGAAAAATGTTTATGAAAAAAAACAGGATAGTTAAGAAAAAATTGTTTGCCTGCCAGCCAGACACATGCTATACTATACCGTAGATTGCAAAACAGGCTTTGGTTTCTCCCTGTTTGCAGCTAAAAATTGAGATGGCGGTTTATAAGAATGGAAGTCATTTTGGCGGAATACTTGGGGTTTTGTTATGGTGTGAAAAGGGCTATCAAGATTGCCAGGGAAAATGCCTCACCTGATGGCAAGTCCTGCACCCTTGGGCCTATCATACACAATCCGCAGATGGTGGAACGCCTGAAACGTGAGGGCGTCGGTGCTGTGGATAGGCTGGAAGAAATGCCTGAAGGTACTATCATCATTCGTTCCCACGGCGTGGGCCCCAATATTTATGCGGAAGCGGATAAGCGAGGGCTGGACGTTATCGATGCGACTTGTCCCCACGTGAAGAAAGCACAGCTTTCTGCCAAGGAATTGGTTGATGACGGATATTCTGTTGTCATCATTGGTGAAAAAAAGCATCCAGAGGTCAGGAGCATCTTTGAATGGTCTGATCATAAAGCCGAGATTGTGGAGACCGAGGAAGAGGCGGATATGCTTGGCCCTTGTGCCAAACTCGGTATTGTCTGCCAGACTACCTTTTCCAGCTCAAGGTTTCGGCAAATAGTGATGCATTTAATGGAGAAGTCCCGTGATGTGCGTATCTTAAGGACGATTTGCACAGCTACGGATCAGCGGCAGGCTGCGGCCATGGATTTGGCTAAACGGGTGGATATGATGCTTGTCATTGGCGGCAAGAACAGTGCAAATACTACTCGTCTGGCGCAGCTGTGCGCTAATCATTGTCTGACTTACCATATCGAGACGGCGGCAGAACTCCGTGACGAGTGGTTTGACAAAATAAAAAAAATTGGTATTACAGCCGGTGCGTCTACGCCTGACTGGATTATCAAGGAGGTATACAAAAAGTGTCAGAACAGAGCATGAAGGAATTGTTGGAAGAAGCAGAAGGTGCGATGCCTGATATCCAGGAGCGTACTGTCGTCAGAGGCACGGTCATCCAGGTCTCCCGTGACGAAGCTTACATTGATATCGGATACAAGCAGGAGATTGCTGTGCCGAAGCGTGAGCTTGCTTATCCGGCGCCGGACTCCGCAGAGGATGTGGTCAAGGTCGGCGATGAGATTGATGTCTACATTGTTTCCCTCGGTGGCGACAATGGCGGTATCCTGTCCAAAGTCAAGGCTGATCGCATGGTTGCCTGGAAGGATATGGAGGCTATCCAGGAGCGTGGCGAGACTGTCCAGGCTCAGGTCAATCAGGTTGTCAAAGGTGGTCTTGTGGCTTCCGTCAACGGGCTGCGCGGCTTTATTCCGGCATCCCAGATGGAACTGCACTTTGTGAAGGATCTTTCCGTCTATGTTGGTCAGACGGTTGAATGCGAAATCATCGAGATTGATGTGCATAAGCAGCGTCTCGTGCTTTCCCGCCGCAACCTGCTGGAGAAGGAGCGTTCCGAGAAGGAAGAGGAGATTTTCTCTACCCTTGAGGCCGGGCAGACGGTGCATGGCGTGGTCAAGCGCCTTGTGGATTATGGTGCGTTCATTGACATCGGTGGTGTCGATGGTCTTGCTCATATCTCCGATCTTGCTTGGCATCGCGTGAAGCATCCTTCTGATGTGCTTGAGGTCGGACAGGAGCTTGATGTTTACGTAAAGAGCGTAGATCCGGAGGCTAAGCGTATTTCCTTGTCCGTTAAAGACACTATGCGCGATCCGTGGCTCGACAAAGCCGAAAACTATGCTGAGGGAGACTACATCGAAGGCAAGGTCATTAAGCTGACCGACTTCGGTGCTTTCATGGAAATCGAGCCGGGCTTTGATGGCCTGATTCCCATGGGTGAGTTGGCAGAGCGCCGCATTGAGCGTGCTGATGAAGCAGTCCACGTCGGTGATGAAGTCAGGGTCAAGGTTCTGCGTATTGACATGAAGCGCAAGCGCATTTCTCTGTCCATTACCAAGGCCAAGAAGGATGCTGATTCGGCAGTCTTCAAGAAGTACCAGGAAGAGCAGGAAGCTCAGGACGAAGCTCAGGACTGAGCTTCACCAATTAGATAGTACATGATCAGGGGAGTGATGTTTTCATCACTCCTTTGTTATTATCATAAGAGAGAATATATGAGCAAGAAAGATGCAAGCAATAAAGCTGCCCATCCTGGCATTATCCTGAGTGTGTTGCCCGGTTCGCTGGCTGAGGAATTAGAATTGGTGCCGGGGGACAGGATAGTTGCCGTAAACGGCCAGGAACTGCGCGATATCATAGATTTGTCCTTCGCTATGGCAGATGAAACAATCGAACTCTTTGTGGAACATGCGGATGGAGAGCAGGAAATCATTGAATTTGAAAAGGAGCTGGATGAGGAACTGGGCGTGGAGTTCGAGAGCGCAGTCTTTGACGGTATTCGCACCTGTGCAAATCATTGCTATTTTTGCTTTGTGGACATGATTGCCCCAAATATGCGCAGCAGTCTCTCTATCAAGGATGATGATTACCGTCTATCCTTTCTGTATGGCAACTTTGTCACATTGACGAACATGGGACCCAGGGACTTTGAACGAGTGAAAAAATATCATCTGTCGCCCCTGTTCGTTTCCGTGCAGTGCATGGACCCCAAGCTGCGCTCCCAAATGCTGCGCTGTCCGGGAGCCGCAAAAATAGCAAGCCAACTTGATAGGTTGAGGGATGCCGGAGCGCAATACCATACGCAGGTGGTACTCTGTGCAGGACTCAATGATGGCGAGCAGTTGGAGCGCACTATTCGCGAAATCGTGGCACGTCGTCCTTATGCGCTTTCGCTGGCCATTGTTCCGGTGGGGCTGACCAAGTACCGCAAAGATCCGTTTCCGCTCAAACAGTTTGATAGGGAAGGAGCCGCCCGTGTCATTGACCAGGTGGAGAAATGGCAGCATCGTATGCAGCAGGAAGAAGGCCGTACCTTCGTCTACCTGGGAGATGAGTTTTATTTTCTGGCTGGACGCGCCGTGCCCGGCTCGGAATTTTACGATGGATTCCCTCAGCTTGATAATGGCATTGGACTTACCCGCAGTTTCATTAACGACTGGGAAGCAGAGGATATGCCGGCAACTGCTTATGCCGAACCTGTATATTTGGACGTGGTGACCGGTATGGCAGTGGCCCCTGTAATTCGGGCACTGGCAGAATCGGTGCAACTGAAAAATCTGCATGTCCGTATTGTGCCGGTGGAAAATGTTCATTTCGGGCCTGCAGTCAATGTATCAGGTCTGCTGACAGCCCAGGATATATTGAAAACATTGCAGTCTCTGCCGGGCCCCCGTACAGGCATCCTGTTACCGGAATCTGCACTCAGAGCCGGCGAGGATATCTTCCTGGACGACATGACTCTGGGGGAATTTGCTGCACATTTCCCCGGTGTGCGCACGGAGCCGGTGCAATCCGGGGCTGATTTTAAGCGTGCACTACTGGACTGGCCCCATTATCATAAGAATCGCAAGGGAGAAAATGCTTACATGTGGCAGAGCAACGCCGGCTATACAAAACCGCTATCCTATTGAAATTATATATACTGCTGAGACAGAAAGAAGGCAAAGCATGAGCAAACCTATCGTGGCTATAGTAGGACGCCCTAATGTCGGCAAATCCACGCTCTTCAACCAGATTGGCAAGAAGCGTGTGTCCATCGTAGATGATATGCCCGGTGTTACCCGTGACCGTATCTATCTGGATGCGGAATGGCTGGATCATGAGTTTACGATGATTGATACCGGCGGAATAGAATTTGATGAGAGCAACCATATCTTGAAATCCATGCGTTGGCAGGCACAACTGGCAATGGATGAGGCGGATGTTATTCTGTTTCTTGTGGATGGCCGCGCGGGCCTGACTGCCTCGGATGAGGAAGTAGGACGGTTGCTGCGCCATGCCAAAAAACCGGTTGTTCTTGGAGTCAATAAGATTGACAGCCCCAAACAGGCGATTGATAGCTACGAGTTCTACAATCTGGGACTGGGTGACCCGATTGCTGTTTCCGCGTCTAATGCTATGAATCTCGGTGATTTGCTGGACGCTATCGTGGCAGCTTTTCCAGAAGAAACGCCGGAGGAAAAGGATGAGGACGAAATAAGCATTGCCGTCATAGGCCGTCCGAATGTAGGCAAGTCTTCACTGGTAAATAAACTGCTGGGGGAGGAACGTGTGATTGTAAGCGATGTGGCTGGAACAACCCGTGATGCCATAGATACGCATTTCGTGCAGGATGACATGAAATTCCTCCTGATAGATACAGCCGGCATGCGCAAGCGTGGCAAAATCGAGGATGCGGTGGAGCGCTACAGCGTGATGCGTTCGCTGCGTGCCATTGATCGCGCGGATGTGGTGCTGATGCTTATCAATGCCGCTGAAGGCATTACTGAGCAGGACAAGAAAATTGCTGGTTACGCCCATGAATCAGGCAAGGGGACTGTCATTGTTGTAAATAAATGGGATATCTACCCGGATAAAGACGATAAGTCCACTCTGCGCTTTACAGAGGACTTGCGCGAGCAACTTGGTTTTCTGCAGTATGCTCCCATTCTATATGCTTCAGCATTGACAGGGCAAAGGATAGGGCGAGTGACAGAACTGGTAAAATATGTAGCTGAGCAGCAATCCATGCGTATCAAGACCAGTGTACTGAATGACCTGATCCGTGATGCTGTGTCCGTGAATCCGCCGCCGATGCACCGTGGCCGACGCCTGAAAATCATGTATATGACGCAAGTCGATATCCAGCCGCCTACGTTCATTATTTTCGTAAATGATCCGGAATTGATGCATTTCTCTTACCTCCGTTTCATAGAAAACCGTTTGCGTGAAAGCTTCGGTTTTGAGGGTACTCCCTTGAAGCTGATTGTGCGCTCCCGTGATGAGGAGGAATATTGATGTCTATGATACTGGTTTCCTGTGCTGCAGCTTACCTTTTAGGCTCCATTCCCAATGGTCTCTGGCTTGGCAAAGCACTTTGGGATACAGATCTAAGAGAACATGGCAGCCATAATATCGGTGCCACCAATGCCTGGCGCACCTTGGGCAAAATACCCGGTATAATCATTTTTCTCCTGGATTTCCTGAAAGGATTCTTGAGCGTCTATCTGGCGTATGCCTGGGTGGGTGATCCTATTGCCATGGTATTGGCAGCTATTTTTGCCATTGTTGGTCATTCGGCCTCCATATTCCTGCGCTTTCAGGGAGGTAAGGGCGTTGCGACAGGCCTGGGAGCTATTTCCATGTTGATGCCGCAGGTAACAGTCATTGTTTTCCTGGTCTGGCTCGTCATTGTCAGACTGACTGGATATGTTTCTCTGGGCAGTATCGTAGGTGCCGCATTGGTACCGCTTCTTGCCTGGTCATTTGACAGCCCCAAGGCGTATATTGTTTTTGGCACGCTGGCAGCGATGTTGATAATTATTCGCCATAAAGCCAATATTAGTCGCTTGATGCAAGGTACAGAAAGCAAAATTAAGTCTGGCCACCGTTGAATAAATAAAAGCCATACTTTAAATGAACTCCAGGCAGGAAATCCATAACTCAATGTTGAAATATGAAGTCATGGATGAGTGTGCAAAGCATAAAAAGCTTTGCGAGTGTTGGTTGGTTTTTATTGAGATTGGAGGGAGCCGCTGCCTAAGATCATAGGCCTGCCGAAACGGCAGCAGCGGCGCAAGAGCATGCCAAGCAAAATGAACAACGCCCAGTCCCAGCACATAGGTATCGTGCAACATGATGGCTGGCTGGAACCCTTCGAGGAAGCCATTCGGGGCCGTCATGATCACGCGTTGTGGAAAATCGGGCAGTTGACTCAGAACGGAGAGAGAACATTGTCCGAGTTCGCCAGCGGCTACCTTTACTATGGCTTGCATAAGACTCGCAATGGCTGGGTCTTCCGCGAGTGGGCACCGAATGCAGTTGACATCTATCTAATAGGTGATTTCAATAATTGGCAGGAGAGCCCTAATTTCCGTTGCCATCGCGTTGAAGGTACAGGTAACTGGGAACTGGAATTGCCCAAGGATGCCATCAAGCATGGTGATTTATATAAGATGAGCGTGCATTGGGCCGGAGGACAGGGAGAGCGCATCCCGGCCTGGTGCCAGCGCGTAGTGCAGGATGAGAATACGAAGATCTTTTCCGCCCAGGTTTGGCAGCCGGCTCGTTCCTACAGTTGGAAAGTCAAGGATTTCCAGCCCAACAAGGACCCGCTGCTCATCTATGAATGCCATATCGGCATGGGGCAGGATGAGGAAAAGGTTGGCACCTATAAGGAATTCAAGGACAAGGTGCTGCCGCGTGTGGTGAAGGACGGCTATAACTGCATTCAGATTATGGCGATTCAGGAGCATCCTTATTACGGCAGCTTTGGTTATCATGTCAGCTCCTTCTTTGCACCCAGCAGCCGCTTTGGCACGCCGGAGGAACTGAAAAGCCTGATTGATGCCGCACACAAGCAGGGGCTTGCCGTTATCATGGATATCGTGCACAGCCATGCGGTGAAGAATGAGGTTGAGGGCCTGGGCAATCTGGCAGGCGATCCCAACCAGTATTTCTATCCGGGGGACAAGCATGAGCATCCGGCCTGGGACAGCCTGTGCTTTGACTATGGCAAGGACGATGTTATTCATTTCCTGCTTTCCAACTGCAAATATTGGCTGGAGGAGTTCAAATTCGATGGTTTCCGCTTTGACGGCGTGACTTCGATGCTGTTCTACAGCCACGGCCTTGGTGAAGCCTTTACCAATTACGCGTATTATTTCAACGGTCATCAGGATGATAATGCCATCTGCTATCTGACACTGGCGAATAAGCTCATTCATGAAGTCAATCCCCACGCCATTACCATCGCTGAGGATGTCAGCGGCATGCCCGGACTGGCAGCAAGCTTCGAGGATGGCGGCTATGGGTTTGACTACCGTCTGGCCATGAATATCCCGGATTACTGGATCAAGACCATCAAGGAGCAAAGCGACGAGGAATGGAGAATGTCCGGCATTTTCTGGGAGACGACCAATCGCCGCTATGATGAAAAGACCATCTCTTATTGCGAAAGCCATGACCAGGCTTTGGTTGGAGATAAGACTATCATTTTCCGCCTGATTGATGCGGATATGTACTGGCATTTCAGCAAGGGACGGGAAAATGAGATGGTGCACCGCGGCATTGCCCTGCATAAGATGATCCGCCTGGTGACAGCTTCCACTATCAATGGCGGCTACCTGAATTTCATGGGCAATGAATTTGGCCATCCGGAATGGATAGACTTCCCCCGCGAGGGCAATGGCTGGAGCTATAAGTATGCACGCCGCCAATGGCATCTTGTCGATGATAAGAATTTGTGTTATCATTGGTTGGGTGATTTCGATCGCGAAATGCTGGCAACCATCAAAACGGTTGATAAATTCCAGCAGACGCCTGTGGTCGAGATCTGGTATAATGACGGCGACCAGGTGCTGGCGTACAGCCGCGGCAACCTCGTGTTTGTATTCAACTTCTCGCCGAACCGTTCTTTCACGGATTACGGTTTCCTGGTTCCGAATGGCAGCTATAATGTGGTGCTCAATACGGATGCCAAGGAATTCGGCGGCAACGGCCTGGCGGATGACAGCGTGCAGCATGACACGAATTATGATCCGCTGTATGACAAGGATGGCAAGGGCTGGCTTAAGCTGTATATACCTGCCCGCAGCGCCGTAGTCCTGCGGAAACAGTGATGTTAAAAGCACTGCCCATGACTCGTGCAAAGATTCATGTGCAGTTGTGATATTATTATTATATTTATAGGATAATGGGAGGAAAAAAAGGATGGCAAGAAAAATTGATTACCAGTCTAAGCTCGAGGATGTGGCAGCAAAGATCACCAAGCGCCAGAATGAGATCCGTGAGCTGCAGGAGCAGGTCAGGGAGCTGAAGAAAAGGCAGGATCAGGAGCGTATATATGATCTGCTGGAAGCCATTAACGCCAAGGGCCTGAGCGTGGAAGAGGTTATCGGCTGGGTCAATAACTATAATCCGCAACAATAAAGAGGTTTTTACAAAGAGCAAGGAGTCTCGGCAGGATGAGCCGGGGCTCTTTTACTATGCAAACAAAGTGTGATAAATGTACTTCATATCTGTACATATGTTTTCATATCTGACCCTGGAATACAAAAAACATATGATAAATCTGTAAAAAGAGTTGGCATTGTACATCAACTGTGTTATACTATCCTGTGTAAAAGGATTATTTTCCCTTGGAGGTGTAATAATGGGAGAAGCAAAAAGCAATTTCTTTTTGGTGCGTGAGGAGATTCTGCCCGAAGCCATCAAGAAGACCATCAGGGTCAAGGAAATGCTGAAACGTGGCGAGGCACGCACCATTAACGAAGCGGTGGAGAAAATGGATCTCAGCCGTTCAGCATATTATAAGTATAAGGATTTTGTCTTCCCCTTCTACGAGGCCAGCCAGGATAAGATTATCACGCTGACCTTTCTTCTGGAGCATAAAAAGGGCGTACTGTCCAACGTGCTGAATACCATCTCGGCAGAGTCCGGCAGCGTTCTGACCATTAATCAGGGTATTCCTCTGCAGGGCGTGGCTAATGCGACCATATCCATCGAAACTGTGAACCTGTCCATTGACCTGGAGGCGCTGCTGGACAAGCTGCGCATGGTAGATGGTGTTAAGAGACTAGAAGTATTGGGACAGGCCTGATAGAAAGCGAGTACAAGTATGGGGAAAACCATCAAGCTGGGTCTGTTAGGGTCTGGCACTGTCGGTTCCGGTGTTGTCAAGGTGTTGGAAATGAACCGGCGGGAAATCACGGAGCGTGTCGGACGGCCGCTTGAACTGAAAAAGGTGCTGGTACGTGATACCGGCAAAAAACGTCCTTTCCTGGAGGGAAAGGGCATAGAAATCACAGATGATATCAATGCCATCCTGCAAGATCCGGATATTGATATTGTCATCGAACTAATGGGAGGCTTGCATCCGGCACGGGAATACATGCTGCGTGCCATGGAAGCGGGCAAGCATGTTGTCACTGCCAATAAGGATGTAGTAGCGCAGTTTGGGCAGGATATGTTCGATACGTCTGAAAAACAGGATGTGGATTTCCTTTTTGAGGCCAGCGTTGGGGGAGGCATACCAATCATTGCACCGCTCAAGCAATGCCTGACCGCGAATCGCATCACTGAGATTATGGGAATAGTCAACGGCACGACCAATTACATGCTGACCAAGATGAGTGAGGACGGCTGCGATTACGCCACTGTGCTGAAAGAAGCCCAGGACAAGGGCTATGCGGAAGCCAATCCCTCCGCAGATGTGGATGGGCTGGATGCAGCCCGCAAGGCAGCTATTCTTGCTTCCCTGGCCTTCAATACACGGGTGCAACTGGAAGATGTTTCAGTCGAAGGAATCACAAAAATCACGCCGGAGGATATCGAATATGCCACGGATCTTGGTTATGTCATCAAACTCCTGGCCGTGGGCAAGGATTCAGAGGCTGATGGCGTAGATGTGCGCGTGCATCCTGTTTTTTTGCCAAAGAGCCATCCGCTGGCATCTGTGAATGGCGTATTCAATGCAATTTTTGTGCGTGGCAATGCCATTGGCGAGGCCATGTTCTACGGCCAGGGCGCTGGCTCATTGCCAACGGCCTCGGCGGTGGTTTCTGATGTCATAGATGTTGCGCGGGATATTATCCAGGGCAAATTTGGCCGGGTGGGCTGTACCTGCTATGAGCAGAAGCGGCTCTGTCCGCTGGAAAAGACGGTTTCATCCTACTACGTACGTTTGCTGGTGGATGACAAACCGGGGGTTTTAGGTGTCATTGCAACAGCTTTCGGCGATGCGGGCGTTAGCCTGAAATCCGTGATACAAACATCGCTGAAAGTGACTGATCATGCAGAAATAGTTGCCATTACCCATCCGGTACAGCATGCAAAAATAGAGGAAGCGCTGGCCGTGCTGAAGGATTTGCCAGTGGTGGATGAAATTCGCAATATGATACGTGTTGATAATGAACGGGGGTAAGGCCATGGGGGAACGCACAATCCGGGTCAGAGTGCCCGGCACCAGTGCGAATTGCGGCCCTGGCTTTGATACTCTGGGACTGGCGTGCAATCTATATAATGATCTGGAGCTGACGCTAAGCGAGAAGCAGCAGCTTGAGATTGATGTTATAGGCGAGGGTGCTGGAAATATACCGACGGACGAGAATAATATTGTTTGGCGTTCTGTGCGCTATCTGCTGGAAAAAGCAGGTTGTGCAGAGATTTTCCGTGGCGCACGTATCCTTATGCACAACAATGTGCCACTTTCCAGGGGATTGGGCAGCAGCGCCACGGCTATAGTTTCGGGGCTAAAGGCAGCGAATGTGCTGATTGGCAACCGTTACAACCGGCATGAACTGCTGCAAATGGGAACCGATATTGAGGGGCATCCTGACAATGTAGCACCTGCTATATACGGTGGTTTTACTATCAGCACTATAGCGAAAGACGGCAGGGCGGAGTGTTTTGCACTGACGCCGAAACTGCACCTGCAGCTTGTCGTCGCTGTGCCGGATTTCTACCTGCCGACACGGGAAGCGCGGGCTGTGCTGCCTCAGACAGTTTCGCGCCAGGATGCGGTATATAATATAAGCCGGGCTGCCATGCTGGCGGCGGCTCTTTGCCGGGGCAATGAACGATTTATAAGCGAAGCACTGGATGATGCTCTGCATCAACCTTATCGTGCGCAACTGATTCCTGGTATGTACGAAGTATTTGCGGCCGCCCGCGAGGCAGGTGCACTAGGGGCTAACCTCAGCGGTGCTGGTCCGTGCCTGATTGCCTATGCGTCAGAGAGGCAGCAGGCGGCTAGCCAGGTAGGGCAGGCTATGCAGGAAGCATTCAGCAGGAATGGGGTCAAGGCTTCCATTCTGCATCTGAAACTTGATACCCGCGGGGCACATATCCTGAATCATTGAATCTGTATAAACAAAAATGCTTGCAGGCTGAAATCACTTGCAAGCATTTTTTATGGTCATTTCAGAAATTTGCGGATTGTTTCAATCAGAATCGGCACGTCCAAAGGTTTCGCGATATGTGCATTCATGCCGCTGGATACGGCTCGTTTCTTGTCCTCCTCAAAGGCATTAGCTGTCATGGCGATAACCGGCAGGGATGAAATATCCTCGCGCTCTGAGCAGCGAATTTCACGAGTTGCTTCATAGCCATCCATTACCGGCATTTGCACATCCATCAGTACCAGCGCATAATAGCCCGGCAAGGAATTAGACAGCATTTCCACCGCTTTTGCACCATCGCTGGCAGTATCCACCTTAAAGCCGATCTCTTCCAGCACGGCCACAGTGATTTCCCGATTAAGCTCGTTATCATCTACTACCAGCAGGCGGTTATCCGGGATACGGACATTCAGCGGTTCAGAAGTATTTTCCGTGCCTTCAGCTGCACCAATTGATTCCAGCAGGGAGTTTTTCAGATCTGACATAAAAATTGGCTTGGTGCAGAAAGCCGCCACTCCCGCTTCCTTGGCCTCAGCGGCTATGTCGCTCCAGTCATAGGCTGTAATTATGATAATAGGTACGTTGGCACCAAGTTCCCCACGCAATCTGCGTACCAAGTCCAAGCCGTTGATATCCGGCATCGCCCAGTCAATGATAAATACCTCATAGGGGTCATTGGTGCTGCAGGCTGTTCTGGCCCGGGAGAGGGCTTCCCTTGATGAAGCTGTCCAATCCGGCCGCAGGCCCATCTCTCCCAGCATTTTTGAAATGCTATGGCAGGAGGTGTAATCATCATCCACCACCAGCGCCCGGCAGCCTTTAAGCTGCTCAATATGATAGTCGGGGCAGATATCTTCCTGAAGCTGCAGTTCCAGCGTGACAACAAACTCGCTGCCCCGGCCAGGCTCGCTTTCTACGGTGATTGTACCGCCCATAATGCCTATTATATTTTTGGCAATAGTGAGTCCCAGACCGGTGCCCTCAATGCCGCTGACCGTGGAGGTAGCTTCTCGTTCAAAGGGCTGAAAGGCATGCTCCATAAATTCATGGCTCATGCCGATGCCCGTGTCTTTAATGGAAAAAATGTAATTGGCCCAGCCGGGCTTTTCGGAAGGATGCTGCTCAATCCTGATGGTGATGGTACCGCCGCTGGGTGTATATTTTACGGCATTGCCCACCAGATTCAGCATAATCTGGTTCAGTTTCAGTACATCTGCATAGACATACTCATTCCTGACATTACTTGTTTCTAATTCAAATCTATGGTGCTTGGAGGCAATCTGCGGCTGCAGCACGGGCATAATGCTGTGGACTATTTCGGACAGACTGCAGCGCTTTATGTTCAGTGAGAATTTCCCGCTTTCGATATGGCTCATATCGAGAATATCATTGATAAGCTTCTGCAGGTGGTTGCTGGAAAGCAAAATCTTCTGCAGGCAGTCCCGTACCCTTTCCTTGTCATCCGGATGAGCGGCAGCTATACTTGCAAAACCGACAATGGCATTCATCGGTGTGCGGATATCGTGGCTCATATTGGACAGGAACGTGGTCTTGGAACGGCTGGCCTGCTCAGCGGCTTTCAGGGCGCGGGACAGGGCTTCCTTCTGCTTCTGCTCCTGTCCGACGATATGGGTGACATCGCTGTGATAGCCGCAAAGAACCTGCAGGTCCGGCTCATTGGTCTTGACGCTGCCGCCGCAACGGACATAGGTGAGCCCCTTTTTGGGGTGCAGCCAGCGGTAAGTGTTTTCCGAGAGCTTGCCTTCCAGCATGGATGCTACACTCTGCTTTACGGAAGGAAGATCCTCCTTCAGGATGCGGCTGTACCAGTAATCATAGAGGCCTTCCGGTGTAAACTCGCCTTCATTTACGCCCATGACTTCCAGGAACTTGGCATTGCCCGTAATACACGGATGCCCGTCCTTGGGCAGGGTTATATACCAGATGCCGAAACCGGCGCCTGCGATTATATTGGTGGTTTCGGCAAGTTCATCCCGGCTGCGTTCCAGTTCCAGGTTCTTGTCTGCCAGTGCCTTGCGTGCTGCCTCCTGACGCTCCTTTATTTCCTGATCCTTTTTTGCCTCGGCACGCAGGCGCTCCTGTTCCTTGAGCCAGGTCGTGGTCACATCCTGCTGCAGTGCAAGCATTTTGCTGCGGGCAGGATCAAGCCAGCGGTAAACAACCTGCTTGTAGACACGCCTGTCGAGCTCCTGCACATCATAGCTGAATACATAGGAATCCTTTTGTTCTAATTCCTGCATGACATGGCGCATGTCGGCGGCCTGCAGCAGTTCTTCCTGCTTTTCGGTGGAAATCAGTTTCTGGATGGCAAATTTCAGCTCTTTGGAGTAAGAAATCTTTTCGGAGGAATTCCAGCGGGGAACAATACGCTTGATAATGTCTGACTGGAACATGAACAGCGCGGAGTCTTCCTCGGGATCCAGGACGGCCACGAAATCGCAGCTCTGGCGCATGACCGTATCTATGACCATCTCATTCTGTCTGCGGCTTGTTATATCGGATGTATAAAAGAACGCATAGACATCCTGGGTTTCCGGATCTGCTATTGTGATAACCTTGGTAGAGACGTAACGCAGCTTGCCTTCCACCAGGCGATCATACTCGAGGTGCTGCTCAGTGAGTCCCTTCTGAAATGCTTCCAGGAGCGCGCAACGGGAGCTCATCCGCACCAGCTTCAGCCGTTTGGCCGGGTCAGGTATATTGGCAGCAGCCGAAAGCAGAATGTACTGTGTCTCAGGACTTTGCTGTGCGACACAAGGCTCAGCGGCCAGGATTTCCTCCCGGATTTCCTCACTGCAGGGAGGCTCAGAGGGCAGCGCGGTCTCTGAGACAGAGCCGTTGTAACGCAGCAGTATGTCTTTAGTCACATTGAAGCAGGTGGAGGTCAGGATGGCTTTCCTGGCTGCCCGGTTAATCAGAATCTGGTCAGCGAAATTCTTGGCGCGATTTTTCTCCGCTGTAATATCAAAAGCAAATCCGAATGTGAACTCCGGCTGTCCATCCCCATTGAAGATATTGAGCCAGCGCATGGTGACCCAGGTGCTCTTGCCTCCCAGATGCATTTCCAGGTCCAGGCCCGTAGCTGGCGCCCCCTCGTCAACAGAGCACACGGCAGCACGAAGCCTTGCTTCGTCCGTCTCAGTGAGGTGCAGATAGGGCATCAGCTCATCCGGAAAGTTTTCGCCATGCAGCGGCATCTGCCCCAGACGCTTCGGCAACTGGCAGATATCATAGCCATGGCTGCGGGGGTAATAGATGTAAGCCAGTATGTTCGCATTGCAGATGATTTCCCCTATGATTTTCCTGGCGTGCTCCAGGAATAGTTCCCGGACATACTGTGTTGTCTTTTCCTCGCCTGTCTTGGTCATGTTGTCTCAAGCCTCTCTATTTGGATGAAAACCGCTTAACATCTATGATTATTCGGCGGAGGAGAGTTTTTTCCTTTTTTTTCTTGCAGGTATCTGGCATACATCTGTAGAAATGACAAAGTATAAATTTCTATACTGCAGGCGGTTTGATTTATGACGGAAAAAGAATTCGCGTTGGCCGTGCGAGGCGCAGGCGGCAGGCTTTATCTGGTGGGCGGTTATGTCAGGGACATGATGCGGCAGGCCGGGCCGAAAGACAAGGATTATATGGTGTCAGGGCTATCTGAATCTGCTTTTGCAGCAATGTTCCCCCGTGCCCAAAAAGTTGGCAAATCCTTCCCTGTTTATTTGCTGGAAGTTGACTGTAAGTCCTGCGAAGTAGCTTTTGCCCGCAAGGAACGCAAGACAGGCAGGGGCTATCGCGGCTTTGAAGTGGCTTATGATCCTGCGGTGACGGTGGAAGATGATTTATTCCGCCGGGATACAACAATGAACAGCCTGGCCCTGGAACTACCGGAGCAGAGACTCATTGACCTGTACGGCGGGCAGGAGGATATTCGCCAAAAACGCATACGCGCCGTTTCCCGGCATTTCTGCGAGGATCCGGTACGGGCACTGCGGGCAGCGCGGCAGGCTGCGGAACTGGGCTTCGAGATAACAGCGGAAACATATAAGCTGATGCGGGACTGCGCCGGTGAACTGGCTGCAGAACCGCCTGAGCGCCTGCAGAAAGAGCTGGAAAGAGCACTGGCTGCCCCCCGGCCGTCCCTGTTCTTTCGCGCTCTTGCCCAGGCACAGCTATTGGCACAGACCTTCCCGGAGATTGCAGCCCTGCGGGGCAAGAGCCAGCCACAGGCATTCCATCCCGAGGGGGATGCCTATGAGCATACCCTGCTGGTGCTGGATGAGGTGGCGGCAGAAACACGCAGCCTGCGTGCCCGTTTCGCAGGACTTACCCATGACCTGGGCAAGGGCACGACACTGCCGGAAATGCTGCCCCATCATTACGGACATGAAAAACGGGGCCTTGCGGTGCTGGAAAAGTGGAACGAACGCATGACATTGCCGGGAGAGTGGCTAAAAGCCGCCCGCTTCGTCATCAGCCAGCATATGCGCGTGCCGCGCATGCAGAAGCCCGGCAAAATGGCAGAAATCCTGCTGTCCCTGCATAAATCCGGGCTGACCATGGCGGAATTCTCGGCAGTTATCCGCGCGGACAGCCATGGCCTGCCTTTTTATCTGGAGCACGGGGAAGAACTGCTTCAGGCAATGCTTACAATCTCGGGAGGGGAGGCCCCGCAGGGACTGCAAGGCCCGTCCATCGGCGAATGGCTGCGCCTGCAGCGTATCAAGGCTTTCCAGCAAGCCTGTGCAGCCATTGCCGCAAAATCATATGAAGGGGGAGAGATAAAACATGCCAAGTAAAAAGAGTAACAATGTTCGCATCTGCCTGACCCTGCTGGCTGCGGCACTTTTCGGTATCAGCTGTTTTCTGCTCCTCCGGACTGCTTTCACAATCAGCAATCCCCAGCAGGCGGCAGATGCGGAGAAGACCCTCACTGACAAGCAAATTCTTTTTATATCATCGTACAATGAAGCCTTTGTAACAGTACCGCTGCAGAAACAGGGTATCAAAAAGGTGCTGGATGCCTACGGGGCAACGATGGATGTAGAATATATGGACAGGAAGAACATCCGAACCCAGGAAGGCTTGCAACTTTTTTATGAGCAGATTGCCCATATGCTCACACAGAAAGGACCCTATGATGCTGTGCTGCTTGGTGATGATGACGCTATGCACTTCGGCATAGATTACCAGGAGGAACTATTTCCTGGAGTGCCGCTGATATTCTTTTGCGTGAATAATGAGGAGGAAGCCCGCAAGGCGGCGGACAGGAAGAATGTAGCAGGCTTCGTGGAAAGCCACGGCCTGCAGGCCACAGTAGAAGTCGCAGCGAAAATCCTTCCAAGGGCAGCCGATGTATATACGATCATTGATGACACCACCTCCGGCACCGGCAGCCGTCATCAGTTCGAGGAATTATCCCGTACGCTGCCGCAGTTCAGTTACCACATCCTCAACAGCTCCAGGATGACACGGAAGGAACTGGGTGAGCGGCTGGCAGCGCTGCCTGCTGATTCAATTCTGCTTTATCAGGATTGCTTCGAGGACAGCAGCGGGGAGCGTTATACGATACCGGAAAGCACAGCATTCATTTGCGAAAATGCCTCCGTGCCGGTTTTCCGTTCCTCTTTTGGCGGTATTGGCCAGGGCTGCCTGGGCGGCGAAATTTACGATTATGAATACGCCGGGCAGCAAGCAGCGCAAGCAGCCTGCACCGTACTGCAGGGACAAGCCGTGGATGACATCCCTTTGTCATACGAAAACAGGCTGAATTATGTCTTTGACTACCAGGTGTTAAGTCAGCATAGGCTGGAAAGTGCCTTGCTGCCACCAAATGCTTCCATCATAAATAAGCCGGAGAGCTTCTTTGACCGGTACGGCATGGTTCTGGTGCCGTTCAGCCTGATGCTGCTGGCCATGGGTACGCTATGGCTGCTGTCCGTCAGGGATTACCGCATGAGCAACCGCTATGCAGCAGCGCTGGAACGCTCCCAGGCAGATATGGTGAAGGCTGTCAGGCATGATTACCTGACCAGCCTCTGGAACCGCAGAACCTTTGATGAGGAGCTGGAGAAGGTGCTGCCCCAGGAAAGTGATCTGGTGCTGCTTTTGATGGACATTGACGATTTCAAGGAAATCAACGATAAATACGGCCATGCCGCAGGCAATGAGGTGCTTTGCGTGATGGCTGCCCGCATCATGAACTTACAGAAAAGCTACGACAGGGATCTGCTCATGTTTTCCCGTTATGGCGGGGATGAGTTCGCGCTGGTGTTGCGCGGTGAAAAGGCATGGCAGCGTATGTCCGTACAGCGCTTGCAGGAATACCTTGCTCGGAAGATCCGCGTCAATCAGGATCTTTCTGTGCTGGTGTCATTATCCTATGGTGCGGTAGCTGCTTCTCCCGGGAAAAAAGTAGACGACCTGAAGCATGATGCAGAGGAGGCCTTGCGCAGTGCCAAAACCAGCGGGAAAGGGAGGCTTGTCACCTACTCCGAGCAGCTGGAGCGGGAAGCCAGGCGGCGCATCCAGGTGATGGATGCCCTGAGGAGTGCCTTGAATACCAATAGCTTCTATCTCCTGTACCAGCCCCAGGTCGATCCGGTGCGGCAGCAGGTGGTGGGTTGCGAAGCTCTGCTGCGCATGAAAGCAAAGGATATTTATCCCTTTGAATTCATCCCCGCAGCCGAGGAAAGCGGCCTGATTGTCAAAATCGGGCGCTTCGTGGCCGCTGAAGCTGTGCGCCAGGCAGCCGCATGGCGCACACAAGGGATCAGGCTGCCCATTTCCATCAATTTTTCTGTGCGGCAGATGGAAGATGAAGGCTTTGCCGATTTCCTGGCTGCCAAGCTGAAGGAATACAAGCTGCCGCCATCGGATATAACGGTGGAAATCACAGAAAGCATTTTCCTGGAGCGCACGGAGCAGGCCATGCAAATACTGAATAAGCTACATCAAATGGGAGTACAGCTTTCCCTGGATGATTTCGGTACGGGATACTCATCCCTCAGTTACCTGACTTTCCTGCCGCTCAACGAAATCAAAATCGACAAGAGCCTGACGGACGCATACCTGCATGCGGGGCACGAGACCCTGTTCTCTGATATAGCCCGTCTCATACATGGCCTGCAGATGAAGATGGTTGTGGAAGGAGTGGAGACAGTCGAGCAAAAAGACCTTGCCGTTGCCTGTAAGTGTGATATCATACAGGGCTACTATTATTCGCGGCCAATCCTTCCGGCGGATATGCCTGATTTCTGTTTGACAGGGGTTAAGCAGCTTTGAATTACTCAGAAAACCAAATTGGAAGAAAAACTGGACAAGTGCGGTGCATATGGTTTATACTGAGTAGGCTAGATTTGAAAAGGAGCGGTGCTTAAATATGTCTGGACATTCCAAGTGGGCCAATATCAAGCGGAAGAAGGGCGCCAATGATGCCATCCGCGGCAAGATAACGACGAAGATCGGGCGCGAGATTACCATTGCAGTGCGCATGGGCGGCGGCGACCCGACTGGCAATATGCGCCTGAAACTGGCACTTTCCAAGGCTAAGGCGAACAATATCCCGAAAGATAACATCAACCGTGCTATCCAGAAGGGCTTGGGAGCTACCGAGGGTGCGGGTTATGAAGAACTGATGTACGAGGGCTATGGCCCGGGCGGCACGGCTGTGATGCTCGACATCCTGACGGACAATCGTAACCGCACAGCGGCTGACGTGCGCCACTTGTTCTCTAAATACGGCGGCAATCTTGGCCAGGATGGCTGCGTGGCCTGGATGTTCAAGCAGAAAGCGGTGTTCCTTGTCGATAAGGAAACCTTTGATGATGAAGATGCGCTGATGGAAATCGTCCTTGACGCCGGTGCCGAGGATATGAAGTCTGAGGACGAAGTCTTTGAAATTACGGCTGAGCCGGATGCTTTTGATGCCATCGAATCTGCCCTGGCTGAAAAGGGCATTGAGACGGCTTCGGCTGAAGTCACCATGGTGCCGGACAACACTGTGAAGCTGGCAGGCAAGGATGCCGAAAAGATGCAGCAACTAATTGATGCACTGGAAGATAATGATGATGTGCAGAACGTGTACAGCAATTATGAAACGGAAGATGAGGACTGATAAGGCCCTTATTTTATCAGGACAGGCGGCCGGCAGAGGCCGCCTGTTTAATCTGTTTTGGAGGGTCTTATGCTGGCATTAGGAATTGACCCCGGTACGGCCATTTGCGGATACGGATTCGTGGAGCAGGCCGGCAGCCGCCTGGTGCCGCGGGAGTACGGTGCCATTACGACTTCCCCGAAGATGCGCATGGAAGACAGGCTGATGAAAATCTACGATGAGCTGGACGCATTGATAAAAAAACATCAGCCTGATGTCATGGGCGTGGAGCAGCTGTTCTTCAACCGCAACGTAACGACGGCTATCCCGGTGGGACAGGCCAGGGGCATTGTTCTGCTGGCGGCTGCAAAGAACAACCTGCAGTTGGTGGAACGCACTCCGCTGCAGGTGAAGCAGTCGGTGACGGGCTATGGCAAGGCTACGAAGGAGCAGGTTATCTACATGGTGACAAAGCTCTTGCATCTGCCGGAGCCGCCGAAACCGGATGATACGGCAGATGCCTTGGCAATTGCCATCTGCACGACCCACTGCCTGAACAGTATAGCCTGGCGGAATCAACTGGCAGAGTGACGGAAAGGAATATACCATGATTGGCTTTTTACGCGGCAGGGTTGCTTATCTGCTGACTGATTATGCGCTGCTGGATGTGCAGGGGGTCGGCTACCGCGTGTTCATTTCCGGTGCAACACGGCAGAAACTGCGCCTGCATGAGGAAGCGCAGCTCTTTACGTATATGTCTGTACGGGAGGATGCCATTCAGCTATATGGTTTTGCCAGCCAGGAAGAATACGATATTTTCCAGCTGCTGATTTCCGTGTCCGGCATTGGGCCGAAGGTAGCTCTGGGCGTACTTTCGCATATCACGACAGAGGGTTTATGCAAGGCCATCCAGCAAAAACAGACCTCAATCCTGACAAAACTCCCCGGTATAGGCAAGAAAACAGCAGAACGCCTGGTGCTGGAACTGAAGGACAAGGTTGCTTTCAGCAGCGATACGGATGAGGAACTGACGCTGACAAATGCTGACGAAGTGCCGGATGATATGCTGGCCGAGACCCAGGCTGCGCTGGAGGCTTTAGGCTATACACAGGCAGAGATAGTGCCGGTGCTCAGACAGGCTGCCAAAGGCAAGACAACAGAGGCCATAATCAAGCTGGCGCTGAAGCAGCTCAGCAAGGCATAAAAAATAGGGGAGTACAGGCTTGGAAAATTTTGAAGAGATGGATTTAGAGGACAGCCGTTTAGTGACCTCGAACGAGCAGCAGTCGGACGATTGGCAGTACAGCTTGCGCCCACGGCATTTAGCAGAGTATATCGGGCAGGATAAGGCCAAGTCTAACCTGGATATATTTATCAAGGCAGCCCTGTCCAGGGGTGATGCGCTGGATCATGTGCTGCTCTACGGGCCTCCGGGCCTGGGGAAGACAACCCTGGCCGGTATCATCGCCAATGAATTGGGCGTGAATTTCCGCCAGACTTCCGGGCCTGCTATTGAGCGACAGGGGGATCTGGCAGCACTGCTGACCAATCTGCAGGAGCGGGATGTGCTGTTCATAGATGAAATTCACCGCCTGTCCCGCAGTGTTGAGGAAGTGCTGTACTCAGCCATGGAGGACTTCGCCCTGGACATCATCATCGGCAAGGGACCCAGCGCACGCTCCATCCGTTTGGATATTGCCCCCTTCACGCTGATTGGCGCGACCACGAAGGCCGGTTCCCTGGCACCGCCCCTGCGTGACCGTTTCGGCGTGATTTCGCGTCTGGAATACTATACGCCGGAGGCATTGGTGCATATCGTTAAGCGTGCAGCAGAAATTCTGGAAATTCCCATAGAAGACAGGGGCGCGCTGGAAATCGCCCGCCGCAGCCGTGGGACGCCTCGTATTGCCAATCGCCTGCTGAAGCGTGTGCGTGATGTGGCGCAGATAGAGGGACAGGGCGTAATTACGGACGATATTGCGGACAAGGCGCTGAACATGCTGGAAGTGGACGAGGCCGGCCTGGATCATACGGATAGGCGCCTGCTGGGCACCATGGTAAAGAAATTTGCCGGCGGCCCTGTGGGCCTGGATACACTGGCGGCGGCTATCAGCGAGGAACGGGACACCATCGAAGATGTCTACGAGCCGTTCCTGATCCAGATGGGCTTTATCAACCGTACACCCAGGGGCCGGGTGGTCACACGGAACGGCTATAAGCATCTGGGCATTCCGTACCCGGAAGATTGAGGCAGAACATTATGGACAAAATTCTTTTGCATATGTGCTGCGGGCCATGCTCCTGCTACCCGGTCAAGAAGCTGCGGGAGGAGGGCATAGAGCCGGTAGGCTATTTCTTTAATCCCAATATCCACCCCTACCAGGAATGGGAACGCCGTCTGCAAACGGCAGGGGAATTTGCGCAGAAAGTCAATATGGAATTCCATGCAGATGAAAACTACGGCCTGCGTGATTTTATGAAAAAGGCCCTGCCCGCCGAGGCGCTGCCCAATGGCCGCTGCGAGATGTGCTATACCTGGCGGCTGGAAGAAACGGCGCGTTTCGCTGCAGAACACGGCTTCGAGGCTTTCACCAGTACGCTGTTCTACAGCATTTACCAGCAGCATGGGCTGATGCGCCGCACTGCAGAACATTTTGCCCAAAAATACGGCGTGAAATTCTACTACGAGGATTTCCGTCCCGGCTGGCAGGAAGGCATTGACATCAGCCTGGAGCTTGGATTGTACCGCCAGCCATACTGCGGCTGCGTTTTCTCGGAAGAAGAACGCTACACGAAATCTGTCAGCAACCGTGAGAAGAAACGCCGCATGAAGGAAAAGCTGCAGATGGCAGAAGCAGCAGAGCAGAAATTGCTGGCAGCCCGGCTTTGAAAGAATTGGGGAGGAATGGCTTATGCGGAAATGGGTTGCCTGTCTGGTTGCAATAACGCTTGCCACTAATATACTGTCATTGCCTGCCGAAGCTAAGCACCATAGCCAAGCGGACAAATCACAGAGCAAGACACAGCAAGTTGCCGGGAAAACTGCCTGGCAGCCTGAACTAAAGGTTGGTGTACTGCAAAATCAGAGTGCAGTGAATATCGTTGTGAGGGGCAAAGCACAGGTTCTGGCCGCTGGCAGCAAGAAGCCGGTCTTGACGCTTGCTGCCAATGAGAAGGTGACAATTAAAGCGGATGGCAAGCATCTGCGTGTGAATGGAAAGAAAGTCACCGCAAGTTCTGTAACCATTCAGGCGGCTGAGGCGGCGCTGGCTGACAAATTTCGCTTTACTGCAGGGGGACATGATTACCGCGGTGCTGCAGTCGTTATGCTGAAAGGTTCCTCCCTTACGCTGATTGACCAGGTGCGGGCAGAGGATTATCTCTACAGCGTAGTGCCGGAGGAAATGCCCTCCGAATGGCCCCAGGAGGCAGTGAAAGCCCAGGCAGTGGCTGCGCGCACCTTTGCGCTGCAGAATCGTGGGCGACATGACTCACAGGGCTATGACCTGTGCATGAGCACCCACTGCCAGGTATATGGCGGCACAGCCTCCGAAAAGGCAGCTTCCAGCAAGGCAGTTGATGCTACGCGCGGCGAAACCCTCGTTTACAATAACAAACTGATCAATGCACTCTTTCATACTGATTCAGGTGGCATGACAGAGAATTCCGAGGATGTATGGGGCAGCAGATTGCCATATCTTCGGGCAGCAACAGAAGTGCATACACATACACAACCTTGGGAAAAGACAGTGACTGCTGAACAGATGGCAAGACTTGTACAGCAGTCAAGTCACAAAGATATTGGCAAGCTGAAAAAAATAGAGCAGTCGGCACTGCATTTCGGCAAAGCTTCCGGCGACCGCAGTGTGTCAGGACGCGTCAGGCATGTGACATTCATAGGTTCCCAGGGCAGGGCAGAGGTGACGGGCAATAAACTCAGGGAAATACTGGGGCTTAAAAGTACACTTTTCACCATGTCATTGAAAAATGGTTCTGTAATCATCAAGGGTTATGGCTGGGGGCATGGTCTCGGCCTTTCTCAAAATGGTGCAAAGGCTTGGGCCGGCCAGAAGGATTACAAGGCTATACTTGCACACTATTATCAAGGCACAAATTTGAAAAAATTGTATTGAAGGGATGCAAAACATGCTGTTATCTGATTTCGATTATGAGCTGCCAGAGAAGCGTATTGCGCAGACGCCGATCGAGCCTCGCAACGCCTCACGCCTGATGGTGCTGGACCCGGTGGAAAAAAGCGTTCAGCACAGGCATTTCTACGACCTGAAGGAATTCCTTGTTCCGGGTGACACACTGGTTTTCAATGATACCCGCGTGCTGCCTGCCCGCTTGCTGGGTCATCGTGCTGCAACCGGCGGCAAGGTGGAAGTTTTTCTGCTGCGCCGCCTTGATAGCACCCATTGGGAGACACTGGTGAAGCCGGGGAAAAAGGCCAGGCCGGGCAGCGTAATCGAATTCAGTGAGGAGCTTTCCTGCGAAATTACTGAGCACACGGATTTCGGGGGACGTATCGTTGAGTTCCGCTTTGAGGGCATTTTCGAGGAAATCCTGGATCGTCTTGGGGAGACGCCGCTACCGCCATATATCCATGAAAAGCTGGAGGACAAAGAACGCTATCAGACGGTCTATAACCGTGAAGAAGGCTCTGCCGCTGCACCTACAGCAGGCTTGCATTTTACCAAGGAGCAAATGCAGGAACTGTCACAGATGGGGGTGAATCTCGGCTTTGTGACACTGCATGTGGGGTTGGGGACTTTCCGCCCGGTCAGCGTGGACAATATCGAAGATCATCAGATGCACAAGGAATATTACTGTATTCCTGATGAAACCGCACAGCTCATCAAAAGTACAAAGGCAGCCGGTAAACGGGTGATTGCTGTGGGCACGACCTCCATCCGTACACTGGAATCTGCGGCCACGGCAAAAAACGAGATTGCAGGCAAGAGCGGCTGGACGGAGATCTTCATTTATCCAGGCTATGACTTCAAGATCGTTGACGCTATCATCACGAATTTTCACCTGCCGAAATCCACATTGATTATGCTGATTAGCGCCTTCGGCGGGCGAGAGTTCGTCCTGTCTGCATATAAGCAGGCTGTGGAGGAAGAATACCGCTTCTTCTCCTTCGGCGATGCAATGCTACTGACGCGGCCACAGCCGGAAGATGAGCGGGCGGCGGAGGTGGCCAGCCTTGCATGACGAGACCAGGGCCAGGGTAGAGGAAGAAATCAAAAACTGGAATTATCTGGCGGAGTTGCCGGAGGTTTGGCATGGCTTCCAGATAGATCGCAGGCAGCAGGTCGTGGATGATGTGTATGATTTCTGCAGCTATAATAATGCAACAGCTCATCGCAGCATTACCCTTTATTACCATGAAGAAACCCATGAGTACAAATTGCGTGTGAAGCTGGGACTGGTGGAGTTTTGCCGGATTGAGTTTATCACCGCTAAACTCCCTGCTTTTGAGGAACTGTTGCGTGACCAGTTCGAGGGACTGCTGCTCGAGCTCAGTGAGTATGACCCTGCGAGCCTCAGTAGCATCGTGCTGGAAAAAGGCATCACAACCTGGGAATACACAGCCAGCCTGCCAAAAAGCTGCGAGGGCTTCGAGCTGTTCGTAAGTCCGGAGCAGCCGACAAAAATCAATAATGGCTCATACGTCATCATAAACTATGTAGATTTTGTGATTGAGAGCGATTTTGCCATATATTACAATGTTTATCGTGATGAATTTTTTGGTGAGGCACGCATCTGGAATATACCTGATGTGAACTATGATTTCGATGCGGCAGATTTGACGGAACTCATTGCCAGGCTGCGCGAGGGCATGGTGCCGCGCCTGCAGGAGATACGCAGCCGCGCCGAGGCCGAGGCCACGAAGCACAATAGGGGAGAAAACAATGGTTGTCTTAATCAATAAAGCAATCCTTCATATACTGGATTTCAATTCAGGCTTGACCATCTATTCTGATGCGGAACTTGCCCTGGATGACAGCAGCGAGGAATTCCTGATTAAGCATATAGAAAAAAGCTGGGGCAGCCAGGACGCAAAACCGGGCACGTTCTATGAAGACAGCAGGTTCCAGCAGCAGCTATCATCTTATCTGAAAGAAGAACAGAGTTTTATCGAGTTTTCCAGGGACGTGGCGAAGACCCTGGAGGACGCGTTCTGCCATGCCGATGAAATGGCCTCCATGGACATCATCGTGGCGGATGTACAAATCGAAGATGTGCGCCAGATTGTCATTTTCAAGAGTGACAGCCACCGTGGCTTCATCCATCAGGTGAACCAGACGGAAAATGGCGTGCAGAATGAAATCATCAACCATTATTCCATCATGCCGAACACGTCCCAGCGCATGGATGAATATGCCTTCGTCAATGCGAATACAAAAGCAATTTCCTTGTCGGCCAAACGCTATACGCTGGACGGCAATAAAATTTTTGTGCTGCCGGAAATCTTGCTGGAATGCTCGCTGAAACCCTCCCAGAAAGAGGCTATAAAGGACTTGGAGAAAACCGTTGCCAAGGTTGCAGAAGCCTATGGGCAGGACGGCGTAGCCGCAACGGCAGCCGTGAAGAACCGTATGACGGAGACGCTGCAACAGAAGGACGAGCTGGATATGGCAGAAGTCGGCAAGGAGGTATTCAAGGAAAATCCATCCATGCAGGCAGATTTTGATGCGGCCATCCAGGAAGCGGGCTTCACTGAGCCAGTGAAGATGGATCAGGAAGCCACGCTGAAGAAGCTTTGCAAGCATAAGCTGAAAACAGACACAGGTATTGAGCTGACCATACCGACAGACTACTTTGACAACACCGAGTATGTGGAATTCAATAATAACGAGGATGGCACCTTGTCGATTACGTTGAAGCATATATCCAACATTACGAACAGAGGGTAAAGGGGAGCATAGTTTTGGCTTTTTCTGAGAAAATCGTAAACTTAAAAAAAGAGGTTCTGAAGGAATCAGAATCGCTGTTCAGACATGTGGAGGAAGTGGCAGAACAAAACACCTTGAAGGTACTGGATGCCATGCGGGAGTGCAAGGTGTCAGACGCTCATTTCAATACTACCAGCGGCTATGCCTATGATGATATTGGGCGACAGAAGCTGGATGAGCTCTATGCAAGGATTTTTGGCGCAGAGCGTGCGCTGGTGCGTACGCAGTTTGTGTCCGGCACACATGCGCTGGCCACGGTGCTGTTCGGCATCCTGCGTCCGGGTGATGAACTGGTTTCGTTGACGGGCAAGCCCTACGACACGATGCAGACGGTTATCGGCTATGATAATCCTTGTCCAGGCTCACTGAAAGAGTTCGGCATAAAATACGCTGAATTGCCGATGCTGGAAGGTAAGGTCAACATTGCAGGCATTAAGGATATAGTGAAGCCGGAAACGAAGCTGGTGCTCATCCAGCGCTCCAGGGGCTACAGCATGAGGAGTCCGCTTTCCATCGCGGATATCCGTGCCATCACCTCCGAAGTGCATCGCGTGAAGGCGGACTGCATCTGCTTCGTTGATAATTGCTACGGCGAATTCGTGGAGACAGAGGAGCCGACACAGGCCGGGGCGGATATCATGGCTGGTTCCCTCATCAAGAATCCCGGCGGTGGCATCGCGCCTACAGGTGGCTACATCGCCGGGCGTGACAAACTGGTGGAGCTGGCATCCTACCGCCTGACTTCGCCAGGCATGGGGGATGAGCTGGGGGCGAGCCTTGCAAACAACCGCCTGCTGTTCCAGGGCCTGTTTTTGGCACCCCATACGGTTGCCCAGGCCATCAAAGGCGCAATTTTTGCGGCGGGGATCTTCGCTAAACTTGGCTACAAAACATTGCCTCTGCCGGGAGAAGTGCGTGGCGATATCATCCAGGCTATTGAGCTGGGCTCGGCAGAGAAGCTGATTGCCTTCTGCGGCGGCATCCAGAAATATTCGCCGGTAGATTCCTTCGCTGCACCAGAGCCCTGGGATATGCCGGGCTATGCAGACAAGGTCATCATGGCAGCAGGAACCTTTGTGCAGGGAGCTTCGATAGAATTCAGTGCAGACGGGCCGCTCAGGGCACCTTACAATGTATACCTGCAAGGCGGCTTGACTTTTGAACATGCCCTGGCAGGTGTCATGGGCGCTGCAGAGGCAGTGGCAGAGATAGGCTGAAGCGCTGCGGGGAAGATTTTGCCTTGCGAAATCTTGCACAGGTGCGTTATAATTAGGAAAGCGGTTGAAACTGACAGCAATATTGCCGAGGTATCGTGTGTTAAAAGAAGATTTTGAATGGTAACTGAAATGCAGCAGCATAGGTTGAAGACAATCATAGCAGGCAGTGCAATAGTGCTTTTGCTGGCCAGCTCTATTGCAGGAGCGGCTATTGCGGATTATATCATGAAGCCTGCTCCCTCAGAAACGAATATGCAGGAATCTGAAGAAAAAATCAGGGCTTTGAGGGAAGCTGCCCTGGCACGTTCGCGAGCCCTGTATCAAATGGACAGATACCAGCGTCCGGCGTTGTCTTTCGAGTATGACCCCACGGAGGTGCCGGTGGAGCAGGGGAGGCAGATGCTCTCAATACCCCATCTTTTGATGGGTGAGGAGGCCTGGGGACAAGCACTTTACAGGTACAGCAACGCTCCCGGTGGTTCGACCATGGTATCCTCTGGCTGTGGGCCAACTGCATTGGCTATGATACTTGAAGGTTACGGCGTCTATGCTACACCTCTGGATGTTGCAAACTGGATTGCTGACCACGGCGGGCATCTGGCTGGTGTAGGAACGTCAGGAGAATCCTTGATGGCGGCCGCCAGGGCTTATGGTGTCCCCATGGGCAGGGTGAATTACGGCAAGGAGGATATCATCGCAGCGCTCAAAAGCGGCAAGGCCATCATTGCTGGTCATGGCGGCTCCTTTGCCAGTCCGCTCTTTGCAGCCCCCGGCGGCACCGGCCATTTTGTAGTCTATACAGGTGTCAGTGATGACGGTAGCTTGCTCTATGTGAATGATCCCAATGATTATGATGATGCCAAGCATGTTTACAATATTGATACGGTGCTGGCAGAACAGCCGGATATTTACGTAGTGCTTTAATTTTTATCTACAGCATTGGAGTGATGTATATGGATACCATGAAGCTTCGTGCCACTTTCGACTATATAAGGAGAGATAATCAGCTAGTGTATTCGGTGGTATTGCTGGATACGGAAACAAAAGACGAGTTGACTTTGCTTTGCAAGGCAAAGAATAATAAAGTGCCTAGCTGGGTAGGCATGAAGCAGGGTCAGGTGCTTGATATTACCTATCATATGACGGAGGGAGGAAACTTCGTCCTTGACACTGCCCAGAAAGTCGAAGAAGGGCCTGTATGCTAGTCCCCAAGGTTGCCGCCAGTGATTTCGATGGTACTCTATTTCGGGAGCAGCAAGTAACCAGGGGAGATATCGAAGCCATAATGCGTTGGCGTGAAGCGGGGCATAAATTCGCCATCGTCACAGGCAGGGCCTATATCATGCTGGCACCTCATTTAAAAGAGTTCAATATACCTTGTGATTTTTTGGTCTGCAACAATGGCAGCTCGCTGTGCGAACCTGACGGAACAATGCTGTGGCAAGGAGAACTTAAGAAAACTGCCATCGCAGAGCTGCTGCGTGACCCTGCCGTGCAGGCTTCTCAGCAATATGTTTTTTCGGCAGGCAATGAATTATATGCGACTCATATTGGCAAAGATTCCCTAATCAAGATACTGAGCAAAGAGTGGGATATGCCAGTGCGCTGGATTGAAGAAACAGAGATTGCTGAAATGCCGACTGCACATCAGTTGGTGCTGTCTTTTGCTGAGCATGATGAGGCTAGTGCGGCTGCAGCCCTGATCAATAAGCGCCATAGTCATATCGTCCGTGCCTATGCCAATTATCTGAGTGTTGATATAACTCCACCCGGTACAGACAAGCATAGCGGAATCGAAAAGATGCTGGATTTGAAAGGCTGGCAGGGAGCCGAAGTGCATACCATCGGCGACGGGGACAATGATCTGCCGATGCTGCAAGCTTTCCACGGCGCCACCGTAGCAACGGCTCGTGCAGAAATACAGGCACAGGTCAGCCACGTATACTCAAGCGTCGGCCAGATGCTGGATAAGGAACTGTAGCGAAATAAACAGATGTCCCTCACCTGTGTAAAGGTGGGGGACATCTTTCTGCCTTTTTATCTTATTTCTGGCATGCTTCCAGAATGAACTGGTTTGCAAGGACATAGAGGTTTTCCGTATTCACCTGCCCCGCCTCGACGAGAGTTGCCCATGCCTCAGCGTATTTTTTTTGCTGGAGCTGAGCCAGGGCAATATTGTTCATGGCATAGACCTGGCGAGTAGCAAGTTCGGTAACATTCTGAAAATCTTCCATAGCTTCCTTGCTGTTGCCGTTGGCCAGCTCAATACATCCCTTGTTGAACCATGCCTGCGGAAAGTAGGGATGCTCTTTGTTGAGCTTTTTGTAGTTTTTCAGTGCTGACTTGCTGTCACCCTGGCTTTCCTGCAACAGGGCAAGGTTGTAGCGGGCTGCAAGGCTGTTCTTGTTCATGCGCAAAGCCTGTTCATAGTCTGCCTTGGCCTTTTCGATGTTGCCCCGTTTCGCGTAGGCTATGCCACGGGCAATATAACTATTGGCATCATTCTTTGCCCGTTGCAACTGAATCTCTGCCGCACTCAAGGCGGCATCGCTGGCATCAGGCGTACGGGCTGTTTGCCAAAGCTGCAGGATATCCTGACCGTAGGTTTTGCCGGGAACAGCCCATCTGCCATTCAAATCAGTCCAGTTATGGATTTGGCCGTAGATTTCCGGGTGCGTTTCGATGACAAGCTTATAGCGCGGATCAATGATATCCGTGCTTGGCGGCTCCGTGCGATCATAGACCAGCAGGTGCTGGACATGGGCGCGCACGCCGAGTTGCGGTGTCTCGAAGAAGGCGCCTTTTACGCCGCCTCCGGTTGTGCCGAGGCCGCAATAGTTGTTCTGCTCCGGTATCACATCACCGCCATAGCCAAAGAAGCCCGTCTCCTTGATAGCCTGGCAGAGCACTATATCCGGGCGGATGCCCTCACGCCCGGCTTCTTCATAGTAATAACCGACCAATTCCTCGACAGAGCAGTTGAGTTTAGGATGCTGGTTATTACGCTTGATAAAGGCAACCATCTGTGCCTGCGTAGCGTAAGCAGGCCCCTTGATGCTGATAGTCTCTGGGGCAGAAAGCGGCTCCAGCAGCGGCTCTGAATAAGGCGGTGCCACGCGGAAATGAACGCTTTTGACAGCCTGCTGATTGATGGTACCCAATTCCTTGGGGAAATCCGGGCGACTGTAGCCTGTATATGCCCATGCAGCCGAGGCAGGCAAAATCAGGGCAGAAGCCAGCGCTGCCATAAGCAGTTTTCTTGTTTCCACAATTTGAAACTCCTTTCAATACGCAAATAACAAATTCGTATACCATAACGGTAAATTCTACACCATAAGAAAATATTCCTGCCAGTGTCTCGTCTAGGGCATGTTGATTAAATGAGCTCAGTCCTCGGAGGTTGCTATACAGTGGAAAATATGATATGCTAGTGGACGAATGGGGCAGGTCGAGATTGCCTGCCCCTTATCTCCCGTCTCATACTGTTGTGTACAGGAATACACCACAGTATGAGACGGTAGGAAAATAGAGCAAGATTTCCCCGCTGATTTGAAATAGAATTTCTGGAGGCTTTTCAGTGAAAAATGTAAATGATAACGTCAACAAAATTCCATCCATAGAATCAGCCCCCGCTGTGCTGCCGACTTTCCAGAATGCCCTGGCTCGCCCTGTTGAAGCTGCTGCCATCACGCCTGATTATTTTGTGCAGCATTATGCAACATTTCTGCCGCGCTATATAGCTCATGGCAATCCCAGCAAAAATACCATGCACTCCTACTGTTCCTGGATTGATCACTTCATAGGTTGGTGTCTGGATAATAAGCAGCATCCGCTGGCTGTAACTGATTACCAGTTGCGCCTTTTCCGTGAGCACCTGCTGGAAAGCCACTACCAGCCGGACACCAATCATACGGCCTTTATGGCTGTGCGCTCTTTTTTTGCCACCGCCATACATCTGGGCCTTATTTCCGTGAACCCCTGCCAGGAAGTCAGCGTACCAAGCGCCACCTCCCACAATCTCCTGAATTTCTACAGCCAGGAACAAATGACGAAAATATGTTCTATTTTTGAGCAGGAGGAAAATCTGTTCCTGCGCTACCGCAATATGCTGATTCTCTATCTGATGGGTGTCGAGGGCATGCGCAATATAGAGGTACATCGCCTGTGCCGCGAAGATGTGCGCTGGGATATCAAGGTCATCATGGTACGCGGCAAAGGTGCTGCCGGACGTATGGACCCTATTTATCCCTGTGCTGAGACATTTGCGCTGTTGCAAGCCTATATAGACGCCATTCCAAGCGATAAGGAAATAAAAAAAGAAGGTGCCCTCACCCCTCTTATACTTTCCGACTCCCGCAACAATTCCCTGGGGCGTATCTCGCGCAACGGCCTGCGCTATATTATGAACAACGCCCTGAGACTGGCTGGTCTCAAGCACGAGGGCCAGTCCTGCCATATCCTGCGCCATAGCTGCGGCACTAACCTCTACCAGCAGACCAAAGACCTGCGTGTAGTCCAGGAGACACTGCGCCATCGCGACCCTAAAATCACGGCCCGCTACGCGCACGTCAACCAGCAAATGAGCAACCGTGTTACCTCTGGTCTGGCGCTGGGACGGCGGCAGGATGATAAGGGATGATACGGCCCCTTTATGCCCCCTGAATTGGACAAGTCATGTTTGCGTCGGACGCTTCCCCGTCAATATCTCTTCCATTATTAACTCCGGCATATCCTCCATATCCGGCCTTGGAGTAAACCTTCTTGGATTATATTCCTCCATGGATAAATCATAGGCTACCACATCCATCGTTTCCGAAAACCAACACCAAGCGGCACTTTCCCGTGCGGAATCGTAAAGTTCCTGGTATTCGGGACAATTATCCAGTCCCGGCAACTTATCTTTGGGTGTCTCTCGCAAGAGCCGATATAGTTTTTCAGCATATTCGTTAAAACGCTCCATGTCATAATGCAGTCTTGCAAAGACTTTAACCAGCAAAGTATCGCCCAATTTCTCATCAATCTGAGCACCAAACATAACTTCTGCATGGGGAGCGATTTCATGGAGAACGGAAACTGTTTCGGTTAGTGTGGACGTATCTACTTTACCTGCGCTGCCTGAAATGTGAACGAGTACATTTTGTGATTTTGCTATTTTTTTAGCTTTGGCTTGGGACACGGCTTCTTTTGCAGCAAGGGCGGCAGCCTTTTCTCCCGTAGCGACCGCTTCTCCCATGTAAACAGCACCGTTAAAACTTTTAAATGGGGCGATATCTGCCTCGTCTAATGAAATCAGTCCCGGCTTTGTGAACATGGCAACCATCTTATTGTAAAATTTCCAATAATACTTGCCAGTTACGCTACTAAAATTGTCTACTGTAACGATTTCCGACTTCAAGAGTGTCGCTCCCATGCAGACAGCCTCCCCATAAATTATTTGTCACGGTTATTCCAAAGAATTTTGATACTCGGCATCGTTATTACGGAAAATTTTGCTTTTCATGAAAAATATCCTTTTTGAATCAATCGGTTGCAAAAGTTCCCTAACAATGCTCTCAATACAATCCCAGCTTTGCTTTTTCTCATCAGAAAGCAATTCCTTAAAATTTTCATTTTCATCCAGTTTATCCAAAGCAATGAAATCAATTTTTTTATCAGCATCATATTCGAAGAAATCGTCATTATTTGGGGTCTTTAATTCGATATACAAAATTCCCGGTGGATTGGATGAAAACTTTTTTATCATCCTTTTTTCCAAATTATCAATATCCATAGCATTATCATACCCCAATACGATTTTTTGCATCATACGGACAGTCCTAAAATATTTCTTGCTATCCAACCTGGAAGGATGTCGTTTCTTGCTTTTGACAATTTCGGAGAAGAAGGCCAACATATTTTCCGTCGCGTGTTCACCGCTGATTACCTCAATCATCCGCTCCCTCTGATCGGCGCTATGGCTATCCTCCGTCGTTTTAAGTTCCACCAGATAAAGCCTGTTGCCTACTGCTACCAAGTAATCCACCTTGGCATTACGCAGGTCAGTGCTTCCTATATCGATGGGAAATTCTTTTGCAAGAAGTTTTACTTGCCTCAGCTCACAGTTCAGCTTTGCGGCAATCATTTCCTCAATAAAATCAGAAATGAGCATATCAATGATAACCTCCGACTTTATGCCCTGCGTCCTATAGTCGTTTACTGTCCATTTTTTCACAACCTCATAAAATCCTTTGTACTCGTTCATGCCAAATTCCTCCTCACGCAATCTCAATCGTATCGCCGTCCTGCGGTAAAATAACCATCTTCTTATACCTATCTTCGATATTCACCTCCTTAAATCCTGCCGGATTTTCCGTATGTAACGGAATGATATACTTTCTCGGAGCAACACTCTCAATAAACTTCGCCAGAGTAGCTTTATCTGCATGGCCTGTGGAATGGATGTATTTGACTGACGAGCCGAATCGCCTGACGAACGTCGCCAAGCCCTCATCGTAGGCCGGATGTTTTGGATTCAAATATCCCTGCCACATGGAATAAATCAAGTGCGGATTATAATCGCTCATGTAATGACCATATCTGTCGTATAGAGTATAGGCATCTTCTGCTTTTCGATTAAGCAAAGAGCCAAGGGGTATTATCCCCTCATTGGGGCGAACTCGTTTCATTTCGTCTATGCCTTTGATTGGCGGCAAACGATAAAGCCCGGTATATTTCCCTGCCATATCGGAGAATGTTTTAAGTATTTCAATGATGTAAGGATTGCCGTAAATGGGAATATTGTTCGCCTTAGCAGCGTTACAAATAGAAGTTAAACTGTCAAAATTTGTGGAGGAGCAGACAACAAAAATCTGCCGATGGTCTTTCATAAAGAACTTAGCTTCTTTGTGTACATCCCACTCGGTCAAAAGATGTTCTTCCTCTACTGAACGATTCATCATTGTGCCTTCCGAGATAAGCACATCCACTTGCTTTCCGTAATCCTCATGGATAAGGCGAGGAATCATGTCAAGGCTTTTGCTCATGTAACCCGTACCCCGAAAATCACCGCTGTGAAGAACGGTATGCCCCGTTACCTTGCTTTCAAAAAGAAACATATTGGCATGATAGGCCGAATGGTCAACAAAGAAAGGAATGATGTTCATGTCACCGACTGTAAGGACATTTCCTCGCCTCGGTTTAAATGTGTGGATACGCCCCTCGTGGTTGTCAAGAAGCTCCTGCATGGATTTGTTTCCTGTATAAGCATGAAGTATACGCAATATTATCAGCATGGTTTCATCCATGTAAATGGGAATTTCCCTAGGAATTTTATCCATCAATCCCGTATGGTCGCCGTGATAATGGGTAAAGAATACGCCGTCGAAATGCTTTGTTTGGAGCAATTTTACAATATCGCTGTCGCTTACAGTATTTGTGCTTCCTGGTAATTCCGCTCCGCAGTCCACCAGGATATGTGTATTTTTTACGGCAATCTCTGTGATGCTGCCGCCAATTTGTTTCGTTCCGCGATGAACTATAATTCGCATGGTGTTTGTATTCCACTCATCATATTGCCCAGGCGTGCCAATATGAAAATCGGGAGCCTCCCCTTCCTGGGAGTCCTGCCCTACAGCAACGGACAAAATATCTTTTAGCGTGGCAACCTGGGCGACATCATATTTGTTCTTTATAGACGGCAATACATCTTTAACATTCTCGTCGTTCTTGTTCGCTGCCCATGTTGCGATATTTTGGAGAAATTCATCATGATTCAATTCTTCCATCTTGCGGTTAGCGCCATGAACGATATGAGCCGCCGCATCTTTCGTAAGTTCATCATTCATGGTGAACAGATTGTCAATGAACTCGATAGCCTTCATTTTCTTCCTCCCCCAACGATTCCCAAACGTAGATTTTTTCTGCCGCTTTATAAGTCAATATCCCACAGGCACAAGTCCCTCGTAAAAACTCCAAATCCCGCACAAAAGTCCGCCGCGAAATCTTTTTGCCCGCAATTTTTTCGGCAAGTTCCATATTGATACAGCCGCAATCGGCGAGGAAAAGGCGATAAGCTAAAAGACGTGTGCGCCTTGAATCATCAGGTAATGAGGGAAATTCACCGCAGAGATTGTAGCGCATTTTGTGCCCGATTCGTCCATTTTTATCCTGTACAAGAGACGAGTCAAAAGAGTAAATGACCTTCATATCCCGCTTGAACATGGATGTAGGATATTCGGATTTCTTGATTGGAATTAAGGGCGAACTGTTCGTAAGCAGAGCATCGTATATTTTAAGAATACGCGCAAGACGGCTCAATTTCTTTTTGGGCTTTCGTTCTTCCACCGTTTCGCCCGGACGTCCCAAAGCGTGAAACTCCTCCATCAGGCGGTCATGCTCCACTTTCCAATGCCAGCCGAACCACTCCGTATTGAATCCCAAAAGGTGCTGCCTCGCCATTACGGAAAGCTGTTCCACATCAGCGGCAATCTCCCGCCAAGGGTTGTCGCCGCCTTCCCCCGTGCAGGCATAGGAGCAATAGTGCCGAAAGCGCCAATAGAAAAGATCCAGTTCCTCGTGCAAATCATTTGACCACGGCTTCGTTGCCAAGGCATAAAGACCTCTTTTGGCAAATGCACGCTCCCTGTTCTTGTTTTCAAAAAGCGCCCAGGTAACATAAAACCGAAGCATGGAAAAACGCAGATGCGCTTCGTAGGCTGTTACCGTTTCCGTGTCCTCCAGAAATTCCGGGTCTGGGATGTCTCCTTTTATCCAACCCTTTAATCCGTCTAATTTGAGCTCGTCCTTATCGCGGTCAAATCGAAAATGCGGGAGGCGCATCCCGGCAAAATCAGAGAGCTCATAAAAATATGAAATCGCCCTATCATCCTTAAATCCCCAAAAGCGCAGTAATTTTTCCCACAGGGGTGCATAAGGATTTTTTTCATACGCGGCGCGGAGATTTTCGATGGGCGCAAGTCTGAGTGCTTGGCACAGAGCGGAAAAATTATCTTGTTGATTTTGCGGACGCCAAACAGCCGCATCACGCTCCGGCGTCCGCACTAGCCCATCCATGGGCGTCGTGGGAAAAAGCCTTGGAAATTCCTCGGCGGAAAAGAAATCTCTCCAATATTCGATGTGAAAATCCAGTGGCCTTTGTACAAAAGCACGAAGTTTCTTTACACCGTCCGTTATACTCTCCTGCCATAAATTACAGCCGTATGCTGTACTTTTCTGCAAATGCTCAAAAACTTTCGCTGTCACCACAGAGGGAATGTCAATGCCGAAATCCTGCCAATCCCGCATAGGATGACAAAATACCGATTCGCCCTGCTCCATATCGAAAACTTCTCCCAGGGTAATGTGGCGAGGATGCAAAATATATTCTTCTGCCCGACAGCTTTTATATTCGTTTTCCCCGGTATAGACAAGGCGAAACCTGAGAGCATTCGCTTGCACTTCTGCTGCGCCATTTTCATAGCGGATAATGCGCCAGCGATAAGGGACGGTCAATTTCCGTTCAATCGGTGGGGCGCAAAAGGAAAAATACGCTACCATGCCGTGCTGGCGGCAACCGACGGCCAAGGACGGCCTAGTGTGGGCGCAGGCGCAGGACGCACCGATTTTACGCCCACCGTCAACGGAACGAATACTGTCTATGCGCTCAATGTGGTGTACCTTCTCAAAGCGATTATGCTCCAAGCACCAGACCATTCGCTGACGGCGGGAGGCGTGAAAGCATTGATAGTCCCATTCCCCCAGACCAACTTCTGCCAAGAGAACAGCGGGGACATCCTTAGCAGGCAGCATGGTGTAGCGCGCAGGAGCCGCGACCCAACTGTGACTGCTATAGTTGTATTGGTAGACCAGCTCATCGCTTATCTTCCTGACTTTTCCCATCGCAAAATTCCTCCTTTCGTTCCGACTTCTAAATTTTACCCTATTATATCACATTGTTTTTGACATACATATGGCGCAGAGGTGCTCTATTGAACAGGATTGGGGCGTCATGCGTATGTTTCCGCTTTGTGGTACAATATGGAAGTGAATTTGTGTGGAACGGAGGCATATAGATGGATTTAGAAACTGTGAAGGCCATGGTGATTGGTTCTGCCATCGGTGATGCTCTTGGCGTACCCGTGGAATTTATGCCACGAGAGGAACTTACACTGAATCCCGTGGAAGATATGAAAGGGAGCGGGACACATGGACAGCCGCCGGGAACATGGTCGGATGATACCGCCATGACGCTCTGTCTTCTGGAAAGCCTTGGCCGGCTCCAAAGCATCGACTATGACGACATTATGAAGAACTTTGTCCGATGGCTGCAAAATGCCGAATTTACGGCTACAGATACGGTTTTTGATGCCGGGATAGCTACGCAGGAGGCGATAAGCCGTTACCTTCAAGGCACGTCACCCCTTTCCTGCGGTGGAAGTGGCGAATACGACAACGGTAACGGCTCCCTAATGCGGATTGCGCCCTTGGCGCTGTTCCTTGTCAAAAAACAGGTGACGGACATTGAGGAAATCTTGCAAGAGGCGCACCGCCTGTCAGCTCTCACACATGGACACCCGCGCAGTCAAATGGCGTGCGGCATCTATACATTGATTGCTATGAACGCCTTGCGCAAAGTCCCCCTGCCTCAATCAATCAAGGATGGACTACAAACGGCAAAAATATACTATCAGAAAAATTCGATATTCAATGCAGAAGTTCCTTCTTTCGGACGGCTTTGGGATGTGGAAGCCTTTCGACACCACCCCAAAGCATCCATCAAGAGCAGTGGCTATGTAGTGGATACATTAGAGGCGGTTCTCTGGTGTCTACTAAACACGGCCAGCTACCCCGAGGCTGTTTTGACCGCTGTCAACCTTGGGGATGATACAGATACCATCGGAGCGATAGTTGGCGGACTGGCTGGCGTAGCATATGGCTGCGATAGTATCCCTTCACATTGGCAAGAAACTCTTTTAAAAAAAGATTTGATTGAAGGATTATGTGCGAAATTTGTATGAATAGCCAATAAACAAGGGCTTCCAGAGTGGTAATTCTCTGGAAGCCCTTGTTTATTGGCGGTTGCTGGCGCGTCTCACTTATACTCTGATGCCAACTGCTTGAACAGCGGCAGGGAACGCCTGATGGTGTCGGTCTTGATGCAATAGGCGGCACGGAAATATCCCGGACAGCCGAAATCCTTGCCGGGAACCAGCAACAGGCCATATTTTCTTGCACGCTCGCAGAAAGCTTTGTCATCCGCCTCCAACGCCTGCGGGAAAAGGTAGAAGGCACCCTGGGGACGCACGCAGGTGAAGCCAGCTTCAATCAGGCCATTGTAAAGCAGCTCTCCGTTCAGCTTATAAGTGCTGATGTCGGAGGGCTTGCCTGCACAGCGGGCCACAACCAACTGCCAGAGGGACGGCGCATTTACATGAGTGAGTACACGGGCCGCTCCTGCGATAGCTCCGTAGACCTGACCAAAATCAGCTACCTCATCAGGCACGACGATATAGCCGATGCGCTCACCGGGCAGGGAGAAAGACTTGCTGTAGGAATAGCAGACCAGCGTATCCCGGTAATACTGCGGTATATACGGCACATTATAGCCCTCGAAGGCAATCTCACGATAGGGCTCATCCGCGATAATGAAAATAGAATGGCCGTATTCCTTTTCCTTGGCACGCAATATCTCAGCTAATTTCTTGATGGTTTCTTCAGAATATACCGCCCCGCTGGGATTGTTCGGAGAATTGACTATAACAGCCTTGGTATGTTCCGTCAGGCAGGTTTCGAAGGCAGCAAAATCAATCTGGAAATCCTTTGCCTGAGCCGGCACCACCACCAGCTTACCGCCGACGGACTCTACAAACACACGGTACTCGGGGAAAAATGGTGCAAAGGTAATGAATTCATCCCCTGCCTCGCACAGCGCCTTGAAGCAGATAGTACAGGCGGCTGCCGCCCCTGCGGTCATAAAAAGGTTCTTGCCGGAGAAATGCGTGCCAAAACGCCCATTGATGCTCTCAGCCAAAGTATCACGCACCTGGGGCAAGCCTGGGGCAATGGTATAGCCATGCACCTTGTCAGGCTCCTCATGGGCCAGGACATCAATGGCGGCTTCGCGCACAAAATCCGGTGTCGGCACGTTAGGATTGCCCAGGCTGAAATCAAAGACGTTCTCCTCCCCCACCTCTGCTGCACGCTGACGGCCAAATTCAAAGATGGCCCTGATAGTTGATTTCTTTGTACCCAGTTCATGCATCTTTTTATTTACCATAAGATAACACCTCAATAGAAATATTTAAAAAGACAAAATTCCCGCTTTGCTGAACGCTCTTTACATTCTAGCATATTGCAGTCAGAAAACAAAGTTTTTTTCATGCAAATGTGTATCTCCAAATTCTTGCATTATTTTCTGACAGATGATAAAATGAGAGTTAAAATTAAGTTTATTTTCCATTAATTATTGCGGCCGAAGCATATCCCCCATCGGCTGCTGAGGAAGAAGTGTCGCTATGATTACTGAAAACACTGAAAAAAGCTTTAAAAAAGGTACAATCCTGATAGCTGATGACACAAAACTGAATCATCGCATCCTGAGAGACATCCTGAGCAATAACTTCGATATCATCTCCGCTATGGGTGGCGCAGAGGCCCTGCAGATACTCAATGAGAAGGGCAAGGAAATTTCCCTGCTGCTGCTGGACATCATGATGCCGGATGTGGATGGCTTTGCCGTGCTGGAGGGCCTGCGGGAATCCAATCTGATTGAGGAGATCCCCGTCATCATGATTTCCGCCAACACAGAGGCCGCTACCATCAACAAGGCTTACGAGCTGGGAGCATGGGACTATATCACGCGCCCCTTTAACGCTACTGCCGTCCGTCATCGTGCCATCAATACCGTGCTGACCTTCGCCAAGGAAAAGAAGCTTACTGCCGCTGTGCTGGAGCAGGTGCTGAAGAAGGAGAACGGCGAGAGCATGATGATCTCCATCCTCAGCCACATAGTTGAGTTTCGCAATGGCGAAAGCGGCCTGCATGTGCTGCATATCAATGCCATCACGGAGCTCCTGCTGCGCCAGCTGGTTAAGTCACATCCCGAATACCACTTCAGCCATAAGGAAATCTCCCAGATCTGCCTGGCCTCCTCCCTGCACGATATCGGCAAGATTGCCATACCGGAGGAAATCCTGAACAAACCCGGCAGACTCACGCCGGAAGAATTCAAGATTATGAAGACCCACGCCGCTATAGGCTCAGACCTCATCAGCCACAGCATGGAAGCCTATCCTGATGAACCCCTGATCCAGTATGCCTACGGTATCTGCCGCTGGCACCATGAACGCTGGGACGGTTCCGGCTATCCTGATGGCCTGAAGGGTGACAGCATACCGATTTACGCCCAGATTGTCTCCATTGCGGATGTCTACGATGCCCTGACCAGCGAGCGCGTCTACAAGCCGCCCTTCACTCATGAGCAGGCCCTCTACATGATTGATCGGGGCGAATGCGGCATCTTCAATCCCCTGCTGCTGAAATGCCTGCATGAATGTGCCGACAACATCCGCTCCAGCCTGGGGAATGGTTTTGACAGTGTCAATAAACATCAAAGATTGGAAGAAGCTGTACATGAAGCCATCTATATGGCAGGCCCCGAACGTCCATCTGTCTCATCTGTTCGCAAGGCCAGCCCCAAGTCCTGACTCATTCTGGCTGCCCATGCGGTAGCCGGAAAGATCCAGAGTCACATAGGTAAAACCAAGCTCCTTCAGGCTGTGGGTCAAATTTTCCCGCTCACGCCAGAAGCTCTCGAACATTTCCGGCATCAGCTCAATGCGGGCCAGGGAGCCATGATCACGCACCCGCAACTGCCCCGGCAATATTTTATGCAGGATAGCCTCTGCCCGCTCAATGCGGCAGAGGCGTTCTTTTGTCAAGGGTATGCCATAGGCAACACGGGAGGCCAGGCAGGCTGCACTGGGCTTGTCCCAGACCGGCAGTTCCCATAGCTGTGCCTGTTTTCGTATATCTTCCTTATGGAAGTCGCATTCTGCCAGAGGACTGGCAACTTGCAGCTCCCGAAGGGCTTTTTGCCCCGGGCGGTAATCACCATTGTCATCCACATTGGAGCCGTCTGCTACAGCCTGGATATGATGTTCAGCAGCCCACTGCAAAATTTTTTGGAAACGTGCTCTCTTGCAGTAATAGCACCTTTCCAGCCCGTTTTCCGCAACCTCCGGCACAGCTAAATCGGCAGCATCCAGCAATATGTGCCGCAGGCCGCTCAGACGGGCGCATTCGGCAGCATCATGCCTTTCCCGCTCAGACAGCAGTTCCGAGACTGCTGTCACCGCCACAGCCTTATCCCCCAGAGCCAGGGCGGCAGCCTTGGCCAGCACCGCGCTGTCTACCCCGCCGGACAGCGCCACCACCACACTGCCATAGGAGCGCAGTTTCTCCAGCAATGCTTCCGTCTTGCTATTCATGGCAATCCCTCCGCCTCAAAGCTGATTGATCATTTTATGGGTCTGCGGAATCACGCGTACATCTTTAAGCTGACTCAGCGCATAGTTCTGGCAGACAAGTATTTTCTCCGGCGCTGCTGCCTGCACACCGCCCCAGGGCGTGACCGGCTGGATGATGAGCAGCGCCTTTGGCGCTGTTTCCTTCAAAAGCTGCACCGCTTGCTCGAATTCTGCCCTGGAAGTCTCATCCGAAACCACCAGCTTCACATACAAATCCTTTTCGGCAGCCAATTCCAGAAAGCGGCGATGCTCGTCCCAGCAGGAATGGCTGAGGATGCTGGGTAGCTTTATGTCCATGCTGATAATATCCGTGATGTCCAGTATGCTATCCAGTTGCTCCGGCAATGTGCCGTTAGTTTCCAGGAAGATTTGAGTCTGACCATGCAGCAGGTCAGCGACCTCGCGAATAAAGGGTGCATGCAGCAGCGGCTCACCGCCGGTAAAGCTCACTGCCTGATGGGGTACCTCATTTAGCATGGCCTGTACCTTGGCAGCTACCTGCTCCGCAGTCAGAGGATTCTTCATTGTCTCAAATCTGCGTGAGCCGGCAGTTGTCTCTGCCTGGCAGAGCGCATGCGCTCCCGGCTTATTTTCCGTATCGCAATAGCGGCAATCCAGATTGCAGCCCTCAAAACGCACAAAAACCTGGCGGCAGCCCACATATTTGCCTTCGCCCTGGATGGATGAAAAAATTTCAATGATATTTTCTCTAAGCATAGATACCTCAATCCCTGCTGTAAGTGACGCTGGATTTCGGTGACTCCCAGACGCATATAGCCTCCAGCCTGCTGCCATTCTGAAAGATATGATGTTCCGCCAATCTATCAAATATGAGTCTGGCCAGATTCTCCGCTGTCGGAGCCATGCCATCCTTAAATGGTTCCTGCTCATTCAGATACTGATGGTCGAACACTTCCAGCACGTCCTCCAGCGCAGCTTTCACATCCTTGAAGTCAACCAGCATGCCCAGCTCATCCAGTTCTGTGCCCTTAACGGTCGCCTCAACGACCCAGCTATGGCCATGCAGGCGCGCACATTTGCCGGGATAGCCGGGAAGCTGATGAGCCGCCTCAAAGGCGCTCTCTACTCGCAATGTATACATCATATAGCCCTCCGTAATAATCTTATTTTATTAAGAAAGCACCTCTGACGAGGTGCTTTTATCTTATTTTGCTTTGCCAAAAGCCTTGGTATTTTTCACATTACCGGCCAGATCCTCCATGCTCATGGCACGGGTATGCTTGGTATGGCTCCACTCGTGCTCGTTGCGGTGGATGAAGCCCAGAAAAATAATTGGTATCCAGGAGTAGATAAAGACCGGATACAAGAGCATATAAAGCCAGGCCTTCGCCTTGGCACGAATCTTGAACAGGATAATCATGGGCAGGATATACTGACCGAGCATGATTGCCGTCATCATCTGGGATGGCAACAGTGTGTAGATATTCGTATAAAAAGGGGGTACCATCAGTTGTATATAGCTGATGATGATAAAGAAGGTGGAAATCATCAGGAAATGAGGCTGCAGAAGGTAGATACAGCCATCCCAAATGCGGATGTCCTTCTGGCGCCAGCCCTCCACCAGCATCTTCGGTATGTAGCGATGCGCCACATCGAACTGCCCTTGGGCCCAGCGGCGTCGCTGGTTCCAGGACTGCTTGAAAGTCAGCGGCTTCTCATCATACACTATGGCGTCATGTGCCCAGGTCGTCTTGATGCCCTCGGCCAGGGATTTCATAGTAAATTCCATGTCCTCGGTCAGGCAGGTAGCGCGCCAGCCGTACTTCTCCAGCACATCCGTGGTGATGCACATGCCAGTACCGCCCAGCACAGCCGACAGGCCGATGTTCGTCTTGGCAAGGTGGGAAATATGGTCAATAACCCAGAAAGCGATGGCAAAGGTACCCGCCACCCAGGTATCATAAGGATTCTTGGCATCCAGATACCCCTGGATAATCTTGTCGCCCTTGCAGAGACGGTTATTCATTTCCAGAAGGAAACGCGGATGTACAAGATTATCCGCATCAAATATGACAACAGCATTATACTTCTTTTCCATCTTAAAGAGCTTTTCAAACATCCACTCCATGGCAAAGCCCTTGCTTTTCTTGGTGGGATGGGTGCGCTCACAGACAATAGCACCACCGGCTGCGGCAATCCTGGCCGTAGCATCCGTGCAGTTATCTGCAATCACAAAAATGTCATAAAGCTCTTTCGGGTAATCCAGTTGCTGCAGGTTGTCCACCAGCTGGCCAATAACAGCCTCCTCATTATGCGCCGCGACAATGACAGCAAAGTTCTTCCTGGGCGTCAATATTTTCTTTTCCCTGCGTCGCCACAGACCGCAAAAACCGATTATAAAAAAATACAGGGTAAAGAGGAAAATCAGAATCTGCATTGGCATCATAATGATGTCAAAAGGATGTGCCACTTGCTATCAGCCTCTCTTTGCCGTCAGAGCAATTGTAGAATTGACAATGCCGCTTGCTGCGTAGGTTACGAAGACAGCCGCTGCCAGAGCAGGCAGCAGTGCATCCATGCCAGCGTACAGGATAGCCGCAAAGAGCACGAGGGCAAAAACCTTAGTTGCCATGTAAACAGGCTCTCCCCCATCCCCTTTGAAATTCGGGTAATGCACATGGCTGACCATCAGATACGCTACAATCGCCATCAGCAGCGGATATGCCGGCCCAAAGATATGCGGATCTACGCCCATCTGCACGAACAGCAGGGTGGTCATTGCAACAATATTGCCACCGGCCGGAATAGCCAGGCCCATAAAATAGCCATGCACAACATCTGCGTTTACATTGAAGCGCGCCAGTCTCCACATGCCGCAGCAGGCAAAAAAAATCACAACAGCCATGCCAAGGAAGCCGTAATCCTTCAGCACAAAAGCCCAGGCCAGGATTGCCGGGGCCACACCGAATGAACCTAAATCACAAAGGGAATCCATCTCCTTGCCCATCTCGCTAGCCACGCCAAAGAAACGGGCAGTACGTCCGTCCAGGCCGTCTGCAACCAGCGCCAGCAGAATGAAGATGGAACCCCAAACGAAATCACCGGCAAATGTAGCCATAATGGAGCACATGCCAAACACCAGGTTCATCGAAGTGCAGAGATTAGGTATGATCTTCCGATAATCCATTAATCTTTTATCCTCCCGATTACAGTCAGGCCACCTGTCACTTTCTCACCTTTCGTGACGGCTACCTCCACATCTGCTGGCATCACGATTTCCAAGCAGGAGCCAAAACGAATCATGCCGTAGAGATCGCCCTGCTTCAGTTCATCGTCCAAGGTGACCCAGGATACAATGCGCCTGGCCAAAATGCCGGCAATCTGCTTCACGGTAATGCGCAGACGGCTGTTCTCAATACCAATCAGATGATGTTCGTTTTCAAAGCCGACTTCATCCTTATAGGCCGGGCGGAACCGTCCGCAGAAATATTTCTGCAGCTTGATGGCTCCGTCAATGGGGCTGCGATTCACATGCACATTGAAAACGGACATAAAAATAATGACCTTATTGCACTGACCGGGCACAAAGGCATCCTCATCGTGCTCCAGATTCACCACATCCACCACCGTGCCATCAGCCGGTGACAGGATGACTGCAGCATTTTTTTCTATATGGCGTGTCGGGTTGCGAAAAAAATACGTAAAATACAATGCCAGTATGAGCGGCACAATTCCGGCATAGACACTGACCGCTGCCCCCAGCAGAACAGCCAGGGCCAGACCGGACGCAATGAAGGGGTAGCCCTCCTTTACGATATGCAAGCCTCCACCTCCTACAAAACCCTCACTTATCATAACTCAGATCCTGCAAGTTTTCAATAGAAGAAACCTTCGTCAGCCTCTGGAGCCATGCACTTTCAGAACAAATTTTGGCAAGGCCAGCAACCGTCCGGCACGTTTGGGCTGCAGCATACCACGGAACAGCCATTCAAGTTTCGCTTTCTGCATCCAGAGGGGCGCACGTTTCATCACGCCCGCCATTACGTCCAACGTGCCGCCAACGCCGATGGCCACCGGCACGCCCAGCTCAGCCTGATGCTTTGCAAGCCATTTTTCCTGCTTGGGAACTCCCAAGGCAACCAATAGCAGGTGCGGACGCTTTGCCTTGATGTCCTCTATGATAGCCGGTTCATCAGCCTCAGTGAAATAGCCGTCCCGCGTGCCCACGATCTGTATACCTGGATAGAGCTGCTCCGCCTTGGCCTTGGCCTTCTCTGCCACCCCCGGTGCAGAGCCGAAAAAATAGATACGCTGGCCTTGCCGGACGGAGTTCTTCATTAGCTGCTGGGCCAGATCATAGCCTGCAACGCGCTCCGGCATCTCATATCCCAAATGACGGGCTGCCCAGACCGTGCCGGCGCCATCTGCGGTGACAATCGCTGCCCTGTTCAGAATGTCTCTGAGTTCCTCGTCCTGGGTGGCACGCATAATCATCTCGGCATTGGCTGTAGCAATCATCATAGGCTCCTCGCCTGCCATATACGTCTCGATTTGCGCAACAGACTCCGACATCGTCATAGCGTCAACATTGACACCCAATATATCTACCTTGTTAGGCACGCTGCTTCCTCCTCAGTCCTTAACACATATGTCTAAGTTTACTACGAAATCCTAGCGAGCGCAAGCCGTAGGCGCAGCGGGAGCTTAGATTTCGTGTAAGGGCGTGTGGATACCGAAGGTGTCCAGTAAGTTTATTACGAAAACAAAGGGGCGTCAATGAACGTACAGTAAAAAGACAGGCTCCCTAAGAAGCCTGTCCGGTAAATTTACTATAGAACCTGCCTATGCTTATTTCAGCGCATCGCCGAGCTTGGAGTTCGTATCGCGGGCAGCCTTTACGCTCTCGTCGAACTTGGCCTTCTCATCGCCCTCGAGCTTGTACTCCACAATCTTCTCCATGCCGTCCTTGCCCAGGAGAACCGGCACGCCGATGCAGAGGTCTTTCTCACCATACTCGCCATCGAGATATACGCAGCACGGGATGAGCTTCTTGGCATCGAGAGCAATCGCCTCCACCATAGCTGCCGCAGCAGCACCAGGCGCATACCAGGCAGAGGTGCCAAGGAGCTTCGTCAGCGTAGCGCCGCCGACCTTCGTGCTCTCAACAGCCTCAGTGAGCTGCTCATCTGTCAGGAGCTGCTTCACGGGAATACCCTTGTAAGTGGCAATGCTTGTCAAAGGCACCATCGTCTTGTCGCTGTGACCGCCGATAACCATGCCATCAATATCAGTCGGGGTAGCCGGATAGCCAGCCTTCTGCAGAGCCTTGGACAGGAAATAACGGAAGCGGCTGCTGTCAAGCATACCGCCCTGGCCAATCACCCGGTTACGCGGCAGCTTGGAATCCTTCAAGGAAAGATAGGTCATGGCATCCATCGGATTGGAGATGATGATGAAAATCGCATCCGGTGAATACTTCAGGGCCTGATCCATAACGCTCTTCACAATCTTAGCGTTGGTGCCGATAAGATCCTCGCGGCTCATGCCCGGCTTACGAGGAATGCCGGAGGTTATGACGACCACCTGGGAACCAGCCGTAGCCGCATAATCATTCGTCACGCCCGTAACAGTCGTATCGAAGTTCAGCATATGAGCAGTCTGCATGATATCCATGGCCTTGCCTTCGGACACGCCTTCCTTGATATCAATCAGAACAACCTCGCTGCAGAAATTCTTCGTCGCGAGCACATTTGCTACGGTTGCGCCGACATTACCCGCACCAACAACAGTTACCTTCATAATGAATTGCCTCCTTAGATTTGTGCCGGCATCAGGGCCGGCGGAACGCTTCATTACCATGAATCAGATTTATGATTCGTTACATGTAGATTATACACTTTGCTATTGCTGCCTGTCAACCTGATTTTGGCTCACCCCTGCTCCTCAAACTGATCCTTGCCGACACCGCAAAGCGGGCAAACGAAATCCTCCGGAAGATCTTCGAACTTCACGCCCGGAGACAGATCATAGTCAGGATCTCCCTTAGCCTCATCGTAAATCCAGCCGCAAACTGAGCAAACCCATACTTTCATAGCCACGCCCTCCTAACCAATATGCAACAAAAAAACCTTCAGGATTTAGCTTTCGCCGTCCCTGAAGATTTTCCTGCCTGTATTTCATTTTTTCAACTTTTTGAAGAACTCATATGGCACCTGCATATTGCAGTCTATGCCAGTGCCCAGTTCTATACCAGGACGGTTTGTGCCATGGAAATCCGTGCCGCCTGTGGCGAGCAGGTTGTATTTCGCAATCATATGGGCGGCGAATTCCCTGTCCTCATCCGTATAATTCGGATAATATGCTTCCATGCCATCCAGGCCCAGCTCATGCAAACGCCTGATACTATCCTCCTGCTCTGCCCGTGTCAGTCCTTTCAGGCCGATACTTTTATGAAAATGTGCCAATGAGGTCTTGCCGCCTGCCTCGTGCACCAGCGGCAGGGCTTCCTCGGCAGAGATATTGACGCTCAGGCCAAATTCCTGCACTGCCGGGTCCAGGTAATTGTCCCATAGGGGCTGTGCCCGGTCGTACATATGCAGGGACACCAGATAACGCATGATGGCATAACGGTCAAGCGGCCCGTAGGCAAATTGCCTGACCTGTTCCATGGATATATCCACGCCCTTGTTATGCACATACTCTATGATATCATCCAGGCGCGCTTCCTTGACGGCACGCACACGGCTGTATACATTTTTCCAGGCCGAATGCTCAGGGTCGAACCCCAGACATACGATATGCAGCTTGTGCCCTTCAAAGCCTGCTGTCAGTTCCATGCCGTTGATAAATTCCACTCCTGCCTGGACGGAAGCCTCTGCAGCTTCCCGGCAGCCGGATATGTTGTCATGATCCGTCAAGGCCCAGGCGGCAAGGCCCCTGTCCTTTGCCAGCCAGGCCAGTTCGGCCGGGCGGTAGCTTCCGTCCGATACATAGGAATGTACATGCAGATCAATGATTTTCTTCACGTTTTTCCCCTTCATTCCCGTCTGTACTTGCCAGCCCGCGCCTGGCCAAGAAAAAATTATATACTGCTTCAGCAGCAGGCAGATTCATGCCCGGTGCTTCGGCAAGCTCCTCCACGTTTGCAGCTCTCAGCTTCGCAATAGTGCCGAAATGTGTGCGTAGGGCCTCCCTCCGTTTGGGCCCGATGCCGACAATGTGATCCAGCACGGAGACCAGATTGCGTTTATCTCTGAGTTTTCTGTGATAGGTGATGGCAAAGCGATGTGCTTCGTCACGGATGCGCTGTATCAGGTACAGCGCCTGGCTGTGGCGAGGCAGCACCACCGGCTCCGGCTCGCCTTCAGTGAATACCAGCTCGAACTGCTTGGCCAGCCCTACCACCGGCACATCCATATGCCCCGCCTGATGGCGAATAATCTCCAGCGCCGAGGAAAGCTGTCCCTTGCCGCCGTCTATGACAATGAGGTCAGGCAGTTCCTCTGCAGGCAGGCCCACATAGCGCCGGGTCGTGACCTCCCGCATGGAGAGAAAGTCGTCAGGCTTACCCTCTGTGCTGCGTATCTTAAAGCGGCGATAATCGCTCTTTTTCGGTAGGCCGCCTTCAAAGACTACCATGGAAGCCACGGTCTCCGAGCCCTGAATGTGGGATATATCGAAACATTCCATGCGGTTCGGTGCTTTTTTCAGTCCCAGATACCTGCCGAGTTCTTCCACTGCGCCTAGAGTCTGGGCCGTAGCCTGCTTCAGGCGGGCAGCCTCATCCTGCAGGTATTTCTCAGCGTTGCTGGCAGCCATTTCTACTATATCATGCTTGGTGCCGCGCTGGGGCAATGTCAGATGTACACTGGCAGTCAGCCCCCTCGCCGACAGCTCCTGCTTCTTTTCCGTGAGCCATTTTTCCAGCAGTTCCTGCTCTGCTGTCTCGATGGGCAGCGGCAACAGTATCTCCCGTGGAATAAAAGCTGCACGGTGATAATACTGCTGCAGGAAGGCTGTCAGAATATCACCGTCACTTTCCTCCTCACTGCCCTGCAGGATAAAATGCTCCCTTCCCAGCATCTTGCCGTCCCGAATAAAGAACACCTGCACGCAGACTCCCAGCTCGGAGCGAGCCATCCCCAAAGCATCCTGATCTCCGGCACCGGTCACGATATTCTGCTTTTCGGCAACTTTTTGCACCGCCCTAAGCTGGTCGCGCAGCCGTGCTGCCAGTTCAAACTGATATGCCTCTGCCGCAGCCCCCATGCGGGCCGTCAGTTCGCGCTCAACCTCCTCGGTGCGTCCCTCCAGAAAGAGCAGTACGGCCCGCACCATCCCGCCGTATTCTTCCGCGCTGATCTTATCTGCGCATGGAGCCAGGCAACGCTTGATATGGTATTCCAGGCAGGGCCTATCCTCCAGATGCCTGCAGGTACGCAAGGGAAAGAGTCTCTTTAAGAGCTTCAGGCTTTCATGCACGGCAGTCACATTCGTATAGGGGCCGAAATAGCGTGCCCCGTCCTTCATGACCCTGCGTGTCACAAAAACCCGTGGATAAGGTTCCTGCACAGTGACCTTGACATAGGGATAGCTCTTGTCATCCTTCAGGCTGATATTGTAGCGGGGCTTGTGTTTTTTGATAAGATTGCATTCCAGGATCAGTGCTTCTACCTCGGAACGGGTCTGTATGGTCTCGAAGTCCGCAATGTGGGAGACCATTGCCCGTACCTTCGGAGCCTGACGCTTGCCCGATTGAAAATACTGCCGCACGCGGTTCCTCAGCACAATAGCCTTGCCCACATAGATGATTTTTCCCTGCTCGTTTTTCATAATATACACGCCAGGGGTGTCCGGAAGGAGCTTTAATTTTTCCTCTACAAGTTCTGTCATGCCGTTAAATGCCCTTTCCTAATGGCGTCATGAATCCAATTGCTGTATGAATTCCAGGGACTTAAGCGGCCTGCCAAGCATGCCCTGCAAGTAGCCCAGGATGAGGCTTTCTGCCTGCACCAATGTGCGGCCTGAAATGGTAAAGCCCTGGGCTGATTGCCAGTCCATATCCCTAAGCCTGAGCATAAGTCGCCTCAGCTCATCCGAAAATGGCTGCATCTGTACGTCCTGGCCACAGTCCTTGCAAAGCACGCCGCCCTCGGAGGCTGAAAAAGCCGCTTCCCCTTCTATGGCACGGCCGCAGTGTACGCACTGCTCATAGCGCAGCTGCAGCCCGGTGAACTCCATGAGTTGCAGCACTGCGGCCAGTGCTGTTACCCGTGGATGGCGCTCCTCGAAGGCCTGCAGGATCTCCAGCAAGCCTTGAAAGGCCCTTGGCTCAGGTGTCCCGGCAGGCATGAACTCCCGCAGAAATTCCGCCACGAAGGCACCATAGGCCATGGCGACAAGGTCTTCGCTAAGTTTTTTGTAGTGTCCCAGTTGCAGGCAATGCCTGACCGTATCAATGCGGCGTCCTTCCAGCAGTTGCACTTCCAGATGTGTGAATAGCTGCATGCTGCCGGACAAGGGCGAACGCGGGCGACGGCAGCCAAAGGCGGCAGCTTCCACCACCCCTCGCTCTAAAGTAAAGAAGGTCACCATCTTATCGGCATCGCCCCAGTTACGGGTACCTATGACTATGGCTTCTGTCTTATATAGAGCCATAATGTGACTCTCCCAGGCTCTCAGGCATTATCCTTGCCCCCAAAGCCGAAATTATGAAGGACGCCGGTACGATTGCGCCAGTCCTTCTTTACCTTCACCCAGAGATCCAGATATACGCGGGAGCCCAGGAGATTTTGTATATCCTGCCGGGCCAGGGCCCCGATTTCCTTCAGCAGCGTACCCTTCGCGCCTATGACAATGCCCTTCTGGGATTCGCGCTCTACATAAATTGTGGCACGTATGTAGACATCACCATTAGGGCGCGTCGTCATCTCATCGCACTCCACCGCTATGGAGTGCGGCACCTCGTCCCTGGTCAGGTGCAGCACCTTCTCGCGCACCAGCTCCGCCGCAATCAGGCGCTCAGGCTGGTCGGTGACCATATCCTCGGGATAATACTGCGGGCCTTCCGGCAGGTACTTTTTCAATTCCTCCAGCAGGCCGTCTAAGTTAATTTCTTCCTTCGCAGAAATCGGCACCACCCCGGCAAACTCGTATTTTGCCGTGTAGTTTGCAATGATTGGCAGGGCCTGCTCGCGCTCTATGAGGTCAAGCTTGTTTACTACCAGAATCACCGGCTTTTTGGTAGCCTCCAGACGCTCCATGATATAGCGCTCCCCCGGCCCCATTTTCTCCGTTGCATCTACCACGAAGAGAATCGCATCGACCTCCTTCAGAGTGCCCTCTGCTGACTTGACCATGTATTCACCCAGCTTGTCCTTCGGCTTGTGTATGCCCGGCGTATCCAGGAAGACAAGCTGCATGTCCTGCCTGGTAAGGATGCAGAGGATGCGGTTGCGCGTAGTCTGGGGCTTGTCGCTCATTATGGCGATCTTCTGCCCGATCAGGGTGTTGATGAGGGTCGATTTGCCCACGTTTGGCCGTCCGATAACCGCGACGAAGCCTGATTTAAACTGCTTGCTTGCTTGCTGTTCCATTACTCCTTGCTCACTCCCTGCTGATACCGAGCTTTTCCATCACAAAACGCTGCTCCGCTTCCATTTGCTCGCGTTCCTCATCCTCCATATGGTCATAACCCAGGAGATGCAGCATCCCGTGTACGGTAAGGAATGCCACCTCACGGCGCAGGCTGTGGCCATACTCCTGCGCCTGCTCCTCTGCCCTTTCTACCGAGATGACGAGATCACCCAGTACATTTATATCCGGGCCGCCTTCCGTCTCCGGCTCCACGCTTTCATTCAGGGCAAAGGAGAGCACATCGGTTGGCCTGTCAATACCTCTGTACTGCTTGTTCAACGTGTGTATATATGCGTTATTGGTAAGGGTCACGCTGACCTCACCGTTCTCAACATCATAGAGCTTGCCGACCATTTCAGCAGCCATACGCACATTATCCTCTATTTCCTGCGGGAATGATTGTTCCTCCGGGTAATTGCTGATGATGACTTCCATTCACTTCTCCTGCTGTTTCTTCTTTGCCTCATAGGCACCGTATGCCTCTACAATGCGCGTGACTACATCATGCCGTATGACATCCGCCGGTGCCAGGCGGCAGATGCTAATCCCCTGCACATGCTCCAGGATGGTGGCAGCTTCCCTGAGACCTGACTGCACACCACGGGGCAGGTCCACCTGGCTGAGATCACCGGTCACGACCATGCGGGAGCCGAAGCCCAGACGAGTCAGGAACATCTTCATCTGGCCGCTGGAAGTGTTCTGTGCCTCGTCCAGGATTACGAAGGCATCGGAGAGGGTTCGCCCGCGCATATATGCCAAGGGCGCAATCTCAATCATGCCACGAGCCAGCATCTTCTGATAGGCATCTACACCCAGGATTTCCTGCAGTGCGTCATAGAGCGGGCGCAGATACGGATCTACCTTATCCTGCATATCGCCTGGTAAAAATCCAAGCCGTTCCCCGGCCTCTACTGCCGGACGGGTAAGTATGATGCGTTTCACTTCCTTGTTGCGAAGTGCTGCCACTGCCATGACAACAGCCAGATACGTCTTGCCCGTACCTGCCGGGCCTATGCCGAAGGTAATCGAATGATGGCCGATGGCTTCCAGATAACGCCGCTGGCCCAGCGTCTTTGCACGCACCTGCTTGCCATGAGCAGTGACCAGAATAGTTTCTGAAAACATCTGATGCAGCTTTGTGCCCTCGCCGCGACGTATTAAGCTCACTGCATAGCGCAGCTCGTGCATGGTCAAGACCGTACCCTGACGGTAGAGATACTGCAATTCTTCCAGCACCTCGGCGGCCTGAGACACTTCTCCTGCCTCACCCAGCAGTTCCAAACGGTCTCCCCGGCTCATGAACTGGCAGCCGAATTCCTCCCTAAGCGCCTGCAGGAAAATATCCTGCTGCCCCAGCATAGCCTGGGCTTCCTCCCTGCCTGCGAAATGTATGACTTTTTCTAATGCTTGCTGCAAAAGTAATACTCACCCGTTTCTTCACAAATAGTCATATAGCTAATTTTACAACACAAGGCTGATTTGTCAATTGATAGCACTTCTTTTTCCTGCTATACTATATGCAGTGTATATCTGTACGATAACCATTATAAGGGGGCTTGCTGTAATGCTGCTCAATCGTAAATCTGTGGAGCTTCTGGCACCTGCCGGTACCTGGGATGCGCTTATAGCTGCCGTGGAAGCGGGGGCGGATGCTGTTTACCTTGGTGGCAAGCATTTCAATATGCGCATGCATGATGATGAATTCAATTTCGATGATGAGAAGCTAAAGGAAGCAATAGAGTATGCCCATGCCCATGATGTGCGGCTCTATATCACCTTGAACAACCTCATAAGCGATGAGGAAGTACCTGCCCTAAGAGAATACCTTGCCTATCTGGAGAAGCTACAGCCAGATGCCATCCTGGTACAGGATTTCGCAGTGCTGGAACTGGTACATGAGATGAATATCACCATTCCGTTGCACGCCTCTGTAATGATGAACATTCACAACGAGCAAGCCGTTGAACGACTAAAGAAATACGGCATTACCCGCATCGTTGTCAGCCGTGAGATGACGCTCTCCGAGCTTAGCCTTTTCCGCGAGCGCACAGGTCTCGAGATCGAGTATTTCATACATGGTGATATGTGCGTATCGGAGAGTGGACAATGCTTCCACTCCGGTGTACTTTTCGGTCAAAGCGGAAACCGCGGCCGTTGCCTTAAGCCTTGCCGTTGGCCATACAGCCTGGTGGATGAGCGCACAGGCGAAGTGCTGGACAAGGAAGGCCCAGGTGCCTACAAGCTGGCGCTTAAAGATATGTGCATGTACCGCAACATTCCCGAGCTTATCCAGGCAGGCGTCAGATCCTTCAAGATTGAAGGACGTATGCGCCCCGCCGGTTTCGTTCATCGCCTGGTCTCTGTCTACCGCGAGGCCATTGATCGCTATATTGCAGACCCGCAAGGCTATGAAACGAATGAGGAGGGCTGGCGCAACCTGTATGAGAATCGCGCCCGCGACTTCACGACGGCTTTTGCCTTCGGGGGGACTGACAAAAATGATTTCGGCTTTACCGGCGAACGTGAGCCGCGTTTCTTCAGCAATGCCGTGCCGGAAGCAGGCTTCCAGGACGACATTCTGCTACAGGAAAGTCCGATAAATAAGGCTAACATGGAGCATCGCATGCTGAGCGTGCGTGTGGCAACTAAGTCCGCAGCCCGCGCTGCCATAGACAATGGAGCAGACACCATCTATATCGGCGGCGAAGCCTTCCGCCCGGAACGTCCCTGGCGCCTGACGGATATTGATGAGATTCTTGACTACGCAGCTGGCCGTTGCCGTGTCGTACTAATGACTCCCCGCGCAAACCGCCGCCGTGAATCCGGTGAATTGGAGCAGTTCCTGACCTCCCTGGCTGCCCTGCCGCGTCAGCCCCAGGGCGTGATGGTCAGCAACCTGGGCGCCCTGCATCTCGTGCAGACCGTTTCCGGGCTGCCGGTGCAAGCAGATTATTCCTTCAACTTGTTCAATCATCTGGCTGCAAAGTTTATGCAGGAAAATGGCCTCTCCATGGCCTGTGCCTCCCTGGAGCTTTCCTTCAGCCAACTGCGCGGGATAGTCGAAAAATCCGAGTTGCCAATAGAGGTAATCGTGCATGGTACTTACGAATCCATGCTCTGCGACCATGACCTCCCCGGTATGTCCCTGCCTTGCTTCAATCCGCTGGAGAACCCGGAAATCATGCTGCGGCGTTATGCGCTGCTGGATAAGGCTGGCGAAAAGCATCCACTGCGCATCGACCAGTACGGTCGCAACCATATCCTATTCGCAAAGGATCTATGTCTCTATCCATACCTGAACAAACTGAACGGAGTCGCTTCCTATCGTATCGAGGCTCAAGACTACGAGCCGGAACTTGTGGCCATGCTGACAAAGGCTTATCGCATGGCTCTGGACTGCCTGAGCGCCGGCCAGACCGCCTTTGATAAGGAAACCATGGAAGATATTGAGAAAGAAAGCCCCCGCGCTTTAGGTATTGGGACTTTCCGCTTCAGACAATCGATGAATTCAATTTGAGCAGACGTGAAAAAAGCTGAGATGCAGATGTACATCTCAGCTTTTTTGTTTCTCATGTCTAAAGTTGCTGGTTTTTTTCTTGTTTCTCTTCCCGGCCACCTTAGTCGATGGACGCTTATGCCGATGTTTTAGCACCTTAGCGGCAGCACGTGGCCTCCTGCTTACAGAACGTGCCTGCTGGCTGTCCTGAGCATCTGTGCCTTTTGTCGCTGTCTTTTTAGCAGCACGACCCCGAGCCAGCTTTTGGCTGCGTATATGCTCCTTGATGCCCGCTTCGATGCGGCGCAGCCGGTCATACTGGCGCGCATTTACAAAAGTAATCGCCTTGCCCTGACGGCCTGCGCGGCCTGTACGTCCGATACGATGTATGTAACTCTCTGTATCACGGGGTATATCGTAGCTGACTACATGGGTCACGCCCTCGATATCAAGACCACGGGCGGCAATATCCGTCGCACACAAGACCTGCAGCTCCGCCTTGCGGAAGCGTCTCAGCACCAGTGTGCGCTGGGTCTGGGTCAGGTCTCCATGTAACTCGTCCACGAGATAACCGCGCTCTGCCAACGCCATCACTAACTGGTGTACGCGCTGTTTTGTATGACAGAAAACCATCATCAAATAAGGCTGTTCGTCATTGATGAGCCCACACAGTTTATCGAGCTTGCCTTCCTCAGTTGTGGCAAGCACCACTTGCTCTATATCCTCGAGAATTACGTGATTGCCCTTGATTTCAATACGTTCAGGACTGCGCATGAACTGGGCTGCCAGCGCCTTGACCCGATCCGGCACTGTGGCCGAAAAAAGCAGGAACTGCCTGTCACCGGCAGATGCCTTCAAAAGCACCTCGACATCCTCGATGAAGCCCAGCTTCATCATTTCGTCAGCCTCATCCAAAACTACTTTGTTTACATGGGATAAATCGAGCGTTCCCCTGCGTAAATGATCAAGCAGGCGCCCCGGCGTGCCAATAATCAGCTGCGGCTGGCGGCGCAGTTTCATTTTCTGTCGCTCAATATCCTGCCCGCCATAGATAACTAGGGAAGACACCCCCAAGGATTCCCCCAGGTAATCTGCCACCTTGGCTATTTGAATGGCCAGCTCACGGGTAGGGGTGACGACCAGGGCCTGGGCCACATCAGCCTGGGGCTTAATCTTTTCCAGCAAGGGGAGCAGGAATGCCAGGGTCTTGCCCGTGCCGGTCTGTGACTGCACAATAGCATCACGCCCGGCACGCAAAACAGGTATCGCACGTTCCTGTACAGCCGTGGCTTCCTTGATGCCTCTGCTTCTGAGCGCTTCGCAAAGACCCGGTGAAATGCCCAAATCCTGGAACGTCAAGATGACAGCACCTCCGTCCCCGTCTCTGTGATAAGGATTGTCTTCTCCCACTGGGCGGACAGGCTGTGATCCTTCGTGCGCACTGTCCAGCCGTCAGCCTCGTCCACCGTAACGTTATAACGCCCTGCGTTGATCATGGGCTCGACAGTAAAAATCATGCCCGGTACCAGCAGCATGCCGGTATTTGTCTTGCCTACATGGGGCACAAACGGCTCCTGATGGAAATCCTTGCCGACCCCATGACCACCTAAATCCGTCACCACGGAGTAACCATTCTCATGGGCGTGGGCACCGCAGGCAGCCCCCACATCACCAAGCCAATGCCAGGGACGGGCCGCCTCAATGCCCAGCTCCATGCATTCCTTAGTTACTCGTACCAGCTTCTCTGCCTCGGGGCTGACCTTCCCTATCATCACCATCCGGGAGGCATCCGCATAATAGCCGTCCAAGGTGGTCGTGATATCTATATTGGCAATATCCCCTTCACTAAGGATGGTCTTTTTGGAAGGGATGCCATGGCAAACCACATCATTTACAGAGATGCAGATGCTCTTGGGAAAGCCTTCATAATTCAGGCAGGATGGGTATCCCCCTTTGGATACGATGAAATCGTGCACGGCCTTGTCGATTTCTCCGGTTGACACTCCCGGCTTAGCCATACTTACGGCCAGATCCAGGGCCGCATCATTGATGACACCAGCCTTGCGGATGGCTTCTACATCTGCCGCATTATTGATGATTTTCTTCGGCGGCCTGACCTGTCCTTTGAATACATCGAATTTCAGCTCATCTATGCGCTGGTCAAAAGCCTCGTGGCATTTCTTGTACTTCTTGCCACTTCCGCACCAGCACGGGTCATTTCTGTGCATAAATCTGATTAACTCCTTTATCACGGCTCAGCTCCAGTGCGGTCTCAGCGGCTCTTGCCGACGCTGCCGCCCGGTGCAGGTGCTGCACCTTCATTGCCGGAGGCTGCAGGCTGCTGGGGTGCCGCCGGTGACGGAGCAGGGGCCGGGGCAGGTGCAGGCTGGCTGTTGCCCTGCTTTTCTCTCTTGCCTCCGTCCTGCCTGTTGCCTGGCTTCTCATTTTTGACATCGTCAGCAGGCTTGTCCTTGTCGCGATGCTTTAATGATGTTTCCTTATCATCTTCCAGTTCACCGATGCCGCCGCCGGAAGACCAGCTCACGCCATCGAATTCCTTGGCAGGTGTAGTCGCCAGGGCCTTGGACATGAACGCCTTCCAAATTTCCGCAGGAGTGTCACCGCCCATCATGCCATTCAGTGCCGTATTGTCGTCATTGCCGACCCAGACACCTGCCACAAGATCAGGCGTGTATCCCACGAACCAGGCATCCTTGCTATTATCTGTCGTACCGGTCTTGCCTGCAGCCGGGCGCCCTATATCAGCGCGTTTGCCCGTTCCTTTCTGGATAACTGTCTGCAGCATGCTGGTCAGTTCAGCCGCGCTATTCTCGCTGATGACACTGCGCTGCTTCATCTCCGCCTGTTCCAGCACCTTGCCATTGCGATCCAGGACTTTCACGATTACAACCGGATCAACATGCACCCCTTTATTGGCAAAGGTGCCATAGGCGCTGGTGATTTCATAGGGAGTCACGCCCTTGGTCAGGCCACCCAGAGCCGTGGCAAAGTTGCGGTCATTCTGGGGCCCGTCCAGCACAAAGGTCGTAATGCCCATTTCCTGGGCATAATAGATAGGCTTATCAATGCCCAATTTCTGGGCGATCTTGACAGTGGGGACATTCATCGAGTACTGAGCAACTGTACGCAGAGAAACCGGGCCGCTGAAATGGCCGCTGGAATTTTGCGGCTGCCAGTTGCCGATCTTGATGGGGCTGTCGTTGATGACAGTATCCGGCGTAAACTTATTCTCGAGAGCCGCCGCAAATACGAAGGGCTTAAAGGCAGAGCCCGGCTGACGCTCTGCCATGGTCGCACGGTTGAACTGATCCGTGCCTCGCCCGCCGACCATGGCCTTTACATAGCCGTTATGGGGGTCAATGGCCACCAATGCGCCCTGGGGCTGCTCAACGCCGTTACCGTCCTTGTTGTAGGTCGGCAGGTTCTTCATCGCAGCCTCAGCAGCACGCTGCATATCCATGTCGATAGTCGTGTAGATTTTCAGGCCATCCTTGTAAACGGCATCTGCACCGTATTTATCAATCAAAGTCTGGGTCACAAACCCGATAAAATAGCCCGCCGTATGATCCTTCTCCGTGACCTGGGGCTTCACCAGCTTCAATTCTTCCTTCTTTGACTTTGCAGCCTGGGAAGCGTTTATGTAGCCGTATTTTTCCATCTGGTCCAGCACAGTCGCCTTGCGCTCAGTTGCTGCTTTCAGGTTGTTGAAGGGCGAATAGTAATTCGGGCTTTTCGGTATGCCTGCCAGCATAGCACATTCATTCAGTGTCAGATCTTCCACATTCTTGTTAAAATATGTGCGAGCCGCAGCCTGTACACCATAAGCCCCCTGACCGAAATAGATTTGGTTCAGGTACAGCTCCAGAATTTCATCTTTCGTATATTGGCGCTCCAGCTGCAGGGCCAGGAAAACCTCCTGCACCTTACGTTTCATGGTGCGATCCTGGGTCAGATAAGCATTCTTCGCCAACTGCTGGGTGATAGTAGAGCCGCCCTCAGCCACCTCGCGCCCCTGGATATTGGCCCACATGGCGCGAGCTATGCCGCGGGGGTCGATGCCGGAATGGTCATAGAAGCGATTATCTTCGACAGCCACGAAGGCATTCTGCAGATCCTTCGGCACCTGCGCCAGTTTCACCGGACGACGGTTCTCAGCAGCATGCACATTGGCAATCTCGTTGCCGTTGATATCATAAATCTGCGAAGAGGCCGGCGGCTGTATGTCACTGACCAAATCAGGCTTGGTGTTCATGCTCGCAGTCAAAAATCCGCAGCCGACGCCAATGACCATCACAGCCAATACTACCACAAACCCCAGCAAAACACGCCCTAATGTGCTGCCTCCCTGCTTCTTGGGGACGCGCTTCTGGCGGTTGGAATTCACACGCTTATCCATGCGTTGCCTCCTTAACACTCATATAGACACAAGTATAGCACAAAGGATAGTCGCATGCCATAGTTTATTTGCGCTCAGCGCTTTCCGCACCCCAAAAACCGCCCGTCTCACGACAGGCGGCTGGTATAATGTTGACTAATTCATAATTTACTTCAAATTCACTACCGTTGCCCCGGTACCGCCTTCACTTATATCAGCATAAGCACAGGAAAGTACATTTCGGTGCCCCTTGAGATATGCCTGAATGCCTGTCCTCAAGGCACCTGTGCCTTTGCCGTGTATGACCAGCACCTGATTCAGACCGGCCATTACTGCATCATCCAGGAACTTGCCGACCACTACCTCAGCTTCATTGACCATCAAGCCGCGAATATCTATTTCACGGCTGACACTGGCCGTCTTTTGCAGAAAAGCGCCTGACTGGCTGGAACCTGCCTGTACAGTTTTCTGCCGCTGTTCCTGGGGATGTGCAATGAATTTGCAGGTCGAAGCCTTGACATTAGTACGCAGGCTGCCAAGTTGAATCGTAAGCTCCTTGCCGTGAATGTCCAGTACAGTACCCTTTTGATCCAAAGACTTAACATAGACCGTGTCACCTGGCTGGATTTTTTTAAGATCCACCGGCTTGCCTACGCCCTTCTGGGCCATGATGCCGGGATTGGCCTGGGCCGCTGCCTCATTGAGTTTGGCCCTGGCAGCCTGAATGGCCTGCTGCCTGGCCTTAACGCCCAGGTCATCGAATTGCTCCTTCAAATCCTTGATGATTGCCTCAGATTCGCGGCGGGTGCGCCGTATCATGGCGGCACTCTGCTCCCTGGCCTTGCGGATGATTTCTCCCTTCTGCTGCATGATTTCCGACTTGGTTTTTTCGATTTTCAGCTGCATGTCGGCAACACGTTGCTGGCGCTCCCTGATTTCAGCGCTGCGCTGCTCATACATCAGTTTTTCCTGTTCCAGCTCATTCAGCACATGTTCAAACTGGGCATGATCCGCCTGCATCAGTTGTTGCGCCCTGAGCACCAGGCTTTCAGGCAGACCCAGGCGGCTGGAAATCGCAAAAGCATTGCTGGCCCCAGGCTGGCCAATCAGCAGCCTGTATGTAGGGCGCAGCGTCTTCACATCAAATTCCACACAGGCATTTTCGATGCCAGGCTGGCTGTAGGCAAAGGTCTTCAGCTCCGAATAATGCGTGGTAGCCACCGTGGTCGCGCCGATTTCCAGCAGGCGCTCCAGGATGGCCGTGGCCAGTGCTGCGCCTTCATCCGGGTCTGTGCCTGCTCCAAGCTCATCCAGCAGCAGAAGATCATCACGCTCTGCCTGCCCCAAAATTTTCACGATATGCGTCATATGGGCAGAAAAGGTCGACAGGCTTTGCTCTATGCTCTGTTCGTCACCGATATCAGCGTATATATTTTGATAGATTGCAATAGTCGAATCCGGTGCTACAGGCAGGTACAAACCGGATTGGGCCATCAGCACCATGAGTCCCAGCGTCTTCATGCTGACCGTTTTGCCGCCGGTATTGGGCCCCGTGACCAGCAACATGCGATAATCCTTGCCCAGCACCAAATCCACCGGCATTACCGTGTCCCCAGGAATAAGCGGGTGGCGTGCCTGCCTTAGCTCAGTGTGTCCCTCCCGGCTCAGGTGCGGCAAGGTGGCCTCCATGTCAGCAGCCAGCTTTGCCTTTGCGAAGGTGAAGTCGATACCGCCAAGTATTTCGCAGTTATTCTCCAGCACTTCACCATGCCGTCCAATTTCCTGGGAAAGCTGACGCAGGATGCGCCCGATTTCCTGCTGCTCTGCCAACTGTAGCTGCTTCACATCATTGTTGAGCTCGACCACAGCCAAGGGCTCAATGAAAAGCGTGGAGCCGCTGGCTGACTGATCGTGTACGATGCCGGGAAAATGAGAGCGGTACTCCTGCTTTACCGGGATGACATAGCGTTCATCACGGACAGTAATCAGTGCGTCCTGGAAATATTTCTGATACTCAGCCGCATGCAGGAACCCGGACATTTTATCCTTGATCTGCTGCTGTGCATTCTTCAGCTCCCTGCGAATACGCCTCAGTTCCACGCTGGCATCTTCGCGCAGATTGCCGTGCTCATCCAGCACGTTCTCCAGATGCCGCTCCAGTTCGCCAAGTATTTCCAGGCCATGGGCCTGCTCTTTCAGTTCAGGAGCCTCACCTTCATAGTCACGGAAGAAATACTTCACGTTGCGCATTGCATAGAGAGTGGAACGCACATCTGCCAGTTCTTCCGTCAAGAGCACGGCTCCCAGTCCGACCTTCGCAAGAAAGGGGCGGATATCACGGATGCCTCCCAAGGGCGGCACGGTCATTGCGATAATTGAGACAGCTTCCGCCGTCTCGGCCAGCCTTTGGGCAACTTCCTCATAATCACCTGAAGGCAGAAGGGCTAAAGCCTTTTCTTTGCCCAGCATGGAGCCGGCCCGCTCTGCCAGCTTGGATTGTATTTTTTCAAATGCCAATATATTCAAGGCTGCTTGTTCCATAGGTACCTCTGTAAAAAATCACATAACCCCGCGGAAGTAATGTCCGCGCGTGAACTCCGTTCCTTCCTCGCTGGCCGCCCAGGCCTGCTGGGCTTCATCCAGCTCCTCCGGCAAGGACAGAGCCTTGCTGTATGCTCTGGTGATGCGCTTGATTTCTGCGGGAGAAAATGCCTTCGCCTCTAAGCGCAAAGTTTGCACTCCTAGTCTGCGGAATTTCATCACATGGGGCAGCATGGATAGAACCTTGCTGTTCAGCACATGCATACGGCAATACTGATCCATCGCCAAAGGAAACATTGCCTCCTTACGATCTTTCAGCGCATAGCGCCCCCTTTTGCAGGGCTGGCTGCAAGGCTGCTCACCAACATTACCCAGGAAACTGCCTGTTACGCAGTATTCCGAGACCATCAGTTCCAGTCGCCCGTGCACAATACATGTCAGCGGTAAGGGGCTTTGACTGGCAATAGTTTCCACCTGTTTCAAATTCAGTTCCGGTGAAAGCGTAGCTTCAGCTACGCCAAGGCCCTGCAAGGCTTTCAGCGTCTGTACATTAAAAGAAACCAGGGAATAGTCCCCATGCACAGGCAAACTCGTCAGACGCCGCACCAGGGCCAATGTACCGATATTATGCACATGCACAGCGCCATGGAAATATTCCTGCCAGTCCTGCAATAATTCTTCCAATGCCTGCTGGGCAGACATCTTCACAATGCGCGGCGTATTGAAATCTATGCGGACAGACTTCTGCTGCGCCAGTTCCCAGGCTGCATGATATTCCGCTGCGCCGATGGCGCTATGAGCATAGGATTCCCCGCCGAAAAGGATGCCATCTGCGCCGCCCTCCAGGGCCGCCTGCATCTTGTCCAGGGAATCCACGCTGACCATCAGGCGGGCCGGGCCAGGCGCAGCCGCATTTGCTGTCGGCCAGGACGGCAGGCCATCATGCTTCGGTGCATAAGGAGCCATTTCTGCCAAACGCTGGCGCTCCAATTCCTCAACTGCTGTCCGACGGGCTTCGTTGATGGCGCTGACAGGCACCATGACCTCGCCCTCGATTTCAATGCTGCAATCCGTCAGCTCGAAAACAGAAGTACCCAGACGGTCAATTTGCTTGTGTACAGTTTCCTCGGTCAGGGGGCGCTTGCGAGCCGGTTCAGCGATGAAATCCGTATGAGCCTCAGCCTGATGTCCATCGGCATCACGGAGGACTATCTGCATTGGCTTGCCCACAGCAGCAAATATCCTGGCCGTAAGACCGATGCGGCGTATGGGAGCACCGCTGGTATAGCTATGCTTTGCCTCCTCCATCAGTTCTGCGTCATATACTTTGAACAGGCGGTCATGTTCCCTGGGAACAGTCTCCCTGCGTTCACCCACGGGCTGTGCTACCTCGAAAGATACTGTTTCACCGCTGTTTGCTTTTGAAACAGTTCTGCCCTGAGCGTCCGTCATTTCCCGGATGGTTGAGGTCACACGGCCTCCCACCTTGACCCAGAAATCCACCTGATCGCCTGCTGCCAGCGGTGCGGAAAGCTTAACCGTCACGCGCTGCCGGTTGCGGTCAAATTTCACCACACGTCCTGCCAGCAGGCCCCGGTTGTTGGGGCGTCTATCGCTCATCATCATCTTGCCGGGGCGATCCAGCAGATATGCCGTGGTAAAGTCACGGTTAAAAATCTGGGTCAGGCGATCACGCTCCTGCTGCTGCACGCTGTAGCCTTCGCCGGACAAATGACGGTCAATGGCTTTCCGATAGGTGCTGACTACTGTGGCCACGTATTCAGGGCGCTTCATGCGGCCTTCAATTTTCAGGGAAGCCACACCGGCATCAATCAGTTCAGGAATGAGGTCAATGGTATTGAGATCCCTGGGAGAGAGCAGGTAGGAGCCTGCCTTATCACCCAGCACATCCTTGCCCCGTTCATCTACCAGTGTATAAGGCAGACGGCAGGGCTGGGCACAGCGGCCGCGATTGCCGCTGCGACCGCCAATCATGCTGCTCATCAGGCACTGACCGGAATAACAGACGCAAAGAGCGCCGTGCATGAATACTTCGATTTCCACATCCGCATGAGCGCAGATGTACCTGATTTCCCTGAGCGACATTTCGCGGGCCAGCACGACCCTGGTGAAGCCCAGCTTCTGCAATGCCAGTACACCTTCCAGACTGTGCACTGTCATCTGCGTGCTGGCATGCAGCGGCAATCCCGGCACAATCTCCCTGGCAATTTTTGCAACCCCCAGGTCTTGTACCAGCACCGCATCCGCTCCGGCTTCATATAGGAATTCAAGATAGGAACGCAGTGCCTGCATTTCCTCATCTGCCACAATCGTATTGACAGTCACATTGATGAGCACACCCCTGAGATGGGCGTAGCGGATAGCTTCTCTCAAGCCATCTTCGTCAAAATTACTGGCGTAAGCACGGGCACCAAAGAGCTGACCAGCAAGATAAACGGCATTGGCACCGCTTTCCACTGCAGCTTTCAACGCCTCGGGGCTGCCGGCAGGAGCCAGGAGCTCAACCATAATCATACACCTACCTACTACCGTAAAGAACAAAAGCAGCACGCGCAACCAGCGTGCTGCTCAATCTTCATCTTCCTCAGCGGCAGCCGGAGCAGCAGCCTGCTGTCCTTCCGTTTCAAATTCCTGCAAAAGTTCCAGCTGCTCCGCATCCAGTCCGGCAGCCGCCTCCGCATCCGTAGGCAGCTCCGGCAATTCGGACAGGGAATCCAGCCCAAAGCTGCGCAGGAACGTGTCTGTGGTACCATACAGGATAGGTCTGCCCAGCACCTGCTTGCGTCCGACCTCGTGCACGAATTCCAGCTCAACCAGCTTGGCCAGGGCACGCTCCACATGTACGCCGCGTATCTGCTCGATTTCCTGCTTCGTGATGGGCTGCTTGAACGCTATGATGGACAGGGTTTCCATCGTCGGCGCGGAAAGCTTGCGGTCTACTACCTGGGCCAGCCTTTCCACAAACACATAAGTCTCCGGACGCGTGGAGAGCTGCACGCCGCCGGCAACCCTGCGCACTGTCAGGCCGCTGTGCCGCTCCTTAAGCTCTCGATCCAGCCGTGTCAGCAGATTCTGCACCGTCAGCAAATCCGTCTGCAGTACATGTTGCAGCTCATCCAGATGCATAGGGTCGCCTGCTGCAAACAGCACAGCTTCCAGTATATCTGTGCCCGGCATGCGCATTTCATCATCCAAGCGGCTCCGCCTCCCCTGCCTGAACTGCCTCTGCCTGCAGTTGCTGTTTATATACTTCGTACTGTTCCAGTTCACCCATGCAGATATAGATTTCCGCGAAATTCTGCCGCTGCCTGACGATCACGGCCTTCAGCTTGATAAGTTCCAGCATTGCCAGGAACGTCACAATCAGCTCCGTACGCGATCCCGTGGGAAAAGCCTCGGAGAACAGCAGCCAGCCTTCCTGCTTGGACAGCAAGGCCAGCAAATCCTCCATCTTGCCCTGGATGCTGAATGTCTCGGGCGCAACCAGCGCTTCCGGTATGGCCAGCTCTGCTTTGACCTGCAATACGGAGTTAAAGGCACGCAAAAGCTGATTAAGCGACAAATGCTCCGGCGGCAGATGATGCACCGGCAAGGGCAACGGTTCACGGGAGACATAGCGTCCCTGGGAGCCTGCCATCTCACTGAGCACAGAGCTGATCTGCTTGAATTTCCGATATTCCAGCAGCCTTTTGACCAGCTCCAGACGTGGGTCTTCTTCCTCGTCCTCCTCGTCCTCTTCACGCCGTGGCAGCATCATGCGTGACTTTATCTGCAATAATGTCGCAGCCATGACCAAAAAGGAGCTGGCAATCTCCATATTGAATTCACGGAACTCCGCCAGATAGGCCAGATATTGCTCAGTCAGTTCCGCAATGGGAATGTCATAGATATCCAGCTTGTTCTTCTCTATCAGATGCATCAGGAGATCCAGCGGGCCTTCAAAAGCATCCAGTCTGACTGTATAATCGCGTTGCTCTGCCATGGTTTACAGAAAGGGCGTTAGCAGGAGCTGGAACAGGTCGAAAATGGCTCTTTGTGCCGGAATGAAAATCAGGGACAAGGCAGGTGTCATAATCAGGATAATCAGGATGAAGAAGCTGTAACGCTCCAGGCTGGCGTATTTATACGCCAGGTCGTAGGGCAGAAGCTGCTTCAGCACATGGGAACCATCCAGCGGCGGCAGCGGAATCATATTAAAAATTGCGAAATTGATATTGTAGATGATAATGAGCTGTATTACATAAAAAACGCCCACAGAATTGGCTGCTCCCGCCTTATTCAGCATCACCCAGACAACCAGAGCCACAAAGGCGGTAATCAGGTTTGCCGCAGGCCCCGCCAGGGAAACCAGGATATCACCCTTCTTAGGGTCTTTGAAGTTGTTCGGATTGATCATCACCGGCTTTGCCCAGCCGAAACGCACCAGGAACAGCATTAAAAGGCCCAGTGGGTCAATATGCGCTGTAGGGTTGAGCGTCAGCCGTCCCATGATCTTAGGCGTGAAATCCCCCATAGCCACGGCCACCCGCGCATGAGCATACTCATGTATCACCATGGCAATGATAAGCCCGGGAATACCGGCAATCAGGGACATTAAATCAAAATCAAACATTAAATGCGCCAGCCTCCCTCATTATTGCGCCATGCTTTCTTGCGCTCTGCCAGCATCAGGATGGAAATAATGGATTTCGCATCGATAATGCGCCCATCCTCCACCATGCGCATAGCCTCTGAAAGCGGCACCTTGATCACATTGATGAATTCGTCTTCATCCGTATGCTGCTTGCCTTCCTGCAGGTCTTCCGCCGCATAGAGATGGATCATTTCATTGGAAAAACCTACCGTGGTAGCGATGGTGGTCAGCTTATAGATATTACCGCTTGTATAGCCGGTTTCCTCCGAAAGCTCACGCACGGCACATTCCAGCGGATCTTCATCCGGGGAGTCAAGCTTGCCTGCTGGCACCTCCAGCGTGATTTTCTCAATCGGATAACGGTACTGCTTTACCAGGATAATCTGCCCATCGGGAAAAATCGGAATCACGGAGGATGCACCGGGATGCTTGATCCACTCGCGTTTTGCTTCATTGCCGTTAGGCAGCTTTACCGTGTCGCGGCGTACATGCAGCAATACGCCATCGTAGATAGTCTCGCTTTTGACCTTGGTCTCAATCAGTTCTTCATCCATCCGGAAAACCTCCCAGAATCATATCCTCAATAAGCCTTGCCATTTAATGATACTTAGGCATGATAAAAAAGTCAAGGACTCGCCTTGGCTTTTCCATGCCATTCATTTCAGTTGTTTTTTCTTTAATTTTGCATGACTGACCATTTCACGGGCATTATCCAGGGAAGCCGTGGTAGCGTCCGCGCCGGAAGCCATGCGTGCAATCTCGCGCACACGCTCATGCTCAGATAAAGGACGAACCTGGGTGATGGTAGATGCTCCCACGGAATTCTTCGCGATATAGAGATGCTGATCCGCCATGCAGGCAATCTGGGGCAAGTGGGTGATGCAAAGCACCTGCTTAAAGCGGGCCACCAGCGCAATACGCTCCGCTACCATCTGTGCAGTACGGCCGCCGATGCCTGTATCAATTTCATCAAATACCATACTAGGCACGGAGGCATCGCGGGAAGCGGCCACTGTCTTGATAGCCAGAGCCAGACGTGACAGCTCGCCTCCTGAGGCTACCTTGGCCAAAGGCTTTTCCGCTTCGCCGGGATTGGCCGAGAAGTACATCGTGATTTCATCTGCGCCAGTAGCGGTATATTTCCCGCTGGCAGAAGTCTCTATGCGCAGACGTGCTTTAGGCATGCCCAGTTCCAATAGCTGGCTTTCAATGGCCTTGCTCAATGTGCCCGCTGCCTGCTTGCGCAGTCCGGTAAGCTTCGCTGCCTGCTGCTGCATGTCCTGGGCCAACTGCTCAATCTGCTCCTGCAGCCGGGCCATATCATCATCGTAATTCTCAATATTGGCCAGTTCCTGCTGCACCCGCTGCTGATGCGCCAAAACATCCGTTACTCTGGCACCATATTTCCTGCAAAGCTTATCAATTACATCCATACGGGACTGAAGTTTGTCCAGGCGTTGGGGGCTAAAGTCCATATCTTCGCCATAATCACGCACTTCATAGGCCGCTTCCTGCAGGGAAATCTCCGCCTCCTCCACAATCTGCTGGGCATTGGCAAGGCTTTCATCATAACGGCGCATATCCTGCAGATGCTTCTTTACTTGGGACAGGGCAGGCAATATGCCGATGCCGGATTTGCCCCCTCCCTCGAACAGCGCGTAAGAATCCTCTACATAGCCCGCAATCTTCTCTGCGTGGGAGAGTTTGCGTATTTCCGTTTCCAGCTTCTCATCCTCCCCTGGCTGAAGCTGGGCCTCGCTGATTTCCTTATCCTGCCAGCGCAGCATATCCAGTCGCTGGGCATATTCCCTTGCAGCCAGCTTTTTTTCCTCATACTCCTTTTGCCTGGCATGCCATTTATCGTAAACTGCGCTATATATGACCAAAGCTTCTCCTATAGCCGGGTCGTATGCATCCAGCAGACGGAACTGGCTGTCCTCCTTCAGCAAGGCCAGGTTTTCGTTCTGCCCGTGGATATCCACCAGCAAGGCTCCGAGCTGCTTCAGCAGGCTAAGAGTAATGTGGCAGCCATTGGCCAGCACCAGGCTGCGGCCATTGCGGGACACCTGCCGGGTGACAATCAAAAGACCTTCCGCATCATCTATGGCCTGGGCCGCCAGCAGTTCGTGCAGGCCGGGGGAATCATCCAGGGTGAAGACTGCCTCGACCCGCAGCCATTCACAGCCGGTACGTATCATATCAGCAGACACACGCCGTCCCAGAATAGCCCCCAGGGAATCTATCAGGATAGACTTGCCTGCACCTGTTTCTCCGGTCAGGATATTCAGCCCCGTGCCGAACTCCACCTGCACATGCTCCAGCAACGCAAAATTCCAGACGGTCAATGTTTTCAGCATTTCATTGCTCCTCCAGTGTCTTCGGAACTGCTCCAAAGAACTTACCCAGGCGTGCCATTACGGCCGGTACTGCTTTTTTCGGCTTGATGATCACCAGGACATTGTCATCCCCCGCTATGGTGCCGATGATCTCCCGCCAGTCCGAGCTATCAAGACCTGCTGCCACTATATTGGCCGATCCGGGCAGTGTTTTCAGTACCAGAAGATTCTCGCTGAAGTCCATACCAAGCACATTGTCCCGGAACAGCCTGGCCAGCCGTCCCTGGGTGTAGAGCGCTGTACGCTTCTGGGGCTCGGCGTAACGGTAATGCCCGCCAATTGACGGCACTTTTATAAGGCCCATTTCCTTGATATCGCGAGAGACCGTAGCCTGTGTGACCTGTACCTGCTCGGCGCGCAGCGCATCGGCCAATTCCTCCTGCGTCTCGACAGGCTGGCGCGCGATTATAGCCCTGATCAGTTCGTGCCGCTTGCTCTTCATGCCCTGGTTCCCTCTTTTCTATATGTTTTTCCATAGCTTGGTACATAAAATCTGGTAATAATCTTTGTCCTCGAATTTTACGATGCTGGCCTGCCCCTCGGATTTCTTGACCACAACCTCATCACCGGGCTGGAGGCGGTAGCTTTCCTGTCCGTCGAATGTCACCAGGATATCCTGATGGACTGCCGCAATGTCGATGTGTACGATATCCTCTTCTCCAATGACCAGCGGCCTCATATTCAAGGTATGAGCACAGATAGGCGTCACCAGGAGTGCCCTTACCGTCGGTGTCATAATAGGCCCGCCTGCCGATAAGGAATATGCAGTGGAACCTGTCGCTGAGGAAACGATGATGCCATCTGCCTGATAATCCATCAGATGCTGCTCATTGATACGCAGGCCAAGATGCAGCATACGCGCAACACCGCCTTTGGTGATGACCACATCATTAATGGCATGCCCCAGGAATTTCTCCTCGCCTTCCCTGCGCACGAAACCTGCCAGCAGCAAGCGATGTTCGATATTATAATTGCCGTCCAGTATTTTTTGCAGCTTTGTCTCAAGTTCCTGCAATTCAATATCAGCCATGAACCCGAATGTACCGATATTGATGCCGCAAACCGATACCGGACGATGCCCATAGCGGCGGCACACCCCAAGCAAGGTACCATCGCCGCCTACGCTGAGCGCGATATCAGTTGGCTGTTCCTCTATCCGCTCCGTAGCATAGTCTGCAAAGCCGAAGAAATCTGCTTCCCGGGGCGGCAGCATCAAACGTACCTCTTTGCCTTGGAAAAAAGCAAACAGACGGCGCAGGACTTCCGGAGATTCAGGCTTGTCCAGGTTCGGAAAAACAGCAATCTTCAGCAACGCTCACAGCTCCTCATATCCTCATTTATCCAATTCCCCATGGGCGGCAGCTACAGTTAAGCGAATTATATCTTCCGTCACTGCATCTTCTGCTTGGTTATCCCTGCTCAGCCAGGCCAGGTATTCAATATTGCCTTCCGGCCCCTTGATCGGAGAGTATGTAAGTCCCCTGACGACAATTCCCAAGTCCCGGCTGAAGGAAAGTGCCTTGCGTATGACCTCCTCATGCACAGCCGGGTCGCGAACGACGCCTTTCTTGCCAACTGCCTCGCGCCCCGCCTCGAACTGCGGTTTTACCAGTGCGGCAATCTCGCCCTGCTCATGCAGCAGTCCAAAGGCCACCGGCAGTACCTTTGTCAAGGAAATGAAGGCTACATCAATGGAGATGAAGTCCAGCCTCTCACCAATATCAGCCGGTGTCACGTTGCGGATATTGGTGCGCTCCATATTAACCACACGTTTATCCATGCGCAATTTCCAGGCCAGTTGACCATAGCCCACATCTATAGCATAGACCTTCACTGCCCCGTTCTGCAGCATGCAATCCGTAAAGCCGCCGGTGGAAGCACCAATATCTGCAGTTATCTTGCCCGTAAGCGTCAGGCCGAAGACCTCCATGGCCTTGGCTAGCTTCAGGCCGCCCCGGCTCACATAGGGTATATCGCTGCCCAGCAGGCGTATTTCCGCTTCTGCCTTGACAGCAGTACCTGCCTTATCTATTTTCTGGCCATCCACGAGCACATCGCCAGCCATAATCAAGCGCTTTGCCCGTTCGCGGCTGACAGCCAGCCCCCGCTCCACCAGCAGTATATCCAATCTTTCTTTTGCCATATATTATTCCTGAATCAAATTCCAGCGTGCCTCTGCTCCGGCCGCTATGTTTTCCGGCTGCAGGCCGCACAAGGCCAGCAGTTCTTCACGCTTGCCCTGCTCGATGAATTTATCGGGCACGCCGCAGCGCAAGAGCTGTGCAGTACAGCTCTTGTCCAGCAGATACTCTGCAACCATGGAGCCGAAGCCGCCTGCCAGTATATTCTCCTCGACAGTCACAAGCAGTTTCTTGCTGCGCCCATAGGCGGCCAGAAGTTCCTCATCAAGGGGCTTTGCAAAACGCATGTTCACCACGCCTGCCTCAATGCCATGTTCCTGCAGTATCTTTGCCGCTCCCTGTGCTTTGGCGACCATAGGCCCCAGCGCCAGGAAAGCGATTTCGCCCTTGTCGCTCAGCACCTCCGCCTTGCCCACATCTATTTCCGGGAAGCCTTCAGGTACATCCACACCCAGTCCGGCTCCTCGCGGATAACGCACTGCAGCCGGCCCGGGCAGGGCAATGGCCGCAGCCAGCATGCCACGCAGTTCCCCCTCATCCCTGGGCACGAAAATCGTCATGTTCGGCATTTCCCGCAGATAGGAAAGGTCAAAGACGCCATGATGGGTCGGCCCGTCCTCACCCACCAGGCCGGCCCTATCCAGGCAAAGCTTTACCGGCAGGTTCTGCAGGCATACATCATGGATAAGCTGATCGAAGGCACGCTGGGCAAAGGTAGAATAGAGTGCCACTACCGGCTTGCGGCCGTCTGCCGCCATACCTGCCGCCAGTGTCACCGCATGTTCCTCGGCAATGCCGACATCATAATATCGCGTGGGATATTTCTCCCCGAAGGCTTTCAGCCCCGTGCCGCTGGGCATAGCTGCCGTGATAGCCACAATATCCTTGTCCTCTGCCGCCAGCTCGATCAGGGCCTTGCTGAAAACAGCAGTGTACGAAGGTGGGCCGCCCTGCTTTTTTAGCAGCTCGCCTGTCTCTGGCTCAAACTTGCCGACGCCGTGATACATGCCAGGATTTTTCTCTGCCGGCGCATATCCTTTGCCCTTTGTCGTATGCACATGGATGAGCAGGGGGCCGTGCATTTCCCGTACCCGGCTGAAAACATCCTGCAACAGGCTGATATTGTGTCCATCCAATGGCCCCACGTACTGGAAGCCCATTTCCTCGAACAAGCCGCCCGGTACCAAAACAGAGCGCAAGCCATCCTTTAGCTGGCTGGCAGTGCGCAGCACCTTGCTGCCGAAATGCGGAATGCTGCCCAGGAAGTTTTCCATGTCCCGTTTGGCCTGGTTGTACTGCGGTGCTACGCGGATACGTGACAGGTATTCGTTCATTGCTCCCACGTTCCGGTCGATGGACATCTCATTGTCATTCAGGATGACAATGAGATCCTTGCCGAGATCGCCTGCGTGATTCAGCGCCTCAAAGGCCTCACCGCCAGTCAGCGCACCATCGCCAAGTACCGCAATAACCTTGTTCTTGCGGCCCGCTAAATCGCGGGATATTGCCATGCCCAAAGCAGCAGAAATAGAAGTACTGGCATGGCCCACCCCAAAAGCGTCATATTCTGACTCGAAACGATTCGGAAAGCCTGTTATACCGCCTTTCTGCCTGAGTGTGTGAAAGCGGTTGCAGCGGCCGGTCAGCAGCTTATGGGTGTAAGCCTGATGCCCCACATCCCAAATCAGCTTATCCTGCGGCAGGCTGAATACACTGTGCAAGGCAAGTGTCAGCTCCACCGTACCCAGACTGGGTGCCAAGTGACCGCCATTCTCAGAAACGACCTCAATCAGGAATTCGCGGATTTCCTGTGCCAGTTTCTCCAAATCAAGCAGATTGAGACGCTTCAAATCTGACGGCTTTTTTATTTTTTCCAGTAGCGGATACATAGTCGCACTTCCCGTCATTTCTCTCTTGCCATGAGCCTGCGTACAATTTCGCGCAGAAATTCCGCTTCATTGCCAAACAGTGCCAAAGCCGCCAGTGCCTCATCTACTGTCTGCCTTGCTAAATTCCTGGCCTCGTCAAGGGAGGTCAGCGTCACATAGGTTGACTTTTCATTGCGCTCATCACTGCCCACTGGCTTGCCGATAACTGCCGCGTCTCCGACCACATCCAGAATATCATCTGTTATCTGGAAGGCCAGCCCGAACTTATCGGCATATTCCGTCAGTGCCGCGAGCTGTTTGCTATCAGCTCCTGCCAGGAGCGCACCGCTGCGGATTGCTGCACGGAAGAGCGCACCTGTCTTGCCCATATGCAGCCTGCGGAGTTCCTCCAAAGGAATGCGGCGTCCCTCAGCCTCCAGATCCATAGCCTGGCCGCCAACCATACCGCTCTGGCCTGCAGCAACACTGAATTCGCGCACTACAGCCAGCTTGACAGCATCGCTTGCTCCCTGCTGGCGCAGAACGGTTTCAAAAGCCAGGGTCAGCAAAGCATCTCCTGCCAGCACAGCCATACCGTCCCCATAGACCTTGTGATTTGTAAGCTTGCCTCTCCTGTAATCATCATTATCCATCGCCGGCAAATCGTCGTGGATCAGCGAATAGGTATGTATCATTTCTATGGCACAGGCAACCGTCAAGAAATCTTCGCCCCGTCCACCTACTGCGTCAGTTGCAGCCATCAGTAGAATTGGCCGCATGCGCTTGCCTCCGGCCATCAGGCTATAGCTCATCGCCTCGCCAAGCGTCTTGTCCAGTGAGGGATTGGATGTCAGCTCTATTGGCAGCCGTTCCTCTACCAGCTTCAGCCTTTGCTGCCAGATTTCCTTGAACATATTTATTTCCCCTCTATAGTCAACTCAGATTGAATGATCTGCCCATCTTTTTCCTGCACCATCAAGTCCATGGCTTTTTCCGCCCGCTCCAAGGACATCAGGCAGTTCTTTGAGAGCTGGATACCCTCTGAATAATTGGCCATCAATTCCTGCAAATCCGTATCGCCCTTTTCTATCTGGGCCACGATGGACTCCAGCCTGGCGAGTGATTCTTCAAAAGACAGTTCCTTTTTCCTGGGCATCACGATACTCCCTTTCGCATATCCGCTTTGTGCTCTGGCAATGTGGGCAGCTTATCCCCTGCCGTGGCCCTGATACGGCCATCCTTGAAGGTCAAAACCAGTTCATCACCAGGCTTGATTTGCTTCACACTGGTGACAATGGAATTTCCGTGCTCTATTAGCCCGTAGCCGCGCCTGAGCACATGCACGGGGCTTAGCATATCGAGCTTGCCAAGAGCCAGCTCAAGCCTGTGCCTGCGTTGCTTGAGTGCTGCCTCCATCAACTGCTGCAGGCGCAGGGACGCTTTATCCAGCCTCTGGCGGCGCTCTGCAAGCAGTTGCTGCGGTGCCCTAAGAGCTGTGCTCTGGAGAGCGGCATTAAGCCGCAGACGCTTATTCTGCAACTGTCGTTTCGTAATCTGCACCAAACGAGCAGAAAGACTGTCAACATAGCGGACAAGTTCCGACCTGTCCGGTACAGCCAATTCCGCCGCCTGGGAAGGGGTGGCCGCACGCACATCTGCAGCAAAGTCCGCCAACGTGAAGTCCGTTTCATGCCCCACTGCCGAGATGATCGGTATCTTAGACGCATAAATGGCACGCACAACAATTTCCTCGTTGAAAGACCACAAATCTTCCATTGAGCCGCCGCCACGTCCTGCAATCAGCACATCCACCGGCTGCTCCCTGTGCCTGCGGTTAAAAAATTCTATTCCTGCTGCCACTTGCTCTGCCGAGCCTTCGCCCTGCACCTGCACAGGATAGAGCACAATCTGGGCCGCAGGCCAGCGATGGCTGATGACATGGTATATATCACGCAGGACTGCACCTGCTGATGAGGTGACAACACCTACGCGGCGTGGGAAGCGCGGCAAGCTCTGTTTATGTGCCTGATCAAACAGTCCTTCTGCCTGCAATTTTTCCTTAAGCTGCTCATATGCCAGAGCTAAGTCCCCTGTACCCTCCGGCAGCAGCGTGTCCACCAATAGCTGATAGGCACCATCCTTCTCGTAGACAGTGATATTCCCCGTTGCTACGACCTGCAGGCCATTGACGGGCTGAAAGCGAAGGCGCCGGGCTCGGCTGCTGAACAGCACGCATTTCAAAGTAGAGGCAGCATCCTTGAGAGTGAAATAGCAATGGCCCGAAGGATAGCATCTGAAATTCGATATTTCACCGCGCACCATGAGATGCTGCAAAGCTTGCTCCTGCGATAGCAGGCTCTTTATGTAACGCGTGACATCACTGACACTGTATACGGCCACATTGATGCCTCCTTTCGGCTGCGTGGTCTGTACATAACAAGAAAGCCAGCCTAGTCTCTAGCCTGGCTTACCTGAGTTTTATTTCTTCTGTTTCTGCTTTTTTGCCAGTGCATCCAGGATGCCATTCACGAAGCGGCCAGAATCATCCGTACCGTATTTCTTCGCCAATTCAACAGCCTCATTGATGACTATACCGGCATCCAGCCTTTCCTCTGCAAAGCACATCTCGAAGATGGCCAGACGCGCAACATTGCGATCAACAGCAGCCATGCGTTCCGGCTTCCAGCCACGGGACTGTTGTGCCAGCAGCGTGTCCACCTCCGGCAGGAATCGACGGGTGCCATGTACAACCGTCTGCACATACTCACTGTCCTTAGCCGTAAGACTGCCTGTTTCAGCCTCAGCCAAAGCCGTATCGACAGCCAGGGTTTCGTACGCTTCCCGCTGCTCTTCTCCCTCGGGCTTGTTGAAATCTAACTGGAAAAGCGCCTGCAGGGCGGCTTCCCTTGCTTGTCTGCGACTCATGCCTTACCTTCCTTAAAAATGTTATTTTTTGACGACACCTTAATCAAAATGTTCATAGCTGCCATGGCCGCCCTCATCTTCACGGCGAAACCGGCGGAATCGCCGGGGCAGCAATAAATCTGCCAGGGCACCGCGGAAGCGGGCCAGGTCATCGAGTATATCAGCCTTGGTATCAAGCTCTCGACCCAGCCACAGCCCCACAAGGCAGCAAAGGGTGACGAAGAGTGTCCGCCAGAAGCCAAAAGCAAGCACAGAAACACCCAGTCCCAGCCCCAGCATTACCCCAAGGCTTGCTCCTCTATGCTCACGCCAGAGACAAAAGAGCCCCTTTGTCAATTCTTCTTTCATCATCCTGCCTCCGCCTTCAGACTACGCGGCGCTTTCTGTCAGGTGGTGCCACATTGGAAATATCTGCGATGTCCACAGCTACAGGCACATCCTGAAACCCCAGCAACTCTTTGAGCTGTTCCTGTACACGGGCAGTTGCCATTTCAGAAACGACGCTGACATTAGTCTCCTGCCCGATAGCCAGAGACATTTCCACCCTGAGCGGATGTGCCGCTTTTGCGTCCCTTGCAGCCATTACATGTACATGTGCATCACGCACCCCACGTATATCACGGACAAGCTTTTTCAGCAGATCACGCACTGCAGCAATAGAAACCCGTACATCGCCGGACGCACCCGAGACTATGACAAATTCGCCACTGCTGCGTTCTTTGGGAACCTGACGGCTGAAAGATGCAAAGAACAGGTTCAGGCTGACCAGCAGTACAACAACCGCAATGGCAATCGTCTCCGGCCGTGAAATTGCATAATGCACCTCATTCAGCCAATAGTGTTCTGGCAGTATATGCAGGCAGACTGACAGCACCGCCAAGGCAGCCGCCATCATGACCAGCATGGAGAGCATCAGGAAAAAACGATTGAGAAAACCCATGGAACCAGCCTTTCCTCTTTAACGTACGCGAATCTCTTCTTCTTTCGCCTCGTCAGTCGGGAAGCTGACTCCCTGTACATGGATATTGACCTCAACGACAGACAGGCCGGTCATTGTTTCAATGGCCTGTTTTACATTTTCCTGGGCGGCCAATGCGATATCGGGGATGCGCACGCCGTATTTTACGATAATGTAAAGGTCTACGGCAGCTTCCTTCTCGCCGACTTCGACCTTGACACCCTTCGCAAAGTTCTTGCGGCCAAGCATCTCAGCAATACCGCCGGCAATGCCGCCGCTCATGCCTGCAATCCCCTCGACCTCAGTTGCGGCCAGGCCTGCAATGATGCTTACGACTTCATCAGCAATACGTACCGCACCCAGAGAAGTGTCTTTTTTAATGATTTCCTTTTCATTTGCCATAAGAGAAACCTCCTTTTAATGATTCAGGTACTGCATAATTTGACTTTCCTTATCTATACTTCTAGGAGTATCCTCAAAATTCCTGCAATATAATTAAAATAAAAGCCGCCGTACCTATGCCGATACGGCAGCCCTGCTGGTGGCAATTTATGCACGCTCGATGTAGTTGCCCGTGCGGGTATCAATGCGAAGCACATCGCCCTCATTGATAAAGAGCGGCACACGCACCTCGTAGCCGGTCTCGACCTTGGCCATCTTGGTGGCGCCGGTAGCGGTATTGCCCTTGACGCTGGGCTCGCACTCAACGACCTTGAGGCTTACAGAGTTCGGCAGTGTAATGCCGATGATACGGCCTTTGAAAGTCTGCAACGAGACTTCCATGTTTTCCATCAGGTAGTTCAGCGCATCACCAAGCTGCTCCTTATTGAGCTCGGTCTGCTCATAAGTCTCAGTGTTCATGAATGTGTACATGCCATCGGACTCATAGAGATACTGCATATTGCTGTTGTCGAGATGAGCGGCCGGCATCTTCTCGTTCGGATTGAACGTGCGCTCAATCACGGCGCCGGTCTCCACATTCTTAATCTTCGTGCGGACAAAGGCAGCACCCTTGCCAGGCTTCACATGCTGGAAATCGACAATCTGCCAGACACCGCCATCAATCTCAATGGTCAGGCCCGTACGGAAATCTGTGCTGTTAATCATTAAATTACACCCTCCAATGGTTTGCTCTTTACAGTAATGGCTATATTATAACGCATGATAATGCAGTTGTTCAAGATTTTGCAAAGAAAATTACAGCTCTATCAATTCTTTATCCGAGCTGATTAAAGCTTCGCTGCCAGTCTCTGTCACAAGCACCGTATCCTCGATACGGATGCCGCCCCACCCCGGGATATATACTCCCGGCTCGTCTGTTATCAGCATTCCCGGCACTAAGGCTTCACAGGTACTCAGGCGCGAGAGACGCGGGGCCTCGTGGATTTCCAGTCCCAGGCTGTGACCGAGGCCGTGACCGAAATACTCTCCCAATCCGTGCCTGTCCAATTCCTCCCTGGCTGCGGCATCTACAGCCTTGCCCGCCGCGCCGGGCTTTATCAGCGTAAGGGCAAGTTTCTGGGCAGACAGCACGGCCTCATAGATTTCCCTCTGCCTCTCATCGGCCTTGCCGACACAGATGGTACGCGTCATGTCGGAGCAGTATCCTTTATACATTGCACCAAAATCCAACGTCACAAGCTCTCCCTGTCCGATTGTCTTATCCGTGGCAATGCCATGGGGCAACGCGCCGCGCAGCCCGGATGCAACGATGGTCTTGAAAGCTGGCTCCTCCGCCCCCAGCTCGCGCATCTTCCCTTCCATGCGAGCTGCCACAGCCAGCTCAGTGACGCCCGGACGGATGAAGCCCAGAATGTCCTCAAAGGCGGCATCGGCAATCCCGCAGGCCTTGCGGATCAGCTTGATTTCCGTGCTGTCCTTGATTTCCCGCAAAACATCCAGCTTCAGCGGCGTCTTGAATTCTACACCCGGCATCAATTCCGTGAGCTTTGCGAAGTCGTCGTAAATAAGGGCATTGCCTTCAAAGCCCACCTTCTGGCAACCTATTTCTTTCACAACATCTGCAGTCTTTTGCAGCAAGCCGTCCTTCTGCTCGACCAGCTCATAGAGTGGTGCCTGCATCTTCGCCTGCTCCGTATAGCGACTGTCAGTCACCAGCACTGCACGTTCGGCAGAAATGACAAGGGTTGTATCATCGCCGCGAAAGCCACTGAAATAATGCAGGTTCACGTATTTTGTGACAATTACGGCGTCCAGCTGTTCATTCACCAGCAAAGCACGCAGAGCTGCCAGGCGCTTTTCAATCATAGTCAGTCCCCCTGAATATAAAATCAGTGATTCAAGCGATATATAATTGCCTCTAATGCTGCCAAATAGCTGGCCACACCCAGGCCGCAGATCTGGCCCAACGCTACAGGAGCCAGCACTGATTGGTGACGGAATTCCTCGCGTTTATGTACATTCGAGATATGTACCTCTATGACCGGCACATCCACGGCTGCAATGGCATCACGCAATGCAATGCTGTAATGAGTAAATGCGGCTGCGTTAAAGATAATATAATCGTACTTGCCTCTGGCCTGCTGTATTGCATCAACCAGCACGCCCTCATGGTTGGACTGCAGGAAATCAATGCCAAGCCCCGTCTCCTCCGCACGTGCCTTAAGCATATGGTTAATGTCATCAAGTGTAGCGGAACCATATATTTCCGGTTCACGCGTGCCCAGCAGATTGAGATTCGGTCCATGCAGGACCAGGATTTTTGCCATATGGCTGCCTTCTTTCAGTACTTTATATTAAAACCTTGTTCCGGCGGTAGAGTCGGGTTTTCTTCTTCCAGCCTCAATTCCACTACTTTGATGAAATAATTGCCCTGACGAATAATCCTGAGCAGCTTTTCCACTTGTTCCCTGGCTCCCTGCACATCAAAATCCACTGTGCCATCTGACATATTCCTGACCCAGCCTGTCAATCCCAATTCCTTTGCGTGCTCCCGCACGAACATGCGGAAGCCCACGCCCTGTACACGACCGATAGCAGTGCCAGTATAGCGTACTGTCTCTGTCATAACCCTTCCCCCTCGTCAAACCTTCCTGCGTAAAATCGTATACGGCTCCACTGGCCTTTCCATGCGAATGCTCACTATCTGCTGCGCATGGGGGGCCACATCTATGGGCTGTCCCTTATCATCCAGCATATCCGCCAGTACCTGCTGAAAGCCTGCGCCTCTGGGGCGGAAGATTTCCAGCTCCTGGCCGCATTTCATATTATTGCGTTGCTCCACCGTCGCATAGCCTGATTCTGCATCATAGCCAAGTACCAGCCCTACAAAATCTGATGTCTGCAAATATGATGAAGATGTATAGACCTGATCTTCTGACGTTGGCTTGTGCAGCGCAAATCCGGTCGTATACGGTCTATGGGATACTTTCTCCAATTCCTCAAGCCATTCCTGCCTGACCTCGAAATGCTCAGGATCAGCCCAATAACTGTCAATGGCTTCTCTGTATGCCTTGGTAACGCTGGCAACATAATGCACGCTTTTCATGCGCCCTTCTATCTTCAGGCTGTCTGCACCGCTTTCAATGACCTGAGGCAGGTATGGCAGCAGGCAAAGATCCTTGGAGTTCAGGATATAAGTGCCTCGCTCATCTTCCTCTATGGGGAAATACTCTCCCGGGCGGCTTGCTTCCGTCAAAGCATAATTCCAGCGGCAGGACTGAACACAGGTGCCCCGGTTCGCATCACGGCCTGTAAAGTAATTGCTCAGCAGGCAGCGGCCGGAATAAGAAATGCACATTGCTCCGTGCACAAAAAGCTCCAGCTCGGCTTCTGTATGCTCACGTATTTCCCCAATCTCTCCCAGCGAGAGTTCCCTGGCCAGAACCACGCGCTTTGCACCCAGCCTGTGCCAGCTCTCTACGGTCAGGTAATTCACATTGTTAGCCTGGGTGCTTACATGCAGCGGCAGCTCCGGCACCAGCTCGCGGGCCAGTTGAAAAACTCCCAGGTCTGCCACCAGCAATGCGTCAGTACCGATTTCCCGCAGGAAGCGCAGATAATCAGGAAGACCTGCCAGATCCCCGTTATGGGGGAAAATATTGACGGTCACATAGACTTTCTTGCCCAGCCCATGGGCAAACTCCATTGCCTCCTGCAGTTCCTCGCGGCTGAAATTGCCCCCCATCGCCCTGAGACCAAAGGATTTTCCGCCCAGATATACTGCATCGGCTCCGTAGAGCAAAGCCATCTTCATTTTTTCCGGATTGCCCGCCGGTGAGAGCAGCTCAGGCTTGTTTTGCTGCAAATCTTTCATCCTTTCGCACAGTGGTCACGGCAAGGCCATCGCCGCATTTTACGATTTCTGTGGAACAGCCAGGCGTGGTGCTCGTGAGTGCCAGATATTCCCGCAGTCGCATCGCAATCGTGCGGAAGCGATGCGGAATGGGGCCTTTGCCCCTTACATAGCCACGGAACAGCACATTATCTGCCACCACCAGCGCCGTGTCTGCAAGTAACGGCAGCACCAGGCGAAAATAGTCAGCATACTGCCCCTTGGCCGCATCCAGGAACACAAAGTCGTAGCCGCCCTCGGGCCGCCTCCATTTGCTGAGGAGTTCCGTGGCATCACCCAGAATCACCTGCAACTGTCCAGCGTAGGGAGTGCGCCCCCAAAACCGGCGCGCAGCTTCTACCCTGCCCGCATTGTGCTCAATGGCATCAAGACGCAGGCCCGGTGCACCATACATGGCCGCCAAGAGGCCCGAGTAGCCTATAGCGGCTCCGACTTCCAGCACCTGGCACGGCTGTGCCTGTTTCACTGTTTCTATATAGGCCAGCCTGCCCCTGTCCCGTATAATGGGCACATGGTTTTCCTCCGCGTAGGCTTCCATTTCCCGTAAAAGCGCTTCCAAATTACCTTACCTCATTGACTATGGCAATATGCTCATCGTAGGTCATGGAATAATGATTATGCCCGCTCCTGTCCGCAACAAAATACAGATAGTCTGTATCGGCCGGATACAGCGCCGCCTCGATGGCATCCATACCGGGACTTGCAATCGGCCCCGGCGGCAAGCCCTTATTCTGATAGGTATTATACGGCGACTCTATCTGCGTATCTGCGATGGAGACATCCTCCTTGGGCGCATCCATCAGATACTGCAGTGTCGCATCCGTCTGCAATGGCATTCCCCGCTTCAGGCGCTTGTAGAAAACCTGAGCAATAATCGGCCTGTCCTCGGCAAAAAGCGCTTCCTTTTCAATCAAAGAAGCAAGCGTGATAAGCTCATAGATGGACAAATCCATTTCCCTGGCACGGGCACGCATTTTCCTGGTCAGGCGTCCGTCCAGGGCCTGTGCCATCATATTCATAATGTCCTGTTCATTCATATCAGGCTGTAATTCATAGGTGGCAGGAAAGAGAAAGCCCTCCGCCGTATAGCGTACATCTTCATGCTCGCCCTTTTCCATATAGCCATAGGGAGCAAAATCCCTGGCTTTCTCCAGGAACTTCCGCTCATCAGCCAGCCCCTCATCAGCCAGACGCCTGGCAATCTCCTTGACGCCGAAACCTTCCGGTATCGTAATCTTGATGACCGTAATCTCGCCGGCCACAAGCTTCGCCAGCACATCCTTTGCCTCCATGGCCGGCGTAAAAGCGTATGTACCTGTCTTAATCTTGTCCTGCAGCCCGCCAGTCTTCACCTGCCACCAGAAAGACAGCTTGCCATCCAGCACCCCGTGCTCCACCAGTGAGTCGGCAATCATATCCGCATTCATGCCCGGCTTCACCGTTACATAGATGATCTGATCAGGAGCCAGCTTGCGACCCTCGTCATTCGCGCCAAACAACGCATAGCACAGACCCAGAAAAAGGGCCAGCAGCAGAGCAGCAACGGCGGCCCAGCGTTTCCATGTCAGCTTGTCGGACAGAACATCCAGCCATTCTCTTGCTTTCCGCAAATCAACATGGGGCAAGGAAAATGCCTTATCCTGCGTCTTGACCAATCGCTGCAGTTCTTGCAAGAAACTCTCCCACCATGCCTGTTTCGGCTCCATACCACCCATTACCTTACCTCTTTTTTTAATTTACGTGAAAGAGCCGCCACCTCGAGCCTCTCGGCCCAGGATGGCAGCTCATCTGCGTTATCTGTTATTCCTGTTCGGAATCTTCAACCAGTGCATCATACGCCTTCTGCACAGCTTCGAACTCTTCATCGGTGGGCTCGACGTACTCCTCTTCGCCATCTTCATTCGTGACAATCTTGGCAATCAGCACGTCCTCATCATCTTCGCAACCACAGCCGCAACCGTGTTCATGGCCCTCTCCGTCCTCGTCATGCAGGCCAACAAGCAAAGCATACTTATCATCACCCACTGGAATGATCATTTCTTCCTGATAATAGAACTCGTTGCCGTCCTCGTCTGTCATGACTACAACAACATCGTCTTCTTCAGCCTGCAAATCTTTTTCCTTATCAGACATACCTGCCACCTCTTCTGCACGAAAAAAATACTAACTGCATTTTACCGCAAGGGCACAAAAGTTGTCAAGCCTGCAGACTATCCAGAAAGCCCTGCAGGATGAAGACCGCAGCCATTTTGTCGATGACCTTGCGACGCTTGCGGCGGGAAATATCTGCTTCCAGCAGAGAACGGGTGGCTGCTACCGTAGAAAGCCGCTCATCCCAGAAATGAATTTCCGCATCTGGATATGCCTTCCTTACTTCTGCCATGAAATCCTTGACAAACTGGCAGCGAGGGCCTTCTGTGCCATTCATATTCTTCGGATAGCCAGAAACCAGGGCCTTGGTATCGTATTCCTTCATAAGTTCGTCCAGGCGACGCAGGTCAGCGGCCATATCCTTGCGCTTGATTGTCTCGACACCTTGCGCAGTCAAGCCCAGGGGATCACTGACCGCAATGCCGATAGTACGATCACCTATATCCAGACCCAGGTAACGCTTCACTGTGCCTTCCCCAGATAGAAACGTACCAATTCCTCAAGCAACTCATCCCGTTCCAGCTTGCGGATCTGGCTGCGTGCATCGTTGTGACTCGTCACATAGGCCGGATCGCCGGACAGCAGATAGCCGACCAACTGATTGATGGGATTATATCCTTTTTCTTCCATGGACGCGCAGACATTGCGAATGATTTTCTCTGCACGGTTTTCCTCGCCGCCCACTTTGAACATCATCGTTTCTTCACTTACCATGTAGCAAACCTCCTCATAGAACAACTCTTTAAACTACCAGTCTCAGGGATACAAATCGCGGTATTTACGCTGGGCTGCAAGGACGCGGGCCACATAGGCACGCGTCTCGTTGTACGGGATCCTGCCTATATCAGAGAAATCCTCCGGCCAGCCCTCCTCCTGTATCCATGCCCGGACATTGCCGCGTCCTGCGTTGTAAGCAGCCAATGCCAACACATCATTGTTTTGAAACTCATGCTCAAGTGAAGCCAGGTACCAGACCCCGTAGCGGATATTACGCTCCGGTTCATGCAGCGATGTGACAGAATAGCCCTCGTCATCCAGTTGGTAGGCAATCCAGGCTGCTGTATCCGGCATCAACTGCATCAGCCCCACGGCGCCACGGTGTGAATGCACATCATTCTGGAAATGGCTTTCTGACAGAATGACGGCTGCGGCCAGATGGCTGTCCACCCCATATTGCTCTGCATAGCGCTCTACAGTATCCCTATAGGGATACGGATAAATGTAGCTGCGCTGTATCGACTCAAACTGAGACAGCATGTAAATGCCAAAAGCTCCAGCCAGCACAGCCAGCCCTAGCAGGAGTGCATGCCACCTGCGCCTCTGTGCCCGGCGTCTTTGTAATAGGCTCTCTGTGCGGGGGCGCTCAGGGAATGTCTCCATCTACATTGACCCGTTCCTTCCATAACCGCCTGACCTGTTTCAGCAACCGGCTTTGCCGTCCCGTATTGTCAAGCACGAAATCGGCCCGCCTGCGTTTTTCCTCCAGCGGCATCTGTGCCATTATGCGGGCGCGGGCAGCCTCCTCTGTACCGCCGTTACGCGCCAGCAGACGCTTGAGCTGTTGCTCCAATGTTGCGTAGACCAGCCAGCACTCATCTGCCATTTCATCCCAGCCTGCTTCAAAAAGCAATGGCACATCCAAAACCACGGCAGGAGGCAACTGGTCGCAGGCCGCAGCAAGTTCCTGTTCGAAGCGCGTTCTGATGATAGGATGGGCAGTCCTGTCCATCCACGCCTTCTCCTCCGGCGAAGAAAACACACGCCAGGCAATGTACTGCCTGTCCAGCAAGCCTTCCGCAGTCACAGCCTCCGGTCCGAAATGTTTATAATAGGCTTCATACAACGCCTCACCGGGCTGCGCCAACAGATGTGCCAGTGCATCTGCATCTACAATGATAGCACCTAATCTGGCAAGTTCTCTGGAAACAGTGCTCTTGCCGCAGGCAATGCCGCCGGTCAAGCCAATCACAAGGGGATGTTTCATGCCCTAATCCCCTCTTTCCAACTGTTGGCACATGGGGCAGTAATGGGTGCCGCGCCCGCCCAGCTTCGTGTATTCTATGAGCACGCCACATTCACGACAAGGCTCCCCCTGCCGATTATAGACATAGAGATTGTCCTGGTGAGAGCCCTTGCCCCCCGCACCGTTGCGATAATCGCGGAAGGTGGTGCCGCCATCCTCAATACCAGCTAAAATGACCTGATTAACGGCTGCATGCAGGTGCTGCCATTCTTCCACGGTCAGGCTGCCTGCCTCGCGGCTGGGGTGCACCTTGGCGAGAAACAGCGCCTCATCTGCGTAGATATTGCCAATACCACCCACACGGCGCTGATCCAGCAGGAAGTTCTTCACCGGTGTCCTGCGCCCATGTGCCTCCTGCTGTAAATAAGTCGGCGTGAATTCAGGTGATAAAGGTTCCGGCCCCATTTCAGCCAGCCCCCTCACCAGCCCCTCCTCACCCGGCTGCACAGCGCAGATCGTGCCGAAGGTACGTATATCTGCAAAATACAGGCGTCCTCCACCAAGTAGATAAAAAATCTGGCGAATATGATTATTGTCAAAGGTCTCTCCTGCCGGCACATAAACAAGGCTGCCCGTCATACGCAGATGAAAGACCAGCTCTGTACCACTGACAAGACGCATCAGCAGATACTTTCCCCGGCGTCCCATCCCGGCAATCTCCTGTCCGCAGACCATCGCCTCAAATTTGTCAGGCGCAGGAAACTGTATCTGGCGCGGCAACAAGCTCTCAAAAGCTTCAATGCGTTGCCCCGCCAGTTGCTTGTCCAGATAACGGCGAATGATTTCGACCTCGGGCATCTCCGGCATAGCCGTGCCTCCCTTTACTTTGCTTCAGACCAGTTGCGTCCATAATGCACATCTACAACCAACGGCACCGCGAGCTCCGCTATGTTCTCCATCGCATCCTTCAGGAGGGCTGTCACCTGCTCACGCTCAGCTTCCACCACTTCCAGCACCAGCTCATCATGCACCTGTAGCAGGATCCGGCTTTTCAGCCTCATTGCCTGCAGCCGCTTATATGCTTCAATCATCGCAAGCTTGATTATATCTGCCGCCGTACCCTGGATAGGAGTATTCATGGCCATGCGCTCGGCCAGCGAGCGGAGATTGAAATTGCGCTCATTGAGTCCCGGCAGGTTGCGGCGACGGCCAAAGAGAGTCTGTACGAACCCCTGCTTGCGCGCCTCGGCCACAGTTCCATCCAGGAAGGACTTAACCCCCGGATAGCGCTCAAAGTAGAGCTTGATATAGCCGGCAGCCTCCTGGCGCGGAATATGCAGGTCACGCGCCAGGCCAAAATCACTGATGCCGTAGACAATACCGAAATTCACGGCCTTTGCCTTGCGGCGCATATCCGGCGTTACTTCCGCAAGGGGTACGCCGAAGACCTCAGATGCCGTGCGTGCGTGCACATCCTGTCCCTGCCGGAAGGCATCAAGGAAATTTTCATCCCCGGACATATGGGCAAGAATACGCAGTTCTATCTGGGAATAATCCGCCGACAGCAGCCAGTCATAGCCTTCTCCCGGCTCAAACAGGGCGCGGATGGTCTTGCCTTCCTCCGTGCGCACCGGGATATTCTGCAGATTGGGGTCAGAGCTTGACAGGCGCCCCGTTGCCGTGACCGTCTGATTGAAATTCGTATGCACGCGTCCTGAATCCTGGCGTATAAGTCCTGCGATGCCGTCAAGATAGGTTGATTTCAGCTTCGTCCACATGCGGTATGAAATTACCTGCTCCACAATGGGATGCCGAAAACGCAATGTTTCCAGCACTTCCGCATTAGTGGAATAGCCGGTCTTCGTTTTCTTCTGCGCAGGCAGCCCCAACTCGTCGAACAGCACCGCCCCCAACTGTTTGGGGGAATTTATCTTGAATTCGTGCTTCGCCAGCTCATAAATCTGCCGTTCCAGCCCCGTGATTCGCGTACCGACTTCCTGGGCTTTAGTCCCAAGTTCTGCGCGGTTCACATAGACACCCTGCTGCTCCATATCGGCCAGGACTTCTACCAGCGGCAGCTCAATCTCCCGATAAAGCTTTTCCATGTGCTGTGCCTGCAGCTCCGAAAGGAGCAACGGCTGCAGCTTGCCCAGCAGGCGTGCCTCCCATACTGCCTGCTCCTGTGCATCGGCAAAGCCTTCCGGCACCAGTTCATCCGGGAAATACGCCTTTGACAGCGCAGCCAGTTCATAGGCAGACTTCTCCGGCTGCAGCAGGTAATCTGCCAGTTGCACATCAAAGTAATCTTTATCCGGCTTAAGCCCGGCCTGATAATATCGCTTCAGTTCATAGAGGACTGCCGGCTTCCCCTGCTCCAGTGCAGACACGGCAACTGTCCAGGCTTCAGCATCTGCGGAAACGAAATAGAGTTTTCCTCCGCAAGCCAGTGCCAGCCCCGTAAGTCTCGCAAAAGGCGCCTCACCCGTGAATAGACCCGCTGCCGCAATCTGCCCGCCTGGCAAAACAGCCTGGGCCTCCAGCGCACCTTCCAGTATTTCGTAGTCCAGATTCGGCAGGACTGCCTCTGCCGGGGAAGCCTCCGGGGCCGCCTCCGGTTCCCCCAGCACTTTCTGGAAGTTCTTCCAAACGCCGCGCAGCTCATAGCGCTCGCAAAAGGATTGCATCTTTTCTGCATCGGGCCTGAGAATGAAGTCATTCTCAGCAAAAGACACGCCGGGCACAGCCAGCTCAATGGTGGCAAGTTCCTTGGACAGCAGGGCCTGTTCCCTGCTGCTAACCAGGTTCTCCTTCAGTTTCTTGCCGGAGACTTCTTCCGCATGTGCCAGCACATCCTCCAGATGACCGTACTCAAGCAAAAGCTTCTTCGCAGTTTTCGGGCCGACACCGGGCACCCCCGGTATATTATCGGAACTATCGCCCATCAGCCCTTTTAAGTCAATCAGGCGCAACGGCTCAAAGCCATATTCTTCCTGGAAAGCCGCCTCATCGTACTCCTTGATATCCGTTATGCCTTTCTTTGTCAGCAGGACACGCAGATTAGGGCGGATAAGCTGCAGCGCATCCCTGTCGCCGGTGATTATCAGTGCTTCATAGCCCTGGCTTGCCGCCTGGGTAGCGAGGGTGCCGATGATATCATCGGCTTCATAATTTTCTTTCTCCAAAAAGGCAATGCCATGAGCGGCTGCGAACTCACGCAAAAGCGGGAGCTGCTCAAGCAGCTCCTGCGGTGTCTTGTCACGTGTGCCTTTATATTCCGCATAGCGTTCTGTACGGAAAGTATGCCTGCTTTTATCAAAAGCTATCCCCAGGAAATCCGGGGTGAGTTCCTGCATCAGCTTTGTCAGCATATTGGAAAAGCCAACAATCGCTCCCGTGGATTCGCCCCGTGCATCTGTAAGCGGTGGCATCGCATAGAAAGCACGGTAAATCAAGCTGCTTCCGTCGAGAATCACGAAACGCTTCGGCAACGGAATTCCTCCTTATGCTCCAGTTCAGCGAGCTGTGCTCACAATCGTGGTCGAGCTTTCTGTCCTGGTTGTCTTCACGGTTTTGACCGAAGTATCTGCCTTGGCCCTGTCTGCCTGGGCAGCAGCTTCCCTCTCGGCCTCCTTCTGTTGGGCAGCCTTCACCTTAGCAGCAGCCTCGGCCTGTGCCTGCTGCTCTGCCTCGGCAGCGGAGCGCGGTGCAGTCTGCTTTGCTGCAGTTCCGCTCTGGGAGGCAGGATTGGCGGTGCTGTCAGGTCTGCTCGTATTGGCAGCGGCTCCAGGCTGGGCAGTACCGGGAACGGTTGTATCCGTTTTATTGCTCTCCGGCGTATTGCTGCCCGGCAGCGGCTGATCTCCGCGCACTATAGGCACGATTGCGTTGGAAACTGCCTTCAATTCATAGGTACCCTTCTTGGTCAGGCCACCATCTACATGAAACAGCTTGGCTGCATCATCGGCATTGCAATACAGCACTTCCTTCTTATCGTAGCCCACAGCCTCACCAAAGGCCGAAACCAGCAGTTTTTCATTCGGCTTCCAGCCCGTGGAAACATTCAAGGTCTTGGCTATATCCACCACCGGCAGATAAGTCACATCTCCCTGGATCACAGCTTTGCTATCGACTTTTTTGCCATTCACAAACAGCGGATAGACCTTCGCAATATAGGTAGGCTCCCCATTGGAGGCATTGATCTTCTTTTCGATCTCCTCGTCACTCTCGAAGTTCTCCACGCCGTAGCCCTTCAGCCAATTCTTGACATCCGCTACAGTAACGGACTGCCAGCCGTAGCCATCAGGGTAAATATAATAGACAATGGTACTGTCAGGCGCTTTCTCCACGACCACACGATTGTAGGTGATTTCCACCGGTGTACCCACGTCCACCGCGTCAAACAGCTTTTCCACATCCTCCTCATACATGCGTATGCAGCCATTGGACACATAATGACCAATAGAGCTCGGATTGTTCGTGCCGTGGATGCCGTAGTTGCCCTGAATCTGCATCCACCGGTACCCAAGGGGGCAATCCTCACCGGAAGCTATGGAGTAACCCGTAGCCGGGTCAGTCCAGCTCGGGTCAACATCTTTCGATAGGATTTTATAATATCCGGTCGGCGTCGGCGTAGAAGCCTTACCCGGACCGATGGGGAAAAGATAGACCTTTTCATCGTTCTTGAACAGTGCAATGGAGCGAGCAGCCAAGTTGATGACAATACGCTTGCTCACTTCCGTCTGCTCTGCTACAGCAGCCGTCGGCTCTGCGGCTGCCGCAGGACTCCATGATGCAAATCCCATAAACAAAGACACCAGCACGCCAGCGCCCAGCTTCCGCCATTGTTTCCTGCTCATTTTCATTCTCCCTGATTCTCCTGTTTCTAAAATCTGTCGGCATTGCCTGACAACGGTGATTAAATATTCCTATCTATGTTAGCGCATTTGTCTATAATTTTCAACACCCTACCTGCCAAAGAAATGAAAAACCGGCAGGCAACTGCTGCCCGCCGGCTGTTTTTCCGCGGAAATTCAATTCTTTTCAGCCCTGGCTTCCGCGACGATGGCCTCTGCCGCTTTTTCCGGCATAGGCTCATAATGCGAGAATTCCAAGCTGTAGGAGCCGCGCCCCTGTGTCAGAGAGCGCAAATCCGTGGCAAACTTATAAAGTTCTGCTACAGGAATGGTGGCCTGAATAACGCTCATATCATGGCCTTTGCTGTCTACGCCCATGATATGCGCACGTTTCGAGTTCAGCCGCCCCATCACATCTCCCATATAATACTCCGGTGCCGTGACCTTGATATTATCAATCGGCTCCAGCAGCACAGGGCTGGCCTCCATGACCCCTTTCTTCAGGGCCAGTGCCGTGGCTGTCTTAAAGGCCGCTTCGGAGGAATCGACTGCGTGATAGGAGCCGTCATAGAGGTTGACCTTCACATCCACCACCGGATAACCGGCCAGGATGCCCTGAGCCAAAGTCTCCGCCGTGCCTTTTTCCACCGCAGGTATATACTGGCGCGGCACGCTGCCGCCGAAAATAGTCTCAGTGAATTCATTGCCCTGACCGGCCGGCTGGGGTGAGATTTCCAGCCACACGTCACCATACTGACCGTGCCCGCCGCTCTGCTTCTTGTGCTTGCCCTGCACCTTCACCGTCTTACGGATGGTCTCACGGTAAGCAACACGCGGTTTATCCAGCTTAAGCTGTACGCCGAACTTACGCTGCAGCTTTTCTGCAAGAATTTCCAAATGCACCTCGCCAATGCCCCGGAGCAACGTCTGGCGGGTCTCAGAATTCTTATCCACCAGGATAGTCGGGTCTTCCTCCTGCTGTTTGGCAATGGCAGAGAATACCTTGTCCTCATCACCCTTCTTGGCGGCAGAAGCAGCCATCTCCAGCATGGCCTCCGGGTACTCTATGGCCTCATACTGGATTGGATCGTTCTTGTCACAGAGGGTATCGCCGGTCTTAACGGCTTGGAGCTTTGATGTCACGACAATATCGCCTGCTTCCACCTGGTTCAGGTTATGCTGCTGCTTGCCCTGCATGGTGAAAAGCGTGCCAACGCGCTCAGCCTCGCCGGTTCTCGGATTGTAGTAAGACGCATCACCTTTCATGGCCCCGGAGAAGACGCGCATGAAACTCTGGCGGCCGACAAAGGGATCTACCACGGTCTTCCACACCTGGGCCGAGAAGGCATCTTCTGTCTTGCGCTCCCTGATTTCCCCATCGGCAGGGTTAGTGCCGATAGCCACATGGAAGTACGGCGTCGGCAGGTACTCAACAATCCCGTTCATCAAATTCTTCACGCCGATGTTTTGCTTGGCCGAGCCGCAGAAGACAGGGAATATCCTGCATGCCTGGATGCCTTCGATAAGAGCGGCCGCCACCTCGACTTCCGTGAGCTCTGCACCTTCGATGTATTTCTCCATCAGTTCGTCATTAAACTCAGCCACGGCCTCTATGAGCTGTTGGCGTGCTTCTTCGACTTCTCCTTTGATGTATTCCGGCAAATCCTTGACTACAAAATCCGCCTCATTGTCCTTCGAGACAATCTTCATGTGCAGCGTTAAAAGATCAGCCACCCCCTGGAAAGCTGCTTCCTTGCCAATAGGCACCTGCACCGGCACGACTCCCGAACCGAATTTAGCACGCAGTTCTTCTACCACGCCGGTAAAATTTGCATGTTCGCGATCCATCTTGTTCACGAAGAACGCACGCGGAAGTTCCATCCCCTCTGCATAATTCCACAGCTTCTCCGTTTCCACCTCGACACCTGCCGGAGCTGAAAGTACAATCAGGGCACTGTCCGCAGCCGTGAGGGCACCCTTTACATCGCCTACAAAATCAGCATAGCCCGGAGTTTCCAGGAGGTTCAGCTTGAACTCGCTCCATTCGCAAGCAACCAGCTTGGCACTGATGGTCATCTGGCGTTTGGCTTCTTCTGCTTCGTAGTCCAGCGCGCTCGAGCCGTCCTCGACATTACCGAGACGCTTGACAGCGCCGCTGTCAAACAAGCAGGCATCCAGCAGGCTGGTCTTGCCTGTCTTGCCATGCCCCACCACCGCCACATTGCGGATATTCGTGCTCTTGTACGTTTTCACGACTATTCCTCCTCTGAAAGCTGAGACATTTAAACGCCATCCTGCTACAATCCATATTTTCCCTATTCTCTGAAAATGTGAAATATCCTGCAAGGAAAACACGAATATCAGAAGAAAATGGAACTTTTTCACAAAAAAAGCACAACCTTACCGGTTGCGCCTCTTAATTCATGCCTTCGGCTGATACTTACCATCAAGGATCTCTGTCTCATTAAAGAAAATATGGATTTCGCGCTCAGCATTCTCCGGGCTGTCAGAAGCATGTACTGCATTGCGGCTGCCACTGGACGCATAGAGCTTGCGGATAGTGCCCTCAGCCGCCTCAACCGGATTAGTCTTGCCGTTGAGGGTACGCACGCGTGCAATCGCGTCCTCGCCTTCCAGCACCATTGCGATAATCGGGGCAGAGGTCATAAAGCCTACCAAATCTTCATAGTACGGCCTGCCTATATGCTCCGCATAGTGAATGGAAGCCAGACGTTCATCCATTTTCAGGAGCTTCATCGCCACGATGCGAAAGCCCTCTTTTTCATAAATCTTGATGATATCACCGCTGTAATGCTTGCTGAAAGCATCCGGCTTGATGAGCACGAGAGTCTTTTCCAGATTCGCCATAGATTTCAATCCCCTTACTGTGTTCCTATCAGAGCAGCTCTGCCTCGTAGCGTTCTGCCAATTTATGATAATTCTCCGCCGATGCCGCCAGTGCCTCGATTTCATCTTCACGCAGGCCACGGATGATTTTAGCCGGATTGCCAAAGACAAGAGAGTTGCTCGGTATCTTCTTATGCTGCGTCAGCAGGCTCCCGGCACCGATGATGACATTATCGCCTATATCAGTATACCCCAGGACAATAGTGCCCATGCCCACCAGGCAGTTATTGCCTATGCGGCCGCAGTGAATGATTGCATTGTGTCCAATAGTCACCCCGTCGCCAATGATGGTCGGCTTGTCACCCATGACATGCACAGTTGCATTGTCCTGGATATTTGTGCCCTTACCTATGACTACCGGCTGAAAGTCGCCTCGCACCACTGCATTGAACCATACGCTGGAATTATCCCCCAGCGTCACATCACCGACCAGTGACGCTGTAGGAGCTACAAAGACGTTATCACCGATTTTCGGCATCACAGACTTGTATGGAAAAATATTGCTCATATGCATCCCCTCCTGAACTTAGTATCCCTGCATATCAAAGTTCCATGATTATAGGCAGTATCATGGGACGTCGGCGAGTCTTGTCGAAAAGATAGCGGCCCAGCGCATCGCGCACGTTTGCCTTGATAGCGGCCCATTCCTTGACCCCTTCATCCTCACAGCGTTCCAAAGCCTGCTGCACACGAGCGCGGGCCTCATCCATCAGGGCTTCGGACTCACGCACATAAACAAAGCCGCGGGACACGATGTCCGGGCCGGCTACGACACGGTTGGTCTGCTTGTTCATCGTCACAACGACAATCAGGATGCCATCCTGGGAGAGTTGGCGGCGGTCACGCAACACGATATTGCCCACATCGCCGACACCAAGGCCATCTACCATGACCATGCCCGCCTGTACCTTGCCGGCAACAGTCCCCTTGTCGCGCGTGAACTCCATGACCGTACCATTCTCACCTATGAAGACATTCTCCTTAGGCATACCCATGTCACGGGCGAGCTTTGCATGCTGCACAAGCATGTGATATTCACCATGCACAGGCATGAAAAATCTCGGGCGCACAAGGTTATGCATCAGCTTCAGCTCTTCGCGGCTGGCATGGCCGGACACATGGATGCCCTTATTGCGGCCATAGATGACATTCGCGCCCAGTTTCATAAGGTTGTCGATGGTCTTTACAACCAATTTTTCATTGCCGGGTATAGGATTGGCGGAAATAATGACAGTGTCACCAGGCACAATAGTGACCTTGCGGTGATCAGAGGCCGACATGCGTGTCAGAGCAGACATTGGCTCACCCTGGCTGCCAGTTGTGCAGATAACGATCTGCTCGGCGCGATAGTTGTCAATCTCGTCTATGTCGATGATTGTGCCTTCGGGTGCATGCATATAGCCCAATTCCATGGAGATGCCGACCACATTCACCATGCTGCGTCCGAGTACTGCAACTTTGCGCTTGTAATGTACCGCTGTATCAATGACCTGTTGGATGCGGTGTACGTTCGATGAGAAGGTCGCGACAATAATACGGCCGCGTGCATTATGAAATTCACGGTCAAAAGCTGTCCCTACCGTGCTCTCGCTGGCCGTATGTCCTTCGGATTCTGCATTCGTACTATCGGCCATCAGCAGCAGCACGCCTTTGTTGCCCAATTCAGCAAAACGGCGGAAATCAGTCATCTTGCTGTCTATAGGTGTATAGTCGAGCTTGAAGTCACCGGTATGCACAATCATGCCCACCGGCGTCTTGATGGAAAGACCCACTGCGTCAGGTATGGAGTGGTTCACGCGAATGAATCCCACACTGAAACAGCCGGCATTGATAATGTCGCCCTGGCTTACGGCATGCAGATTGCCGGAGTCCACACCATTTTCCTGCAGACGGCCCGTCAGGATGCCAAGAGTCAGGCGTGTGCCATAGACCGGCACATTGATCTGTTTGAGCACATACGGCAGTGCGCCTATGTGATCTTCATGGCCATGGGTCAGCACTATGGCCTTGATTTTGTCCTTATTTTCAACCAGGTAGGATATATCCGGTATGACCAGATCAACGCCCAGCATATCCTCATCGGGGAACATCAAGCCGGAATCTATGATCAATATCTCGTCATCTACACGTATAACCGTCATGTTCTTGCCGATTTCACCCAGTCCGCCCAAGGGAATGACCTGTAATTTTTGCGCTCCTTTAGACAAAAAAAGACACCTCCGAAACAAAAATATATACACAAATCCTAAAAATACACACGAAAAAACCTAAACAAACCTCTAAAAGGCCTGTCCGCTTGCGATGCCATATGATACTGTCGTGCAGCTCTGCCGTGCAGGGACAACCGTTCGCTATCCCAGGCAAACCCGCTTATCCGATCAATTCATTCGCTTTATATTCTACCATCATTGCAAAAATATTGCAATTGAAATGAAATAAAAAAAGAGCCACGGAAGGCCCGTAGCTCCAAGGTATCACATATGTACTTTTCAGTCCTAGCTGCCCAGTGCCAGCTTCACAACTGCTTTAGTGCCCGGCCGCAGATCCTGGGACTGCTCCTGCGGTAACGTGATCCTGACCACAGTCAAGCCCTCCGGCTCCGGCGCACCGGCTTCCGTGTTGGCCGTGTTTTCGGACTTGTCTTCTGCTTCCTGGCCATCTTGTTCAGGTTTGCGGATGTCCTCCACGGCTCCTTGCAGCTCACGCCCGTCAACTTCATAACTGGCGAACTGGCCCAGGCGTACCTTATCGGTCTGTTCCTGGGTCAGCCTTGCTTCAATCCAGACATTGGCCGCATCACCGATGCGCATAATGGTCTGACCGGCCTTGACCTCGCTGTCCGTCTGCACATCAGTATAGTAGACAGTGCCTGCGACTGGTGCCAGGATTTCCGTGGCCTGTGCATCCTGTTGGGCATTGGTGAGTGCTGCCTGTGCCTGCTTTAGCTGCAATTCCGCCTGTTCAATGATTTTTGGGTCTGTCGGACGGGTAATGGTCTGCATGCTGATGCTGGGCGCACTGGAGGCAGCCGCCTGGGCTGCCTGATAATCAGCCACAGCCTCGTCACGCTTGACCGCACTTATAGCTCCCATTTCAAACAGCTCGTTCATGCGCTGCATACGGGCAGCCGCTTGGGCAACCTGCTGCTGTGAAGCCGGATTATAGCCGCCGGAGCTTGCAGCCGGCACCGTTACAGTCTGACCTCGCTTCAACTGCTCCAGATTCTTCTGGGAAAGCTCCACCGTCTGCTCCAGTTGCCTGATCTGTTCCTCCGTGACATTCACCGCCACCCTGGCAATGACATCACCAGCTTCAACATATGAGCCATCCGCCACTGTTATTTCCGTAATCCTGCCGTCAGCTCTGGCCCTGACGCCTACCTGCTGGCTGGCTACTTGCGCATCATAAACAGTCATATAGTTATGGCTGTGCCTGAACAGGTAAAGCCCTCCCGCGCTTACGACGGCCAGCAGCAACAGGCCGATTACGCCGAATTTCAGTATGTATTGAGCCTTTTCTGTAACATCTTCTTCCTGTTCCGTTTTCGTATCTTTTCCCTGATTTATTTCTTTATCCTCTGGCACTCAGCAATCCCCCCATGCTTGCCGGAATCAACATCCCAACTGAGTCTTGATGACTTCTGCCGCTTTCTCAAATGCCTTAGGCAGTCCCTCGGGATTTTTGCCCCCTGCCTGGGCCATATCAGGACGGCCACCGCCGCCGCCGCCAACAAGCTGCGCTGCCTCTCTTATGATCTTGCCAGCATGTATGCCAGCCTTGACAGCAGCCTTGGAAGCCTTCACCACCAAATTTACCTTGCCATCGTTGACACAGGCAATTACTGCGACGCCCTGTTCAAAATTCTCGCAGGTCTTATCCGCAATTTGGCGCAGCTCATCCATGCCAGCAGCCTTGGCCACGCCAGAAGCATATTGCACAGAGCCTATTTCCTGCATGGAACCGAGAAGCTTCTGGGCCATGGCTTTCTCGCGCATCCTGGCGACTTCAGCCAACTGGGCCTGCATGCTCTTGCGCTCCGCCAGGAACTTGTCGACCTGAGCCGGCAACTCATCCTCCGCAGTCTTGAATTTGGCTGCCGTCTCGGACAGCAAGGCAAACTTGTGTTTCGCATAATCCAGTGCGGCCTGGCCCGTAATAGCCTCAATGCGGCGCACACCGGACGCAATGCCCGTTTCGCTGACAATCTTGAACATGCCGATTTGGCCGACATTCTTCACATGGGAGCCGCCGCAGAGTTCCATGGAGAAGCCCGGCACTTTGACCACGCGCACTATGTCGCCGTATTTTTCGCCGAACAGGGCCATGGCACCCTGAGATTTTGCTTCCTCGATGCCCATATGTGAAATCTCCACATCAAGCCCTTTGAGGATTTCCTTATTGACAAGCTCCTCAACATCGGCAAGCTGCTGCGCTGTCACCGGCTCGAAGTTTGTAAAGTCAAAGCGCAAGCGCTCCGGCGTCACCGAGGAACCAGCCTGGTTGACCTGGTCGCCTACGACCTGCTTCAAAGCAGCCTGCAGAAGGTGCGTGCCCGTATGATTGCGGGCGGACGCCAATTTCTTGCTCTGGTCAATTTCAATCTTTACCGTCTCGCCGACCTTTAGCTGACCCTCTTCCACATAGGCAACATGATAGACAGTGCCATCCGGCAGCTTCTTCGCGTTCACCGCCCTGATACGCCCAAACTCGGAGAGCAGCAAGCCCTCGTCACCGACCTGTCCGCCACCCTCAGCGTAAAAGGGAGTCCTGTCAAGAATGATGCCGGCCTCTTCGCCGTCATGCAGCTCGTCTGCCAGCACGCCATCTTTCCAGATGGCCATGACCTTGCCCTCGGTGGCCTGCTCATCCACCACAAGTTTTGAGGTGTCGATACCGGAAAGATCAGGCACGGCCACACGCTGATTTTCGGCACGGGCGCTGCGTGCGCGCTGGCGCTGCTCCTCCATGGCCTTGTCAAAACCGGCCTTATCAAGTTCAAGCCCCTGCTCATGCAGTATTTCCTCAGTAAGCTCCCAGGGGAAGCCATAGGTATCATAGAGACGGAAGCCGACCTCACCAGCCAGTTCCTGCTTGCCAGCCGCCTTGACAGATGCTATTTCGTCCGTCAGCAATGTCATACCCTGGGACAGCGTAGCCGCAAAGCGGTCTTCCTCCATGCTAATGACTCTCTTGATATAGTCCTGCTTGCTGACAAGTTCCTCGAAATCGCGGGCACCGTCATAAATCTTCACGACAGCCGCTACCGCTCCCTCCAGGAACTTGTCCTTGATGCCCAGCATGCGTCCATGACGGATGGCGCGGCGCAGGATGCGGCGCAGAACATAGCCGCGCCCTTCATTGGACGGCAGAATGCCATCCATAATCATAATGGACATGGAGCGCGCATGGTCGGCAATGACCTTCAGCGAAATATCCTTCTGCTCGTCCTCACCGTATTTGATACCGGCCACACCGGCTGCGTATTCGATAATCGGGTAGAGCAAATCCGTCTCGAAGTTGGTCTTTTTGCCCTGCACAACGGAAGCCAGACGTTCCAGGCCGCAACCGGTATCTATGTTCTTATGGGCCAGAGGCTTGTATTCTCCATCCTCTGTCTTGTCGTATTGGGTGAACACGAGATTCCAGATTTCCAGGTAACGGTCACAGTCGCACCCCACTGCGCAAGTCGGGCTGCCACAGCCGCGTTCCTCACCGAGGTCAATGTAAATCTCGGAGTCCGGCCCGCAGGGACCCGGCCCGATTTCCCAGAAATTGTCATCCATCTTCACGATATGTCCCTCCGGGAAGCCTGGCTGGGATTTCCATATCTCGATTGCTTCATCATCGTCCGGATAGACCGTAACCCAGAGCTTATCCTTCGGCAGCTCGACAACCTCCGTCAAGAACTCCCAGGCCCAGGGAATCGCCTCTCCCTTGAAATAATCGCCAAAGGAGAAGTTGCCCAGCATCTCAAAATAGGTCTGATGACGCGCGGTGCGCCCCACATTCTCAATATCCCCCGTGCGCACGCAACGCTGACTGGTCGTCACCCGCGTGCGAGGCGGCTTCATCTTGCCGGTAAAAAACGGCTTCAAAGGTGCCATCCCGGCACCAATCAAGAGAAGCGTCGGATCATCCTGCGGAATCAGGGAAAAACTCGGCAGGCGCAGATGGCCTTTTTTCTCAGAAAAGAACTGCAAATAGGCTTCGCGCAGCTCATTGCCACTCATATACTTCAAAAAATCTACCCCCATAATGAGGATTGGCGGCATACGCCGCCAATCATGTAAATTATATTTTTATGCGTACCTTCCCATTTTAACACCGTTGTCAGTGATTTTACAATGAAAAATAACAAATCACCGCACAAGTTTATAATATTTCTTCTTGCCCTTCTTTACAATAGCTGCACCATCCTGGAAATCTGCTTCCTGCAGCATGTAATCTATATCAGAAACTTTAACATCATTCAAGGCAAGTCCGTTTTGCTGGATCAGGCGCTTGCCTTCACCTTTGGAAGCGAAGACTCCGCCGGAGACGAGGGCATCCAGGAGTTTCTGCCCTGGCGCGGCCTTGACTGTCGGCATGTCTGACGCATTGCCGCTGCCGCCGAATAGTGCCTCCGCAGACTGCTTGGCTTTCTTTGCCTCTTCCTCGCCATGCACGATTTTTGTAACCTCATAGGCAAGCACGGCCTTGGCCTCGTTCGCCTGCTGGTCCTTCATTGCCCCCAGACGGCGTACTTCGTCCATGGGCAGGAAGGTCAGGAGGGCCAGGCATTTCTCTACATCTGCGTCATCGACGTTGCGCCAGTACTGATAGAATTCATATGGAGAGGTCTTTTCCGCATCCAGCCATAAAGCGCCGCCTGCTGTCTTGCCCATTTTCTTGCCGTCACTCTTGGTAAGCAGCTTATTGGTCAAACCGTAAACGGGAGCCTGCAGTTTGCGGCGGCAAAGCTCGACACCAGCTATGATATTTGACCATTGGTCATCGCCGCCCATCTCCAGCTGGCAGCCATAGCGCCTGTACAGTTCAAGGAAGTCGTAGCCCTGCATGACCATATAGTTAAACTCCAGGAAGGTCAGGCCCTTTTCCCAGCGCTGCTTGTAGGCTTCCGCCGCCAGCATGCGATTGACGGTGAATTCTGCTCCAACTTCCCGCAGGAATTCGATGTAATTCAGTTTGCGCAGCCAATTGCCGTTATTGACCATGATGGCCTTGCCATCGGAAAAGTCTATAAAGCGGGCAATCTGCCGCTTGAAGCATTCACAGTTATGCTCGATGATTTCATCAGTCATCATCTTGCGCATATCCGTGCGGCCGGAGGGATCACCTATCGTACCAGTACCGCCGCCTACCAGGCAGATAGGACGATGGCCAGCTTTCTGCATATGTGCCATTGCCATCAAGGCGATAAAGTGTCCCGCGTGCAAACTGTCCGCCGTCGGGTCAAAACCGATGTAGAAAGTCACCTGCTTCTCATCAAAGAGCTTTCTAAGTTCATCTTCATTGGTACACTGGGCAATGAACCCGCGTTCCTTCAAGGTGTCAAATACGTTTGGCAATAAACTCTCTCCTCTGCTATGTAAATATATGCCGTGAAATTACATTTCCGGCCTTACGCCTGTCTTTCCGGTGAACTTATGATAATTGCCTCCCTTGCGCCTATTCATAAGTTCTGCGAACAGCTCGTCCGGCTTAATGCCATGATAGGCCAGGAGTACCAGGCAGTGATACCACAAATCACCCATCTCATACACTACTTCCTGGTTGTTGCCGTTCTTTGACGCTATTACCGTCTCCACGGCTTCCTCGCCGACCTTTTTCAGAATTTTATCCTGTCCCTTTTCGAATAAATAGTTCGTATAGGAGCCATCCACAGGGTTCAACTGGCGATCACGGATGATATCATAAAGCTGGTTCAGCACTTCGGCCAGGGAAGTCTGAGGCTCGGGAGGGACAAGAGCCACGCCCTTTTCCGATTCCTCCCCTGCCAGCTTCCTGCCGCTGAAGCAGGAATAAGTGCCCGTATGGCAGGCCACCCCCGTCTGGTGTACGCGCACAAGCAACGTATCGCCGTCGCAATCGTAGGATATTTCCCTGACCTTCTGCACATTGCCGGAAGTCTCACCCTTTTGCCAGAGCTGCTGGCGGCTGCGGCTGTAATACCAGGCATAGCCCGTTTCCAGTGTCTTCCGCAGGGACTCCTCATTCATGTAAGCGAGCATCAGCACCTGGCCGCTTTCTTCCTGCACGACTGCGGGCACCAAACCCTTTTCATCAAATTTTACCATAGAAATATCAATCTTTGCTGTGTCCATCAGAGCCTTACCTCCACTCCACGAGATTTTAAATATTCCTTTACTTGCCTGATGGTGAACTGACCGTAATGGAATACTGAGGCTGCAAGCACTGCATCTGCCTTGCCCTCGGTCAGAACATCATAAAAATGAGAGAGCTCTCCCGCACCGCCGGAGGCTATAACCGGCACATTCACAGCCTCCGAGACTGCCCGTGTGAGCTCAATATCGTAGCCCGCTTTGGTCCCATCCGCATCCATGCTGGTAAGCAGGATTTCCCCTGCCCCCAGCGCGACAGCTTTGCGTACCCAATCCAAGCAATCCAGCCCGGTGGGGGTACGGCCACCGTTAATGTAGACCTCCCATTTGTGCTCCCCAGAACGGCGTGCATCCACCGCCAGCACAATGCACTGAGAGCCAAATTTTGCGGCTCCTTCTTCAATAAGGCGGGGATTCTTGATGGCCGCCGTATTTACAGAAGTCTTGTCAGCACCGGCTTTCAGCATGCGCCACATATCCTCGACTGTGCGTATGCCGCCACCCACCGTAAAGGGTATAAAGACCTGGGAAGCGCAATCCTGCGCCACCTGCACAATGGTGTCGCGCTGATCGCTGGAGGCCGTAATATCCAAAAACACCAGCTCGTCCGCACGTTCCTTGTCATAACGAGCGGCCAGTTCCACCGGGTCTCCTGCATCCCGTAGGCCCACAAAATTTGTGCCCTTGACAACACGCCCGCCCTTCACGTCCAGGCAGGGAATAATACGCTTTGTATATGTAGACCCGCTTATATGAATCAGCTCCTTTTATACTAATTGGGCCAGCCGATGACCTTGGATACCGCATCCTGCCAGCCATCATAAAGGGCGGTACGGCGCTCCTCGCTCATCTGAGGCTTAAACACGATACCGGAACGGTGGATGCGGCGCAACTCGTCCACGTCCTTCCAGACCCCCGTTGCAAGACCGGCAAGATAGGCCGCGCCCAGCGCCGTCGTTTCCGTAATGTACGGCCTGATGATGGGAATATTCAATATATCCGCCTGGAACTGCAACAGCAGATTATTTGCGCTAGCACCGCCATCCACGCGCAAGTCATATATCGGCACATCAATATCCGAGCATATCGCTTCATAGACATCACGCACCTGATAGGCCAGTGCCGCCAGTGCTGCCCTGATTATATGGGCACGCTGGGTACTTTCTTTCAGCCCGATAATCATGCCCGTGGTCTGTGTATCCCAGTAGGGTGCCGATAATCCCCTGAAGGATGGCACAAAGTACACGCCATCGGTATCCGGCACCTGTTTTGATACCCATTCGGAATCCGGCATGGATTTCAGAATGCCTAAGCCGTTCTTCAACCACTTCAACGTAGCACCGGACATAAAAATACTGCCCTCCAGCGCATAAGTGACTTCATCGCCTATGCCCCATGCTACGGTCGTGATGAGTCCGTTCCGTGAGTGACTGAACTCATGGCCAGCATTCATCAAAAAAAATGAGCCCTCGCCGTATGAATTCTTGGCCTCCCCCTTGTCAAAACAAGCCTGGCCAAAGAGATCCGCCTGCTGATTGCCAATGCAAGCGGCAATCGGTATGGCTGAACCCAGCGTAGAAGGTTCCGTCATGCCATAAATATAGCTTGAAGGATACACCGCAGGCATCATGCAGGCCGGTATATCCAGTTGCTCCAAAAGCTCTGCGTCCCACTCCAGATTCTTCAGGTGGAAAAGCATGCTGCGCGAGGCATTGGAGTAGTCGGTCGCAAATATTTCCCCGCCGGACAGCTTCCACATCAGCCATGTGTCCACCGTGCCAAAAATCAGGTCGCCCTGCTTTGCCATATCCCGTGCGCCAGCCACATTGTCTAGTATCCAGATAAGCTTTGTGCCGGAAAAATACGGATTCACCACCAGAGAGGTCTTTTGCCGGATTTCCTCCTGCAATCCCATTTTCTTCAGTTTTTCGCAGATGCCCTCCGTCTGGCGTGACTGCCAGCTGATGGCCGGATAGACAGGACGGCCTGTGTGGCGGTTCCAGACCAGGGAAGTCTCTCTCTGGTTCGTGACGGCTACACCGGCAATTTCCTGATGTCCTATATCTGCTAGGCGCAGTGCCTCACGGGCAGTCCATAGCTGAGTGCTCCATATCTCATCCGCATCCTGCTCTATCCAATCCTCGCAGGGCACATCCACACTAATTTTCTTTTCCGCATAGGAAACCAGCTCGCCATTCTTATCAAAAATGACGGCTCTGTTCTTCACAGTGCCTGAATCCAGTGCCAGGATATATTTTTTCTGCATAACCCGTTCCTTTCAGACAATCTGTCATACACAGACTAGTTATAGTATAGTATAACATAATTATGCCTACATGCAAAAGAAATCAGGAGCACGGGCTAAACCGCTTGCTCCTGATTCAGAAAAAATCTATGTATTTATCGGGAACGGATAAACAATCAGAAAGCCCCGAAAGCCTTGGCTGCTACATAAGCGAGGGTCGCGCCCACCAGCGGGCCGGCAACAGGCACCCAGGCATAGCCCCAGTCAGAGCCGCCCTTACCGGCAATCGGAAGGATTGCATGGGCGATGCGCGGGCCGAGGTCACGGGCAGGATTCATGGCGTAACCGGTGGGGCCGCCAAGGGACAGGCCGAGGGCCACGATCAGCATGCCAACAATGTAGGGACCATAGCCATTGGCAAGGCCGGCTGCCACTGCACCGTAGCTGAAGCACTTGGAGAAGACCATCAGGATAAGGAACATCAGGAAGAAGGTGGCAGAAACCTCAGTGATGAAAGCCAGGCCATTCTTGCCGCGGATAGCCGGAGCCGTGCAGAAAATGCCAAGCTTGGCTGCCTGATCCGGAGTCTCTTCCCAATGAGCAAGGTAGGTGATCCAGACGATAGCTGCACCGACGATGCCGCCGAGAATCTGCACAAGGGAAGTAACGATGAACTGATTGAAAGTGTAAACTCCCATCAGGGTCTTGGCAAGCGTAACAGCCGGATTCAGGTCGCCCTGGGGAGCACCGAGAGTCGTAGCCGTGAAAACACCGAAAGTAACACCAAAACCCCAGCCGAAGGCTATGCAGATCCACCCGCCGCCTACACCTTTGGATTTGTTCAACGTCAAGTTTGCACAAACGCCGCAGCCCAGAACAAGCAGCACCATAGTGCCAACAAACTCGCCCAGCAGGTTCTCATAACCAGTTACCATAAATAAAAACCTTCTTTCCAAAACACCTCAAAATAAATACTTAATGATTGCTTCCCAGGCGCCGGAGCGCTGCATGCGCTCCGGCCTCCCCAGGATATCATCCTAATCTATGAGCCTCAGTCCTCGTCATCCAGCCAGTGCATGGAATGCTTGACGGCCTTGCGCCAGCCCTTGTACAGACGATCCACTTCCTCCTTCTCCATAACCGGATCGAAGCGGGTATCAAGCTTCCAGGCACTCTTGACTTCTTCCTTGCTGCTCCAAACGCCAACCGCGAGACCAGCAAGGTAAGCAGCGCCGAGAGCCGTGGTCTCGATAATCTGGGGACGATCCACAGGCACGCCCAGGATATCCGCCTGGAACTGCATCATCAGGTTATTAGCGCAGGCGCCGCCGTCAACCTTCAGGGCCTGCAGCTTCTCGCCGGAATCAGCCTCCATGGCATCGAGGACATCCTTAGTCTGATAGGCCAGGGAGTCAAGGGTCGCACGGACAATATGAGCCTTCGTAGTGCCGCGGGTGATGCCGATGATGGTGCCACGGGCATTCATATCCCAATAGGGAGCGCCGAGACCGACAAATGCGGGCACGACGTAGACACCTTCCGTGTCCTTGACCTTCTTGGCAACCCACTCAGAGTCGGGAGCGGAATCAACCAGGCGGACACCATCACGCAGCCACTGAATGGCAGAGCCAGCCACAAAAATGGAACCTTCAAGTGCATATTCCACCTTGCCGTCGAGACCCCAGGCAATGGTCGTCACCAGACCATTCTTGGACTTGTGGATTTCCGTGCCGGTATTCATCAGCATGAAGCAGCCAGTGCCGTAGGTGTTCTTGGCCATGCCCGGCTCGAAGCAGTTCTGGCCGAAGAGAGCAGCCTGCTGGTCGCCAGCAGCGCCAGCCACAGGAATGGCAGCGCCAAGGATGGAGGGAACCGTGTCACCGTAAACGCAGGAAGAAGGCTTCACTTCCGGCAGCATTGCAGCCGGAACATTCAGGTACTCCAGCAGTTTCTTGTCCCATTCGAGGGTATTGATGTTGAAGAGCATCGTGCGGGAAGCATTGGAGTAATCGGTCACATGAGCCTTGCCGCCGGTGAGCTTCCAGATAAGCCAGGTGTCAATGGTACCGAAGATGAGTTCACCGTTCTCAGCACGCTGCTGGGCACCTTCCACATGGTCGAGAATCCAGCGGATCTTCGTGCCGGAGAAGTAAGCGTCAATCAGAAGGCCGGTCTTATCCTTAACCTCATCCACGAGGCCCTTCTTCTTCATGTCTTCTGCGATGGGCGCAGTCTGACGGGACTGCCAGACGATGGCATTGTAGATGGGGCGGCCGGTCTTCTTATCCCAGACCACTGCCGTCTCACGCTGGTTTGTGATACCTATGCCTGCAATATCACTGGCTACAAGTCCGGATTGTTCGAGAGCTTCCTTCATGACAGTGACCATGGTGCTCCAGATTTCCTCAGCATCATGCTCCACCCAGCCCGGCTCCGGGAAGTACTGCGTGAATTCCTTCTGGGAAACGCCTACGACCTTGGAGTTACGGTCGAAGATGATCGCGCGATTGCTGGTCGTACCAGCATCCAGAGCCATAACATACTGCTTTGCCATAGTAGAATACCTCTTTCCTCTATTATATATTTTATGAAAATTCCAGCCACTGGGCGAACCCAGTCCGGCAACAGCCGGAACCGATGCTCAGCCCCAGCCGGTAGCTGGCTTAATAATCGCCCGCAATTTTCTGGGCCAGGTCAAGAATCTTATCCGCGTCAATGTTTGCATAGAGATCCTTGGGAATGACTGCGGACTTGACATTCGGGAACTTCACCTGGATTTCAGGCAGTTCAAACGAGGACTGCGGCGCCAGCAGCATAACATCCGCAAATTCTGCCGCCTGCTTGACCTCAGTCACCGGATAAAAGCTGACCGAGCACGGATAGCCGAGCCGGGCCGCTTCGCTCTCCATGCGGCGCACGAGCAGATTCGTGGAAACGCCGGCGGAGCAGAGCAAAACAATCCTGCGTACCATAGTTAGAACTCCTCCTTTGGGGGATTATTCCCCATAAGCCTTGGCTAATATTTCAATCGGGTGGCAGGGCTTGACCTGCGTCCCGTGATTGATCTGCATACGGCAGGTGCCGCAATCGCAGATGACCTCATCTGCCTGGCTGATGTTGATGCGCTCAAAGAGCTTTGCACCCACCTTCATTGAGATTTCGTACTTATCATCCTTGAAGCCAAAGTTACCGGAGATGCCGCAGCAGCCAGCATCTGCCAGTTCCACGCTCACGCCCGGAACTTCCTCCAGAATATCCTTGGCAGGCGTACCGAAGCCCTGGGATTTCAAATGGCAAGGCACGTGGTACATAAGAGATTCCTTAACTTCCTTGAAGGAAGTGTTCAGCTCACCCTTCTCCTCCATGATGGCCAGGTACTCGAAAGCATCGTAGACATTCGCCCCGGCTTCGTGCATCTCATCCTCACCGAAAAGCTCCCCATATTCTTCCTTGAGCATCAGCGAACAACTGGTACAGCAGGCGATAACGGGAATGCCTTTGGCTTTCCATTCCAGTATCCTGGCAACATTATTGTGCGCATGTTCCTTCGCCTCATCCAGGTAGCCGGTGACGACCATAGGTGAACCGCAGCAGTTGAACTTCTGATCCACCAGAACCTCATAGCCGTTCTTTTGCATGACCTTTACAAAGGCTATGCCCACCTGCGGCTCATTGTCATTGATGAAGCAACCGGGAAAAAACACCACTTTCTTATCCGAAGGCTGCTGTTTATAGCCCTTGAACCAGCTATAGAAGCTTTGGGAAGCATAGGACGGCATATCCCGCTTGCCGGCGATGCCCAGCATGCCGAACACGCCAAGGCTCTTGCCAATCTTCATGCCAAGATTGGCACAGGCTGCACCAAAGGGCAGGGAACGCACGAGCTTGCCCATATCTTCGCCATGGGCAAGCATCTGGTCGCGCTGCTTATGGGGATGGGTTCTGTAGTATTCGCCGCGCTGCAGCATATTCAATGTAGAAACTGCAACACCGGACGGGCAGGCACGGTCACAGGACTTGCAATTCGAGCAAAAGTCCAGGCTGTCCTCGTAATCCTCCTGCGAGAAATGCATACGGCTGTGAGCCGGGCCCACCAGTTTCGGGCCGCGGTACTCCTGCGTGGCCTCCATCACCGGGCAGCTTGACATGCAGGATGTGCAGGACAGGCAGTGATCTGCCGAATATATGGCTTTATCTTTTTCTTCGCTCATTCTTCCGGACTCTCCCTTCCGTTACATTTTTGCGGCCTTGTAGCCGGAAGCCAGAGCCACACCGTTGCCGGAGTGCTCGAAGCACAGATCATAGCCGCCCAAGTCACGGCCAACGACAAAAACATTTTCAAGGACGTGTTGCCCCTGCTCATCCACCGGGCGCAACGTCTCATCCGTCATAATGCCGGTCTTGGCATAGCCCTGGGGCTTATCGGAGAAGAGCTGCTCATTGCTCCAATTCTCCTCTCCCTTCACGCTGTAGACAGGCAAATGGAAGATTGGTTCTTCCGGCTGATCGAAAGAGCGCATCGTAATACCGCCGCTGTAGAAACCGCCAGTTGCCAGTATATACTTGTCGGCTGTGTATGTCTTTTCACGCACGCCTGCTTCGGCGATAACGCACTTGCACGCCTTGCCTTCGCATTTCGAGCCAATGACCTTCGTATTTTCGACAATCTCTACGTTATTGTCGCGCAATGCCTGACGGAACATGGCGTTCAGCCGCAATCCGTTTGTAGAGGGGGGCAGCCCTGTAGTCTCAACGATATCAGTCTCAATGCGGCTGCTCACCGTCAGGTAGCAGGCGTGCCCCTTCGTGCCAAGTACCTGCGGCACGATGACGGCTGTATCTTTTTTGCCTTTGTAGGCCAAGAGCTGCTTCGAGAAGGAATCCACACCTTCCGGCGTATCCAGCCAGCGTGCCACATCCAGGGTCGTGATGTCGCGGCCGCCTGTCAGCGGCGTCTCTATTTCAATGGTTTCATAGGCCAAATCATCTCCCAGGGATTTCTTCAGGTTCTCCACCATGATATCCGCGTAGAAATCCTTCAGGCCCCTGATACCTGCCACCACAATCTTTTTCTTGCCCTCCAGCGATTCACTGCCTGCCAGGGAATGAGGAGCAAGGCAGGTTGGCTTCAAAGTGCCCACTGCCGTCGGCACCAGTATCTGCTTGTCCAGGGAGCCGTGATAGGGCATGTGATATTCCTTTGCAAAGTCACGGAAAAAATCCACTGCCTCCGCAATTTCTTCCATGCCTATCTTGCTGTACGGATGAGTTTCCGGCAGGCCCATAATCCCCTCCCTCGGGGACTTTACTGCCTTATGGCTGTCATCATAGCCCAGGAAATCAATCAGTCCGCTGTTAAGTGAAAGGGAGCTGGAGCCATAGGAAAGCAGGGTAACGGACTTTCCCTGCCGCGCACTGGCCAGAGCCGCTGTGAGCCCTGCCAGGCCGCTGCCTATGACAATCACATCAGTATGTTTCATTCCTTGTCTCCCCCAATCCTGTGTCCGTTCACATTGAACGACAGCTCATAGAGCGCACGTGTCATTTCCGTTTCGCGTATCGTCCTGCCCAAAAGTACCGGACGGATGCCCTTCCAGCGCCCCTGCAGGAATTCCTTCATCTGCCCCAGGGAATCCTTCGCTCCCTCGTCACGTCCCACACGGGCAAAGACACTGGCGCTGCGAAGCGCGCAGAAATTTGCCTGGCAAGTGCCCATGCCTAGGCGTGTACGGCGGCGGATATCGTTGATCCGGAAACTGGAAAGTTCCTTCGCCATCTCCTCTACCTCGCCGACGGTGACGTTCTCACACTCGCAGAGCAGCTCACGCTTCTCCGGATTGTTCTTAAGCGTTTCCGTCACGCGGGCAAAGCGCTCAGGCCCCAGCCTGGTGGCCGCAAGATCCGTACCGTAAGCAGGGAAATACTTGCGGGCAGCTTTTTTATCAGCCTCGCTGACCTCTGGCACCAGCGGCTCCTCTGCCGTGCGGCAGGGCTCAGTGTTGCCGAGCTTGGCTGCCACTGCATCGGCCATCTTCTCAGCCATCAGCCTATAAGTGGTGAACTTGCCGCCGACTATGGTAAACATGCCCTTCAGGCCGTCCTGCTTCTCATGGTCAACAATGGCAAAGCCACGGGATGCACCACGGCCAAGGCTGCCTCCGGGGGGAATGTAAAGCGGGCGTGAACCAGCAAAGGCTCGGAGCATACGGCAATCACGCAGATGCTCAAAAGTCTTCTCACCGATGCTCATCAATTTCTCGACTTCCTCCCGGGCAGTCGATGTATCCTCGGCGCTGGGGACACTCATGGAAGTGGTGCCCAGAATGGTAATTGAGCCATGGGGCACGAATATATCACCATCAGAGGATTTATGCAGGCGGTTCACCACATGACTGGTAAGACGCTGATTAAAGGCCAGGAGCGTTCCCTTATCGGGCTGGACACCGACCTCCAGTCCGGCTAACTGCGCCAATTCCCCGGCCCAGCCACCGGCCGCATTGACCAGGATGTCGCAGGCGATCTCGTATTCCTCGCCGCTGAAATAGTCGCGCACCTTTACGCCCTTGACAGTCCCATTCTCGGTAATGACGCCAATGACCTCGGTGTATGTCTTCAAACGACCGCCGTAGCGTTTGGCGCTGTCCACATTCTGCCAGGACATACGGAAACCATCAATGGCTGCATCCGGCACCAAATAAGCCGAGACCACATGGCGGGAAAGCAGCGGCTCCAGCCTGAACGCCTCATCCAGGGAAATTTGCCTGGCCTCAATGCCGCTGTCCTTGCAGCCTTGCACCCACTGTTCTTCGTAGGTAGGATCCTGCTCACGGTCAATATCCAAACAGATGAACATACCGCCTGAAGCCTCAACGCAGGATTTGCCAATCTTACGTAATATCGTATTCTCGATGATACATTCCTTCGCGGCTTCCTGATCCTTGACCGCATAGCGTCCGCCGCTGTGCAGCAGCCCGTGATAGCGCGAGCTGGCGCCATTCACAAGATCCTGCTTCTCGACCAGCATGACATCCACGCCACGCATTGCGAGATCTCTCAGGATGCCCACGCCGGTGGCGCCGCCGCCGACGACAACGACTGTTGCTTTCTCCATCGTGATACTCCCCTTTTTGCCTGTTGCTCTCTTTATGTTTTTTGTGTTGCTCTTTGTAATTTACACGCAATTTAATCGGTAATACAAAGACAATACACATTTACAAGCTTTAGTTCTCAATTTGTCCTGAAAAATACGTTAAGTCATGATTTCTCTGATATTCTTAACGATATTTCGTTTGCAGGCTTTATATTACATCATTCTGAACCATTAGTCAATACGATATCGTATGTTTTATTATGTTTTTTCGTACTTAATATTGATTATCAATGACCGCAGCCCGCCAATGAACTGTTCATAAAAAAATCTGTTTTGCACCGATTTTAAGTATACATTTTCTTTGCTATGGAAAAATGCAAATAATTGTGTTACTATGGTTCATGATACTTAATATCGTTTAGGAGAGATGGAAATGACGCGCGAGGATTATGTAAAATCCCTGATTAAGACGCGGGGCTATACTTTCAAGGCTTTTGCCCAGGAAATCAATATGCCTTATACCACGCTGCTCTCCATCCTGAATGGTTCCATCGGCGGCGCTGCCATGGACAATGTGTTGCGGATCTGCAGGGCACTGGATATCAGCATTGAGGAATTGAACCAGGTCACGCACCTCAGAAACGGGGAAACATCAGCTGCCGGTACGGGCACCGATGAGGCTCTGCTCCGTCTGGTGCAGGATTTGAGCGAAGAAAAGAAAATAGCATTAAAAATCCTGCTCACCAAAGAGTGAGCAGGACTTTTTAATGCTATTATGCGATTGCCAGTGCTTCAGGAAGTTTCAAGGTTCCCATGTAGAGGGATTTACCAAGGATTGCCCCGGTGATTCCTTCTTGTTCGTGTGCCTTCAACGCCTTTATATCTTCCAGATCATGCACGCCGCCGGAGGCAACTACGGCAAGGCCGCTTGCCCTGGCCAGCTCTGCCGTGGCTTCCACATTCACGCCGGCTAAGGTTCCGTCACGGCTGATATCTGTGTAGATAATTGTCTTTACACCAGCTTCGCCCATTTTGACTGCCAAATCCACTGCCCTGGCCTCGCTGGTTTCCAGCCAGCCTGCCACTGCCACCAGGCCGTCCTTGGCATCGATGCCGACAACTACACGCTCACCGAAACGCTTGCAGGCAGCCTTGACCAATTCCGGGTCGCTCACGGCCACAGAGCCGAGAATCACCCGCCGGACACCCAGAGCCAGAATTTCCCCAATGGTCTCCATATCACGGATGCCGCCGCCCAGTTCCACGGGGATGTTCACAGCGGCTATAATATCCCGTATCGCTGCCAGATTCTGGGGCTTGCCCTTCCTTGCTCCATCCAGGTCTACCAGATGCAAGTATTCAGCGCCCTGCGCTTCCCATTGTCTGGCCATGTCCGCAGGACTGTCCGAGAAAACGGTCTCCTGGGCGAAATCACCTTTCAGCAGGCGCACGCATTTGCCGCCGCGTATATCAATGGCCGGATATAAAACCATAACTTATGCCTCCACGAAGTTTCGCAAAATTGCAAGTCCCACATCTCCGGATTTTTCCGGATGGAACTGGGTTGCCTGGATATTGCCCTGCTGCACCGAGGCTGTCAGCTCCGTGCCATAATGGGTAACTGAGGAAATAACCGACCGTTCATCAGGTACAGCATGATAGGTGTGCACAAAATACACATAGCTGGGCAATTCCAGCTCCCTGAACAGATAAGACTTTTCTCCTGTCGGTTCAATGGCATTCCACCCCATATGCGGTACCTTCAGCCCCGGCGCGTTGATTCTGCGGACATGACCCTTGATAAGTCCTAACCCTGGGACACCGGGGCTTTCCTCGCTGTCCTCAAAAAGTATCTGCAAACCGACGCAGATGCCCAGGAGCGGCACTCCGGATGCTACGCGTTCTTTCAGTACCGGAGCCAGGCCAGAGCGGGTAAAATCCTGCATGCAGTCACCAAAGGCGCCGACACCGGGCAGCACAAGCTTTTCAGCCGTCTGTACATCCTCCGCACTGCCTGTGACCTTAGCCTCTGCCCCCGCCGCCAGTAGTGCCTTTTCGACGCTGAACAGGTTGCCTACGCCATAATCTATGATTGCAATCATGCTAAGCTCCCCTTTGTAGAAGGCACGCCCGTGACGCGGGGATCATAGCTCACTGCTTCCCGGAGGGCATGGCCCAGCGCCTTGAAGATGGCTTCCACCTTGTGGTGGGAATTCGTGCCGTACAGAACCTTCACATGCAGAGTCAGGCCCCCATGCACGGCCAGCGCGCGCAGAAACTCCTCGGTCAGCTCTGTATCGTAGCCGCCAATCATGGGCGTCATCTCCCCGCCTTCATAGACGAGGAAGGGACGACCGCTGATATCCAACGATACCATGACCAGTGTTTCATCCATGGGCAGGAAGAAAGTTCCATAGCGACGAATGCCGCGCTTGTCTCCCAACGCCTGCCTGAGCGCTTGTCCCATAGTGATGCCGATATCCTCTACAGAATGATGCCCATCAACTTCAAGATCCCCGTTGCAGCACAGCTCCATGTCGAACTGCCCATGAGCCGCAAACAGATTCAGCATGTGGTCGAAAAAGCCGATGCCCGTATCTATCTGCGTCTGCCCGGAGCCGTCCAGAGTCAATGCCAGCCTGACAGCAGTCTCTGAGGTTTCACGTTCGACCGAGGCTACACGAAGATTTTTTTCTCCCATCACGGAGCCTCCCTTCTGAGCCTGATGGCATTCGCATGGGCGGCCAAGCCCTCCGTCTCAGCCAAGCGGATTATATCTTCGCTGACGGCAGATAGTGCAGGCTGTGTGTAAGAAATCAGGCTCGTGCGCTTCATGAAAGTCTCCACATTCAGCACAGAATAGAAGCGCGCCGTGCCCCCAGTCGGCAGCACATGATTCGGACCGGCAAAGTAATCGCCCAAAGGCTCCGGCGAATAGGCTCCCAAAAAGACTGCTCCCGCATGGCGCACATAAGGCAGCAGCTGGAAGGGGTCTGCTGTCAAAAGCTCCAGATGCTCAGGTGCGGATATATTCGCAAAGCGCAATGCCTGCTGCATATCCTCTGCCACAACGATCAGTCCGTTACGTTCAAGAGAAGCCCTGGCAATTTCCTGGCGCGGCAACTGCTGTAACTGCCGCTCAGCCTCAGATGCGACCTTCTCCGCCAGCTCCGCGCAATCCGTAATCACAATACTGGAGGCCAGCGGGTCATGTTCCGCCTGACTCAGCATATCTGCGGCCGTATAGGAAGGATCAGCAGTTTTATCTGCCACAATCAGGATTTCGCTGGGACCGGCCAGCATATCAATGTCCACATGCCCATAAACTTCCTTTTTGGCAAGGGTCACGAAAATATTGCCCGGCCCGGTAATCTTATCCACCCGCGGAATAGTCTCCGTGCCAAAGGCCATGGCGGCAATGGCCTGGGCGCCGCCGATTTTGTATATTTTCTGCACACCGGCCTCACGTGCCGCTAGCAGCACATAGGGATTCAGCTTGCCTGCCTTGGGCGGCACCATCATGATGATCTCACCCACACCTGCCACCGAAGCAGGCACAGCATTCATGATGACCGAGGACGGGTAGGCCGCCGTGCCCCCCGGCACATAGATGCCGACACGATCCAGCGGAATCAGTGCCTGCCCCAGAATGGAACCCTGCTCGCGATATGTCAGCCAGGAGTTCGGCTTCTGCTCCTCATGGTAGCGGCGCACATTTGCCGCTGCCCTGCGCAGTGATTCCAATACCTGCGGATCAGCGGCCGCCTCTGCTGCTCGGAATTCCGCCTCAGAGACAAGAAAATCCTCCGGCTGCATTTCCACGCGGTCAATGAGCTGCGTGTATCTTGTGACTGCTGCATCGCCCTCCCGGCGCACATCACCGACTATGCGGCGCACCAGCTCTGCCGCCGACAAATCTGCACCGAACAGTTTTTTATTCCCCTCACGGATTTTTGGTGAGAGTTCTACTTCATCAAAAGCTTTTTTTGCCAAGAGCTTTTCGACTTCACTCTCGCCAACGTCCCTGGCCTTCACAATCCTCATTGGGCAGCTCCTTTCTCCAGCGCGAGCACCTTGCGCAGTTCCTCCGTCAGCTTGTGAATACGCTCAAACTTCAGCTTGAAGCTCACACGATTAGCAACCAGGCGCGCCGTTGCGTCCATGATGTAAGCAATCTCCTCAAGGTCATTCTCTTTCAGCGTAGTGCCTGTTTCCACAATATCGACAATGCTCTCGGACAGCCCCACAATCGGCCCTAATTCTATGGAGCCATTCAGCTTGATGTACTCCATCTGCATGCCATGGGCAGAAAAGAACTGTTCTGCAATGTGGGGAAACTTCGTTGCGACCCGTGTCTGTGCGTAGTCCGTAAGCTGCGGGCGGCGCTCTGCCTTGGGCACTGCCATCATCACATGGCATCTGCCGAAGCCCAGATCCAGCAGCTCATACACATCCATCCCATTCTCTGCCAGCACATCCTTGCCGATAACGCCCAGGTCAGCCGCGCCGTACTCCACATAGGTCGGCACATCTGCCGTCTTGGTGATGATGAAGCGTAGTTTCTTTTCCTCATTGGTTATGACCAACTTGCGGGACTTGTCCGTCAGCCCCTCCGCCGTATAGCCGACCTTGGCCAGCAAATCCGCCGAAAGCGAGAACAGCTTCCCCTTCGGCAGCGCAATCGTCAGATATTCCTTGTTATTATTGAGCTGCATAAGCATGCCTCCAAATGTCTCAATTCATCTCATCAGCCCTGCGCAAAAGCGTCAGCTCTATCGGCTCGTCCTCCGCAGGCGGTTCATGATGCCGCGCAATAATTTCAGCCTCGGCGGCCATTCCCAGCTCACGCAACATTGCCGCCCCCATGCGAGGGTGCTCCTCATACACATGGAGCGCATAACCCGGTCTGTCCAGCACAGACCGTACCTGCCTGCGCCGCAAACTCCGGCGCAGCCCGGCGGACAGATAATGCTCTGCCAGCACAGTCCAAACCTTGCCCCAGATATCCAGCATGCCCTGCCTGCGTCCTGCATCATGCAGCAAGGCACAGCGTACAAGCAGTGCCTTATCTGCCGCAGGCTCCCCTTCTGCCAATTTCAGCGCAGTCCTGGCCACATTCAGTACATGACGCTGGTCTGCGGGGTGCATACCCAAGAAAAGCGGCCAAGCCCTTTCCGGCAACTGCTCGCGCACCCAGTCCAATTCTGCAGACGTAACATTTGCCATAATGGCACGCCAGAATTGGGCCAGGCGGCCAAGCTTTTTGCCCTTCATTGCAGATAGAGCAGCCGGCTGTAACCCTGCTGATTCGCCAAGGCCCGAGCCTCTGCCTCCGTGCCGGGGGCTGCAGCCAGTTCCACCACCTGGCCTTCTTCCCGCAGTTCCGTTACTTTGCTGATGGCAGACGCGATTTTGCCCGGCGCGTAGCCCACATACACATCCTTGGCGGCTTCCGGCCGCTGCAATCCCTGCCGGGTCAGGGCAAGCAGCACACGCTCGATGCCCAGCGCGAAACCTGTAGCCGGGCAAGCCGTGCCCTCGCCGAAGTCAGAGAGCAGATGGTCATAACGGCCACCACCTGCCAGGGGAAAGCCCAGACCCGGCGTATATGCCTCAAAAACCATACCTGTATAATAGCTGAAATCGCGTATGATACCCAGATCAAATTTCACATAATCAGCCACGCCATAGGCTTCCAGCAACTCATAGATTTCCGTCAGGTTATCCAGTGCCCGGCGGCTGGTTGCGTTCAGGGCCAGTTCCCTGGCCTGGGCAAGCATTTCCTGCCCGCCGCTTAAAAGCGGCAATTCCTTTAGTGCCCGCCTGGCCTGTTCAGACAGTTGCAGTTCATCCACTAAATTCTCCAGCAGCACCAAATCATGCTTTTCCATTGCCTCCTTCAGCGCGTCACTGGCCTGTTCGGAAAGATTATACTGCTCCATCACGCCACTCACAAACTCTACCTGTCCCAGGCAGACCGTGAAATCCTTGAGTCCGGCAACCAGCATGCCACGAATGGCCAGAGCCACTACCTCGGCATCTGCCGCCGCGCTGGCAGCGCCCATCAGCTCGACGCCCGCCTGATAGAACTCGCACTGCCGCCCCGTCTGGGCCTGCTCTGAGCGGAATACGCTGCTGATATAGGCAAGACGCAGGGGCAGGGGCTGTCCCTGCAAGCGGCTCGCCACCAGGCGGGCAATCGGCGTAGTCATTTCGTGGCGCAAAGCCAGTATCTTATTGTCCTTGCCAAACAATTTGTAAAGCTGCGGCTCCAGGTCAGTACCTGCGCCACGAGTCAATGTATCCAGATATTCGATGGTCGGCGTCACCACCTCATCATAGCCCCAGCCAGCAAACAGCCGCGCCAGCTTGCTTTCTATGATGCGTTTCTCCGTAGCTTCCAGCGGCAGGAAATCCCTCGTGCCATACGGAATGGCCAGCATTGCCTTCATCTGCTCCACCCTGTTTCCCCCTTAATTTCAACACGCTCCTGACAAGCGCTGCAAAACAATCTGATAACCATCAGCCCCGTAGTTCAGGCAGCGCTTCACGCGGCTGATGGTCGCGGTGCTCGCTCCCGTCCTCTCCACAATGTCCTCGTATGTATGACCGCTGTCCAACATATGGGCAACTTCCAAGCGTTGCGACATTGCCTTAAGCTCGCTGATGGTGCATATATCCTCGAAAAATCGATAACACTCCTCCGTTGTTTTCAGCGTCAGCACAGCAGCGCACAGCCGATCGGTCAGCTCGTCCCTCAGTTTCTCGTTGACCACAGCAATCCCTCCCGACTTTCTTTCTTTATTGCTTTAGTGTGCGAAATACTGTTACAGTATAACACATGAAAATAACGCTTGCAACCCCCTGAATGCTACAAAAAATCCTCCTTGCAGCAAGGAGGATACTTAACGCCATAATATTTCCATGCCCCCTGGCAAATGCGGTGCCCACAGGAACACGAACAGCACAAAGGATTCTGTCAGCAGCTCAACGGCACCGTAAGCATCACCGGTCAATCCTCCCAGCTTGCGGGCAATATAGGCTGCCAGCAACAGGCCAAAACCGATTCCCAGAAGCAATGCCAAGGCGGCGCTTTGTCCCCAGGGCAGCACAAACAGCGCAGTGGTCACACCCGCAATACTGACAGCTTTTTTGTCAACCATATCAGCAAATGCCTTCCCCATGCCTTCGGGACGGGCATAGGGAAATGCGTATATGGCCAGTACCATGGCCATGCGGCCTATAATCGGCATCACAAAGAGTGCGGTCATGCTCATCAGGATGGGAATATCCCTCATGGCAGTCCAGTTGAAAAGCAGCAGACACATGGCAGCAAGCGCCCCAAAAGAGCCTACCCGGCTGTCACGCATGATTTCCAGCATGCGCTCCCGGCTGCGCCCGGAGAACAAGCCATCCACCGTATCCATAAAGCCGTCATAATGCAGGCCACCAGTCAGAATCACGGTCACAAGCAACCAAACGGTCACATTGAAATTCTCCCAGGGCAGAAAACCGGCTGTAACAAAAACCGTCAGCATGTAAATAAAGCCCAGTACGACGCCAACCAGCGGAAAGCAACGCGTAGAGCGGCCAAAGTCCTCAACAGTAAGCTGTTCCTGCCGTACTAGCTGAATACGGGTCAGAAACTGCAGCGCAACCAGAAATGAACGCAAAATCGTCATCCTCCGTGCAGATTAGTACAGGGCATAACCCCAGCAACTGAAAACGAAATACAGGCTAATCAGGAACAGCACCGTTGCTGTGTACATCATACGGATGCAGCGTAAGATGTGATGCGGTGCGGTAACTGCCAAGGCATCGCCCATATAGGCCCGGAAATGTTTTTTTCCGAAATAGGAATTATAGCCCCCCAGACGGATATGCAGGGCACCGGCCACTGTGGCTTCCGCATAGCCGCCGTTTGGGCTGGGGTGCTTGGCGGCATCCCGGCACATGATGCGAAACGCATTATGGGCGTCATAGCCTAAAAGTGCCGCACTGGTGACGAAGAGCACACCGGTAATGCGTGCCGGCAAAAGGCCCAGCACATCGTCCAGCCGTGCCGCCGCCCGGCCAAAGTACAAATATTTTTCGTTCTTGTAGCCGAGCATCGAGTCCATCGTATTAGCTGCACGGTACAATACTGCCAACGGCACACCGCCCAAAGCAAAGAAGAACAGCGGCGCAATGATGCCATCCACGGTATTTTCCGCAATGGTTTCCACCGTGGCCCTGGCAATCTCAGCCTCATCCAGCTCGTCCGTATCACGTCCGACAATCCAGCCCACCTTCCTGCGGGCCTCTGCCAGATTGCCGTCCGTCAGCAGCGAATAGATTTCCCGGCCTGCCTGTGCAAGGCTTTTCGGGGAAATCGTGAACGACAGTATGAAGGCTCCAGCCAGGGCGCTGCCCCAGGCTGGCAGGTAATAAGATAAGTGCATCAGACCGGCTGCCGCAGCGTAGCAGACCAGCAGCACCAGCAGCACCAGCAACGCACCCTTGGCAAACTTCCTGCCATCGCTGTCCTTTTGCTCGTACAGTACCTGCTCCAGCCAGCCAATCAGATTCCCCATCAGCACAACGGGATGCAGTTTCGTGCGCGGATCTCCGATAACTGTATCTATCAGGAAAGCGGCCATGGCTGTCAGCATGTGCCGGCCTCCCCCATAATCTGCGCCAGTTTCTGCATATCCAGTGACTCGCGCACAATCCTGGCCAGACGGTCATATGCCTTTTCCTTCTCCGCACGCCTATTGCACTGGATGCCCAGCTCCGACAGCCCCTTGCGGCTGCGCAGGCGGTTCAGCAGGGCCCGGCGGAAAGCATCATGATCGAAGATGCCATGGATATAAGTACCCAGCACCAGTCCATCTCTGCTCAGCGCCCCATCCCAGCTATCTGCGGCTGTCTCTGCCTTGCTGACAATATGGAAGGGGTGCCGCACCTCACCGGTAAACTCCGTATGCCCCATATGGATTTCATAACCCGGCAGTCCCTGTGCTGCAATAGGCTTCTCACCCATAAAAGGCAGCTCCGGACAATCAGCCGTGACCTGCACGGTCAGCTTCTCCGCCGCGAAGGTCGTGCGCATCGGCAGATAGCCCAGCCCGGTTATTTCGTCATGCTCCGACTCTGTGTGCAACGGGTCGCATATACGCTCACCCAGCATCTGATAGCCTCCGCAAATGCCCATGAGCGGCGTACCGACACCGACACATCCTGCCACAGCATCGGCCAGTCTGCTTTCCTGCAGATAGATGAGGTCTTCCGTCGTATTCTTCGAGCCGGGCAGAATGATTAAATCGGGTTTGCCCAGTCCGGCAACATCCTGCACATAATAGAGCTGCACGTCCGGCTCCGCCTCAAGCGCGGCAAAATCTGTGAAATTCGAGATTTTCGGTGTCTGCAGCACTGCAATCTGTATGAACTCGGCATCTGCTGCCGGTGCAGTCCGCTTTTCCTCCAGTGAGACAGAATCCTCATCGTCAATGCCCAAATCCTCTATATGGGGCACCACCCCCAGCACCGGCTTGCCGGTTTTCTCCTCCAAGAAATCCAGCGCCGGTGTCAAAAGACTCACATCTCCACGGAATTTATTGATAACCAGCCCCTTTACGAGCGCCCGTTCGTCCGCATCCAATAACTCCAGCGTACCGACCAGCGCAGCCAGGGCGCCGCCGCGGTCGATATCCGCAATCAGCAGCACAGGTGCCTGCAGGTATTTCGCCACGCGCATATTCACGATGTCATTGGCCTTCAAGTTGACTTCGGCGGGGCTGCCTGCTCCCTCAATGACCAGCGTATCGTACCTGGCCTGCAAACGAGCCAATGCCTCTTTTACTGCCCCGAATGCCTGCAAGGAATAGCCAGTGTGATACTCCCGCGCACTCATATTGCCCAGGGGACGGCCATTCAGCACCACCTGGGAGGAGGTATGCCCAGTCGGCTTTAGCAGCACTGGGTTCATATCCACTTCCGGCTCCAGCCCTGCTGCTTCTGCCTGAGCCACCTGGGCACGTCCCATTTCCAGCCCTTCCCTGGTCACATAGGAATTTAAGGCCATGTTCTGTGCCTTGAAAGGCGCAACCTTGCGTCCTTGTTGCCGGAAGATGCGGCAGAGTGCCGTCGTAATGATGCTCTTGCCCACATGGGAGCTGGTTCCCATCAGCATGATTACCTCAGACATCAAAAATCCCCCAAATCTGCTGATACGGCTTGCGCCGCCGTCTTAGCCAGTGCCTTTACATTTACGGCCTGCCCGCACACGCACAGATAAGCCGCAGCGGCTGCCTCCGCCAGTTGTGCATTAGCCAGACCGGCCAGATCGCGGTAGCGTCGTGCCAGTTGGTTCTCAGGCACGATGCCTGCCCCAACCTCATTGGTCACAAAAATCACGGCCCGTGCCTGTACCGCGCTTCTGGCTGCATCTATTAGTCTCTGCACCGCTTCCTGTGTCCTTGCGTACAGACCGCTCTCATCTGCCAGCTCTGCCTCAGAACAGCTGCAAAGGATGTTGCTCAGATACAGTGTCACGCAATCAAACAGCACAGCCTTATGCCGCTTTCCCGACTCAAGCAAAGCCTGAATCGCTTCCTGCTCCCCCGGAGCCTCATATGTCTGCCAGGGAGCGCCTCGCCTTGCCCTGTGCCTATCTATGCGGAAGCGCATTTCTTCGTCAAAGGCCAGAGCTGTCGCAATATAGGCCAGGCTGCCTGGCTCCATACCTCCGGCGGCCTCTGCATAATTCTCCGCAAATCGTGATTTGCCGGAGCGCGCTCCACCGGTTACCAATATCAATTTTGCCGCCAATTTTTGCATGCCTCCACAAAATGCCTCGCTGCCTCCGGACAGCCGGCGAAATGTATGTGCAGGTAAGAGGCGAGCACATTTTTCCTGCTTTGTCCCGCCAGATAGCGCTCATTATTGCGCATGCGGCGGAAAAGCAGCGGCCTTGCACTCTCTGCCGACTCCTGCTCCGTCGAAAAGTGGAACTCATGACCGCGCAGAACCAGCCCCTTTTGTCCCAGCACCGTGTCCAGTTGCTGGACAGCCTCTATGTAGCCCACTGTCTGCAGCCTTTGGCTCATCACGGCTGTGCCAGTCAATACACCAGCCATTTCATGGCGCACCCCCGCAAAGTCCTGCAGAGCCTCCAGCAGGTACATATAGCCACCGCATTCGGCATAAACAGGCATGCCGGCTTCCGCAGCCTGCCGCACAGAATCACGCATACCCGCGTTCTGCTCCAGCCCGGCAGCAAACATCTCCGGGAAACCGCCGCCCAGCAGCAGGCCATCCGCTTCAGGCAGTTTTCTGTCATGCAGCGGACTGAAGGATACAAGCTCTGCGCCGCAACGCTCCAGCACCTGCAAACTGGCTGGATAGTAAAATGAGAACGCCTCGTCCTGGGCCACAGCTATGCGGCAGATTGGCTTCGCCTCACTCTGCAGCACAAGGCCGTCCCCAATCTCCAGCTTGCCAGCCCCCCTGGCCAGTTCCAGGATGCCGTCTACATCCACTTGCCGTGCCACTGCTTCACCCATTGCCGCCACCGCCTGACGTGCCGCATCGCGTTCGCTGTTCTCCGCCACCGGTGTCAGGCCCAGATGCCGCTCCGGCAACTGCAACTGCGCGTCCCGATGCAGGACGCCGTAGACCGGCAGGCCAATCCCTGCCATTGCCTCCCGCAATAGGGCCTCATGAGTCGCAGAGCCGACACGGTTCAGGAGTACGCCGGCCAGCTGCACCTCCCTGTCATATTCGCGGAACCCCAATGCCAGCGCCGCCGCCGAAGTTCCCATGGATTTTGCATCAATGACAAGCAACACCGGAGCTTCCAGCAACTTGGCTATTTCCGCTGTGGAACTGATGCCCTGACGTCCTCCGTCATACAGGCCCATTACACCTTCGATGACAGCCAGTTCTGCCTCAGCCATGGCGCCAGCAAAAGCCGAGGGCAGTACTGTCCTCGGCATCAGCCATGTATCCAGATTTTGCCCAGGCCGTCCCGTGGCCAGTTGATGATAGCCGGGATCAATATAATCCGGACCTGCCTTGAAAGACTGCACCCTGATGCCGCGTGCAGCCAGAACTGCCAATAACCCTGTTGTCAGGGTAGTCTTGCCTGCCCCGGATTGAGTCGCCGCTATTACCAAGCGGGGGATATGTTTCTGCATGCTTAGGCTCCTCGAACATCAGTACAGGATTCAGGAACGCGAATTATCCAGCAGGTACATGATGGCATTGACAGCCGCAACAGCTATAGGGCTGCCGCCTTTCGTGCCTTCCACCGTGATATATGGTATCGTCTGCTGCTCTGCCAGGGCTTTTTTTGAATCTGCCGCTCCCACAAAGCCCACGGGTATGCCAATGATGCAGGCAGGACAAAGATTTTCCTCCCCCACCAGGCGCAAAACTTCAAACAATGCCGTCGGCGCATTGCCGATAGCGATAATCTGCCCGTCCATCCTGTGGCCAAAGGCTCGCATTGCCGCCATAGAACGAGTGATATCAGCCGCTTTGGCTGCTTCCGCAATCCCCGGTTCTGCGACCTGGCAGTATACACTGCCGCCGAACTGAGCCAGCTTGCGCTTATTGATGCCGGTGCGCACCATCTCCACATCCGTGTAGATGTCGCAGCCTGCCTGCAACGCTTTCTGTGCCGCTGCTATCGCACGGGGATGGATATGTATCAGCGGGGCATAGCCCACATCTCCCGATGCATGGATGATACGCGAAAAGACCTTGGTGGCCGCTTCATCCAAGCCCAGCCCCTGCAAATGGGGGGCGATGATCTCCATGCTGCGGTTCTCGATTTCTATAGGCTGCTTAATATAATCCATCAGCTCTGCTGCTCCTTCCCATGCTCACGCACAAACTTCAGCACTTCGCTGAAACTTCGTGCTATGTGCTCATAAGCCAGTTGCGGGCGGTCAATCAGAACCACCGGCAGCCCCAGGCGGGACGCTGCCAGCAGTTTCGTGTCAGTGCCGCCCAGAGTGCCGCTGTTTTTTGTGACAATGACATCCGCTTCATAATGACGAAACATTGCTGCATTCAGTTCAGTGGAAAACGGGCCCTGCATTGCAACAATCTGCCCCGGTGTCAGCCCCTGGCGCTCGCAGAGCGCAATCACTTTCGCCGTGGGCAGTACCCTGGCCGTAACCTCACAGCCTTTTACAGACGGAGATTCCAGAAAGGCTTTCAGATTGCGGCTGCCGGTGGTCAGGAAGATGCGCCTTCCGCAGCGTGCCGCCTCTGCTGCCGCTTCCTCATAACTGTGTACAATGATGATGCGTTCATAATCAAGTGCTGTCAAATCCCGCTCGAAGCGCAGATAAGGCACACCCAGGGCCCTGCAGACAGCCATGGCATTCTCTGAGACATTTACTGCGTAGGGATGGCTCGCATCTATGCACAGGGTCACGCCATGCTCCCTGAAATATTCCTGCATGGCTTCGCTGCTCAGCGGCTTGTCATTGATCAGCAGGCGTGGCTTACGCCCGCCCCCCAGCAGTTGTTCACCGTAATGGCTGACGACTGAAGCCGCGACCTCGCAACCACTGTCCAGCAAGGTATCAACCAGTTCTCGCCCATCCTGGGTTCCGGCAGCCACAAAGATCATGTGTCTGCCCCCTTGCCCCTTTTTGCATCATAGCCGCGCGGTGTCAGCATCCAGCCTTCCTTTGTGTATGTCTGTGAATTGCCTATGATGACCAGGGAAAACATGTTTATATCCTCCCCCGTGAAATCTGCCAGGGTGGAAATCACTTTGGCCTGCTGCTCACGACTGGCCGATGTCACTATGCCCACCGGCGTTGAAGGAGAACGATAGCGCAGCATGATTTCACGCACTTCCTCGATGTTCTGTGTTCGCTTCTTGCTCTTGGGATTATAGAGAGCTGTCACGAAATCCCCTTCTGCTGCCATCTGCACCCGCTTCTTGATCAGCTCCCAGGGGGTCAGCAGATTCGACAGGCTGATGACCGCGAAATCGTGCATCAGGGGTGCTCCCAGCAAAGAAGCTGCCGCGTTCACGGCTGACACGCCGGCCACGACGCCGCCCCACACGGGACGCTCCGCCGCCGGACGCTCCAGCACCAGTTCCAGCACCAGGCCGGCCATGCCATAAACACCGGCATCGCCACTGGAAATCACCACCGTTTCCTGTCCGGAGGCTGCTGCATCCACAGCCATACGGCAGCGATCAATCTCCTGCATCATGCCTGTGCCAATGACCTGCTTACCCTCCAGTAATTCCGTAATCAGTTTGACATAGGTATTGTAGCCTGCCACAACCTGTGCTTCTTCCACAGCCTGTCTGGCCCTGGGCGTCATATCCAGCAAGCTGCCGGGACCCAGCCCAATCACGGTTATCTTAGCCAATCTTTCCACCTCTCACGCAGCTACAGGCAATCTATTTCTTGGTCAGGCTCACTTTGTCTTTAGAAATCTTCAGGCTGCAGAACTCAGAATCTACCTCCTTGGCACTGCCGTCCCAAGAGATTTCTACCCTGCCATCCTGACAACGGGCTGCAACCAGATGTGCGCTGTCAAACAAAATGCGCTTGTCCTCATCCAGCTTGGTCATGCGCAGGAAGCGCAGCCAGTCCACCGGCTGAACCTCCCTGTCCCCATCCCGGTCAACCACGGTTGTGCACTCGCTGATATCGCGTGTCTCATATGCAACGCCCTGCTCCATGCGCCCCACTTCAAAATAGGCTGAAGAAAAATAATACCTCATCGCCATACCTCCCTTATTTCTGCCAGAGCAATGCCACTGTGACCTTGTCATACTTCGTTTTCGGCAAAGCGAAACGGGCTCCCGGGCCTTCATTCAACGATTCGCGCAGGGCAGCTGCCTCGCAGACATTGCCTGCCCCCACATTTTTCAGCACGAACTTGGACTCCATCAGATGATAGGCATCGATTTGCTGCTGCAGGACTTTCGGGTCATAGAAATTAATCGGCACCCCCAGGGCCTCCGCTGCCTCCAGAAGCCCGGCCTCGTGCTCCTTTATGGAAGCGCTGGCCAGCACGGAGATGAAGGAACGGTCGCGCCCAATCTGCTCACAGGCAGCATCAAGCGCCTGCAACACCAATTCCTTGCTGACCCCCTGACGGCAGCCAATACCGGCAATCAGACGGCGTGGCACCAAGTAAAGGGTGCGCTCAGGCGCATCCATAAAAATAGGCATTTGCTCCTTGGGTACGAGGGCAACCTGGCATTTCTTATCGGTAGGCTGGGGCAATTCACTGCAGATGCAGATATCTGCCTTCAGGCCCAGCCTACGTAACTGATCCAGGTAATATTCCTTGTGAGGCAGATCTTCGCTGACCAGATAGCGGATTTCTCCCGGAGCCAGCACTGCCGAATTAAGTACCTTAATGTGCGTCCGGGGCCAGGGGCGCAAAGCCAGCTTTTCGGCCAGAGCATCCGGCGCCAGCTCACCCTCCACATCCGTCGCGGTAGTGACGACAGGCTGCGCACCCAGGGCCGCTGCGAGGCGGCACGCATACGTATTGGCACCGCCGATATGTCCGGACAGCAGGCTTATGACGAACTGTCCTTTCTCATCGCAGACCAGGACAGCAGGGTCCGTCAGCTTGTCACGCAATACCGGTGCCAGTACGCGCACAACAATTCCCGTTGCCATAATGCAGATTAAAACATCATACTGGGGAAAAGCCTGATGCAAGGCTGCTCTCACCTGGGAAAAACGATGCACATTCTCCCGCTCCAAACCAGCAATTTCCAACTTGTCAGGCAGGTAGACTTCCGCCCCGCCATCCAGGACTCCCTTTATGCGCTGCGCGAGCATGCCTCCCTGCTCTGTCAGCGCGAAGACTGCTGTTCTCATTTACTTGCCTCACGAAACATATGCGAGAACTCCGGCGCATACAAGCGGGATAAATCATAATTCGCCCCCAGGCAGGGGCTGACGACAATCATCGCTGTACGGTCAATGTTCTTGCCTTTTGCTTCTTCACAAATATTGGCCAATGTGCCACGCACAATTTTCTGGCCCGGCCAGGAGGCCCGCTGGACGATTGCAATCGGCGTCGTCGCTTCATAGCCGCCTGCAATCAATTCCCGTACCACATCATCCAGCAAAGCAATGGACAGGAAAATGCACATCGTTGAGCGGTGCTGCGCCAGGCTGCGAAGCTTCTCCCTCTCCGGCACCGGCGTGCGCCCTTCCTGACGGGTAATAATAATCGTCTGGGACACATTGGGAAGGGTGTATTCCTGTTTCAATGCTGCCGCAGCCGCCAGGAAAGAGCTGACCCCCGGTATGACATCATAGGCTATGCCGCGCTCTGCCAGTGCATCCATCTGTTCCTGGATAGCCCCATAGATGGCCGGATCACCTGTATGCAGGCGTACAGTCATCTTGCCTTGCCGCTCCGCCTGTTCAATGGTAGCAATGACCTCCTGCAGGGTCATGCCGGCAGAATTGTGGATTTCTGTATCCGGCTTGCAAAGTTCCAGCAACTGAGGATTCACCAGGGAACCTGCATAAATGACGACATCGGCTTCCTGCAGATATCTTTGTCCCTTGACCGTTATGAGTTCCGGATCTCCTGGGCCTGCTCCCACGATATGCACCATGACTGCTGCCTCCTCAAACTGCTTTCTCGCTCATGTCCGCATAGCTCGCCGCATCCCGATCCCACTTTTGCGCAGTCAGAATGTAGACAGGATTCACGGCCTTTGCCATGTCATAGGGGCCGATCTGCTGCAGCCGCGTGACCATCACCTGAATGGCCTCATAGCGGAATTCTGCCTCATGGGAACGGAAGTAATCTATGGCCTGCAGCAGAGATTGCACCGTTATGCAGTTGACTACGATGCGTCCGCCTGTCTTCAGCTTGGCCTTGACTTCGTCCAGGATTTGCTCCATGCTGCCGCTGCTGCCGCCAATCAGCACTGTATCGCAGGAGGGCAGTCCGTCAAGTCCGTCCGGCGCTTCCTTCTCCAGTACGGAAATATTCTTTAGGGCAAAATTAGCCGCATTTGCACGAATGAGCCTCACGCCCTCCGGATTTTTCTCCAGTGCATAGACCCTGCCCTGGGGAGCGAGACGGGCCGCTTCAACGGACAAGGAGCCCGTTCCGGCTCCGATGTCATATATGATGGAATCCGGCTTAATGCGTGCCTTGACAAGTGTCAGGATGCGGATTTCCTGCTTGGTCATCGGCACTTTGCCGCGAATAAATTCTTCATCGTCCAGTCCCAAGTACGTCATAAGCTGCCACCTCTTTGGCGAGTTCCGATCATCCCTCGACTACCAGTATACCATGAGCCATCTCCGGCAGAAAAGCAGAAGCGGATAACTGCGTGTGGAAAATTTCCTCATCAGGGTAGGATAAGCGCTGGCAGATATGCAGCCTGGCTTCTCCCGGCCAGCCCTGAGCCATTAGTGCCCGCGGTATTGTATGCGATGTATGCTCCCCATCTGTCAGCATTCCCAGCAGGCGTCCGGGGGCGTAAGCGAGTTTGCCCTGTCCTGGTTCCCGTCCATGAAAGCTCAAAAATTCTGCATCATGCCAGGGAAGCGACAGACGAGCAAAAGCCAGCTGCATAGCCGATAGCCCAGGAATGACTTGCAGGCACTCCGGCGGAAACTCTATCCGCAAGGCATCCAACAGGGAATAATAGCCTGGATCGCCCGATACCAACACACAAACATCTGCCTTCTCAAGTTCACAACGGATAAAGGCAAGCGTACCCCGGATGTCACCTGTGATTGCATATGTCTTTTGGCCAGATTTGGCGTAGGAGTCGAGTGCCCTTTTGCCGCCAACCAGCACAGTTGCCTCTGCGAGGGCATCCATGGCTGCAGGCAGCATATATTCCGGTGCGCCGGGGCCCATGCCGACCACGATGAGCCGATGACAGCTCGCTACGGCAGTTTCCATCCATAAGCCTCCCCTATTTCCGCTGCACAGTGATCCAACCCCAGCAGTTCTCCTGCCAGAGTAACCATTACTGTCCCCACCTGCATCCTGCCAAACAGATATCGCTCTGCCCTGGCACTGGCTCTGGCTGCGATACGATCACAGACCAGCCGCCGGAAGCCCTCTCCCTGTGCTGTTATTACGGCCAGCGCATCCTCCGTAGTATTGGCGGCCAGCACTGCAGCAGTTTGCTGCTGACTCAGGCCCTCAGCCGCCGCATAGGCCGCCAGCGTTTCCAGTCGTGCATCACCGACACGGTTATGCGTATAGAAAATACCCGCCGCGACCTTAGCCAGCTTGCCGATATGCCCAAACAGCAGCACTCGCTTAACATTTTTTTCCGCTGCCTGCTCCAGCATGAAGCCGATAAAATTGCTGGTCTGCACCATGGCCCCCTGGGGCAACGCCCAAGACAGCGCAATGCGCTCTCCGATCTTGCCCGGAACGAAAATCTGCCTATCAAAGCCTGCAGCCAGGGCCACATCTATTTGCGGCACCAGGGAATCCTTGAACGCCTCCTCTGACATCGGCCTGAGTACGCCAGTCGTGCCTATCACTGACAAACCGCCTTCAATGCCTAAGATATGATTCAATGTCCGCCGGGCAAGTTCCTCCCCGGCAGGGATAGAAATCGTAACAGATAGACCTGCAGCCTCGCCGATTAGTTCACGCGCAACCCTGCAAATAAGTTCTCTGGGCCCGGGATTAATGGCTGGCTCGCCTACAGGCAGGGACAGTCCCGGCTTTGTGACAGTGCCTATGCCACGGCCTGCATGGAAAGTTATTTCTCCCTCCGTATGGCGAACGCCGGTGAACACCGAGACACCATTCGTGATATCCGGGTCATCTCCGGAAAATTTAACTACCTCGGCAGTAACAGTGCCGTCTGCCTCACGCGTCACTGCTTTTACAGGAATGAGAAGCCTGGTACCGTCCAGGGCAATCAGGCTGACTTCCTGCCAATCCTCTCCTGCTTCATAAAGCAAGGCCGCCTTGACGCCTGCAGCTGCGCAAGCCCCGGTCGTATAGCCTGAGCGCAGGGATTTCTTTGCAGAAATGATAGCCATGGCGCACCGCCTTTACTTGCTGAGCTGGCGGTTCAGGAAGTCGCGCCCGAACACGGTCAGCGTGTAGTAGAAACCAATCAGGAAGGGAATGTACTCCGCTATCAGGCGCCAGCAAACCGCAATAATGCCCACTGTGCCAGCAGGAACTGACTCAGAAAACAGCAGCACGAAGCCACCCTCCGCAATGCCTGAGCCTCCCGGCGTAGGCATGAAATACAGCAGCATGTTAAGGAAGATCATGCGCCCCATCACCGCGCACCAATCAGCATCCCAAACACCAAGCCCCAGAAGCAGACAAGGCACGATGGCGTAAATACATAAAAGATTCAGCCCAGACTCAAAAAAAACCAGCAGCAAACTGCGCGGCGACTTGCTGAGCAGATTGATAGCACCCTTGGTATCGCGGTAAAACGCAAAAATCTTACGGCGCCGCTCATTCCTTACTCTCTTCGTAGCCTGTATGACCAGACCGTCCAAATTGCCGCGTCTGGCACCTATAAGCATACCAACGATGAGTGCCAGCGCTGTCACCGTAATCGCCATCAGCCAGTCATTGGATAGGCCTGGCACAATACCTTCATCATGCAGCAGGATGAAGGGCATGCAAAGTGCCAGAAAAAAAATCGACAACAAGGTGCGCACAATGACCAGTACGGCCGCCTTGCCCGTCGGCACTCCCGCATGGCGCAGAAACATCAACTGCGCCACTGCGCCGCCTGTTGCTCCGGGAGTTAAAAGAGCCAGGAAATAATTGCCAAAAATTACCTGGACTGCCTGGTACAATGATATCTTTTCCTGTGAAATTTTCACCAGATGCATCAAGCGGCTGCCATCGAAAAACATGCCCAATGCCACTGCTCCCACTGCCAATGCAACAGACCAAGGCTGGAAGCAGTCTAAGCTTTGCAGCGTATTGATATCGATTGTCATGCCGATAACCGCGCCTGAGATGATAAGCACCAGCAAGATCAGGCCAAGCAGCCTCCGGTAAAATCTATTCATGGAAAAACTCCATCCTGCTATTTAGGAACTGTAGACTTATAACCTGGACATCTTGCTGGTCTAAATTCGCGTGGTTCTGCGTCTTCGTCAGTCGGCATAGCCCGCTATGCCTCCTTCCTCATCCTTGACCACACAAATTTATCCTCAGCAATATTGTCTAGTTTATTTCGCTACAGTTCCTTATGACTTCAGCATTTCCTCATGGCTGGCATATGCGCTGTGGTTATGGATGGACTCAAAATTCTCGCATTCCAACGAGAACCAGGACAAGCCCGGAAGAGCCCGCAAGGCCAGCACGCCATCCCGCAGTATATCCTCAACGAATTTCGGATTCTCATATGCTGCCTCGGTCACATATTTCTCATCCTCCCGCTTCAGCAGAGGATAAATAGGTGCAGAACCCTGCCTTTCCAGCAGCATGGCCAAATCTTCGATGTAGATGCAATCCACCCCTTGCTCGAATTCTACCTGCACCCTGGCCACCGAGCGCTGGTTATGCGCCCCGTACTGGGATATTTCCTTGCTGCAAGGGCAGAGGGACGTGAAGGGCACGATGAGACCCAAACGAAACTGCATGGCCTCACCGCGCCGTTTCCGGCCCATAAAAGTTGTATCCAGGTCAAGAAAGGACTTGCCGCCGCTCACGGGAGCCTGCTTTTCCACAAAATACTTAAACGCCATCTCAACTTCCGCTTCTTCGGCCTCCAGATGCTCCATGGCCTCGGTCAGCATACATTCCATTTCCTGCTCTGCCAGCGGTTTCCTGCTCCAGGGCATCAGGATTTCGAGGAAACGGCTCATATGCGTGCCCTTGTATTCCTTCGGCAAAGCCACAGTGAAACGTATACATGCCAGCACCTGCTGGAATCCGCCTTCTTTGGTCTTAATCTGGAAAGGCAAATGTGCATCCTTGATGCCAACGCGCTGAATCGCAATGCCCCGTGCATCCTCACGATTCTGTACATCCTGCATCAACGGAGCTCCCTTGTCACATAATCCACCGGATCCTCAATACCGGCCTCAGCAAAGCCGCGCAAACGCAGCTGGCAACTGTCGCAGACTCCACAGGCCTTATCGCCGCCCTTATAGCAGCTATGTGTGAACTGCAGCGGTGCGCCAAGGTTTGTGCCCAGCAGCACAATATCCTTTTTGGATAAATCCTGCAAGGGTGTCTCTATAGTGATTTTTTTACCCTCCACCGCCGTAGCCGTCGTTGCACAGTCTGCCAGGGCTTGGAAACGCTGTATGAATTCCGGGCGGCAGTCAGGGTAGCCGGAATAATCTACGGAATTCACACCGATGTAAACATGGCTGGCCCCCACGACCTCAGCATAGCCCAATGCATACGACAGGAAAATCAAATTGCGGGCAGGCACATAAGTTATGGGTACATCATCGCGCTCAACATTACCATCCGGCACATCAATACTCTCATCCGTCAGGGCAGAGCCACCGATAGAATCCATATTCGTTTCGATTATCAAATGACGCTTAATCCCGTAAAAACTTGCAATCTGCTTCGCGCCTTCCATCTCAATGCTGTGGCGCTGATGATAATTGAAGCTGATTGGATAGAGCTCATAGCCCTTGCTCTGGGCCACTGCCATACATGTGCAGCTGTCTAGTCCTCCAGACAGCAGGATGACTGCTTTTTCCTTAGACATTTCCCTCTCCTCCTTCACCCACGGATATCCTTTATGGCCTTGGCCACATCCTCTGCCCCGTAAATGGCACTGCCCGCGACCAGTACATTGGCACCTGCCTGACGCACCAATTTGCTCGTCTCAGCATTGATGCCGCCATCGACCTCGATTTCGCAGTCAAACTCCATGTCTTCAATCGTATGGTGCAACAGATGGATTTTCTCCAGCATGCCCTCGATGAACTTCTGGCCGCCGAAGCCCGGATTAACAGTCATCAGCAGCACCATATCCACATAGGGCAGAATCTCCTCGATGCAAGCAAGTGATGTACCAGGATTCAGCACAATACCGGCCTTGCAGCCTGATGCCTTGATCTGCTGTATGATGCGATGATGGTGGCGAGCCGCCTCATAGTGAAAGGTGATAATATCTGCCCCCGCCGCAGCGATGGATTCAATCTGTGTTTCCGGATGCTCAACCATCAGATGCACATCAAACAACGGCGTTCCCTCAGCCCTTGGAAAAGCCTGGCGCAAGCTCTTGAGCACTGGCTGCCCCAAGGAAATCTGCGGCACAAAAGTACCATCCATCACATCAATATGAATGTAGTCCGCTCCTGCTTCAGCTACTTTCCTGACATCAATACCCAACTGTGCAAAATCTGCGGAAAGAATTGATGGTGCAATCTTAATCATATCACCTGTACTCCTTCTTTTTCGCCAGTTGCTGACTGGCCTCTACTTCTGTATGGATAGCCAAATAAGACTCATAGCGTTCCCGACTGATAGAGCCTGCCATCACAGCCTCTTTGATCGCACAGTGCGGTTCGTGGGTATGGCTGCAAGGCGTAAAACGGCAGCCCCTGAGATAAGGACGGAACTCCGGGAAAAAACCGGGCAACTCCGCGATATCCACATCTGCAAGCTCCACTGCGCTGAAGCCTGGAGTATCTACAATATAGCCCCCCCTGCTGTAGGGCAAAAGCTCCGCAACACGCGTGGTATGACGGCCTCGCTTAATTTTCTCGCTGACATGCCCTGTCGTGAGCGCAAGACCTTCTCCCAAGGCATTGAGCAATGAAGTTTTGCCCACTCCGGATGGACCGGCAAACACTGTAATCTCACCTGCCAGATGTGATTTCAGTACCGCCATTCCCTCCCCCGTTTGTGCCGCCACACGCAGCACCGGGTAACCTATGGCCTCATATTCTGCCAGCATCATACCAGCATCTGCACGCAAGTCCAGCTTATTCAGGCAGATAAGGATTTTCTCGATGCCGGACTGCTCTGCCAGCACCAGGAATCGATTCAGCAGCAACGGATGCAGTTCAGGCTGCGCCGCCGCAAATGTCAGCACGACTTGGGTGAGATTCGCGATTGCTGGACGCAGCAACAGATGCGTCCGCGGCAGAATTTCCTCTATGACACCCGTACCATCCTCTAGCAGGGACAGGGACACGCGATCACCCGGTACAACGCCCAGGCTGCGACGTGCCTTCTTGAACCTGCCCCGCAATTTGCAGCTCAATAAATCAAGTCGGCCTGGTACTTGCACATAAAAGAAACTGTTATATGCCTTAATGACTTGGCCTTGCAGCATGGCTCCCCTCCCCTCCAAGGCTATCTGATATTATCGGCTCTTGCCAGCTTCACCTGGTTTGGGGACTTCCTGACTGCTGCCTGGAGTGCCCGACTGGTTTTCCCGTTTATTCTGACCGCTGTCATGCTTAATATCTGTTTCGTCCTTTCTTTCTTCAGCAATAACCAGCGTGACTGCTGAGCCTTCCTCTACCTCCGTACCTGCGGATGGTGACTGGCTGATGACAGTGCCTGGTGCCTGAGAGCTGGCTTTATACTCTATCGACACATGGAGCTTGCGGCTTGCCAGCGCACTTTCAGCGGCATCCAAGGCTCCCCCCTGAACTTTTGGCACAGAGACCTTCCTGGTCTGTTTGCCCTTGCTGATTGTTATATCCACCGCTGTGCCCTTGCTGATCTTCGTCCCGGCACGGGTCTCCTGGCCAATAACCGTGTCCACTTCCTCGTCCGAATACTTCTCATAGACAGTGCCGATGGCAAGCCCCATCTTCTTCAATTTCTTCTCTGCGTCAACCCGATTCAGTCCCTTGATGTCAGGCATTTCCAATGCCTCGCCGCCACGGCTGACCTTGATGGTTACAGTACGCTGTTCCTTGACCTTGGCACCTCCCTCCGGCTCCTGGGAAACAACCTGCCCTATAGGCACATCCGTATCATAAACCTCAGCCACATTGACCCTGAGCTTGCCGTCCTCCAGAATCTGCCTGGCCAAGGCCAACGGCTTGCCTGTGACATCGGGAACTGTGACCTCTGCGGTGCTCCAGAACTTGCCAAAGCTCATGAACGCACCGACACAGAACCCCATCACCAGTACCAGCACCAGGCCAAACACAAATTTCTTCGACTTAAACAGGGAACGGGATTCTTCTTCCTCCTGCGAAGGCAGCCGACGCACGGGCGCTCCTGCTGCCTGCACCTGATGTGCCGGCATTTCCTCTACACGCGGCAGGACCTGTGTCGCATAGGGATCATGGGACGACATCATCGTCCCCCCCGCCAGCATCTGCTCTGCCTGGCGGATATCAGTGACCAACTCGGAGCTGGACGGCCTGAGTTCCGGGTCCTTGCTCATGGCCCGGAAAACAATAGCCTCAACCACCGGCGGTATCGACGGGTCCAGCTCCCGCACAGAGCGCGGCTCCTGCTGCAGATGCTGCATAGCGATGCTGACAGGTGTCTCGCCATTGAAAGGAAGCTGTCCCGTCAGCATTTCATAGAGCACAACCCCCAGTGAATAGACATCGGATTTAGGGGTAATCATCGTGCCCTTGGCCTGCTCCGGCGAAAAATAATGCACAGAGCCAACGACATTACCGCTATATGTCATAGTGGATTCCGTGACAGCCCTTGCAATGCCAAAATCCGCTACCTTTGCAGTGCCATCTTTCATCATCAGAATATTGTGCGGTTTGATATCACAATGCACAAGTCCCGTGGAATGTGCATGCGCCAATGCACTGGCAATGTTTTCCGCAACCTGCAGAGCTTCTGCTGTCGGCAGATGCCCTTCCGTGCGAATACGTTCCTTCAGCGTCTTGCCGGAAACATATTCCATCACGATATAATGAGTCGTGCCCTCCACGCCAACATCGTAGATATTCACGATGTTCGGATGTGAAAGGCGGGCAGCAGCCTGGGCCTCCCTGTGGAACTTATCAATGAATTCCGTGTCGCTCTGGAATTGCTGGTGCAGTATCTTCACTGCCACAGGCCGATCCAACAAATTGTCCCTGGCCAGATATACATCAGCCATGCCGCCACCGCCAATGAGCTCCTGAAGCTCGTAGCGGTTATCCAACACTTGCTGTAACATACTGGTTCCTCCTAATGGTAATATCTATCTGTAAGCTTGCAGCTATTGCCTCACATCAAGGACTGTATCAATTTACGGGCAATCGGTGCGGCCGTACGGCCGCCGCTGCCGCCATTCTCTACAATGACAGCAAAGGCAACGGTACGCCCGGAAAGCTCCGCCGTGCCAATGAACCAGGCATGATCAGCCCCGGAAGCATTCTCTGCCGTCCCGGTCTTGCCTGTCACCCGCACGCCTCTCACAGCAGCCCCCGTACCGGTACCAGATTGCACTACGGTCTCCATAAAATCATTTACCTGATTTGCCAGTTCCGGCGCGACGACCTGGCGCCATTTCACTGGACGGTTGAACTCTATGACAGCACCGCTTGGGCTTACAACTTTCTGTACCAGAAATGGCTCCATGATTTCACCCTGATGGGCAAAGGCAGAAGCAAAAAGAGCCATATGCATCGGCGTCACCAGGAGGCTGGACTGGCCGATGGCCGTTTGAGCCAAATCACCCTTGCCCAATTCTGCAAAATCCGGCAGGTGGGAACGTGTCATCTTGATTTCACCGCCAATTTCCTGGTCGAAACCAAAATCCTCAAAGGCCTGACCCAGCTTCCCTCCCCCCAGCTTCAGTCCGATGTCACCAAACACAACATTACAGGAATGAGCCAGTGCATGCTCCAAGTCCAGCTTGCCATGGACTTCACCATCATAATCCCGTATGGTATAGCCTCCGCCCAGATCCAACACGCCATTGCATGTAAATGAATCAGATTCCGTGACCACACCATCTCTCAGCGCCGTCGCCGCAATCATCGGCTTGATGGTAGAACCAGGCGGATACAGCCCCTGGACAACCCTATTAAGCAGAGGACTGCCTTCTGTATTCTGCAACCCCTCCCATTTCTCCTCTATGGAATTTGGATCATAACATGGCGTTGATACCATGGCCAGCACCGCCCCCGTGTCAGCATCCAGTACCACAGCCGCGCCCCTGCGTCCTTCCATTGCCTCATAAGCTGCTTGCTGGCAGTTCACGTCAATAGTTGTCACTATATCATTGCCTCTATCGGACTGAAGGAGCTGCGTCAAGGGGCCAAGACGTGACATGTCAGATGTCAGGCCCAGAAGTTCGCGGCTCCTGTACCCTTCCAGACCAGCACCGCCGATGCGCTCACCGTTATAACCTGTCACAAATGCCCCTGACATCCCCAGAGGATATACGCGTGTGCCATCGCTTCTGGTCGCAGCCAGCACCGTACCGTCAGAGGCCAGTATGGAGCCGCGCACGATTTCCGCCTGTGCTGCCGTACTGCGGGCATTAAGAGGATGCTCTGCCAGTTCCGCAGCCTTCCACGTGGAAAGATAGACAACGTAGAACATCAGTACCGCGCTGGCTGCAAAAAGGAATGCTGCCGCCTGCAGGATCTGCCGCTTTATCTTCCAGTCAGGCATGTGCATCACGCTCCTTGGCACGGGCCTGTGGCTGCCGGGAAAGGGAAAGCAGGATGCCGATTTCGATAAAACCAGCCACCATCGAGCTGCCGCCGTAAGAAACGAAGGGCAGGGTAATGCCGGTCAGCGGCAAGAATTTCGTGACCCCCGCAATAATGATAAAAGCCTGCAAAAGCAGCAATAAGGCTACGCCAGCTGCCAGCAATGCTTCCCGCACCTCCCGGCAGGCAAGAGCCAACCGGACGCCGCGCCAGGCAAGCAGCACATAGCAGAGCAGCACAGACAGGGAACCAACCAGCCCCCACTCCTCTGCAATAGCTGCGTAGATGAAGTCCGTATGGACTTCCGGAATAAAGCCCGGATGACCAAAGCCGAAGCCCGTCCCCCAGATGCCGCCCGTGCCGAAAGCAAACAATGACTGCACCACCTGATAAGCCATGCCGTTCGGGTCCTGCCACGGGTCCAGCCAGATATCGAAACGCACACGCACATGACCAAAGGCCATATAGCTCAATGCAGCCGCAACACCGATGAACGCCAATGCCAGAAATACATATGTCTTGCTGCCAGTCGCCATGTATGTCATCAGCACCGCCATGCCAAAGAAGAGCAGGGCCGAGCCAAGATCCCGTTCCACTACGAACATCAGCACCGCCGCTCCCCAGATACAGATGAGCGGCGCAATGAAGCGCAACGGCGGCAGGACGAGCGGGCCAATGCTGCGGGCCGGCAAAGTCAAGACACGCCGATGATCAGACAAATACGCAGCCAGGAAAAACAGGAGCAGGATTTTGCCAAATTCAGAGGGCTGGACAGAAAAAGGACCAAAAACCAGCCAGTTGCGGCTGCCACCGATTTCCGTGCCAAACAGCATTGGCAGTCCTAAAATCAGAACGCAGGCGATGCCGAGCAAATATTGATAGGCCAGAAGCTGCTTGATACGCGCCCAGAACAGCAACACGATAAACGCCGTCAGCAAGGATATACATAGCCAGCGCAGCTGCGCTGCACAGAGCTCCGGCTTCAATCTGGCAATCTCAATGAGACCAAGGCTGACCAACAGCATCACCAGCGGCAGCAGCGCAGTATCATAACGCTTGCGCAGGAGCATAGCCTGCAAGGCTATAAGTTCAGCAAAAGCCAATAAAATATACGGCAGATAATCCATTCCCAGCAATACAGATTGGGCACCTGCTTGCACGCCCTGCGGATGGGCCTTGAGCCAGAGCACCATGAGCCCCATGACCAGCAGACCAAGCGGAGCCAGCAGCAGGCCCCAGCCTGCACCTGCTGTTTCAGTCCTCATTCCTGTCCTCCACCACGACAACCGTCACGTTATCACGGGCACCGGCTGCCAATGCCTTGTCCACCAGTATTCTGGCAGCATCCTTGCCATTCCCGGTCAGTACCGTCGCTATCTCTGCATCTGATACCGATTTCATCAGACCATCCGTAGCCAGCAGAAGCACGTCACCTGACCGGATTGCAAAACTTCCCGTGTCAATAAGCAAATGTTCATCAACGCCCACTGCCCTGAGCAGCATATTCTTTTTAGGATGCACACGCGCTTCCGCCTCAGTCAGTTCGCCTTTAGCGACCAGGCTTTCCACATAGGTATGATCCTGGGTCATCTGGCTCAGCACACCATCCCGGCACAGATACAAGCGGCTGTCGCCCACATGTGCCCACGAGGCCAGGGCTGCTTGCTCATTCACATGCAGCATAGTCACAGTCGTACCCATGCCCTGATAACCAGCAAAGGAACGGGCTGTATGCAGGATTTCAGCATTAGCGGCAAGCACTGCCTGCTCCAACTGCGTCTCACTAACAGCAGCCTTTCCCTCCAACTCCTGACGCACGACTTTCACAAGCAACTGGCTGGCGACCTCGCCGGCCGCCTGTCCGCCCATGCCGTCTGCCACAACGTACACACAGGGCTCGAAAACCGCCGCACTGTCTTCATTGACCGGGCGCACAGGTCCCTTGTCTGTTGCCAGATAGGAAAACACAGCATTCACCTCTCGAATTTCAGCTCAACCATTCCGATGCGTATCAAATCACCTGAGCGCATGTAGACCTTGCCTTCCAGTACCTGTCCGTTCACGTAGGTATGATTACGGCTTCCCAGGTCTTCCAGCACATATTGGTTGCCATGTCGGAAAATCACAGCATGATGGTGCGAAACAAAATTTTCCGGAATGATTACATCATTGTCCTCACCGCGACCGAGGGCAATCTGCTCACTGAAGGCATAACGGCGACCCGCAAGGTCTGGCTCCCCCGCCTCGATAACTGCCAGTACCGCCTCGTCCTGACGTCTCTCCGGGGGGCACTGGGCCTGAAACTCTGCACGCATATCTAAAAACATCTGTCTGCCCAGTCGCGAGATCATCAGCAGGAGCCATATGAGCATGCCGTATTCCAGCAGCACACGCAGGACCTTGAAAAAAAACGCCGTATTGAGTGTTGGCAAATCAAATCACCTCATAAACCAATAGTGTGGAGCCGATGGAAATCTCATCGCCATCCTGCAACACATGTTGCTCAATGCGCTCACCGCCGACATAAGTGCCATTCGTGCTCTGGGCATCGTACAGCACATGGCGATGACGCTCATAGGCGATCCACGCATGCAAGCGTGAAGCCTGGGTATCCGTCAGAATAAACTCATTCTTGTCACGCCGCCCTATATAAACCTTGCGTTCGCCGAACTCCAGATAAGCTTCCTCATCCGGCCCCTGCAGTACAGTCAGGGAGGCTGTCCTGTAATCAATCGGCAAGTTCAGAGGCTGCAGGTTACTGAGTGATGAACGCTCCAGCACCAACGTATCCGGCTCGTCAGACTCGATACGCTCCTCCGCTTTCTCACCGGATTTCAGTTCAAAATTACCAGTTTTCAAAGCTTCCGACTGGCGCATCTCCAGCCAGAGCTCACCGTCCATATATGCATCTATCCGTATAACCTCTTTTTCAGCAACGGTATAAAGCTCTTTTTTCACCCTCTTGGCACAAAGCCGATTATAGTCTTCAGATGCAAGCGTGAAAACATAGAGATTAGATACAGTCCTGTCTTTCAGCTGATCTGCCTGCTGAGCAATCTCTTTTTGCAGGGCACGAGCCAGTTCTGCAGGTTCCAGTTCACTCGCAAAGCGCTTATTGAAGAAGCCTTCTATATGGTTTCCTAAAAAATTTTCCAACTTGCTAAGTCCCATAAGGGGCTTCCCCCTTTCAATGCATACCTCTGGTACCAATGAGCTTTATTTCTGCATTTCCTGCTCCAAATGCCGGTTGCGCAACTGGCCGCAGGCAGCCTGTATATCCGCCCCCATCTCCCGGCGTACAGTGACCACCACTTTATGTGCTGCCAAATAATGCTCAAAGGACTCAATGCGTACACGGCTTGGACGCAACAGATTCCTTTCCCGGACGGGATTTATAGGGATGAGGTTCACACTGGCCAACTGTCCATGCAGCAACTTTACAAGCTCTTTCGCCTGGGGCTCTCCGTCGTTCAGTCCGTCAATCAGGATATATTCGTAAGTCACGCGGCGTTTCGTCAGCTCCGCATAATGCCTCGCTGCTGCAACGACATCCTCCAGCGGAAATTTACGGTTGATGGGCATGATGCGGTTGCGCAGTTCATTATTAGGTGCGTGCAGTGATACCGATAAAGAAATAGGCACTCCCGCCTCAGCCAGATCGTACATTTTCGGTACAATACCCGAGGTAGATAACGTGAAATTGCGATAACCAAGCCCCAGTACATAATCCTCATGCAGTAAGCGGATAAAGCCCAGCACATTGTCATAGTTCATCAAGGGTTCACCCGACCCCATGATGACCACTGTATCGACCTTGCCCCCGTTTTCCTCACGTAGCATGTCATTGATAACCACAGCCTGCGCCAGGATTTCGTTCCTGGTCAGATTACGTGTCATGCCATGCAAGGCTGAAGCGCAGAAGGCGCAGCCCATATTGCAGCCTGCCTGAGTAGACACACAGATGCTGTTGCCATAAGGCTGGCGCATCAGCACCGTCTCCACCGCCGTACCGTCCTTGAATTCCAGCAGGAGCTTGGTCGTGCGGCCATCAACAGAATCAAGGCGGCCTGCCGCACTGGGACGGCCTATGCTTAGTTCTTCATTCAGCCTGACACGCAGAGTCTTGGGCAAATTGGTCATTTCCCCGAAACTTTGTGCCCCACGCTGGTACAGCCATTCTGCCACCTGCCTGGCACGGTATTTAGGCACCTGAAAAGGCTCCAGCACGTCTTGCAGTTCAGGCAGGCTCAAGCCAAATATATCCGCCAAAATTCATTTCACCTCTTGCGCTGCATCCGTGCGATGAAGAATCCGTCCGTCCCATCACGCTGTGGCAAAAGCTGAACCAGTGTGTCCCGGCTATGGGTTCCTGCTGTCGGCAGGAAACTGCCCGTCTGCTCCATACAGAAATCCGGCGCTTCGTCCAAAAAAGCCTTCACCACAGCCTGATTCTCCTCCGGCTCAATCGTGCAAGTACTGTAGACCAGCACCCCCCCGGGCTTCACAGCCTCAGCCGCACTTTGCAAAATAGCAAGCTGCAAAGCTGGCAATCCTGCCAGTTCCTCAGGCTGCTTATGCCAGCGGGCATCTGGCTTGCGGCGCAGCACCCCCAGCCCGGAGCACGGCGCATCCACCAAAACCCGATCCGCCCTGCCGGGATATTTCCTCCCCAGTTCACGTGCATCCAGCAGCTGCGTCTCTATAATAGAAAGTCCCAGTCTGTGGGCATTATCCTCGATGCGTGTCAGTTTGTGCTCATAGATATCACACGCAACAATACGCCCTCTGTTTTGCATCAGCGTTGCCATATGCGTCGTTTTCCCGCCGGGGGCGCTGCAGCAGTCTATAATGAACTCCCCCGGTTGCGGTGCCACGACATGAGCGACCAGCATTGAACTTTCATCCTGCACCTGGGCACGGCCCTCCTGCAAGGGCACCAATCTGTCCAGAGCGCCATGCTTGCACACAATCACGCCCTCCGGCGCCCAGACCGAAGCCACTGCCTCTGCGCCACACTCCGCAAGTTCAGAGAGCAACTTCTCCCTGGTAGTACGCATTGTGTTTGTACGCAAGCAGAGCGGCGCCTGTGCATTGTCAAACTCACACAGCCGGGCAGTTTCCTCAAATCCGAACTGCTTCACCCAGCGCTTCACCAACCAATACGGATGCTGGCTCCGTAGGGCAAGTTCCTCAGTACCGTGCCCCCTGCCACTGGGAAATGCAGCCTTTTCCGGTTCACGTACCGCCGTTCTGAGCACCGCGTTCACGAAGGCAACAGTGCCCTTATGCCCATAGTGTTTTGCCAATTCCACAGATGTATTACAGGCCGCCGCAGTCGGCACTTTATCCAGATAGAAGATCTGATACAAACCCAGGCGCAGAATCTGGCGAATCATCGAAGGAATCTTAGATAGAGGACGATTTACATAACGGCGCAATATCCAATCCAGCGTGCCGCCGGCCTTCACCGTGCCATAAACCAGTTCCGTCACAAAGCGACGATCCTGATCGGAAAGCTCCGCACGCCTAAGTGCCTGTGCCAGTGCCACATTAGCATAAGCACCCTTTTCCTCCACCGCCTGCAAAACCTGCAGAGCTGTATCGCGCGCCCTATCCATCTATTTGTCCTTCCGGCTTGGCCTTAGGGAGAATCAATTTCTCAATTTGCGCCCGCACCTCATCCATATCAACATGGGTATTGTAGCAGGGGCCGTTGGGTCTGATGTTCAGCACACCCACCGCCGGCAACGGATATACATCCTGGATGCCGCTCATCAGGTCGCGCTCGCAGGCAATAGCCAGCACCGCCTTTGGGCGCGTATCGCAGACAATCTGCCGTGCCAGTGTGCCACCGGTAGCCACAAAGAAATGGAAGCCCATCTCATCCGCCAATGTCACTAACGCCCCAATGTCGCAGCCACCGCAACGCTTGCAATTATGCGGATCTCGCGTAATTTTATGCGGACAGGTTGCCAGCTGCAGGCAATGGGGTGTCACGACCAGCAGCCGTTCTGCCGGCACCTTGATGCCCAGGCGCGAAAACAGCAGATTGCTGACCGCAATGAAAGAACCTTCCAACTGGCGCCTGGTAACGCCAAACGGCTTGCCTAAGCTTACTGCCATAGGGAATAGCATATTGATTAATGCAAACGTCTGCCGCCTGAAAATCGGCAGATAAGGCAAGCCCTTCACAGCCAGCACAATCGAAAGCAAGCCCCAGAGCACTGCTACGACGAATGCCACAAAAACAGCACCGGCTATCAGGGGCAAGGGTTCCCATATACCAGCCAGACCCGGCCTTGCAACATACCAAATGCCTGCCAGCAGCACGGCAAGGACAACTGTCGTCAGCAAGTGCATCCCGATAAACAGACGCTTCCTGGGGCGGCTGGGGAGTGCAAATTTATTTTTCTGCCGGGACTGCATTGCCCCCGAAGCTGCCACCTGATCCGCCATACGAACCTCCAACTAATCCTCTTGTCAGCTATTTTTCACTCAAAGACTGCATCCGCTGCCAAGCTATGACCACGCAGATAATCCGCCGCAGCCATTTTCTTCTTGCCCGGAGCCTGCAGTTCCGTTATACATATACGCTTAGTACCGTCACCAGCAGCCACATTGATACCATTGGCATCAACACCGGCTACTGTGCCCGGTGCCAATTTCTCTCCTGAATCATCCAGGATAAGGGTGCGCCAGACTTTATACTTTTTCCCGGCCAGGAAGGCATAAGCTCCCGGCCAAGAATTAAGCCCCCGCACCAGATTATGGATAGCCTGCGGTGTCTTTGTCCAGTCTATATGCCCCGTTTCTTTAGTCATCATGGGTGCGTAATTCGACTCGCCTGTCTGCGGTGTACGTACAAGCGTGCCCGCCGCCATCTGCTGCAAAGTCTCGGACAAGGCCTGCGCCCCAAGTACGGATAGCGCATCATGCAACTCAGCCAATGTCATATCAGGGCCAATGGTCAGTTCCCGCTGCAACAGCATATCTCCCGTATCCAGGCCTGCATCCATATACATCGTCGTAACACCACTTTTTTTCACGCCGTCAATCAGGCACCATTGCATAGGTGCCGCTCCGCGGTAACGCGGCAGAAGCGACGCATGCACATTTATGCAGCCCTGGGGCGGAATATCAAGAATCTCCTGGGACAGTATCTGACCAAAGGCCACAACCACAATCAGCTCTGGCGCAAGCGACTTCAATCCTGCCACCGCTTCAGCCGTCTTGACCCTCTCCGGCTGGAATACGGGAATACCGTGTGCCTCGGCCCATGCCTTCACAGGCGAAGGCGTAAGTTTCTGTCCTCTTCCGCGCGGCTTATCGGGCTGCGTGTAGACACCTATGACATCATGTTCCTGGGCCAGCCTTGCCAGGCATGGCACGGCAAAATCCGGCGTGCCCATGAATATAGTGCGAAACCGTTTCATGCGCTCAGTCCTCCTTGCGCAGACTAGTCGCAATATCAATGAAAAGCTGTCCTTCCAGATGATCCAGCTCGTGCTGGATGCAACGGGACAGCAATCCCGTTGCAGTCAGATGCTGCACCTTGCCACGTCGGTTCAGATACTCCACCTTGACCTTAGCCGCACGCATTACATCACCGTAAATACCTGGCACGGACAGGCAACCTTCAGAACCCTCCATCTCGCCCTCACGATATGTGATGACAGGATTGATGAGCTCTATCAAGCCCGTTTCATCCTGGCAATCAATAACCACCATGCGAAGGGGCACGCCCACTTGCGGCGCAGCCAGTCCAACTCCATCGCTTTTGTACATCGTTTCCGCCATATCGTCCAAAAGCTGCTTCAGCTTCTTGTTCACACGTTCCACCGGCTCGCAATGCTTCTTCAGCACAGGATCACCGGCCTTCTTGATTTCCAGTATTGCCATACTTGGTAAATTCTCCTTCGATAACGTAATTTACAATTTTTAATTATATCAAACCTTATGGCCGCTTACAAGCCTGCCCTGAATGTGTTACAGAGCCGTTTCATAAAGATATCACAGAGTTTGCGTTTCTAAAATAACTTTTGATACACAAAAAAGCAAAAGAGAACAGAAAAGCCCGCCAGCAGTGAGCTGACGGGCTTTTGTAACTTTCTCCGAACGCAATATAAGTCAACGCTTCGAGAACTGGGAAGCCTTACGGGCCTTTTTCAGACCGTACTTGCGGCGTTCCTTCTCGCGGGGATCGCGTGTGACGAAACCTGCCTTCTTCAGAGCCGGACGCAGATCTGCATCCATCTCAATCAGGGCGCGGGTGATGCCGTGACGGACAGCACCTGCCTGACCGGCAACGCCGCCACCGGCGACGTTGGCGATAACATCATATTTGCCATTGGTCTCCGTGAGGTTCAGAGGCTGACGCACGATAAGCTCCAGCGTCTTCAGACCAAAATACTCTTCCATATCGCGACCGTTAATCGTGACCTTGCCCTCGCCTGGAACCAGACGAACACGGGCAACAGACGATTTCCTGCGGCCAGTGCCGTAGTAGCTGACTTGTGCCATGTATATGTTCCTCCCTTTCCAGATTAACGAATGTTGAGCTCAAGCTTCTCAGGCTTCTGAGCAGCATGGGGATGCTCCGGGCCGGCGTAAACACTCAGCTTGCGGTACATCTGAGCACCGAGGCGGTTATGGGGCAGCATACCCTTGATAGCATGCTCCAGGACGCGCTCCGGGAAACGCTCCAGCATATGACCAGCAGCCGTAAAGGTCGTGCCACCCTGATAGCCGGAATGACGGAAGTACATCTTATCCGTGAGCTTCTTGCCCGTGAACTTGACCTTTTCTGCATTGATGATGATGACATAATCACCGGTATCAACATGCGGAGTAAAAGTCGGCTTATTTTTACCGCGAAGAACTTTCGCGACCTCTGCGGCCACACGGCCTACGGTCTGCCCTTCTGCGTCTACGACATACCACTTGCGCTCTACGTTAGCTGCATTGGCCATAAACGTTGTCTTCATGCGATTTTTCCCCCCTATAGGTTCTAGTGTTTGCGTTGCTATGACTCCCGTACAAACCTCCGGGGCTAATGGTGGCCTGCCGTGACATCACATAGAGCTATTCTATATAAAAAATCAGGGCAAGTCAAGGAATTTTTTCTCACCTTTTTCAACAAACCTTAAAATGTCAGCAGCTCCTGCGGCAGTTCCAGCTTGCCGCTGCGTTTTTTCTCAGCCACATTGTATATGGCCTGCAAATCCATTTTATCAAACTGGTATTTCTCGCCACAAAAATGGCAGACCACCTCTGCATGGCCCTCCTCCAGCATGTCATGCAGATCCTTTTCCCCCAGGCTGATCAAGACATCGCTGATGCGTCCCTTCGAGCATTGGCATTTGAAGGCCAGCTCCGTAGAGGTCAGATAGTTCACCTCGAACCCCCTGAGCAGTTCGGCAATAATCCCCCTGGCATCCAGGCCCTGCTCCACCATGTGAGAGACAGATTGAACCTCTTTCAGGTTAGCCTCCAGTTTGTCAATGACTTCATCCCTCGCATCTGGCAAAGGCTGGATGATAAATCCACCAGCGCCAATGCACTTTAGCTCGGGATTTATCAGCACCCCCAGGCCCACGCTGGAAGGTGTCTGTTCCGAGACGTAGAGGTAGCGCGTCAAATCGTCCGCGATTTCCCCATCCGTCAGATCCGTGCTTCCCACCACCGGGTCTTTCAGCCCCGTGAAGCGCGTCACCGTCACAAGGCCATCCTTGCCGACGCCGCCGCCCACATCTATCTTGCCCAGGGGATTCAGGGGCAGATTTACATGGGGCTCCGACACATAGCCGCGCACATAGCCTTCCGGCGTCGCGTCCGCCACCACCTGCCCCAGAGGGCCGCCGCCCGCGAATTTCACTGTCAGGGCCTCTTTGTTCTTCAAATTTGCCGCCAACAGGAGAGCCCCCGTCATAGTGCGCCCCAAGGCTGCCGCCGCCACCGGATAGCAGTCATGGCGGCGGATAGCCTCATTCACCAGTTCCGTTGTCACCGCCGCATAGACGCGCACGCCCTCCGCCGTGGCTTTTACCAAATGATCCCTCATTGTATCCTTCTCCTCAAAAAAAGGGAACCGGCATGCCCCGGCTCCCGCCACTCAGATTTCAGAATTTGTATTCCAGCAATACCTCATCCGTATCCAGGTCGTAGATGCGTATGCCTGCATCATCCAGCACCGCTGCGGTCTGCCGCCCGTCCTCCCGCTTCGAGAGGGCCGCCGAGCCGGGATTCAGGAAAATCGTCTGGCCCCGCTTTTCCAGAACATTCACATGCACATGCCCACTGATGAAAATATCCGCATGGATGTGCGCCGCCAGCTTGTCCTTCGCCTCGTCTGCCATCACTGCGTCACCGTGGGTAACAATGATGCGCCTGCCTTCATGGCAGACATAGGCATAGGGCGCAAGAATCGGCAATTCCAGGCAACTGGCATCCACATCACTGTCGCAGTTGCCTTTCGCTATGATGACCGGCACGGGACAGGTATTGATGCGCTGCACTAAGCCCGCCGGATTGTAATCTGCCTTCATGGGGTTGCGTGGCCCGTGATAGAGCACGTCACCGGCATGGATGATGAGATCCGCGTCATGGAAATGTTTATCGAAAGCCGTAGCCCAGGCCATTTCGTGACCATGGGTATCGCTGATAATGCCAATTTTCATCCTCTATCCCTCCGTACCTGCTCAACCGATTTTCTTCAGCAGATTGGCCATCTCCATGGCGGCCATAGCGCTGTCCGAACCTTTATTGCCTGCCTTGGTGCCCGCACGCTCTATTGCCTGCTCAATATTCTCCGTAGTAACCACGCCGAAGATGGTGGGCACGCCTGTAGACATGCCCACCTGGGCCGTCCCCTTGGAAACCTCATTGCACACATAGTCATAGTGGCTCGTGGAGCCGCGGATAACAGCCCCCAGGCATATGACTGCATCGTATTTGCCGCTTTCAGCCATCTTCTTCGCCACCACCGGGATCTCAAAAGCCCCCGGCACCCAGGCCACATCTACATCCTCGTCTGCCGTTTCATGGCGGTGCAGGGTGTCCAGTGCGCCCCCCAGCAGCTTTGAGGTGATAAACTCATTGAAGCGGGCCACCACGATGCCGAATTTCAGGCCCTTGCCTGTAATATAGCCTTCCAGAATATTTGCCATTTCCTTCTCCCTCTCCTTCTTATTACTTAGACGCTCCCAGTATCTCGTCGGACAGCTTATGCCCCATCTTGATCTTCTTGACCGTCAAATACTTCTTGTCGAACTTGTTGGCCTTGACCTGCAAGGGCACACGCTCGACGATTTCCAGGCCGTATCCTTCAAGCCCCGCACGCTTGGCGGGGTTATTTGTCATCAGGCGGATGCTGGAGAGGCCCAGGTCGGAAAGAATCTGGGCACCGATACCATAGTCGCGCAAATCCGGCGCAAAGCCCAGTTCCACATTTGCCTCCACTGTATCCTTACCCTTGTCCTGCAGTGCATAGGCCCGCATCTTATTGGCAAGGCCGATGCCCCGGCCCTCCTGGCGCATGTAGAGCACCACCCCTTCGCCCTCGGCCTCGATTTTCTTCAGGGCCAGGGCCAGTTGGTCGCCGCAATCGCAGCGCATGGAGCCGAGGGCATCTCCTGTCAGGCACTCGGAATGCACCCGCACCAGCACATTTTTCTTGCCTGCCACCTCGCCCTTGACCACGGCAATATGGCATTTGCCATCCAGCTTGCTCTCGTAGGCCTTGATGCGGAAATGGCCGTACTTGCTGGGAAAATCCACATCAGCCACCCGCTCTATGAAGGTCTCCGTGCGCTTGCGGTACTCAATCAGGGCCTGCACTGTGATGATATGCAGCCCATGCTCCCTGGCGAACTCAATCAGCCTTGGCGTGCGCATCATGTGCCCGTCATCGTCCATGATTTCCACGCACAGTCCGGCAGGATAGAAGCCTGCCAGACGGGCCAGGTCTGTCGTGGCCTCCGTATGGCCCGCACGGCGCAACACGCCTCCCTCCACCGCACGCAGGGGAAACACATGGCCCGGACGGCGGAAGCTTGCGGGCTTGGCCTTGGGATCAAGCAACTTCCTGATGGTCTGGCAGCGCTCAAAGGCGGAAATGCCCGTCTCCGTGTCAAAGGCATCAATGGACACGGTAAAGGCCGTTTCATGGTTGTCCGTATTGTTCACAACCATCTGCCCGATATTCAGCTCATCCAGGCGCGCACCGTCAATCGGTGTGCAGATAAGCCCCTTCGCGTACTTGGCCATGAAATTGATATCCTCAGGTGTTACAGTGGCCGCCGCTACAATCAAATCGCCCTCGTTCTCGCGATCTTCATCATCCACCACCACGATCATCCTGCCTTGCTTGATATCCTCAATGGCCTGCTCAACCGTTGCAAAATCAGGCATATCTCCATCCCCCTTCAATCAAAATCCATTCTGCAGCAGGAACTCACGGGTAAGCCCCCCCGCAGGCTGCGCCCGCTCCCCCTGCAGCAATTTCTCCACATACTTGCCAAGGATATCCGTCTCAATATTGATGGGGCTGCCAGCTCGCTTTGCTCTGAGGTTCGTGGCCTCCCGTGTATGGGGTATCAGGCTCACGGTGAAATCCCGCGCCGTCACCGCCGCCACCGTCAGGCTGATGCCGTCCAGCGCCACGGAGCCTTTCTCCACAATATAGCGCAGCAGCCCAGGCGCCGCCTGTACCTTCAGCAGGATGGCATTGCCCTCCGGACGGAAGCTTTCCACCTGGCCCGTGCCGTCGATATGCCCGCTTACGATATGCCCTCCCAGGCGGGAAGCCAGGGTTAAGGCCCGCTCCAGATTCACCGGGCTGCCCTTTTTCAGCTCCCGGAAAGAGGTGCGACGCACCGTCTCCGGCATCACATCCGCCGTGAAGCGCTGCGCGGTGAAGCTTGTCACCGTCAGACATACGCCATTCACCGCGATACTGTCGCCCAGCCGCACATCTTCCAACACTTTCTCTGCCTTGACTGCGAGCACCCCTGCATTCAGGCTTTCGACCGTGCCCACTTCCTCAATGATACCAGTAAACACACCTCCGCCTCACTTTCCCGCCTGCTCTCCAGGCAATCTCAGCCACAGGGGCATCTTTGCATTTTTGACATAGCCTGTTAGCAGCATGTCGCCCTCCAGGCCCTGTGCCGTGAGCTCTGTCAGTTCTGCAGCCTCATTAAGCCTCTGGAAGCCCATACCTTCCACCGGGGTCTTGGCACTGCGCCCCCCCAGCAGCTTCGGGGCCACGAACATGGCAACCTTATCCACCAGCCCGGCCTCCAGCATGGAATAATTCAGGGTGCCTCCACCCTCCACCAGCACGGAAGTAATCTCCTGCCGAGCCAGTTCGTGTAGCAGCATGACCAAATCCACCTGCGGCCCCCGGCCTGCCCGCAGTATCTCAGCGCCGGCCTCTGCCAGCGCAGAAACACGCTCTGCCGGGGCCGCTTCCGTCACCGCAATGACAGTCCGTGCCAGCCCGTCCTGCACGACCTTTGCGCCTGGCGGCGTGCGGGCCTGACTGTCCACGATGATGCGCACGGGATTCCTGCCCGTACCATCCGGCAAGCGTGCCGTCAAGCTGGGGTTATCCGCCAGCACCGTGCCGATACCGGCCATGATGCCGTCATACTCATCACGCCAAAGATGCACCCTGGCCCTGGACTCTTCCCCGGAAATCCACCGGGAGTCCCCTGCAGCCGTTGCAATCTTGCCATCCAGGCTCATGGCCGCTTTCAGCAATACAAAGGGACGCTGCCTTTCAATCCAAAGCAGGAAGACCTCGTTTAACCGGGCAGCCTCACGGGCCAAGAGGCCGACTTCCACCTCCACACCGGCCTGCCGCAGCATCTCTATGCCCTTGCCGGCCACCAGTGGATTCGGGTCACTCATGGCGATCACTGCACGCTTCACCCCCGCCTCGGCTACAGCCTTCGCGCAGGGGCCGGTGCGTCCGTAGTGGGCACAAGGCTCCAAGGTCACGTAGAGGGTTGCCCCTCGCGCCAGTTCTCCCGCCATGGCCAGCGCATGCACCTCCGCATGAGGCGTCCCTGCCTTGCGGTGCCAGCCCTCGCCTACTATGCGGCCATCTTTCACGATGACAGCTCCCACCAGAGGATTCGGCGATGTGCGCCCCCTGGCATGTGCCGCCACACGCAGTGCTTCGCGCATATAGTCTGCATCCGTCAAACAGCTCACCTCTTTTTTGCAATGCTTTTCAGCAAAAATAAAAGAAGCCATCGAAAAGCTGCTCTTCTCAATGGCTTCTGTCGCATGCCCGTAGCAAGACCCGCCCGGCTCAAACCGCCAGGCTTCGATTACATGCCTTTTCCCATCCAGACTGCGTTTCCCTCCGGGAAACTCACTGTCGGCCCCGGAATCTCACCGGGTCATGCCAAGTCAAACTCAGCTCGCGGGCTATACCGCCGGTGGGGATTTGCACCCCGCCTCAAAGAGCAATGTCTCATGCGTCCAAGTATACACTTTTTCCGCTGCACTGTCAATTCGGGCGGAAAATATCAGGCCAGCACGACCTTGCTGAAATCCGCTACCTGCGCCACGAGCATGTCAATGGACTTCAGCAGGCCCAGACGGTTACCCTTGATTTTCTCATCCTTGTCCATGACCATGACATCATCAAAGAATTTGTCAATGGGCCGGGCAAGCTCTGTCAGTGCATCAATGGCCCCGGCAAAATCCTGGCCTGCAATAAGGCTCTCCACGGAGCTGGCCGTAGACCGATAGACCTGGGCCAAAGTTTTCTCCGCTTCCTCCCTGCAAAGTTCTTCCGAGAACTCCCCGCTCTCAGCCTTGGCTGCAAGGTTCCCCACACGCACAAAGGACTGGATATTAGCCGTGGCCGTCTCCGTTTTGAGGAAAGCCGCTACCGCCTGGGCACGCAGCTCCACTCCGTAGACATCAGCCACATCAGTCAGCACAGCGTCAATCACATCATAGCGGATGCCCTCGCCCTCCAGAACGTTCTTCAGGCGCAGACGCAGGAAGTCCGCTACATCCTGCTGCATCTTCGCGCAGGTCTTAGCCTCGTTAATGCCGTAAAGCTCCATGGCCTTGGCAACCACACTGGGAATATCCAACTGCCACTTGGCCTCAATCAGCATGTGTACCAGGCCCAGAGCCTGACGGCGCAAGGCAAAGGGATCCTGGGAGCCTGTGGGGATCTTGCCCCGGGAGAAGGTGCCCACAATGGTATCAAGCTTATCTGCCACGCTGACAATGCGACCGGCAGGTGTCTGGGGCTGCCTGTCCCCTGCAAAACGCGGCATATAGTGCTCGTCGATGGCCAGGGCGACCTTCTCGCACTCGCCGTCCAGCCGCGCATACTCACGGCCCATAATGCCCTGCAGCTCAGTGAACTCCGTGACCATGCCGGTAACAAGGTCGGCCTTGCACAGGAGGGCCGCGCGGTGCGCATGCTTACGGGCCTTCTCATCTGCCTGCTCGCCCAGGGCATCAGCGATGAAATCGGACAGGGCCGCCAGTCGCTCGCTCTTTTCGTACATCGTGCCGAGACCCTGCTGGAAGACCACGGTTTTCAGCTTCTCACGGTGCTCCTCCAAGGACTTCTTGCGATCCTCGTCAAAGAAGAACTGAGCATCCTCCAGACGGGCACGCAGGACGCGCTCGTTACCGTGCTGCACAGTCTCCAGGTATTCCTTGCCGCCGTTGCGCACGGTGATAAAGAGGGGCAGAAGCTTCCCCTCTGCTCCCTTCACCGGGAAATAGCGCTGGTGGTCGCGCATGGGCGTAATGACTGCCTCTTCCGGCAGCTTAAGATATTTCTCGTCGAATTTGCCGCAAAGGGCAGTGGGGTACTCAACGAGGTAGAGCACTTCTTCCAGCAATTCCGCGGAAATCTCCGCCTGCCCGCCACTATCCCTGGCGACCTGCTCGATTTGCTCACGGATCATCTGCTTGCGGCGCTCCTGATCCACAATCACGAATTGGGCTTCCAGGGCCTTCTCGTAGGAATCCGCATCCCCAATCTCGAACTCGCCGTTATTTGCACGAGTCGGCGAGAGGAAGCGATGCCCTCGGGAGACGCGACCACTCTTGACCTCCGCCACCTCGAAGGGCACCACCTCAGCCCCCAGCAAGGCCACCAGCCAGCGGATGGGACGGATGAACTTGAAGTCCAAGTCGCGCCAACGCATGTTGTTCGGAAAGCTAAGTCCATTCACCAGTTCCGGCAGGATGGTCTTCAAGAGCTCTGCCGTTTCCTGCCCGGCCTCATGCACCATGGCATACACATAGCCGTCCTTCACCACCAAATCCTCAGGCTTCACCTTCTGGCCCCGGGCAAAGCCCTGGGCTGCCTTGGTGGGTTTGCCCTCTGCATCAAAAGCAATCTGCACAGAAGGACCGCGGTTCTCGCTCTCCACGTCCTCCTGCCTCTCGGCCAGCCCCGTCACCAGCAAGGCTGTGCGGCGCGGCGTACCCAGGGTGCGCACACTCTCGAAGGCCAAGCGATTTTCCTTGAACGCCTTAGCGGCATTCTCCTTTAGCTGGGCAAGGATCCCCGGCATCACATGAGCCGGTACTTCCTCCGTGCCGATTTCCAATAACAGATTTCTGCTCATGCCTCTGCCCTGCCTTTCTCACCGCGATGCAGCATCGGATAGCCAAGCTCCTCCCGCTGCTTCAAATAACATTCCGCACACAAACGCGCCAGCTTCCTGACACGGCCAATAAAGGCCGTGCGCTGGGACACCGAGATGGCGCCACGGGCATCCAGCAGATTGAAGGTATGGGAGCATTTCAGCACATAGTCATAGGCAGGATGCACATAGCCCTGCTCAATGATGCGCACAGCCTCAGCCTCATACTTGTCAAACAGCTCAAACAGCAGCTTCTCGTCCGACAGGTCGAAGGAGTAGGCAGACTGCTCATACTCATTCTGGTGGAACACATCTCCATAGGTGTACTCATCCGTCCACTGGATGTCATAGACGTTCTCCACGCCCTGTATGTACATCGCCAGACGCTCCAGCCCGTAGGTAATCTCGGAGGAAACAGGCTTCACGTCCTGGCTGCCCACCTGCTGGAAATAGGTGAACTGGGTAATCTCCATGCCATCCAGCCAGACTTCCCAGCCCAGGCCCCAGGCTCCCAGGGTCGGCGACTCCCAGTTATCCTCCACGAAACGGATATCATGCTGCCGGGGGTCAATGCCGAGACGCTCCAGGCTCTCCAGATACAGCTCCTGGATATTGTCCGGCGACGGCTTCATGATGACCTGGAACTGATGGTGCTGGTACAGGCGGTTCGGATTATCGCCGTAGCGCCCGTCTGCGGGCCTCCTGGAGGGCTCCACATAGGCCACGTGCCAAGGCTCCGGGCCGAGCACCCGCAGGAATGTGAAGGGATTCATAGTACCTGCGCCCTTCTCCACATCGTAAGGCTCAGCCAGGATGCAGCCCTGCTCAGACCAGAACTGCTGCAGGGCCAGAATCATCTCCTGAAACTTCATAAAAAACAACTCCTCACACTTGCGCAGGTGCAGACATACGAAAAGAGCCTGCCCTGCGACACTTTAGCAAGTCCTCTTGGGGACAACTTCAGTCACAGGGACGAGGCTCCTCATCTCAAAGCTCCGCGGTTCCACCCTGATTGGCAGGAAAGCTTCCTGCCCGCTTCATACTATGCTATTTTGCTCCGAAGTGCCCTTCGCATCCCTGCGGCCTTTCACCCTCACCGCTCGCTTTTGGCAGACGCTACTCCTCTTCTTCATCGCTGTGTCATAGTCTAGCAAATCAGGCCACGCCTGTCAAGAAAAAGCCTTCCCCTTGCACCTCATCTGTCAGCCTATCGGCTGACACCTTACCCTCAAAGGGAAGGCTTTGAAAAATGACTGAAACTGCCGATTACGAGCTGCGGAAACTCCTGTTTCAGTGTCTCCAGGAACTGCTTCGTACCCACGGCATTCCCCCGTGGCTCAGGCATAATGTTCAAAAAGGCCTCCGGGTCTATATTCAGGTTGCGTACCTGTATCATCTGTACCGGCAGCTCACGGAAGAACTCCTGCCAGGCCGCAAGTTCCTCCTCCCTGTCGTTATAGCCAGGGAAATATAGGAGGTTTAGGGACACATAGACATTTTTTTCCAGGGCATAGCGGATGGACTCTTTCACATTTTCCAGATGATAGCTTGCCCGGTAATAGGCATCATAACCCTCGGGACGGGCGCTGATGATGGAGACGCGCAGGGAGTCCAGACCAGCATCCACGATTTTCTTCACACCCTCTGTCCAGCCTGCATTGGAATTCATGTTGATCTGGCCCTTATCCGTTTGCTGGCGGATGAGTCTGATACCAGCAGCGATATTCTCCGCTGCCAGGCTCGGCTCTCCCTCGCAGCCCTGACCGAAGCTTACTATACCCTCCGGTGCCACAGACAAATGGTAGATGCCAACCTGGGCGATTTCCTCCGGCGTGGGACGGAAGGTAATACGGCTCTGGGGAGAGGGACAGCACTCGGCAGGCTGCAGGGAAATGCAGCCAAAGCAGTTCGCATTGCAGACCGGTGAGGTGGGGATGCCGCACTCCCAGCGACGATAAAATAGATTCTGGGCCGTGCAGCAGTGCCATTTCAGGGAACAACCTGCCACCTGCTCCACGATGCGGTTCCCCGGCAAGTCCTTCTTCGTACGCTTCACCAGGTTCTTCAGTTCCCTGGTGTTGTAATTGACCGGATCCCATTTCTCGTTTTCGTCCGTATACAAGGCCGCGCAGTACAGCTCGTCATGGTAGACCGCCAGAGCTGTATAACCGTACAGCGGCAGGCGCTGCGCCTCTGCCTCACGCTCAAAGGCCGGCAGGAAAAGTCGCGTATAGCCTGCTGGCAGGATGGCGGCTACAGCCGCCCCCGCGATAGGCAGGATTTCGCCGTCAGGCATCTGCCCCACTGCCCTGTGCCCCGGCATCAACATCAAATCCGCGCTCTCAGGCAGGGGAATTAAATCCCCAGGTGTCAGCAGCACATTTTCCCTGCCCGTGCGCCCCATAGCGGAGAGCCCCGGTGCATCCAGGATATTGCCCTCCTCGTCTGCATAAACCGGGGTAATCCGTTCATCATTTTCCAGCTTGCTTGCTTTGCTCATCCGTTTCTCCCTCCGGCTCAGGTGCAGTCTCGGTTTGCTTGGGCTTTTTCTGCTTCCTGGGATTGTACTTATTCATCGCCAGATCCGTGCCTTCCGTGACGATGGTTTCCACCGCAGGCAGCAGATACTCAATGGCTTCGCGGATTTTCGGCACATCCTCACTGGGAAAGGGCGCCAGCACATGATCTATCACCGACCAGCCCGGCAAGGGACGGCCTATGCCGATGCGCACGCGGGTGAAATGCTCATCCCCCACATGGGCCAGAAGGGACTTGATTCCGTTGTGCCCGCCTGCGCTGCCCTTTTTGCGGATGCGGATGGTACCTGCTGGTATGTCCATATCATCGTGTACCACCACCAAATCCTCCGGCTCCAGCTTGTACCAGGATAAGAGCGGCCCCACGGCCCTGCCGCTGTCGTTCATATAGGTCAGGGGCTTTACCAGGAGAACCTTTTCCATGCCTATGTGGGTCTCCGCCACCAGCGCCTCGAATTTGTCCTTCCACTCCGTCTCGCTGATGCCCAGCTTTTCCGCCAGGGCATTCACCAGCATAAAGCCCACATTGTGCTTGGTCAGGCCGTATTTCGGGCCGGGATTGCCCAGGCCGACAATAACTTTCATCACGCTATTACCTCAAAAACGGGCGCTGAACGCGCCCGCACAAAATCATAAATTATTCGCCGTCGGATCACCCACCAGGAACAAGTAAGCAAGCACGACGATACCGAGCACAATGCGGTACCAACCAAAGGCTTTGAAATCATTGCGCTTGATGTACTGCAACAGGAACTTGATGGACAGTACTGACACCACAAAAGCCGTGGCCATGCCGATTACCAGAATCAGTATTTCTGCGCCGGAGTAATGGAAGCCGAATTTCACGATTTTCAGCAGGCTCGCCCCGAACATGACCGGGATGGCAAGGAAGAAAGTGAACTCCGTAGCCACATATCGGCTCGCACCAAAGAGGATGCCGCCCAGAATGGTGGCGCCGGAACGGCTCGTGCCGGGCACCAGTGACAGTACCTGAAAGAAACCGATGATGAGGGCTGTCTTGTAATCCAAGCGCTCCAGGCTCTGCACACGGGGACGGCGGCGCTTATTGTAATTCTCCACCACGATGAAGAGCACACCGTACAGGATGAGCATTGCAGCCACCACCGGCGCATTCATCAGGTGTTCCTCCATATAGTCGTTCAGGGCCAGGCCGATGACTGCAGCCGGCAGGCAGGCAACAATGACCTTCTTCCACAAATCAACGGTATCTTTTTTCTCCTGCCTGGATTTCCAGCCGGAAAACGGATTCAGCTTCTCAAAGTTCAGCACCACGACTGCCATAATCGCCCCTAGTTGAATGACCACCAGGAACATATCCATGAATTTCTGGTCAACATTCAGCCTGATGAACTCGTCCACCAAAATCATATGGCCAGTGGAAGATACCGGCAGCCATTCTGTCAGCCCCTCGACCACGCCGATAATGACGACCTTCAGGAGCTCTATGATACTTACATCCAAAACTTATTGCCTCCTCAAGCTTCTTTCCTGTCAAAAGGTACCGTGCCTAATTGCAAATCAGGGTTATTGTCCGTAATCCAGCCCAATGCCCATTCGTTATTTACCAGAAGCACAGGGTTCCCGTGGCGGTCATAGACGAACATGCCACGATCCGCCCCCTTCAGGCTGGCCGGTGCCACCTCGCTGCCGTCCTCATAAGCCAGCCAGCGTGCGACCTCGTAGGGCTGCATATTCAGCTCTATATCAACATTGTATTCGTTCTTCAGGCGGTATTCCAGCACCTCGAACTGCAAAGTGCCGACTGTGCCGACGATATAGGACTCTGCCCCTGCACCTGCCTGCTGGAAAAGCTGGATGGCACCTTCCTGGGTCAGTTGCTCGATGCCCTTCACAAACTGCTTGCGCTTCATTGTATCCTTCGCGGACACACGGGCAAATTTCTCTGGGGGAAAGACCGGGAAATCCTCATACTTAAATTTACGCTGCTGGCAGATAGTATCACCGATGCCAAACACCCCAGGGTCAAACAGGCCCACAATATCACCGGGATAAGCTGTGTCAATGATCTGCCTGTCCTGAGCCAGGAACTGCTGGGGCTGGGCGAGCTTCAGCAGCTTGCCTGATTTCTCGTGCCAAACTTCCATATTGCGCTCAAACTTGCCGGAGCAGATGCGAATGAAGGCCAGACGGTCACGATGGGCAGGGTTCATATTAGCCTGTATCTTGAACACGAAAGCAGAAAACTCCTCCGAATCAGGAGCAATCAGGCCCTCGCTGGATTTGCGGGGCTGAGGCGGCGGAGCCAGGCGGATATATTCCTCCAGAAAATTCTGCACGCCAAAGTTCGTCATGGCCGAGCCAAAGAACATAGGGGTCAGTTCCCCTGCCGCAACCATTTTCTCATCAAAGTCCTCGCCGGCCTCATCCAGCAGCATGATATCATCCTGGAGAGCCTCCCAGGCAGACTCACCGACACGCTCCCGCACCCGTGAGTCATCCGGCTCGAAAGTCTCTGACACGCGCTCGGACTGGCCATGGGAGCTATCCTCCGCAAATAGCTCAATCTTCTTGCGCCTGCGGTCATAGACACCCATATACTTGCCGTCCGTGCCAATGGGCCAGTCCATCGGATAAGAACGAATGCCCAGCACATGCTCCAGCTCATCCATAATATCAAGGGGAGCCTTGCCAAAGCGATCCAGCTTATTCACAAAGGTGAAAATGGGAATCCCCCGCTGCTTGCAGACCTTGAAAAGCTTCTTCGTCTGGGCCTCGACACCCTTAGCGATATCCAGCACCATCACAGCACTGTCCACCGCCATCAGGGTGCGGTAGGTATCCTCGCTGAAATCCTGATGGCCCGGCGTGTCCAGGATATTGATGCGGCACCCCTCATAATCGAACTGCAGTACGGAGCTAGTGACCGAGATCCCACGCTGCTTCTCGATCTCCATCCAGTCTGACACAGCATGGCGCTGAGTCTTGCGGCTCTTGATGGAGCCAGCCAGATGGATAGCTCCGCCATAGAGCAGCAGCTTCTCTGTGAGGGTCGTCTTACCGGCATCAGGATGGGAGATGATGGCGAAGGTACGCCGCTTCTGTATTTCCTTGTCCAGTTCTTCCTGTATAGCTGACAAAATCCTGCCTCCAAATCACAACTCATTTGAACAACACACCATATGATAGCACAAGGGAGCAGTCCCTAGCAATAATCTTTAACTGGCAAACTGCAACTTTTCGCTGTATACTGTATAATTGTAGCCATTAAGGAAAACTTAGAGGAAGGCTTTCTCACCAACGAGCATAACAAAAATGGAGGTGGCGGCAATGGAGGGCAAATTCCGAAGACTTCCCATTGGTGTGCAGAGTTTTGCCAGCCTTAGAAAAGGTGGCTTTGTCTATGTGGATAAGACCAGGTATATTTATGAGTTGGCAAGGCGAAATAAGCAATATTTCCTGAGCCGCCCCAGGCGCTTTGGCAAAAGCCTCTTTCTCTCCACTTTGAAAGCCTACTGGGAAGGGAAAAAAGAGCTTTTTGAAGGGCTGGCCATCAATGAGCTGGAAAATGGTAATTCGGAAGCCTGGCAGCCTCACCCGGTGTTTTACTTTGATTTCAACGGGCAAAATTATCAAGGCGGCACTGCCCTGGAAGATGTGCTGGACAAGATGCTTGAGATGTGGGAAAAGGAGTATGGCTGCAAGGAAACTGGGCCTTTGAGCTATCGTTTCCAAAATTTGCTGATAAAAGCCAGTGCCAAGGCTGGCAGGGAATGTGTGGTGCTTGTGGATGAGTACGACAAGCCCCTGCTGGAAGTCCTGGACAATGTACTTTTGGAAGAACGCAACAAAGCGGTGTTCAAGGCTTTCTTCGGCACGCTGAAAAATTATGACGAATACCTGCGTTTCGTATTCATCACAGGAGTCACCAAATTCAGCAAAGTGAGCATTTTCAGCGACCTGAATCAACTGTATGATATTTCCCTATTGCCTGATTTTGCCAGCATCTGCGGCATCACAAGGGAGGAAATGCTTTCAAATTTCTTGCCAGAGATAGAAAAGACTGCCGCCGGTTTGCACATTAGCAAGGAAAAATGCCTGGCAGATTTGCAGCAGAGGTATGACGGCTACCGTTTTGCCGTAGGTGCAGAGGGGGTATATAATCCCTTCAGCTTACTGAGTGCCCTCGACAGCGGCCTTTTAGATGCCTACTGGTTCTCCACTGGCACTCCCACCTTCCTGGTAAAGCAGGTAAAAAAAATGAGGCTGAATCCAGCCAAATTCACCAACCGTACCATCTATGCCGATGCAGCAGCCATGACGGACTACCGGGCTGAAAATTCCGACCCCGTGCCACTTCTCTACCAGACCGGCTACCTCACCATCTGGGATTACGATGCCCGCAGGCAGAGATATGTATTGGGCTTTCCCAATGACGAAGTAAAATACGGCTTTTTGTCCAGCCTGCTGCCAGTCTATACTCCTGCCTCCATGTCAGCTACGGGAACTGATATTTTTACAGTGGATGAATATATCGAAACAGGCAATATTGAAGGCGTCGGAGATATTTTCCGTGCTCTCTTTGCCGGTATTCCCTATACCGCAGATGATGCCCCCTTCGAGCACTATTTCCAGACGGTAATTTACCTGGTATTCACCTTATTGGGACGGTATGTGCAAGTAGAAGTCCACAGCGCCAAGGGACGGGCAGACTGCATTGTGGAAACGCCTGATTTTGTCTACATCTTTGAGTTCAAATTGGGAAAATCCGCCAAGGATGCCCTGCAACAGATTGAAACCAAAGGTTATGCCGAAACCTACAGAGCTGACAAGAGGAAACTTTTCAAGATAGGCGTAAGCTTTGATGGGGAAAAGCGAAGCCTTGAGGAATGGGAAGTGGCAGAGTGAGCCTGATTTTATAAACAATCAACATGCCCTAACCTTCTAGGTTATTGTGATATTTACATATGTAGTTGTAACTTTCCTATTTCAATAACAAAAAGTCTCCGCCGATATAACGGGGACTTCTTGCTTTGTTTTATGACATTCTAAATGGTCTACATGGTCATTAGCTTTTTCTTCGAGAAATAATGTAAGTTAATTTTTCGAGGAACTTTTTTAATATTTACTGTCTTCCTATCACCACTTTACAACTTTCAGACAGAGAAAGATCGCACAACTTATTTTTTCCCAAATTTTCAGATGTTACATTTACTCAATATTGCGCACATTGCCATAAAATACTGCCACACCATTACACTTGCTGAAAGGAATTTCATGACCAGAGTCCGCAGGAGCTAAGATTTGCCATAAGTGAGCAGATACGTAGGCAGGTATTTTTTCATTCTATGGACAAAAACCAAAAATATGGAAAAATCTACTGTTTTTCTAAGGAAACGCTGATTAATTCCTCTTTTCCCTTGACGAGTCTTTTTCCGCCATACTGCGTCAGATGCCGTTCGACGTAGCTCTGCTACGACTTCACGGCATCTTCCTTGCCTGACGAAAAAATCCTTCGACAAAGACAAAAACTCATTTAATCATCGTTTCCCTAACAAATTGTAAAAAAACAATATTTTCAGGCAATAGCTTATCAGCATGAAGGCCAGCTATTGCAATAAATTCAGCACGCTTCCGGCACTCTGATTGGCTTGGGCCAGCATGGACTGAGCCACCTGTGTGAGGATGTTATCCTTCACGAAGACCACCATTTCCTTGGCCATATCGGCATCACGAATAGTACTGTCAGAAGCATTGGCGTTTTCGTGCTGTATAGTAAGATTATCCACTGTTTCTTGCAAACGCTCCTGGTAGGAACCCATGCAAACATTTTCATTTAGTGCATATTCCAAAGCTGCATCCAGTTTCCCTAAAGCTTCCAGCGCTTTTTCTATTGGGTCTACCGCCACACCCTTCAAGCCCATAGCATCTGTATGCATATCATTTATATAGACACGAAAATTCTGATTCGCCTTGGGGCCTGTATGAATAATCAGAGGGTGACCCTCTATGGCATCATAAACATAGGCTGTATAACTTCCATTATTTTCTTCTGTTCCTGACTCTCCCGTTTCAGTTCCGCCAATTTCCGTGCTTCCAGATTCATTGCCGCCTTCTGTGCCTCCAGTTTCAGTACCACCAGTTTCCTCTGCTTGTATTTTACTTTCCGGCGGGTCACCGGTATCCCCATCCGGAGCGTCGCTGCCAGTAGTATCACTTATATCACGCTGGTATATTTGATAAAATGTTGCTCCTGAAATGCTATATCTATAAGCTGGATCAAATGTACCACCATAAATATTTTTATTCCCCACAGTATCATTGCCACCAATAGCGTTATTTACAACAGCATCTACTATCTTAGCATCTTTCCAATATCCCCAAGTATACATCCCTGACGACGTATTGTAATGAGTTTCTCGATCTATTACTCCTCGCCCTATAGCTTCACCTCTGAAAGATTTAGCAGACAAAGTACAATTCTTTACGACAATGTTTCCAACAGAGCCTGCCTTTGAAACAGCTTCAAAACCACCATTGCCGATAGCTGCCCCCTGCCCCTGACTAAGAGCTGTGACATTGCCCCCCCTTGATGATTATATCTCCATGGACAGAACCATTTTCACCCGCACCTATAGCCGCTCCTGCAGAATGTTCCCATATGCCTTGAATGCCATGAGAATTGCTCCTTGCCGTTGCCTCTATTTCTCCTCCACGAATCACAATATTTCCATTGACAGTGCCATTATAGCCCGAACCTATAGCCGCGCCAAAGCGACTCTCCACTATAATTTTCCCACCGTTTATAGCAATCATGCCTATGCTGGCATCTTTTCCGCTTCCTATAATGGCTCCATGTGCGCCGCCATCATAAGAAGTAGTGTATGCCTGACCACCCTCGTCAGCGCCACACGCTATAATTCCACCATTGATAATGATATATCCACTGCTGGCCTCACCAACATCTGAACCAATGCAAGCTGCATGAGATATAAAGTTTGCACCACTTTTAGGAGCACTGGTACAGCTTAAACCGCCAGTCCCATCTGCATTATTTATAACCAAGCCATCACCAACATTGATTATAGCTTTTGTTTTGGAGGAATTGTTGAACAAATAATTATTGCCACTTAAATTCAGCGTATTACCTGTTCCATTAAATTTTATAATAGATTTTTCCACCAATATACCTTGCCCAGCCGCTTTGTTTTTTATATGAATTCCATTCAGCCATAAATTTTGATGGTCTGCCGTACAGTCAATGTATGTATCCTCATTCTCATTCGTCTGCTGAAGTTCAACATTTTGGGCTGTGATAGTTATTGTGCCTTTATAGCCCGCATCCAGCTTATAAACACCATCTACAGAAATCGTGTAATTTCCAGAGGGAATTATGGTAGGATTTTCAGATGTTGGACGCACAGGCAGGCCTGATGATGTCTCACTGGTACCGCCTGTTCCACTGGCTCCACCTGTACTGCCAGTACCGTCTGTACTTCCCGATCCACTCGTCCCACCGGAGCCACTGGTTCCTTCACTTCCGCCAGTCCCGCCTCCAGCACTGCCTGTCCCACCAGTACCAGAAGTTCCTGTCCCTGCAGTAGTTCCTTCAATGGTGACTGCCCTGCTCTTTAATCTTGGCCCATACCATCTGCCATCTAACAAAGGAATTCTGTTGTACTCGGTAGTACTGGCAATCTCATTGATTCCGTCCATATGACTGGCAAATTCCTTTTGCAGTACAGCCCTGTCAAGTTCGCTATTATGGTCATTGGCAGAGTTAATTGCCATGGCTTTCATATCACGCAACTCATCTACAATGCTCTGGATGCCCCCCTCTGCTACTCTCACCATATTTATGCCAATCTGCGAATTTTGCAAATCTTGATTTAGTGACCGCACCATAACCCTCATCTTCTCAGACATAGCATACTCAGCCGCCCCGTCCTCGGCGCTGTTTATCTTCATGCCAGAAGAAACTTTCTGCAAATCCTTTGACAGTCGGCTATTATTCTTGTTCAATTCCCCCAATGCCATAGCCGAGGAACTGTTATGCGCCATCAACATAGCCATGCTCTCTCCCCCTCCTTTATCCTGTACTTATATTTCTACCCAAATCCATGAAACTCAAATACTGAAACCATTTGTCCACGACTACTGCTCCAACAGGAGTTTTCTTTTCTCTCCAATACTCTAAAATGGCTGTTCATTTCCTGCTGAAATCCCAGAAGTCCTTCTCATCCACGCCCAGGATCTCTGCTGCCCTGAAAATCTTAGCCACGGAAAGTATCTTCGAGCCACGCTCTACTTGGGACAGGTAGTTGCTGGTGATTTCCAGTTGCTCCGCCAACTCAGTCTGAGTCATTGAGCGTGCTTTCCGATAGTAGGATATATTAAGGCCCAGCATAACCTTTTTCTCATTTATAGACACTGACATCCACCTATCCCTCCCTCCTAATATTATAAAACATTTTGATTTTTCATGTTGTGACTCTCAGATGTAAAATTATCACTCTCAGTATCATTTTTTATTTTTATGAAAAAAGTCTTCTCTCTCTCGCCCCCTTCCTCTATTGTCCTATAGTAGCATATCACCAAAAAATTGTGGTGTCCCTGCAGGACACAGCCATATATGCAGAAATTCACAGCAAATGCAAAAAAAGCAGTCCCATCTGCCAGATGGAAGCTGCCTTGCCTGTTTTCAATTTCATAGGATTTTGCATTACCTTTCCAGATAAAACTGGAAATTCCAATACATGGATTCTCCTCCCCCTTCTTCCAGACGCACTCCCAACTGGTAGAGCCTGCCGGGGATGGGGCTTCCCCCCAGGGGAATAGCAATATCCCTGGCTGTGCCGGAAGATATAGTGGCAAGGCTTCGGCGTTCGCTTTTGCCACCATTGGAAATTTCCAGGACAGGGTCGGTGAAATCCGCTGCGGAGGCATTCTCTATGTGCATCGCTACTGTCCAGTCCGAGGGAAATATCCTGCTTTCGCCCTGTTCATCCCATTGCTGCCAGGTTGCGGCAGGTATGCCCAGGCCCTCTTCCAAGGGTCTGCCCTGCAAAGTGAAGGTGCATTGGGATCTTTGCAGGAACGGGTATCTGAACGGTGTCGTGGCTGCTTCATTCACTGTTTCCGGCTCTAACCCTTCGGAGGGCACAGCTTCTGTCATGGTGCCTGTCTCTTTGCTTTGAAGTTCTGCCTGAGACTGAGCCGGGGCTTTTGTATCATCGTCCTTTTCCACGCTCTCCCCTTGCTCCCCGCTTACCTCCGCAACAGACACATCTTGTTTAGGCGGTGCCTCGCCGGGGACGACTCCCGCCCCCCAAATAGTCAGCAACGCGACAGCCGCCAGAGCAAAGCAAGCCCCGGCTTTCTTTAGCGAATTCCTTCCGCCCTGCCTGCTATCCAGCTCTGCCAGGATTTCCTCGACAGAGCCGTAGCGATTCACGGGGTCAAGTGCTGTGCATTTTGACAGCACAGGCTGCAGGAATCCCCTGTACTCCTTGCCCAGTAGCCTTTGCATGGTAACTCCCAGTGAGTAGATGTCGCTCCTGGCATCTGTCTGGCCAAAGCCATACTGCTCAGGAGGCGCATACCCCTTGGTGCCCAAAAATTCCGTATCAGCCTCCCCATCCTCTTTCACCTGACGGGCAATGCCAAAATCAACGAGTTTCACCTGCCCGCTCTTGTCCAGCATAATATTGGCGGGCTTGATATCACGATGGATGATCCCACGCCTATGCAACGGCGCCAGACAGCGGCACAATCCCTCCAGCACATGAACAGCCAGTTCCTCCTCCATGGCTCCGCCCTCATAGGTCAGCCTGTCAGATAGATTGCTGCCCTCAATATGCTCCTCTATGACCCACAGATACCCTTCCTGCTCCATCAGGCGATATAGCTCCGGCAGATGGGGATTTTTCATCTCCCGCAGTTTTTCGTAAAGCTCCTTTGAGGCAAGCTCCCGCTTCTTCAGTACACAGGTTCGCCTTCCTATCTTGTCATATATGAGCCAGCCGCCATCTTCCCCGATACCCTGCAGCTTGTCAACCGGCTCATAAAGGCCGCCCAGGATATGCTTCCAGTTTTCCATGTCAATCTTGCCTTTCCCAGCCTATTGCACTATGATGATTTTAGCAAAAAGGAAAGGCGGGAGCAATAATGCACGAAAAAGACACGGAAGAACTGTTTTCCCAGCTAAAGGAGGATGAGGACATCAGCCGTTTCCTGCGGGAAAACCGGGATGAAATGGCCCGTCCCATACATGAATATTTGGAAAACCTGCTGGCGGACAAGCACCTGGCCAAAAATAAAGTTGTGCATGCTTCCCTGCTGGACAGAGCTTATGCTTACCACATTTTCTCAGGCAAGAAGAAAAATCCCTCCCGCCCCAAGCTCCTCGCCCTGGCTCTGGCCATGGGGCTTTCCCTCTCCGAGACCCAATATCTATTGCGCTATGCAGGATTGGGGCTGCTCTATCCGCGCCATTCCTGGGACTCCATAATCATCTCAGCCCTGGAGCACCGTCTCTCCGTGAAGGATGCCAATGCCCTGCTTTTCAGCATGGGCGAAAAAGAATTTCTGGGCTAACGAAAAGCCCCTGCCAGCAGCAAGGGCTTATTTTCAGCGCAGCACCAGCCCCACCGGGCAATGGTCGCTGCCGTAGATTTCATTGTGGATGGTCGCGTCCTCAATCCGTTCACGCAGACGCTCTGAGACCAGGAAATAGTCAATGCGCCAACCGGCGTTTGTCTCCCTGGCCTTTCTGAGATATGACCACCAGGTATATACGCCTGCACGCTCAGGATAAAGGGCACGAAAGGTATCGACAAAGCCAGCTTCCAGGAGCCTGGTCAGCTTTGCCCTTTCCTCGTCCGTGAAGCCTGCGTTGTGATGGTTCGTCTTCGGATTTTTGAGGTCGATTTCCTCATGGGCCACATTCAGGTCGCCGCAGTAGATAACAGGCTTCTGCCTGTCCAGTCCCACAAGGTAGGAGCGCAGGGCATCCTCCCACTCCATGCGGCCGGACAGACGCTCCAACTCCCGCTTGGAGTTGGGCACATAGGCGGTGACAAAGTAGCAATCAGGCAACTCCAGGGTGATAAGTCTGCCCTCGTCATCGAATTCCTCTGCGCCCATGCCGTAGCTGACGGAAAGCGGCTCCACCCTGGAAAAAACCGCCGTGCCGGAGTATCCCTTGCGCTTTGCGCTGTACCAATACTGCTTGTAGCCCGGCAGGTCAAGGATGGCCTGATCCGGCTGCATCTTTGTCTCCTGCAGGGCGAAGATATCCGCGTCCAACTGCGCGAATGATTCCATAAAGCCTTTTTTCAGGCAGGCCCGCAAGCCGTTCACATTCCAGGAAATGAATTTCATGGCACTCACCTGCTCATTATGGCAGCGACTTAAGCTGCTCAATCGGCCAAAATACCAGCACAGCCTTGCCCTTGACAAGTTCATAGGGCACAAAGCCCACATCAGCAAAGCGGCTGTCCTCGGAATTATTGCGGTTGTCCCCCATCACGAAAATCGTGCCCTTGGGAACTACGGACTTGGGATAGTCACCCCTGGTCTTTTCCAGGATATAGTCCTCGGATAGTAGCTGGTCATTCACGAAAACGCGGCCTTCCTTGATTTCCACTGTATCCCCCGGCACGCCAATGACTCTCTTGATGAAATCCCGCTTCCTGTCACGGGGATACTCGAAAACAAGTATCTCGCCGCGTTCAGGGTCGCGCAGTCCATAAATGAATTTATTGACGACCAGACGTTCCTGGGACTGCAAAGTCGGCTGCATGGACGGTCCATCCACGATATATAGCTCGACAATGAACTCACGGATCAGAAAGGCCAGCACCACAGCCACAACTATGGAAACAATCCAATCCTTGGCCTCTTCTCCTAAAGAACTCATAAGATTTTTTCCTCCTCAACCCAAAAGGACTGCCCCCGCCCCATGAAAGGGCCGGGGCAGTCCCTGCCTGACTTTGTCGAAGTCTCAGCGCTTCTCGCGGATACGAGCAGCCTTACCCGTAAGGTTGCGGAGATAATAGAGCTTAGCGCGACGGACGATACCATGGCGCACCACCTCAATCTTCGCAATACGCGGGGAATGCACCGGGAACATGCGCTCCACGCCAACGCCATAGGAAATACGGCGCACCGTAAAGGTCTCGCGCACGCCCGTACCCTGGCGTGCAATCACGACGCCTTCAAACACCTGAATACGCTCACGATTGCCCTCGACAATCTTTGCATGCACGCGCACCGTGTCACCGGGAGCAAAAGCAGGAATGTCGGAACGAAGCTGCTCCTTCTCCAGAGTCTCGATAATGTTCATTTATTTTCCTCCTTACTACAGACGTTCATGGCAAGCATCACAAAGGAGAACTGCTCTCCCGGCTCACTCAGAGGACCGCCCACACACCCGTTTATCATATCAGAAATAAGCAAGGCACGCAATACCCGCAAAAAAATTATTTGTGTCAACGTGACCTCATTCGTCAGCCTTCGGCTGCCACCTTCCCCAGAGGGGAAGGCTATTTGACGCTCACAACAGGATGCCTGCCATAGCAGCACGTACTTCTGCCTCGGGCACATCATTACGGCAGACGGTACTGCCGATGCCGCCCAGCAGCACCCAAGTCACCTTGCCGCCCACCGTTTTCTTGTCGTGGAAGATGTCCCTGTACATGGCATCAACAGTACATCCTCCGGCCACTACCGGCAGACGCAGCGACTGCAGGAGTGCCTTAACCCGCGGCAGTACCGTTCTGTCCAGAAGTCCCAGACGAATGCTTATATCAATGGCACCCACCATGCCAATGGCCACTGCCTCCCCGTGGTTATAGCGCTGATAGCCTGTTTCCTTTTCTATGGCGTGGGCGATAGTATGCCCGAAGTTCAGAATGCGGCGCAGACCGGCTTCCTTTTCATCCTCGCTGACCACTGCTGCCTTGATCTCGCAGGAACGGGCAATGATATGAGTGAGTGCCGCAGGCTCCAAAGCCAGTATGCTATCCACATGCTGCTCCAAAAAGCTGAAAAATTCCTCATCATAGATCAGGCCGTACTTCACGACCTCGCCCAATCCCGTGGAAATTTCACGCGGCGGCAGGGAGTCCGTCAGGGACAAATCCATAAAGACCGCCCGTGGCTGGTAAAAAGCGCCAATCAGGTTCTTGCCCAAAGCATGATTTACTGCGACCTTGCCACCCACGCTGGAATCAACCTGTGCCAAAAGGCTTGTCGGCAACTGCACAAAAGGCACGCCGCGCATATAAGTCGCGGCAATAAAGCCGGCCAGGTCGCCAACCACGCCACCGCCCAGGGCAAAAATAGGCGATTTGCGATCCATGCCCAGCTCAATGCAGCGTGTATAAATCTGCTCTGCGACACCCAGGCTCTTAGAAGGTTCACCTGCCTGCACCGTGAACACCTCAGCATGAGGAAGACCTGCTTCCATCAGCAGTTTCTGCAGACCCCCACCATATAGCGGCCCCACATTGCCGTCCGTCACGATAAGCGCCCGGTCTGAAAAACCGGCCTTGCTGACAAAATCCCTGATTTCACTTTCCAACTGGTAGCCTATCCGTATATCATAGCTCTGCTCGCCTAGCTCCGCGCGTACCACGCGCTGATTCTGCTCAGCCATGCAATTCCCCCCTGCCTTTCAGGATCTTGACGATGCGCTCGACAGCCAGCAGGGGCGATGCATCACTTGTATCCACCGAGAAATCTGCCTGCCTGTACATCGGGGCACGTTCTTCCATAAGTTCTTCAATCCGCCGGAGCCGGCTTTCCCTATCCGTGCCCGCAGCGTCCAATATCGGACGGGTGCCTTGCCTGCATGTGCGCTCGTAGATTGCCTCCGGTGAGGCCGACAAGCAAACAATGATGCCATGCTGCCTCAGCATGGCCAGGTTCTCCGGGTCCTTCACCGTGCCGCCACCGGTGGAGATGACGGCATTGGCACGCCCTGAAACCTGCCTCACCACTGCCTTCTCACAGCTGCGGAAATATGCCTCTCCCTTGCTGGCAAACATCTGCGGTATTGTTTCGCCGTACTCCTCCTCAATGCGGGCATCCAGGTCAATAAATGCCTTGCCAAGCCGCTGGGCCAGTGCCTTGCCCGTGCTGGTCTTGCCGGTGCCCATGAAGCCGATAAGAATCACATTCTTCATAGTCACACCGCCTCACCACATACGCTCAAGCCTTTCATTATAGGACGCGATTGCGGCCTGCACATCTGCCAGCGCATCAGCGCCAAATTTCTCGCAGACAGCCTCGGCCACGACAAAGGCAGCCATGGCTTCACCGACTACCGATGCAGCCGGGACTGCGCAGGCATCGCTGCGTTCCTTGCAGGCCAACACAGCCTGCCTGCTCTCGATATCCACAGATTGCAGGGGCTGCATCAACGTCGGGATAGGCTTCATCACCGCCCGCACGACAATCTCCTCGCCGTTCGACATGCCCCCCTCCAGTCCGCCTGCGCGGTTCGTCTTGCGGTAAGGCCGCCCCTTCTTATCCAGGAACACCTCATCATGGATTTCGCTCCCCGGACGCTGGGCGCATTTGAAGCCCGCGCCGATTTCCACGCCCTTGATGGCCTGGATGGACATCATGGCTCCGGCCAGCCGCGCATCAAGGCGTCTGTCCCATTGGATATGACTGCCCAGGCCCACCGGAACGCCGCGAACTGTTACCTCAAAGATGCCGCCCAGGGTATCACCTGCAGCCTTGGCTGCATCTATTTTCGCTTTCATGCGTTTCTCTGCTGCCCCATCATAGCAATTCAGTTCCGAGCCCATTTCCTTCCCCAGGCTGGAGCGGTCAACTGCGGTCTCATCCACGTGTTCGCCGCCGATTTCCAGCACCTGGGAGACCACCGTAATGCCAAGGACACGCAGGAATTCCTTGCACACTGCGCCCACGGCAACACGCATCGTCGTCTCCCGTGCCGAGGAACGCTCCAGAATATCCCGCACATCCGTGCGGGCATACTTAAGTACGCCCGTGAGATCTGCATGCCCCGGACGCGCCGCCGTCACTTTTTCACCCTCTGGCTCACCAAAGGGAGCCATACGGCCCCCCCAGTTCCCGTAATCCTTATTGGCTACTGATATCGTAATGGGCCCGCCCAGCGTCTCGCCGAAACGCACTCCGGACAGAATCTCAGCTCTGTCCGTCTCAATCTTCATGCGACCACCGCGACCGTAGCCCTGCTGTCTCCGTGCCAAATCCTTGTCTATAGCCGCCCGATCGAGCTTCAGGCCCGCAGGCAGACCCTCCAAAATAGCCGTCAGGCAAGGGCCGTGTGACTCCCCGGCCGTCAGGAAACGCAATCCACTCATAAGCGCACACCTCATCTGATAGAAATAATTATGCTCCTAGTGTACGCTATGATAAGCCATAAAGCAAGAAAAACGTAACATGTCTACCCTGCCAGCGCACAAACATCCGCCGCTCATTAGAGCGTCTCCGCAAAAAACTTCTAATTTGCTATGCCATTATAGCGCAAAGCCAGCATGGTAATATCATCAAATTGCTCGGCACCCTCTGCAAAGGCCTCCAGGTCTTCCTTGATCTTCAGGCACAGAGCAACTGGATCAAGGCCACTAGAGCTGTTCAGCGCTTTCTCCAGCCTTTCCTCACCATAGAACTCTCCCTTGGCGCTGTTGCTTTCCGGAACCCCGTCGGTGTAGATATAAACCGTGTCTCCCGGCTGCAACTGACAGGTCTGGGGTCTATATGGCACGTCCTCCACACTGCCCAGCATGATACCGGACTTTTTCTTCAGCCACTCCCCGCTGCCATCTGTGTGCAGCAGGCGGGGAGGAGTATGGCCTCCGTTTACGTAGTCAAGCTTCCCTGTGACAAGATCCAGGATACCCAGCCATACCGTCACAAACATGCCACGCTCGTTCCCCTGGCAAAGGGTGTCATTGGCATCTCTGAACACCTCATCCACCGACTCCCCGGTTTCTGCCAATGCCTTGATAACAGCTCTTGCCCTCATCATAAACATGGCAGCAGGGATACCCTTGCCGGAAACATCTGCCACCACAAAAGCCAGCCTGTTCTGCCCCACAAAGTAGAAATCATAGAAATCTCCCCCCACTTCCTTGGCAGTGTCCATGGAAGCATAGATGTCAAATTCTTTATGCTGGGGGTATGGGGGGAAAATGGAGGGCAGGGAAGAATACTGGATCTCCCTGGCAAATTCCAGTTCTCTGTCAATACGAGCTGCCGCCTCTTCAATGTACTGCTTGAGGGTAGCCACCGTATTATTGATGTCATCTGACAGGGAGATGAATTCCTCACTGCTGCGCACATTCACCACTTCATCCAGATTTCCTGCGGTTATACGACCCAGGGATGTATTGATGCTGTGAATATTATCCACGATCATCCGCCGTATCAGGCAGTAGATGATGGCAAAAAGCAAGGAGAAAATCAAGATAATAACAAAGGTCATGAGGTAGATGGAAAGGTTCCGGGAAAAATCCTCCTGCTCCTTGGGACTCACCGCCAAGATGCGCCATTCCCCATAGTTCTGCAGCATGATATAGACTTCCTTGCCATTAAGGGTGGTTTGGGAAAGTTCCCCATCCTGCAGGTTGTCCCAGGCTATCTCCACAGGCTCACCCTGCCCCTGGTCTGCCTCGGTGGGCAGCAAGCGGCCTTCTCCATCGCACACCAATAAGTAGCCATTATCCCCCACATGCCAGTTTTCAGCGATGTCTGCCATGACCCTGCCCATCTCCCCGGAGGGGCCCATGCCGTGCTTTTTCTCCAGTTCCTTGGTCACATCCGCCATCATATCCACCAGGTTCTGCCTAAAAACTTCCTGGGTGGTGCGTTGATAGATACGGGTCTGGAGCACATAGGTGAAGAGGAAAGCACAGCTAAAAGCCAGTGTAATGCTTATGAGCAACCACTTCTGGAAGGTTTCGGCGATATGTGGCACTTCCCGTCGCCTGATGAGCCGCTCTTTTCCCAGCAACCCCACCACAAGGAGGGCCAGCATCACTGAGCAGGCATTGGCAGTGACCATGGGGATAGTACAGATGTGTATGAAATAGAACCCCGTTCTGGCATCATCCATATTAGTCAAAAAAATCATGGTCATATGAACCACTTCAGCCACAGCACCAATGGCCAGACCATAGACCCAGCCGGGCTTCTTGTCCTCGAACATATAGCGCCGCAGCAAGGCTCCCAATAGCCCTGCAAAAATGGTGCCCAAGGTACAGGCCAGCTGGGTGTAGAACCCCGCCCCCCACCAGGCCGCCAGATACCTTTCCACGCCGCCTATGAAGCCTGCCAGAATTCCTGCAGGGGCACCGAAGATCAGCCCCGCGCACAAGGGGGCCGCATCCCGGACATTTACCCTCAGGCCGTCCATGGGCACACCGAACTCCGTGCCAAAGACTGCCGCCAGACCAAAAAGCACCCCTGCCAGCAACTGCTTTTTGCCATTGCTCCAGTGGGAAAGGGATGTCCTGGCAAAAGCCAGATAAAGCGTTGCCGACAAAATCACCGGCAACATGGCCACCAAGGCCAGAGGAAAATATTTAACCATTGTGCCGCCCCTATCTATATAACCTGTCTACATAATAGGATTACTTTCTGATGTATTCTACAAAACGATGGAAAATCCTTCAAAAAAACAGACAGTAAGCAATATATCTGCCCTGCCAGCGCACAAATATCCGCCGTTTATTTGGGTAGCTCCGCAAAAATCCTGAGCTGCAAGCCGCAGTCCAGTTGCCCGTCCCTGCTCCTGATTTCCAATTCCCTCAGTTGCAGGAAACGTTCCTCCTGCCCCAATGCCCGCAAGAAATCCAGCAGTTGAAAATAATTTCCAGACAGTTGCACATGCACTGGCAGAGCCAGGCATTCCCCCTCGGCTGCCGTAGGCTCACCCGGCTTCACCTGCCGCAAGGCCAAACCTGCTTGCAGGGCCTCCTGCTGCAAACGGCTTATGAAACCTGCCTGCTCCAGCTCCTGGGGTATGGCCTTGTCTGCCCTTTGCTGTACCTCAGAAATCTCCTTGATGTATTTTTCCTTATCCAAATGCGCATTTTGATAATTCTGCACCGCCGTCACCATCTGACGAGCCTTCTGTGCCTCCTCATCCACATGCTTTGCCGCATCCATAATAGGACCGTGCACAAAGACCCGGAACAGCACTGCCAGCCACAGGCTGGTCACACCTGCAACCAACAGACAGTCCTTGCCCTTCACTTTCAACAGTATCCCCATCCTCACAATTTAAGATGCAGAGTAAATGACACACCCTGCCCCTTCTCCTGCACGCTTGAAGACTCCAGCACCGGCCCATCGGGAAAGAACTCCGTATCCTGCTCGAAGGCTCGTATGAAATCCGCCAGCGTCCCAAAATCCACCGCCTGCCCGGACAAGCTCAGGCTATCCTCAGTCTCCAGCTTAAGGTCGTCGATCCAGGCTCCGGGCACAGTAATGCCGCCGAAATGTACCAGCAGGCTGTACCAGGGATAAGAATGTGCCGATAGTTCCGCAAGCTGTGCTTCCTTGCGTTCAGTATCCTGGCGCACACTCTCCAGAAGTTCCATCTGCTGACGCGCTTCGGACAGTTCTGCCAGTTCCTGCTGTGCCTGATCCCTGGCTGTCTTTGCTTCATACAGGGTACATATATCAGAGGCCAGCACGCCAAGCAGCATGCAGGACACCAAGGTAAGCCAGGACAGGGCCAGACCCTTGTAGTTCCATTTTTCACTTGCCCGCTGGCCCATTGCCCCTGGCCAGTTCCTATCCCCCAGGCATACGGCCCCTGCCGCTGCATAAAACGCAGGCCGCAGTGCCTCCAGCGGCAGGAGCTGTACCAACGGCGCCAACTTCACATATGTACCTCCCAGCCACAAACTGTCCTTATCGGCCCTGATGCTCTGCAGATCAGGCATCGGCAAGGTCAGATATGCCAGCTCCATGCCATGAACCCGGAACTCATGCCGTACTGAGTCAATAAGCGGCTTCTCCACCGCGGTCAGCAGGTAATTCTGCCCGGCTCCGCCCAAATGTGCAAAATCCCAATACATCTCCGCAAGTTCCAGCCCCGGTTCCTCTTCCAGCAATTTACCCTCCAGTTCCCAATAAGCAGCCTCCCGCAGTTCTTCGCCTTCCATACCCAGCGGCAGGGCTGTCAGGCAACTGAATCCCATTCCATCAGGCAGGCACAATGCCAGGGGCATTTTCTCCCAGCCTTCCCGGGCAAGTCTCATCTTCACACCCTCAGCCCAAAGCCTGATTCTTTCAAGTCTTTTCTGCCCGGGAATCTGAACACTTCCAAAACCTGCCTGTATGCCTGCTTCCTGTTCTTCCGCAAGCACCTCCTCCGCCAGCCGCACAACCTGCCAATCTTCCCCTTCGCGCCCGAGCTCCATAAAATACAGCTTTTCTTTGCCGGGATAAATGCCCACTACCCGGCTGTATCCTCCGTGCAGCCAGGCAAGCAGGGATTTCTGCCAGCCATCTTTACCCATCACTTTCAAGTGAGCCAGGCAGCCAGCCTTTCCAAACATAATTCACAGTCTCCCCTTTCTCAACAGCCTTCTTCACCAGCAGGCCACGCACCATCTTGCGCCGCTGCCAGCCCCAGCTATCCTGGGGCAAGGCCGCCCAGGCTTCCAGCACGACCTGCTGTGCCGGCTGCTGCCCCGGTGTCAGCCCCTCTGTCTGCCCTCCTTCCAGGCGCACTAAAAAAACCTGCACTGTAATAGGCTCTCCTTGCCCGGAGTTGCAGGTTTCCTCGAATAGCAGCGGCGGCAAATTCCCCACTTCCTCCGGCAGCGCCAGCGGCTCCACGCCGCCTAGCTGCTCGCTGCCAGATGCCTCGATGCGCACAGCCGCCTTCTCCAGCCCGCTTTCTGCCGCCAGACGCAGGCGTGTCTCCAACAAAGCCTCGCTGCTGTCCTGCAGGCCGTTCCTGACCAGTTGCCACAGGGCCAGCCCCAGCAAAGTCACCAACAGCAACAGGGCCAGCCCCAGGACTGAGGCCAGCCCCCGTTCCCTGCCATTTATCATGATGCCAGCAAACACCTCCGAATCATTGCGGCAAATAAATCTCCGTCACCAGATTGTACTCCTTGCCGCCTGCAGCCCGGCTGTAGCCTTTCAGCCAGAGACGGTACAGCCCCGGCTCCTCCTCCCTCCAGCCGAAATCACGTATCTGAACATTGGCCAGTGCATGATTGCCTGTCAGCGGCGTACTGGTATCCTTGCGTACAAGCTTGCTGGTCGTGTCATATTTGTTCACCCAATAGCTCACCAATTTTTCCCCTTCAGGACCCATTACTGTCACGCCCTTGCCCGAGGAACCATATGTGCAGGGAACAAGCTTACGGCCACGGCAGCAATCATCCACCACGCGCTGGAAAGCTTGCTGCACTTCCTGCCTGAGTTCCGCTTCTGCCATCCCCTGCAGGTAGCTGCGCCCCGCATACAGGAATCCCGTGGCCAGCGTGGCAAGCAGCGCGGCCAGCACAGGCAGGGCCAGTGCTGCCTCCCACAGCAGATAGCCGCCCTGCCTGTCATTTTGCCGTACCATGCCTGGCTATCACCCTCTCCAGTTGCAGTTGCTGTTTTTTCCCTGTCTGCTCCCATCGGACAGTCACGCAAAGCAAGACTCCCTCCGGGCAGGGAGCCAGCTCTGAATCTACCTGAAAGAGATTTCCGTCCAGCGTCAAATCATCCGCCTTCCCAAGCCAGGGCAGGCTCTTGCCTTCCAGCTTATGCTCCCTGTCCATCCGCCGCTCTGCAGCTGCAATTTGCAACTGTGCCAGATATGCGGCCTGCATGCGGCAGCCATCACGGCTGCTGGCCGTGCGAGCCTGGGCATAGACCAGGAGGCCACCGGCCAGTGCCGCCAGCAGCAGGCTCAGCACCAAAACCTCTGCCAAAAAATACCCGGACTCTCTTTCCCCTGTTAGTTCCCTGCCTGAATCCGTCGTCAAGTCCCCTTCCCTCTTTCTGCACGGACACGTCCGTTGCTAATCATGATGCGCCGTCCCTCAGCCCTGCGTCCCCTGGCATACACATCAATCGTCATCAGGCGGTTATCAGGCCAGCTTGTAGCAGTGAAGGCAATCACAGCCTCCGGACTGCTGACATACCCCTCCACTGCCATCTCGACACCGGGCAAGCACTCATGTTTCTGGAAGGTAGCATTGCCCTGACGCCAGCGGTATCCCGTCGCACCCAGAGCCAAAGACGGGTATTTTTTCCATGACACAGGGCGCTCCGGCCCGCTCCTGTTGTAGCAGGTCGTGCGGCTGAGTACCTGCAACTTGCGTATATCGCTGTACAGGCATTCTGTCTCATACTCTACAGCGGCTTCCAAATACAGCTCATACACTGCCGGCACCGCTACCATAGCCAGGGCTCCTGTCAATGCACAGCACAGAAGAAGCTCCAGCAGCACCCAGCCTGCCTGAATCTCCCCTGAAAGCCTTTGGGCGCGCCTCATAAAAGTGCCTCATACATCTGCCACCAGCCTGCGCCGAAAATATACGCCAGATAGGCTCCGGCAGCCAGGAAGGGCCCAAAAGGCAGGGCTGCATCCTTGCCGCAATGCCGAAGCAGCAGCAAAGCGCAGGCCACCAGGCCGCCCATTATAAACGAGAGCAGCAATGCTATCAAAGCGGCCTGCCAGCCCAGCCACAAGCCCAGCGCAAATCCGAGTTTTACGTCACCCAGCCCCAGGCCTCCCCGTGAAATCATCCTCAATCCCCACAGGAAGCTGCCTGAAAGCAGGGCACCCAAAAGGGCCTGAACAGGCTGTACCGTCACACCGGCCAGTGCAGCCAGCACGCCTGCAAGCCCCAAAGGCACGACCAGTCTGTCATACAGCAATCCCCTCCGCCAATCAAGAACGGCCAGGGCCATCAGCCACATAGTCAGCACACAGCCTGCCGACAGGCGTACACCCCAAGGCAAAAAAATGCACATAACCGCCAGGGCAACTGCTCCCCAGGCAAGCAGCAACCGCCACTCCCGGCAGAGCATCTGCCAATCCAGGGGACGATAGGATGCATCCACGCCGCCTGCCGCCCAGGATCTCATGTATTGCCTCCGGCTGCCGCCGTAGCAGCTTTCTTGCCAAACTCGCCTGCTGTCCTGCCCTCGCAAACTGCCCTGTACTCACTATCCTTGACCTCAATCCCATAAGCAGCAGCCGAAACAGTAATCGGCTCCTCCTGGTTCCTCACATAGCAGTTGCCCTGGGGCGGCTTGATGTTTTCATAATCAGTCAAGTAGCCAGACAGGTTCTCGATGCTACTGGGATTCTTGCCTGTGTCCAGCTTATACATAGTAATAGCCGCATCAATATTCGTCAAGTCTGATTGAACTTTGGCCGTATTGGCTGTCGTGATCGCCGCAGAAAATTTCGGGACAGCGACAGATGTCATAATGCCAACTATCATCACGGCGATAAGTACCGTCAGCAGGGAAAAACCTTCCTGGGAGCGTATCGGTATTTTGCTGCACTCCCCGCCGCCTGCACCTTTTTCGGGCACATTTGCACGACTGACCCCCCGGCCCAGAAAATCAAGCCTTCCCAGCATTCTCAAAACGTTCCTGATACTACTTGCCTTGCTCATGCTGTTGCCTCCCTTGACTTCCAATTTACCTTATCCTGACATACATACCTTAAATATGTCCACCTACAGAGAACATTTCGAGATACATTTGTTAAATCCTTCCCATTTCTAAATTTTATTTACGCAAAAAAGGCCCTGCCAAAGCAGAGCCGGAGAATTTTTCCCGTTTTTACCATGCCATCAATTCCCGGAGAAAAATTCATCATGGATGGAATTTACGGCCTCTTTCAGTTGCGAGCCTTTAACCAGGCAGGAAATGCAGATTTCCGATGTGCTGATGATATCAATATTTATGCCGGCCTTCGACAAAGCACCGAACATACGTGCCGCCGTGCCGGGATTGCCGAGCATGCCTGCACCGACAATGGAAACTTTGGCCACATCTTCCTCGACCAGTACGGCAATTGCCTCAAGTTCCTCGGCGACCTTGTCCATAACCTGCTTCGCCTGTGCCAGATCATCAGTGGAAACGGTAAAAACCATGTCCGTAACATTCTTCTCGATATTGCGAATGCTTTGCACGATCATATCAACGTCAATATTCGCGCTTGCCAGGGACGAGAAAATCTTGTGGGCAACGCCCGGCGTATTGGAAACGCCCAGCACAGCAATTTTGGCAACCTTATCATCATGGGCGACGCCACGCACTACAAAGTCCTTATCTTCCATTGTGTAATCCTCCCTAATCATCGTACCTGTCTGGGTTGTGAACGTAGAACGCACATGTATGGGAATGCCAAAAGCCTTGCCCATCTCCACGGAGCGCGGCTGCATGACCCCTGCGCCGAGACGTGCCATCTCCAGCATTTCATCATAGGTGATTTCCTTCATCTTGCGTGCGCCGGGCACCATCCTCGGATCTGCCGAATATACGCCATCAACATCCGTGAAAATCTCGCAACTGTCAGCTTTCAGGGCGCCTGCCAGGGCCACCGCCGAAGTATCCGAGCCGCCACGCCCCAATGTCACCATATCTCCCCGGTCATCCATGCCCTGGAAACCGGCCACCACGACAATCTGCCCCTTATCCAGTTCCTGGTGTACGCGCTCCGGCGTAATATCCGTAATGCGTCCTTTCGTATGCGCGGAGTTCGTGTGCATGCCTGCCATGGGGCCGGTCAGGGAAATGGCAGGCTGACCCAGGGTCTTGAAGGCCATGGCAAGCAGAGCAATCGTCACCTGTTCGCCTGTGGTCAGCAGCATATCCATTTCACGCTGGTACTTCGCCTGATAAGGCTCCTTCTCGATGCCCCTGGCCAGGCTGATCAAGTCATCCGTGGTCTTGCCCATTGCAGAAACGACCATCACGATCTGGTCATCTTTCTGCTTCTCCCCCAGTACACGCTTTGCGATATTCATGATTTTTTCGGTCGTAGCCACGGAGCTGCCACCGAATTTCTTTACAATAAGCGCCATAATGCTCCCCCTAATCACATGGTATTGCAAACATATGTCCTGAAAGGGACATATGTAGTTTACACATTTACATTTATGCCACAGCTATTATACAGGAGATAATTGTGTTTGTCTAGGGCGTGTTGGTTAAATGAGCTTAGTCCAGATTTGTGGGAATTGGCTGTCCATGCAAGGCGACAAACCGCAGGCATAGTGGGGCTATGCTGAGGATTTGTCAACGCAGCAGGGGCAGTCAAGACCCATGAAGATGGGCTGAGTGAATTAATCAACACGCCCTGGGCAACAGTTGAAAAAGTAAAAAAAAGCAAAAAAGTGGACACCTGTCTTTGATTTATGCTAATATAAACAGCGGATTTTGCACGTTGCAAACTTTGCTGAATGCTATAAATGTAAAGGAGTTGTTTTTCCTTGCAAAAACGTCCGATTGCGGTGGATGAGAAGCTGCCGCTCCTGGAAACCTTGCCCCTGTCCCTGCAACACCTGTTCGCAATGTTCGGCTCGACGGTGCTGGTGCCCATCCTGCTGCATGTGAATCCGGCTACTGTGCTGCTTTTCAATGGCATTGGCACCCTGCTCTACCTGGTGCTCTGCAAAGGGCGCATCCCTGCCTATCTCGGTTCCAGCTTTGCCTTCATCTCACCTGTGCTGCTGGTACTGGAAGGTTACAGCTACGAGGCTGCCCTGGGCGGCTTCATTGCGGTCGGCATCATTTTTTGCCTGGTAGCCCTGCTTATCCACAAGGTCGGTACAGAGTGGATTTCTATTGTCTTTCCTCCCGCGGCCATGGGTGCCATCGTGTCTGTCATCGGCCTGGAGCTGATGCCTACGGCTGCAGGCATGGCAGGTCTCACCGCTGAGACACCTGATGCCACGGTCATCTTTGTTTCCTGCGCTACACTGGCCATCACCATTTTTGCCTCTGTTGCCTTCAAGGGCTTTCTCTCCATTATCCCCATCCTGCTTGGCGTCGTCTGCGGCTATGTGCTTGCGGCCTTCTGCGGCCTGGTAGACTGGTCCATGGTGGAAAACGCTCCCTGGTTTGCGTTGCCTACTTTCTACGCGCCTGCTTTTGAACCGGGTGCTATTCTCATCATCATCCCGGCGGCGCTCGTCGTCATCGCGGAGCATGTCGGTCATCTGATTGTCACCGGCAATATCGTCGGCAAGGATCTCACTCTTGATCCGGGCCTCAGCCGCTCCATACTCGGCAATGGCCTCTCAACCATCATCTCCGGCTTTTTTGGCTCCACACCGAATACGACTTATGGCGAAAACATCGGTGTGCTGGCCATCACCAGGGTTTTCTCGACCTGGGTCATCGGCGGAGCGGCGGTCTTTGCCATCCTGCTCTCCTGCCTCGGCAAGCTTGCGGCCCTCATCCAAAGCATTCCCGTCCCGGTCATGGGAGGAGTTTCCATGCTGCTCTTTGGTGTCATTGCTGCCTCCGGAATCCGCATCTTTGTGGAGGAGAGGGTCGATTACAATAATCCCATGAACCTGCTGCTCACTGCCATTGTGCTGGGCCTCGGTGTCTCCACGGCCAGCATCACCATTGGCACTGTAACCTTGAAGGGCATGGCTTTGGCTACAGTTGTCGCCATTCTCCTGTCCTTGGGCTTCCGCGTCATCATGCTCCTGCGTGACGGGAACACGGGCACCGGGACGGAGGCTGATAAATAATGCACATGGCAGTAACGCTGCCTGAAGCCTTGGCGGAAATGCCCGTCAAGGCTTTTCTGATGCAGCAGGGAATCTCCCGCACACTCTGGAAGCGCATAAAACACTCCGGCACCTTTTGCCTAAACGGGCAGCCTGCCATTGCTGCCAACACCGTGGTCAAAACAGGCGATACAGTGAGCTGGGAAGTCGAAAAGTCCTCCGACATCCGTCCGGAGAAATTGCCGCTTTCCGTCATATATGAAGATACGGGACTGCTCATTGTCAATAAGCCTGCAGGGCAGCTTGTGCACCCGACTACCAAAGAAGCCTACGGCACCTTGGGCAATGCAGTGCTTGCACACTTCCTGGCCAATGGCGAACGGCATGCCTACCATCCGGTTCATCGCCTGGATCGGGAAACCTCCGGCCTAGTGCTGATCGCAAAACTGCCCCAAATTCAGTACATGCTGACTGGCCGGGACGGCACAAAAAAGTTTCACCGGGAATACATAGCCATCTGCGAGGGCGTGCCTTCCCCCTCCTCCGGCATCATAGATGCCCCCATTGCCCGTGCCCTGCCCAGCATCATCCTGCGCAGGGTCGCGGAGGATGGCCGGAGTGCCCGCACCCACTACGAGACCATAGAGAGCAGGCACGGGCTCTCCCTTGTCCGCCTGCGCCTGGAAACCGGCCGCACGCACCAGATCCGTGTACACATGGCCCACATCGGCTGCCCCCTGGCAGGTGATGACTTGTACGGCGGCCGCAGGGAGCTCATCAGCCGTCAGGCTCTGCATGCCTATCGCCTGCACTTCCGGCACCCGCTGACGCAGAAAGCCATAGATGTCACCGCCCCCCTGCCGCTGGATATGGAAAAACTCTTGCAACAGGAAGAATTTTCAAAATTTCATTTTTAAGTATACACCTGCAGGGATTTATATGATATAATAGACACGGTTAATCGCAGTAACGATTTACAATAGGGGGTAATGTAAAATGCCATTAGTTGGAACGAAAGAAATGTTCAAGAAGGCTTACGAGGGCGGCTATGCTATCGGCGCTTTCAACGTGAACAACATGGAAATTGTGCAGGGCATCACGGAGGCAGCAGCCGAGCTGAACTCCCCGATCATCCTGCAGTGCTCTGCCGGCGCCCGCAAGTACGCCAAGCATGAGTACCTCGTGCATCTCGTAAAGGCTGCCCTCGAGGTCAACGATATTCCTATCGCCCTGCATCTCGACCATGGCGCTGACTTTGCAACCTGCAAGTCCTGCATCGATGGCGGCTTCACCTCTGTTATGTTCGATGGCTCCCACTATGATTTCCAGGAAAACATCAAGCTCACAAAAGAAGTTGTCGAGTATGCCCACGACCATGGCGTAGTTGTTGAGGCTGAGCTGGGCAAGCTGGCCGGCATTGAGGACGACGTCAAGGTCGCCGCCCATGATGCTGCTTACACCCAGCCGGAAGAAGTGCAGGAATTCGTCGAGAAGACCGGCGTTGATTCCCTCGCCATTGCAATTGGTACCTCCCACGGCGCCTTCAAGTTCAAGCCTGAGCAGTGCACGCGCAACGCTGACGGCGTGCTGGTTCCGCCCGAGCTCCGTTTCGACATCCTTGCCGAAATCGAGAAGAAGATTCCTGAGTTCCCGATCGTTCTTCACGGCGCATCTTCCGTTATTCCGAAGTATGTGAAGATCATCAACGCTAATGGCGGCAAGCTGGACGATGCTGTGGGCATCCCGGAGGATCAGCTCCGCAAGGCCGCAAAGTCTGCAGTCTGCAAGATCAATATCGACTCTGACCTGCGTCTTGCCATGACCGCCGGCATCCGTGAGCATTTCTGCGCCCATCCTGAGCATTTCGACCCGCGTCAGTATGTGGCGGATGGCCGTTCCTACATCAAGGAGCTCGTACAGCACAAGATCAAGGATGTGCTCGGTTCCGATGGCCGTGCTGCCGAGATTATGGCGCTCATCAACAAGTAAGGATATTCACTCCACAAGAAAAGCCAGCCAGGGAGCAATCCCTGGCTGGTTTTTCTTATAGAATTTCTCAGGATTCCTTTTCGCGGCATTCCTTGCAAACACCGAAGAACTTTACTTGGTGATCCATAATCTTGAAGCCAGCCTTCTCGAATATTGCCTGCTCCAAGTCCTCCAACAGATCCTCCTCCACTTCTATGACCTTGTTGCATTTCGTGCAAATCAGATGATGATGGTGGTGCGCTTCCGGATTTGCCGTATTGACCTCATAGCGGCTGCAACCGTCGCCGAACTCCATTTTCTGCAGGATACCGAGCTCTGACAAAAGTTCCAGACTGCGATAGACCGTTGCCAGACCGATATCCTTCTTGCCATCCCTCAAAATGCCGTACACATCTTCCGCACTTAAATGTTCTCCCGGATGATCCAGGAAAATCTGCAACACAGTCTGACGCTGTGCAGTCATCTTGTGCTGGCGCTCCTGCAATTTTTGCTTCAATATGTCCATCATGAAAGTTTCTGGCATTTGCACTAACCTCTTCAACACGTATTAGCCCGGATAAATGCGTGGCTCTGGCTTGGCCAGCTCAAATTCCTTGCCATGCTTCTCGGCAAATTTTTTCACATACTCATCAAAGATACGCTGCACAAAGGGAGCATCACCTGAATTGTCACCTTCCTGTGCCGCCTGCTTCGCCTGCTCCAGAAGTTCCTCATCATCATGCTTCATGCGCTTGCGTGCCAGCAGCCAGTCGATTTCCACACCGTGCGAATTTTTCAGGAAAATAGGGTCGGCAGCCATATCAATAAGTTTATTGGCCTGCTTCTCCACCAGCTCCAAAAGGGCTTCCGGATCATCCCCCGGATGCCGGCGCTGCCTCTCCGCCGCTTCGATGAGCTTGCGCCCGATGGATGCTGCCTTGCTGCGACGATTGTAGATGAGTTTCTGCATGTCGATCTCCTCCCCACGCTTCTTCCAAAGTCTCTCCGCTGCTTCTTGCTTAATATCATTATACACATTCTTGCTATTTTTGTCACTCATTTCTGCAAAATATAGCAAAGTTAGCTGCCAATACTCACATAGGGATTATGTGCACGCTCCCAGCCGACATCGGTTGCAGGTCCGTGCCCCGGATAAACCTTCGTATCTTCCGGCAGTGTGATTACCTTCCGCTTGAGGCTCGAAATAAGTGCTGTCAAAGAGCCGCCGGGGAAATCACAGCGACCGATTTCCTCAGCAAACAGGGAATCCCCGGAAAACAACACCCCCGCTGCCGGTGCATAATAGCAGGCACCGCCCGGCGTATGCCCCGGCGTGTGGATTACCTGGAACTCAATGCTGCCGCAGCTGATTTTATCTCCTTCATGCAGCAGGACATCCGCAGCACTGCCTGCGAATTGATGATGGGTCTCCATGAAGGCAAAGAGATTCTGGCGCTTGTCCGTGAGCATGGCGGCATCATCTGCGTGGATAAATACCTTGACCCCCAACGCCTTGCGCACAGCTTCCACCGCACCAATGTGATCCCAGTGGCCATGAGTCAGCAGGATAGCCTGAACCTTGAGTTCCTGTTCCCTGATGGCGTCCAATATTCTCTCTGCCTCATTGCCTGGGTCTATAACCAAAGCTTCTTTTTTTTCTGCATCATAGCACAGATAGCAGTTTTCCTCGATTGGCGCAGTCGGTATCGTAATGATTTTTAGGCCCGTCTTGTCCATCTATCTCCCTCCCCTGTTATTGCCTCCGCCCAGGGAGCGCGTCACGCTGTAGACATCCTTAAGGCGACGCAGCCGCGTCACAATCTGCGAGATCTGGCTCGCGTTCTTCACATCCAATCCCAACAGCACGGTCGAGGTCTTGTTGCTGCGATTCGGATTTGCGTGCACACTGTGGATATTCAGCTTCAGCTCTGAAGGTATAGCCAAGAGCTCAGCCAGGATGCCATTGCGGTCATTGCAGACAATCTCCAGCTCCACCATGTATTCCTTATCCAGGCCAATATCCCAGCTTACTTCGATCATTCTGGAAAGATCCGTATCACTCAGCACATTCGGACAGTCCGAACGATGCACGGACACGCCCCGTCCACGGGTGATATAGCCCGTGATCGGGTCTCCAGGAATCGGATTGCAACAACGGGCCAAGCGTACCAAAAGCCCGCTCTCGCCTTCAACCAGCACACCATGACTGGATTTGGGCCGTCTGCCGCCTCCCTGTCCCGTCGGCTGACGCAGTTCGGACAGCAATTTTGAAACATCGGGCGGCGTTGACTCCTTCATTTCCTTCTTGTAAAGCTCCACCAGCTTGGTCAGCACGCCGTGCAGGGCCACGCCGCCATAGCCCAGTGCCGCCAGCAGATCATCCTCAGCCATGATGTTGAGTTTCGCAGCCACCGCTTCCAGGCGGCCTTCCTTCATCAGTTCCTTTGGTACATAGCCCAGCCGCTTGGCTTCATCCTTCAGCATCTCCCGGCCACGCTCGATATTCTCCTCACGCTTCTCCTTCTTGAAATAGGAGCGTATCTTGCTGCGTGTATCCGAGGAAGCCACGATATTCAGCCAATCCCTGGAAGGCCCTCCATTGCTTTTATTGGTTATGACAGATACAATGTCACCATTGCGAAGCTTCGTCTCCAGAGGCACCAATTTACCGTTGATTCTCGCGCCAACACAGTGATGCCCGACCTCCGTATGGATGCGATAAGCGAAATCAATAGAATTCGACCCCTTGGGCAAATCCACCACATCACCCTTGGGCGTAAAGACAAAGACCTCATCCGTGAATATATCGACCTTCATCGCCTCGAAGTATTCCTTCGGGTCTGTGTATTCCTGTTGCAGGCTGACCATCTGCCGCAACCATGACATCTTCTGGTCGCTCTCGCTGCCTGCCGTGGAGCCGCGCCCCGTCTCCTTGTATTTCCAATGGGCCGCCACGCCGTACTCAGAAACCTGATGCATCGCAAATGTACGGATTTGGATTTCCAGAGGATATCCACGGGTCATAACAGTCGTATGCAGGGATTGGTAGCCATTGGACTTCGGCATGGCGATATAGTCCTTGAAACGGCCCGGTATAGGTTTCCACATGGCATGAATGACACCCAGCACGCCATAGCAGTCCTTCACGCTTTTCACCAGCACGCGCACAGCAGAAAGGTCATACAATTCGCTGATGTCCTTATCATCCCGCTTCATTTTTTTGTAAATGCTGTAGAAATGCTTTGCCCGCCCGCTGATATCCGCATGTATGCGCGCTTCCAGCAGTTTCTGCCTGATTTGCTGAATGGAATCCTCGATAAAGACCTGACGCTCCTGGCGTTTCTGCTTCACGCTTTCCACCAGGTCATAATATGTTTCCGGGTCCAGATAGCGCAGGCACAGATCCTCAAGCTCCCACTTGATATTCGATATGCCCAGGCGATTTGCCAATGGCGCGTATATCTCCAAAGTTTCCTTCGCTATGCGCTTTTGCTTGTCATCGCGCATATATTTCAGAGTACGCATATTATGCAGGCGATCCGCCAGCTTGATCATAATCACGCGCAAGTCCTTGGCCATGGCCAGGAACATCTTGCGGTAGTTTTCCAGTTGCACCTCTTCCTTGGACTTGTACTGGATCATACCCAGCTTGGTCACACCGTCGATGAGCATTGCCACCTCATCGCCGAACATCTCCTGCATTTGCTCATTCGTATAAATCGTGTCCTCCACCACATCATGCAGCAGAGCCGCGCTGATGGTCACATCATCCAGATGCAGTTCCGTCAGGATTTCCGCCACATGCAACGGATGTATGATATATGCCTCTCCGGACACCCGCGTCTGCCCCTCGTGGGCGCTTTTCGCCAGATCATAGGCACGCCGAATCAGATTCATATTGCCCTTAGGCTGGTAGGAGCGCACACTGGATATAATGCTTTCTATAGTCACCGGAGCTTTATTCTTGTCATTCATAGTGCCTCACTCCTTCCTCAGCGATGACGACGGAACGTCGGCGAAGCCGTCAGATCCATCTTGCCCGCCACTGGCGGCAAATAGTAACCTTGCTCCGTCAGGGATTCATGCAGCAGTTCCAGCTCCTGGAAAATCCGCAGGGCCAGACGGAACGTATAGTAAGAAATATGGCCGTGGGCCTGGCTGAATGACACAGTGAGCTCAGCCGCCGTAAAGGGGATATTCCCCTGTTGAGCCTGAAGTTGGTAGAGATACTTATAGATAGCAGCCAGGGTCTCCCGCTCCGGGAACACCCGCTCACCTGCAGCCGGGGAAATTGATTCTGCCTGGCACTGCAGATAGCGGCGCCCGTTCCACTCATTCACGGACGGCGTATAGACCAGATCGACAGACTCCGCATTGATGACCGGGGCCAGCTCGCTGTGATTCCAGTACAGCCCCGTCACCGGGTTTGCCTGATTGCCTGCCTGAAAGCGCAGATGCTGCTTCTGCCCGCCAATGGCCTGAGCCTCATATCCTCGCAGGCCCCGGCAGCCGAACAACGGTTTCGGATTTCCCATGCCGTAGGGTTCCAGCATAGCAAGCTCCTCCACCAGTCCTATGGAAGTCTCTGCCGGCTCCATCTCAAACTCGATGGTCACCTTCGGTATGTAATCTTCCTCCGTCAAATGACTGGCTGCATACTCCGAAAACGCCCGGCGAAAATCATCCACCTTGTCTTCATGCACAGACAAACCGGCTGCCATCTCATGCCCGCCGAATTGCAGCAGTTCATCCCTGCATGCCGAAAGGGCCTCATACATATGAAGTCCCTCAATGCTGCGGCAGGAGCCTTTACAGACACCATCCGGCTGCCTGGAAAGCACAATGGCAGGCTTGTAATACTTATCCACCAGGCGCGAGGCCACAATGCCAATGACCCCCGGATTCCACCCCTCACCAACAACCACCAGAGCCGGCAGATCAGTCGGCTCCTGACCATCCCTTATGAGCTGTTCTTCCGCCCTCTGGCAGATTTCTTGCTCAATGGCCTGACGCTGGCTATTCAGCATATCCAGTTCCTGAGCCAGGCTCTCAGCCTCGTCGATATCCCGCGACAGCAGCAGCGTAACACCCTGCCTTGCACTGCCGACGCGCCCCGCCGCATTCAGCCGCGGAGCCAACTGAAAGCCGATATGGCCTGCATTGATGTCCTTGTCTTTCAAGCCGGCCACATCCACCAGCGCCCTGATTCCGAGGAAATCCGATTCCTGCAACTTTTCCAGTCCTGCCTTCACAATCTTGCGGTTCTCACCTACCAGCGGCACTATATCCGCCACCGTGCCCAGTGCCACAAGTTCCATATCGCCCTCAAAATACTGCCCCTTTAGCTTTTGCCAGAGTGCCTGGCAAAGCTTGAAGGCGACACCGGCACCGCACAGGTTCTTGTCAGGATACGGGCAATCTTCCCGATGGGGATTGACCACCGCCAACGCTGGCGGAAGTGCAGTCCCCGGCAGATGGTGGTCTGTAATGATAATATCAAGCCGCCCCTGCATCGCCGCCACATCCTCGCAGGAGGCGATGCCGCAGTCCACGGAAACCAGCAGGCCAGCCCCGTCTGCCGCTATTTTTTCCAAAGCCCCCAGATTGAAGCCATAGCCTTCGCTCTTGCGATCCGGGATGTAAAAATCCACATCTGCCCCCAGCGCGCGCAGATTATGCAGCATCAGGGCTGTCGCCGTCATGCCGTCCACATCATAATCACCATAGACAACAATCTTTTCCTGCTGCTCCAGCGCCTGCGTAATCCTGGCAACTGCCTTTTCCATATCCTTCATCAGCAAAGGCTCATGGAAGGGCTGCTCCTCGGGGTACAAAAAAGCCTGTACCGCCTCTGGGGTCCTCTGCCCGCGATGCCAGAGTGCTGCCGCTACCAGTTCGGAAACTCCCGCTTTAGCCGCAAATTCCCGCAAATGCGGAATCTCCTCGTATTTTCTCCATTTCTTCCACATAATGTGCTGCTCCTGTTACCTATTTCATAAGAGTATATTCGCGACAAAGAGAAAAATCCCTTTTTCTTTACGGAAACGAGAGCAAAAAGGAGACGCCTGCGCGCCTCCCCATGCACTCTCCAATGAAATTCACTTAGCAGTAGCCGCTTTCGGCTGATGGCGTTTCTTCTCCGCCCTTTCACGGAAGACAATCCAGAGCTGGCTGGCAATGAAGATGGAAGAATAGCAGCCGCTGCCGAAACCTACCAGCAAGGCAAAGGCGAAATCCTTCGTGGTCTCGCCGCCGAAGAAATAAAGGGCCGCCGTCGTGAACATGACGGTGAAAACCGTGTACAGCGAACGTGTGAGGGTCTGGTAGATGGAGCGGTTTACCAGCTCATTGATATCCCCGCCCCGGCGAAAATGCAGGCGCAGGTTTTCGCGGATACGATCGAAGATAACAATGGTATCGTTGATGGAATAACCGACGATGGTCAGAAGCGCCGCAATAAAGGAAGAATCTATCTGGCGCTGGGTGAAGGAAAAGACCGCCAGGACAATCAGGATATCATGCACCAGGGCAAGCACTGCCGCAATGCCAAAGCGGAACTCGAAGCGGTACGCAACATACGCAATGATGAGCAGCCAGGAAACCACCAGAGCCGTCACGGCATTGGTAATCAGCTCGCCGCCAATGGTCGCACCCACCTTCTCCTCGCGCAGCACCGTATAATGTCCAACCTCAGACTCGATGCCCGCCATTACAGCCTTGCGGTCTTCTTCCTCCAGGTCCGTCGTGCGGATCATCACCGCATCGGATTCTGTTGCGCCGGATTCTGCACCGGACAACTGGATAGTGCTGCCCTCCAAGCCATAGGGCACCAGGCTCTGGCGCACCTCGGCAATGCTGACCGGCTGGTCGAACTTCAAATCAATAATCGTACCGCCTGTGAAGTCGATACCGAAATTAAAGCCGCGCATGAACATGCAGAGCAACCCCGGCACGATGACCAGCAGGGAAATGAGGAACCAAAGCTTCCTCTTGCCCGCTATATCAAACTTTGGCATGGTTCGGCTCCTCCTCTCTCTTAGGCGCATCCATCAGCATGAACCCGTTGGCGCCATAAGCACCTGGATTGTCAAAGATTTTGGAATTGATCATCAGGCGCAGCATGTAGCGCGTGAGCGTAATGGCCGTGAGCATGGACAGCAAGGTGCCCAGGAACAAGGTAATCGCGAAGCCGCGAATCGTGCCCGTGCCCAGGAAAAACAGCACGGCTGCCGCAATCAGCGTCGTGATATTCGAGTCAAAAATCGTCGTAAAGGCACGCTCGAAGCCTGCGTCCATGGACAGGCGCAAGGTCTTGCGGTTCAGGCGGTACTCCTCCTTGAAGTGCTCAAAGATCAGCACGTTCGCATCCACTGCCATACCGATGGACAGGATAATGCCAGCCACCCCCGGCAGTGTCAGCGTAGCATCCAGCAGGTACAGCAACAGCAGAAGGATGATGGTATAGGCCATCAAAGCGATATCCGCGATAAAGCCGGACAAGCGGTAAAAGAGCAGCATAAAGACAAGCACTGCCCCCAGGCCCACCGCGAAGGCGAACACGGACTTGTCCTTGGAATCCTGGCCCAGGGTCGGGCCGACTGTGCGCGTCTCGATGATATTGACCTTGACCGGCAAGGCACCGCTACGCAGCACGACAGCAAGATTCTGCGCCTCTTCCAGCGTGCGCTGGCCGGTAATCTCCGCCTTGCCGCCGATAATCGGCTCACGCACGTTCGGTGCGGTCAGCACCTCGCCGTCCAGCAGAATGGCGATGGTACGGCCCACATTCATCGTCGTAAGGTCAGCGAACTTTTTCGCCCCTTCATCGGAGAAGGTCAGATTCACCACATTCTGCCCATTCTGGTTCGTTGCCGCCTGGGCATCCTTCAAGTCCGTGCCGGTAAGGACGGTATTGCCATCCTCATCACGGAATTCAAGCATTGCAGTCTTGCCGATGGTTTTGATAGCCGAGTCCGGGTCCTTGACCCCCGGCAGCTCGATGATAACGCGATCAGCACCCTCACGCTGGATAATCGGCTCTGTCAGGCCCAGCGCATTCACGCGTTTCTCCATGATGGTGACCACACGCTCCATAGCATCATTGTTGACCTTCGCTATGTCCGTATCCTCCGCTTGCAGCACGACATGGGTGCCGCCCTGCAAATCAAGCCCCTGGCGTATGGAAAAAGCCAGCGGCTTCACGAAAAACAGGAAGATGCCGACAATCGCAATGACGCAAACAATAAGCTTTGCTAGACAGTCTTTCCGCAAAAGATTCAATCCCTTCCATATTTAGAATAAATTACTTGCCGCCCCTGTGGGGCGGTTCGTGCCATACCAGAAAACTCAACGCTCTCTTGCACGGATAAACTCGATGACCTTGGCACGAACAGCATCCGCGTCCAGATCATCAGTCTGGATATAAAGATCAGCATGCGCCCTGGCATCTGCCAGACGCTTATGCTGGGCAATCAGGCGATCCTCGCCCCAATAGACAAGGCGCCGCTTATGGATGGCAGGCAGCGTGGCATCAATCATAACAACGATGTCCGGATGTTTCTTAGCCCAGAAGTCATGCACACAGGAATGTTCCTGAGCCACATTATAGGCATCATAACCCGCTTGCCTGAGTCCGGCTACCAAAGTAGTCTTGCCCGAAGCACAGACACCGACAATCGCTATTTTCATAATCAAGCCCCCATGCGCTCAATACGGATAAGTAACCTCAATCTGCTCGATTTTCGGCTCGGCGGGTGAACCACTTGTAACACCCAGCACTACAACAGTCATATCATCTGTCGCCTTCTCATCGTCCAGTTCCAGTGCATAGTCCATGATAGCCTTGGCTATGTAGGCCGCATCCTCGGGCGGATTATCGCGGATAATGTCCATGATTTTCTCAAAATCCGCCTCATGCCCAGTGCGCTTGCGCCCCGCATGGGCAATGCCATCCGTATATGAAACAACCAACAGTCCCGGCGTAAGGGGAAGCTCATACATCAGCGGCTTCATATGCCGGTTCACCCCAATGGGGCTCACATCCTCATCGTAAACCGTTTCATATTCCTCAGTCTTCACAATGACCGGGCAATTAGAATTGCGGCTGACGACAAGTGTTTCCGTGTCCAGATCTGCACTCAAAACAGTCAGCGTGCAGGACACCTTCTTGTCCTTCATCGCGTAGAGATAGTCATGCACGGCCCTGGCCACAGCGCCATCCCGCGCACCGTCCGAAATCAACTCCACCGCCTTATGCACAACCCAACTGCTAGTATGGTGCGCAGCAAGGCCATTCCCCTGCCCGTCTGCAATGACGGCGGAGATGCCGCCATGGGGCCGCTCTACGATATCACAGCTATCGCCGCAAACCCCAGTAGCGTATTTGGAGGTCTTCGCCAGGCCAATCTTCACTTCCATATCAGTTTACCTTCCCACATATTATTTGACGGCTTTCCGTCAGGATGAACTGCACATACTGGTCATGTGCCTCCATAGGCAAGCCTTCAGCCAGCTGGCAGTCAAAGGCCAGCGCAACTCGCAAGGCCTGGGGCGCCTGCTCCGCCATAAAGCGGTCATAGAAACCTGCCCCCAGGCCCAGGCGGGCACCGTCCGGCGCGAAAGCCGCTCCCGGCACGATAATGAGATCAAGTCTCTCCGGCGCAAGCTCCCTGCGCATCTCTGCCCTGACTGTCGCAATGCCGTATTCGCCCGTCACCAAAGCCTCACGGCCTGGCAGCAAAACCGGCACCATGACCCCTTGGCGCTTGATGAGCGGCAAGGACACCTGCCTGCCCTCTGCCAGACAGCTATCCATCAGCTCATAAAGCTGGACTTCATCCGGCAGGGAGGCGTACAGGAAAATGCTCCGCGCCTGCCGGAACTCCGGCAGCGCCCTCAGCCCTTCAGTCATCTCATGGCTGGCTGCCAGCCGTTCCTCCTGTGTCAGCGTGCGCCTGGCAGCCAGGAACTGCTGCCGCAGCAACTTCTTTTCCTCATGCTGGCACTGCGCTTCCGCAGATGTCCTGCTGACCATACTCAGGCATCTTCCTCCGTGACCTTAGCATTGATGGAGGCACGCACCACATCAATTTCCACGTTGTTGGCGATTTTCAGGCGCAGTTTCTTCTCCTGCACCTCCGTAATCCTGCCGTAAATGCCGCCGATGGTCACCACCTCATCACCGCGCTTCAGGCTTTCCAGCATCTTTGCGCGTTTCTTGTGCTCAATCTTCTGGGGACGGTACAACAAAAAATAGAAAATCGCAATCATCAGGACTATCGGGCCCCAGGTACCCAGGGCAGCGAGCATATCCTGGCTCATAGAAACACCTCTCTTGAATCAATATACCTGTCAATAACTCAGCCTTTGCCTCTCGGATCATAATTGGCAAGGAACTCGCTGCGGAACGCTCCGAAGCGGCCCTCTATGATAGACTTTCGCATATCACGCACGAACTGTTCCAGGAACCAGAGATTATGCAGCGACAGCAAGCGCAAGCCGAAAATTTCCCCTGCCCGCACCAGATGGCGGATATAGGCGCGCGTATAGCCGTTGCGGCACGCATAGCAGCCGCAGCCCGCCTCCAGTACCTCATGGTCATGGGTATAGGCGGAATTTTTCATCACCAGCCGTCCCCTACGCGTCATAGCCATGCCATTGCGAGCCACACGGGTGGGATACACGCAGTCAAACATGTCAATGCCGCGGGCTACGCCCTCGATGATGTAATCCGGCGTGCCGACGCCCATCAGATAGCGCGCCTTGTTCTCCGGCAGCAGTGAGGTTGAGTACGAAAGCATCTCATACATCAATTCCTCCGGCTCGCCAACGGACAAGCCGCCTACCGCGTAGCCGGGGAAATCCAGCTCCACCATTTCCCTGGCATGCCATTCGCGCAGATCCTTGTACATGCCGCCCTGCACAATGCCGAACAAGCCCTGGTCAGGTGCGGTCATAGCCGCCTGGCAGCGCTTCGCCCAACGCAAGGTGCGCTCGGTAGACTGCTTGGCATAGTCATGGTCAGCGGGATAAGGCACACATTCATCAAAGGCCATCACTATATCCGAGCCCAGGCACATCTGCACCTGCATAGACACTTCCGGCGACAGGAACTTCTTCGACCCGTCCAGATGGGAGCGGAAAGTCACGCCTTCCTCGGTTATCTTCCTCAAATCACCAAGGCTGAAAACCTGGAACCCGCCGCTGTCCGTAAGGATTGCCCTGTCCCAGTGCATGAACCTGTGCAGGCCGCCCGCTTCCTTCACCAGTTCCATACCCGGACGCAGGAACAGATGATATGTATTTGAAAGGATAATGCCCGCGCCCAAATCACGCAGCTCATCCGGCGAAACTCCCTTCACCGAGGCCTGCGTGCCCACAGGCATGAAAATAGGCGTCGGAAAAGAGCCATGGGGCGTATGGATGATACCGGCCCGCGCCCCTGTCTGCTCGTCCCTGGCAATCAGTTCATAGGTAATCGCAGCCAACCAAAAACCTCCAATAGCAGCATAAATTTGAACTCACACGCCATCTATTCTACCACAAAATAAGAAAATTAGACAAGAAAATTGACACACGTCGCGGCAGGAGTAAGCTCACCTGAAAAATTGACAATTCTTACTCCTGCTGCGAATAAAAACGGTGGTATTGAATGCGCGAAAAGACGGTCATCGCAGAAGGAACTGCTATCCTCCTGCAATGACCGTCTCCAGGGCGTGTTGATAAACGGAAACTGTGCGATACAGCAAACGGAATTTTCTTTCAACACAAAAGACAACAGATGCTGGGCAGTCTGAAGTTGGCCTTCCTGCCTCTTTTCCCTGCAATCAATGTGTTTTCTTCAGATACTGAAGATCACCATACCAATAGGATGCCGTGGTACCGCCGTCCATGAGATAGTCTGCGCCGCTGATGAACCTGCCGCGCTTACTCATGAGAAACTCGGCAAGCTCTCCCACTTCGTCCGGCGTCCCCGCGCGTCCCGCAGGGCTTGCGGAGAGCATCTTGCGATAGCCTTCGCCCCGTGGGCCTTTGAGTTCGTCATTTGCCAGCGGCGTAATGATGATGCCGGGGCTGATGGAGTTTATGGTTGCGCCGCGCTTGCCCCAGCGCGTTGCCTCATACATGACCCGCAGGACGTTGCAGCGTTTGGAATACTGATACGCTTTAAGGGTGTCCGTGATTTCCTTGAGAAAATCCAGCTCCAAAAGTTCCTCTGTGGGCGTAGTGGCAAGCCGCATATTCTGCTCCTCGGAAAGGGCACCCAGGCGATGGCCGGATTGGGAAGAAATCACCACACCGGAGCCGCCCTCGGCAATCACCTTGCCGAATTCTTCCAAAAGTACCGCCGTGCCGTAAAGGTCAACTTTCAAAATCGCCGACACGGGAGCCTGGGAAGGGGACACCCCCGCCGCATTGATGAGATTCGTGATAGGCCCGAACTGCTGTGCATGCTCGATAAGCTGCAAAATCGACTCACGGGAGGAAATGTCCACCTCTATCGTACTCGTCTCAAAGCCTGCATCCTCTAAGACCTTTGCTGCCGCATCCGCATGTTCCTGCCGAAGATCCCCCAGCACTACATGCCTTCCTGCGCCCACTCTCCGGGCAATGGCCTGTCCGATGGAGCCTGCGCCGACCAATACCACAACCTCTTTTTTCTTATCGCTCATATTTTCCTCCCTATTAGATATAGCATCATCAACAGTTTTTCTTTACAAACGTATTGCCCAGGATGCAGCGGAAAGGTTCGGCTGCACAGCCTTCATTTCTTTTTCAAGTCCCGGCGGAAAGTTCGCCAACATCCCGCCTTTGACCGGTTCCATGATGACAACTTTCTTGCCATGCTTCCTGATGGTCTCATAAATTCCCTAAAGGATTAGCTTTGCGTCGCAATGGCTTTCTTTGCCCAAGCAGATGCCGTAGATTGGGAATTTGCCGCCTCCGCGCCATGGATTGGGAGACCGGAAAACACCTGAGCCTTCGGGCAGGTCTTTTTTATCTCCTTCTCACTGCCTCCCATACCGCTCCCCTCATGTGTGCAGAAGGGAACAATTTTCTTGCCCGCCGTGTCGTAATGCTCCAAAAAAGTATAGCAAGCCATGGGCATCGTCCCCCACCAGCAGGGATAGCCGAGGAAAATTGTGTCATATTCGTCAATGCTGTCAAGATACTTGCTGAGTTCGGGGCGTGCCTTGGCCCGAAGTTCCTCCTTGGCCTCCACGGTACACTGCGTGTAGTCCTCGGCGTATTTTTTTACCGTGTCGATTTCAAACAAATCACCGCCTACAGCCTTTTGGACAAACTCTGCCACGACTTCGGTATTGCCCTTGGCAAGATTCTTGATGCTGCCGTTCACATAGTTCTGCCCCTTGCGGGAATAGTAGGCAATTAAGATTTTGGACATGTATTCAACCTCTTTTCTCAATCAATGCACGAATTTTGTAAACACCGGTTCTTCCCTTGTCGGAAGTGGACTCCCCGCCATATTCGCTGCTTCCCGGCATTTCAAAAAATATGCCATCCTCGCTTTCCGTACGTACAAAAAAATTATTTATCTAATCCCTTCTCGTGCAGCCACTTGAGCGCCAATTCCAAAATCTCACGATTGTTCTTTTCCTGCATAAGGAAATGGGAATTGCCTTTGATGCCTACATCCGGCAAGTGTACCAAGGTGGCATCTCCTCCATGACGATTGATAGTCTCCACGAATTGCTGCGCCATGGCGTACTCTGTCCCCCATTTGTCCTCGCCCACATTTTCGGAACCGATCCTGATGTAATCTCCGTAATACAGAATAATGGGAATCTTGGTTAGCTTCAGGAAATCCCCCATGGGCACGCCCATGGCCGAGGCAGAAAGTGCCTTAAAGCGGGCATCCGTTATCTTAGGCATTTCCGTTTCCGGGAACAGGAAGGGAGTACCGCCCGGCTCGTAGGCAATGATGGCCTTGACTTTGTCCGTGCGAAGGACTTTTCGCCCCTCCAATGTTCTCAAAATGCCCCTGTCTTGATATGCGGCACATAGGGTGCTTCGAGTGCCTTGATTTCCTCCTCATCGAGCTGAATGTCGAGGGCGGAAACGGCTTCCTCAATGTGCTGCACGGCGGTTGTGCCAACGATTGGCGCAGTGATGTAAGGCTTCGACAGCATCCATGCGAGGGATTCCTGCGCCATGGTGCGGCCATGTTCCTTCGCTACCTTTTCGAGATTGTCAACGACCACCTTGTCCACATCGTTGGTAGCGTTCCAGACCATCGGAGAGACATCGTCGATCTTGTTGCGTTCCGTTGCCGTTCCCCAGGGATGGGCGCAACGACCACCGGCGAGAGGACTCCAAGGCACAACCGCCATTTTCCTATCCTGGCAGAGAGGCATGATTTCCCTTTCTTCCTCGCGGTAGATGAGATTGTATTGGGGCTGAAGGGAAACGAACTTCGTCCAGCCGTGCTTCTCGGCAATGTTCTGCATACGTTCGAGCTGCCAGGCGAAAATCGTCGATGCGCCGATATAACGCGCCTTGCCGCTCTTCACCACATCATGCAATGCTTCCATGGTTTCCTCCATGGGGGTGTTTGCATCCAAGCGATGAATCTGATAGAGATCCACATAATCAAGTCCCAGACGTTTCAAACTATGGTCGATCTCTGCCATGACATTCTTGCGGGAAGTGCCGCCGCCGTTGGGACGGCCGGGGCGCATCTCAAAATTCACCTTCGTTGCCACCACGATTTCATCCCGGTTCAGCCCAAAGTCCTTTATATAACGTCCCGTGATTTCCTCACTGGTGCCCATCTGGTAGACATTGGCCGTGTCGAAGTAATTGATGCCAAGGTCGATGGCCTTCTTGAAAATCTCCTTGCCGTCCTCGTAGTTTCTCGCCCAAGGAAATACGCCATTTTCCTTGCCGGGTTTGCCGAAGCTCATCATGCCAAGGCAAATCCGCGAAACATCCATACCCGTGTTGCCGAATTTTACATACTGCATTTTTTCATTGCTCCTTCGCTTCGCTACGTATGTGAGCCTCTAAGTGCTAAAGCACTAAGACGCTCATCATCCTTTTTCTGTCAGCGTCAATAATTTTTATGTTATTACCGATAAAGCCGTGCTTTCAGTCCGTAATAACAAAGGCTTTTCTGAGCATTTCCTCCACTCCCGGCGCATCAGGATTGTGGATGCCGTGTCCTTTGTCCAGCTTACGGATGGAGTCCATCTCGCCTTCAGTCAGCTCAAAATCAAAGATATCGAGGTTCGTGCTCATCCGTTCCGGCTTGGTGGAGCGAGGCAGAACGATACATCCTTCCTGTATTTCAAATCGAAGAATGATTTGCCCTACGTCCTTATGATACCGCTTAGCCAACCCCACCAGCACAGGCTCTCTGAGAAGTTCCCTGCTTCCCTGCCCCAATGGTGCCCACGCCTCCATCACCACATGTTCCTTGGACAGCAAGGCACGCAGCTCTTTTTGCTGGCAGTAAGGATTGAACTCCACCTGATTGACAGAGGGCGTGCTTGACAGCTCCGGCACAATTTCTCGCCATATCGCAGTTGTCATATTGGACACTCCCAAGGAGCGAATATCTTCCGATTTCTTGTATTCCTCCATGGCTTTCCATGCTCCGGCAACATCGCCGTAAGGTTGATGGATGAGCATCAGATCAATGTATGTACCCAAATGCCGCAGGCAGCGCTCAATGCCCTTCTTACCCTGCTCATAACCGTAGTCCTGCAACCAGAGTTTCGTAGTGAGGAAAATCTCCTCCCGCACAATGCCGCTTTCCTTGATGGCACGCCTCACTTCTTCCTCGTTGAAATAGGCCGCTGCCGTGTCGATATGCCGATACCCTGCAACCAGCGCCGCCTTGACCGCTCGATAAGTAGAACCATCTGCCGGAATCTGAAACGTGCCGAAACCTATTTGGGGTATTTTAACCCCATCATTCAAGGAAATGTAATCCACCGTATTTTCTTCCTTTCGCATACTTGATAGCTTACCGCCATCCTACAACGGCCAGGATGGCCCAGTTCGGACGCCCCTAAAGGGACTAGCCTCAGCGTCGCAGGAGCGTGATGCGACGGTTGCGTCCGCTGTCTTTACTTTACATCATAGCGAAAAGAATGTACAATATGAATAATGAAATCTAGTATGCAGAAAATGAAATCTGAAAAGGACACAACACGATAGCTTATGTAATTTTCCACTACCTCAATTGCTTGCCATTCATGCCACGTTCATGGTAAAATTGCAGTGTATATTGCAGGAAATTTCCCTCCTGCGGAATCGGTTCAGAGAATAGCACCGATGTGCTCCCATTTCTGCAAAAGGAGAAATATATGCGCCTTTTTCTGGCAATCTCACTCGAAGGGACAATGCGCCAATCTATCCTCGCCCTGCAGGAGCAATGGAAATCCCTTGGTATAAAAGGACATTTCGTTCCCTCCGAGAATCTCCATCTAACTCTCGCCTTTATCGGGGAATATGGCAATCTCGACACTGTTACAGATGCAATGTCTGACATTTCGTTTCAACAATTTGCCATTCAGCTTGACGGTGCCGGAAATTTCCACGACACCTACTGGGCAGGAATAGCAGCAAGCGATCCCCTTTTTTCCTGTGTCAGACGGCTGAGAAGGGCTCTTGCCGAACATGGCATTCCTTATGACCGCAAGAAATTTGCACCGCATATCACATTGGTTCGAAAAACTGAGTTCACCGGCAGAATGGACACGCTATTGCAGCACTTGCCGACTGGAGAGATGGACGTGCATGAGATTTCGCTGATGAGGTCAGACCGTGGCAAAAACGGCATGATTTACACGCGCATCGGAAACATTGAGGCTGAAATCTAAAAGTGCCACACCAAATCTGCGAGCAACCTACTACAATTGACGGCTATGATATACCACGAAATGGCCTTTTGTACCATTTTATACTTTACGACAATTCCGATATTATCTCGGCGAGTCCGGCACAAGGCAGGAAAACCGCTTATTATGGCGAACGTGATAAGGATGATATGCCTGTTTTCGGCTACAGGAGGTATAGAACGTGGAAGCTCAGTTTTCTACTTTTGGCGCACTTTTTGGGTTGGTCGTTTCCATTTTGCTCATCATACGCAAAGCCCAGCCGGCATACTGTCTGATTCTCGGTGCCATTCTTGGCGGTATCCTCGGAGGCGGCGGGCTGAATGCCACAGTCTCCTCTATGGTTTCGGGAGCGGGGGCCATGATGCCCTCGGTGCTTCGCATTCTTACCAGCGGTGTTTTGGCGGGGGCACTTATCAAGACGGGGGCGGCGCAGAGGATCGCCGAAAGGATTGTAACCACCATGGGGGAAAGACGCGCAGTTGCTGCTGTCGCCCTTGCCACTATGGTAATCTGCTCCGTCGGCGTGTTCATTGACATTTCTGTCATCACCGTTGCCCCCATTGCCCTTGCCATCGGCGAAAAGGCCGGACTTTCCAAGGCGTGTGTCCTTCTGGCCATGATCGGCGGCGGCAAAGCAGGAAATATCATCTCACCTAACCCTAATACCATTGCCGTCACGGAAGCCTTTGGAGAGGATTTGACCGATGTGATGGCGGCAAACCTCATTCCTGCTCTGTTTGCTTTTGGAATGACGGTGATTCTGGCGAGTATCCTCGCCAGAAAACAGGGAGAGGCCATTACAGCTGCAGATTTGGAACGGGGCGAAAGCAAGGAGCTGCCTTCTTTCTCTGCGGCGATTCTGGGGCCGGCAGTGGTGATTGCTCTCTTGGCGCTTCGCCCCTTGGCAGGAATTTCGGTGGATCCTTTGCTTGCCCTGCCTTTGGGGGGCGTTGTAAGCATCCTTGCAACGGGTCAGGCCAAGGGATTGATAGAATACACGGAGTATGGTCTCAGCAAGGTTGCCGGCGTATCCATTCTCTTGGTCGGAACGGGAACCATTGCAGGGATTATCAAGGCATCGTCGCTCCAAGGAGATGTTATTCGGCTTTTGTCCCAATTGCAAATGCCTGATTTTTTACTGGCACCCATCGCGGGAATCCTGATGGCAGGAGCTACCGCTTCCACTACCGCCGGAGCAGCCGTGGCAGCGCAGACCTTTGCCGATGCCCTACTGAGCGCCGGGATTCCTGCCCTTGCGTCAGCAGCCATGATTCACGCTGGAGCCACGGTCATTGATTCACTTCCCCATGGTTCCTTTTTTCACGCTACAGGTGGAAGCGTGGGCATGAGTATCAAAAACCGCATGAAGTTGATTCCCTATGAGGCCGCCATAGGCCTCACCAGCACCCTCGTTTCGATTATCGTTTATCTTGTGCATGGATGAATAATGATGGGGCCCGCAAGGTGATGTCAAGAAGATGGAGGAAGAAAGGGCAAGGCGAGAAATCGAGCGAGGCGATCGCCCCCAGAGAGAGGCAAGACTGACACAGCGGATGTTCCGGGTAGTATGAATAGAGAAATGACGGCAGGTTTCCTTCGGGAGCCTGCCTATTTTTTGTTGCAAGGATGTAAGGATATTGTGATTCGCCATTTCCCATGCTATGATGAAATTAATGTTCACTTGCCACGCCCCTCCGAGGGGCAGTTTGCGGAATAGTAAAACACACTGATTCCTACTACGTTTTTACTACGATTGAGGAAATGTGAGTATTCTGGCCCAGGTGAGCCACCCATTCTGATGGTGAGAGCCACCCGTTC